>JBEHYX010000181.1:0-2519 GCA_048497945.1 Verrucomicrobiota bacterium | reverse complement strand
GATCATTTCCTTCCGCGCCATGCTGCTCGACCTGCTCGAGAAGGTGGAGGTGAACCAGAACTACACCAAGAACGACACGCTGCAGGTGATGCGCATCCTGAAGAACTACGACCTGCTCAAGGACACGCAGATGGACCTGCTGTCGGAACGCCCGGCGCCGCGCCGCGGCCGCGGAGGAGCCAACGAATGAGCATCCACCCGACCGCCATCATCGAGGAGGGCGCGCAGGTCCACGCGAGCTGCACGATCCACGCCTACGCCGTCATCCGCCGCGGCACGGTGCTCGCCGCGAACGTCGCCGTGCATCCGTTCGCCGTCGTCGGCGGCGATCCCAATTTCCTGAAGTTCGATCCGGCGACCGCCAGCGGCGTGCGGGTGGGCGAGGGCACCGTGATTCGCGAACACGCCTCGATCAACCGCTCCATTTATGCCGGCAAGGACACGGTCGTCGGCGCGCGCTGCTACCTGATGGCCAACGCGCATGTCGGCCACGATTGCCTCGTCGGCGACGATGTCGTGCTCGCGACGAACGTGATGCTCGGCGGCCACACGGAGGTCGGTGCCTTCACGTTCTTCGGCGGCGGCGCCGGCGCGCACCAGTTCTCGCGCATCGGCGAGGGCGTGATGATCGCCGGCCTCGCGCGCATCACGCAGGATCTCGCGCCGTTTCTCCTCGTCGCCGAGCGCAACGAGGTTTCCGGCCTCAATCTCGTCGGCCTCAAGCGCCGCGGTTTCAGCCGCGAGGCGATCGGCGAGATCAAGGACTGCTTCCACGACGTCTTCGCCGAGGGCGACCCGCGCAAGCGCGCCGCGACCCGGCTCGCCGCCGGCGTGAAGACGGCGGAGGCGGGGCGCTTCCTGGAGTTCTTCGCCGGCGGCAAGCGCGGCTTCGCGCGGCCGCACGGCCATGCCGGCGTGACCGCGACCGAGTCCGAGGGATGAAACCGCTGGCCATCACGTGCGGCGATCCGGCGGGCGTGGGCCCGGAGATCGTCGCCGCGTGGCTGAAGGCCAACCCGGCCGAGGCATCGTCGGCGGCGGTGATCGGCCCCGCGCGCTGGCTCGAGACCCTGCCCGCGGCGGCGGCCAAGATTCCGGTCGGCCTCGAGGATTATGCCGCCGCGCCGGGCAAACCGGACGGCGACGGCGCCTTGGTGGCGTGGGCGGCGATGGAGCGCTCGGCCGCCGGCTGCAAGCTGGGCGAATTTTCCGGCGTGGTCACCGGCCCGGTCAGCAAGGAGCGCCTCGCGGCCATCGGCTACGGCTTTCCCGGCCAGACGGAATTCTATGCGGCGCGCTGGGGCGGCGATCCGGTGATGTGTTTCTGCGGCGGCAAGCTGCGGGTCGCGCTGGCGACGTGGCACATCCCGTTGCACGAGGTGGTGCGCGTGCTCGGCCCGAACCTCATGCACCGCACGGTCGCCGCCGCCGACCAGCTGGCAAAAGCCGACGGCATCAAGGCGCCGCGCATCGGCGTCTGCGGCCTCAACCCCCACGCGGGCGAGGGCGGCCTGATCGGGCTTGAGGAGAAGGATTTCATCAACCCGGCGCTCGACCACCTGCGCGCGGAATTTCCCGGCCTGTCGTCGTGCCAGCCGGGGGACACGATCTTCGCGCGGATGCTGCGCGGCGAGTTCGACGTGATCGTGGCGCTGTACCACGACCAGGGCCTCGCGCCGCTGAAGGTGATTGACTTCGACGAGGCGGTGAACGTCACGCTCGGCCTGCCGCACGTGCGCACGAGTCCCGACCACGGCACGGCCTTTGGCATCGCCGGGCAGGGGAAGGCCAGCCCGCGCAGCTTCGCCAACGCGGTCACGGTGGCGCGGCGCTTGATTAAACTCCGCGCCGGGGCATAGGTAGCAGCCATGTCCACCGCCACCATCGCCCAGCCGCCCGCCGAGGGGGTCCGCGAGGGCAACGAGAACCTCGTTCGCCTCACCGCCGCCGCCGGCGCCAAGGTGACCGCGCTCATCGCGCGCGAGGGGCAGGGGAGCTACCTGCGCGTCGCCATCACGGGCGGCGGCTGCAACGGCCTGAGTTACAAGCTGCGGTTCGCCCCCGAGGCCCGCCGCGGCGACATCCTGGTGCGCAGCGCCGGCATCCCGGTGCTGGTGGACGCCAAGACCGCGCTCTACCTCAAGGGCACGGTGCTCGATTTCTCCGACAAGATGATCGGCGGCGGCTTCAAGTTCACGAATCCCAACGCCAAGGCCTCGTGCTCGTGCGGCGAGAGCTTCAGCGTGTGACGTTTCCGCGCCAATTTCCCTCTGGAAATAGGTGTTGTCATCCCGCGCGTTAGGGACAAAAAACACCTCCTGATCCCACTTCGCTCCAAGCAAAACACCTGAATGGCACTTCCTTCCTCTTCGTCTGGCGGCCGTCCTCCCTTCAATCGCGACAACCGTGGTCGCAACAATGATCCCTTCGCCGCCATCCGCCGCAACATGCGGATCAAGTCGCCCCAGGTGCGCGTGATCAGTCCCGAAGGCCGCCAGCTCGGCATCATGGACACGCCG
>JBEHYX010000180.1:0-2704 GCA_048497945.1 Verrucomicrobiota bacterium | reverse complement strand
AGTTTGTAGTCGTTCATCGCCTTGATGCTGTAGGCCATGAACTCGGGCGTCAGGTCGTTGCGTTTCCCGGCGAGAATCTTGTTCGCCGGCGCCGGGTCGCCGCCGAGGTAGTCGACCCAGCCCTTGACGCTGGCGCGGACGAACTTCTCCACGACGTCGGGATGCTCCGCGAGGAACTTGTGCCCGGTGAACATCACGCGGTACGGCTCGTAGGTGTCGCTCGCGATCAGGATCGCCCCGACGTCGGCGCCGCGCTGCTTCGCGAAGTAGGGCTCGTTGGTGACGAAGCACTGCTGCACGAAATTCTTGTCGTTCATGAAGCGCGCGAGGTCGCCGACCAACGGCAGCAGCGTGAAGTTCACGCCGACCTTCTTGCGCAGCACCTCGATCCAGGTCGAACCGGCGCCCGCCATGAGCGTGCGGCCCTCGAGATCCTTCAGCGTGTGGATCGGGTGTTCGGTGTGGAAAAGGATGCCCTGCGGGTCACGCTGCATCTCGGCGCCGACCATCTTGATCGGCACACCGCGCGCGATGGCCACGATGACATCGTCGCCGTTGGTCATGCCGATCTCGGCGCGGCCCACCGCCACGGAAGCCATCACCTGCGCGTTGGGCCCGCCGGGGAGGATTTCGACGTCGAGGCCCTCCGCGGCGTAGTAGCCCTTGGCCAGCGCCTGGTAATAGCCGCCGTGCTCCGGCTGCGGATACCAGTCGGTCTGGAACCTGATCTTCACCAGGCCCGGCGTGGCGGACGGCGCGGCGTCCTTTTTGCCGCAGCCCGCCAGAAACGAGGCGATCACCACCAAAGCACCGAGGGAGTAACGAGCGATTTTCATGACTTCGAGCCAAAGGATTTAACCACTAATCCACACGAATAAACACTAATGATTAGTGACCTATCAGTGTGACTTAGTGGTGCCCTGCTCAGTGGTCTTCCCGCTCGAACGAGTCGTGCCACTTGTGGAGCATCGCCCAGTTGAGCAGCGAGACCGCGGCCACGAAGATGAAACCCAGCAGGCAGCTGGTCAACGCCGTGGCGAAGAGTGCTGGTATCTTAATCTGCGTATTGTAGCTGTAGACGAGGAAGCCGAGGCCGCCCGAGCCGCCGGCGGAGTTGCCGACCATGTACTCGCCGAAGATCGCGCCGATCGGCGCCAGCGTCGCGGCGATGCGCAGGCCCGCGAGGTAGTACGGCATCGCCGCCGGCACGCGCAGGAGGAACATCTCCTGCCAGCGCGAGGCGTTGGCCATGCGGAAGAGCGCCACGTGGTTCATGTCGGTCGAGAGCAGGCCCTGCGTCATGTTGGCGACGATCGGGAAGAAGCTGATCAGCCAGGTAACCGTGATGATGCCCGGCAGGCCCGGCCCGGCCCAGAGCACGATGATCGGCGTCAGCACGATAACGGGCGTCATCTGCAGCACCAGCAGCCACGGATAGAGGCCCGCCCGCAGTTCACGCGAAACGCCAAGCAGCAGGGAGATCACGAAGCCCAGCGCGCCGGCCAGCAGGAAGCCGGCGAGCGCACCCACCATCGTGTTGCCCGCCGCCCGCAGCAACCGGTCGTGCTCGCGCCCCGCCGCCTGGATGATCTCGAGCGGCGTCGGCAGGATCCAGCTCTGCAGCCCGGACACCGAGCGCACGGTATACCAGATAACGATGCACAGCACACCAGTGACGACCGGCAGGCCCCAGAGGAGAAGCGGCGGGGTCTTTTTCATGCGGGTACCTCCACCTCATGCAGGCGCTGCGACACCTCGTTGACCTTGGCCTGGAACTCCGGCGTCGCGCGCAGCGCGGGCCGGCGCGGGTACGGGAAATCCACCTTGATCTCGGCATGCCAGCGGCCGGGGTGTGCCGCCATGACGATGATGCGGTTCGACAGGAACACGGCTTCGCTGACCGAGTGCGTCACGAACAGCGCGGTGAACGGCGAGCGCGCGCGCAGCGTGAGCAATTCCTCGTTGAGCCGGTTGCGCGTCATTTCATCGAGCGCGCCGAAAGGCTCGTCGAGCAGGAGCAGCTGAGGCGAAAGCGTGAGGGCGCGGGCAATAGATACGCGCATTTTCATGCCGCCGGACAGCTGGCGCGGGTAATAGTCGGCATTCGCACTGAGCCCCACGAGCGCGAGCATTTCGGCCGCCTTGGCCTTGCGCTCGGCGGCGGACAAGCCGCGCAGGCGCAGCGGCAACTCGGTGTTGCCCTGGGCGGTCAGCCATGGGAGCAACGTGGCGTCCTGGAAGATGAACGCCTGCCGGTCGCGCGCCTGCTTCGGCCTGGTGCCGAGCACCTCGAGGCCGCCTTCCGAGGCAGGGCTGAGCCCGGACACCAGTTTGAGCACCGTGGATTTGCCGCAGCCGCTGGGGCCGATGAGGGTCACGAAATCGCCCGGCGCCACCGCCAGCGAGAGGTCGTCGAGGATCACGGGGCCGCCGCCGTAGCGCTTTTTCAGCGACGTGAATTTGACGATGGGCGCGGCAGGCTCCATTGAGTTCGTAGGAATGGACAGAAACGCGCCAAAAACGCCAGACCCTTTGCCATTCGCGGCCTGGCAGTCCCTGTCACCGGACGCCGCCGCCTGTGAGGTGACGACGCGCGTCGCCGCCCTCCCCGACCCGCTCCGCCGCGCGGCGCTTGCGTGGCTCAAACCGGAGGCGGAACTGGCAGCGGAACTTGGAGGGTCCAGCTCCCGCTGGGCCGCGGTCC
>JBEHYX010000179.1:0-2916 GCA_048497945.1 Verrucomicrobiota bacterium | reverse complement strand
GTTGAAAATGCGGGCGGGACCGTGGCTCGAGAGGTCGACGAAGCGTTCGAGGCTGAGGCGCCCGGCATTGACGTGGTCGAGCATGATCGGGACCAGGGTTTGGACGCCGGTCATGCCCGAGGGCGAGGCCGGATAGGGCTTCTGCTTTTCTTCGCGGGTGTGCGGGGCGTGGTCGGAGCCGAGCACGTCGACTATGCCGTTGTCGACGCCGGCCCAGATGCCGGCGCGGTGCGCCTTGTCGCGCACCGGCGGGTTCATCTGCGCGAAGGTGCCCAGCGTCTCGTAGGCGGTTTCGTCGAGAGTCAGATGGTGCGGCGTGACCTCGACGGTCGCCACGTCCTTGTGGTCGGCGAGGAACACCATCTCCTCGGCGGTCGATATGTGCAGCACGTGGATACGCTTGCCGTATTTCTGCGCCAGCGCCACGAGACGCTGGGTCGAGCGCAGAGCGGCGCGTGGATCGCGCCAGACCGGGTGCGAGCGCGGGTCGTTTTCGACGCGCAGCGGCTTGCGCTCTTCGAGGCGGGCTTCGTCCTCGGAATGGAAGGCGGCGCGGCGCGAGATGACGCGCAGGATGGCCCCTACCCCCTCGTCGTCCGGCACCAGGAGGCTGCCGGTCGACGAGCCCATGAACACTTTCACCCCGGCACAGCCGGGGAGCCGTTCGAGCACCGGCAGTTGATCGACATTGTCGTGCGTGCCGCCGACGAAGAAGGCGAAGTTGCAGTGCATGCGGCCGGTGGCGCGGCGGATCTTGTCCTCGAAGGTCTCGCGCGTCGTGGTCAGCGGGCTGGTGTTGGGCATCTCGAAGACGCCGGTGACGCCGCCCATGACGGCCGAGAGCGATCCGGTGGCGAGGTCTTCCTTGTGCTCGAGGCCGGGCTCGCGGAAATGCACCTGGGTGTCGATGACGCCCGGCAGGATGTGGAGGCCCGTGCAATCGGTGACGGTATCAGCACTGTCGCCGCCCAGCGTGCCGAGGGCGGCGATACGGCCGCCGCGCAGGCCAATGTCCGCGGCGTGCGGGCCGTCCTGGTTGACGATCGTGCCGTTCTTGAAGATCGCGTCGTAGTGCGCCATGTCTGAGACCCTTACTGGATGGCCCAGATGCCCACAATCCTTCGCCCGAGCCGTGCACTGTTCCGGTTCTCCGGGGCCGACGCGCAGAAGCTGCTGTTCGACGTGGTGACCGGCCGGCTGGTGGCCGAACCGGGCCCGGCGGTGTGGTGGGCGCTGCTGTCGCCGCAGGGCAAGATCCAGGCCGAGGGGCTGAGCAGCTACGAAGATGACGCGTTCTGGCTGGACGTCGATGCGAGCGTCGCCGACGCCTTCCACAAACGCATGCGCATGTACAAGCTGCGCGCCGCGGTCGAGATCGCGGACCTGCGCGAGACGCATGCCGTCGGCTGGGACGGGGGCGCGCCCCACACGCGGGTGATCGGGACGAAAGCGGAGTCGGCGCAGTGGGATGCGGCGGACAGCTCATACGATGCTGCACGGATCGAACGCGCAATCGCGGAGCTCGGGCCCGACTTTGGCGCCGATCAGCTGTTCCCGCATGATGTCGGGATGGACCTGCTCGGCGGGGTGGATTTCAAGAAGGGCTGCTATATCGGCCAGGAGGTCGTGAGCCGGATGGAGCATCGCGGCACGGCGCGGCGGCGGCCAGTGATCGTCTCGGGCGTGATGGCGCCGGCGGGATCGGCGGTGGTGACGGGCGGACGCGAGGCGGGGACCATCGGGCGGGTGGTCGACGGCCGCGCCGTGGCCATCGTGCGGCTCGATCGATTCGACGGGGGCGAGGTCACGGTCGAGGGCAAGGCGGTGACGGTGAGCCTGCCGGAGTGGGCGACGTACCGCTTGGGCGAATCTGCGGTTGAGGCTTAGTTTTCCCTCGAACGACGCAGTCGGCGTCCTTCTCCCGCGCAGCGGGGGAAGGTGGCACGCGTAGCGTGACGGAAGGGGGCGGCCACTTGCGCTGAGCGTGGGGCCGCCCCCTCCACCATGCTTCGCATGGTCCCCCTCCCCCGTGGCTTCGCCACAGGAGAGGACTCCCGACTGCTAGCGAGGGGGTTTGGATGGCGCGGGGGAAGGATCGGGCGTGGCAGCGGATGCTGAGCGGGCGGCGGCTCGATATCCTCGACCCCTCACCGGTCGATGTGGAACTCAGCGACATCGCGCATGGGCTGGCGCGGGTGGCGCGCTGGAACGGGCAGACGCGGGGGGATTATCCGTTTTCCGTGGCGCAGCACTCGGTGCTGGTGCTGGAAATCTTCACGGCGCTGGCGCCGGAGGCGGACGCGCGGGCCCGGCTCTACGCGCTGCTGCACGATGCGCCCGAATACGTGATGGGCGACATCATCTCGCCGTTCAAGGCGGCGATGGGCGGCAATTACAAGGACGTGGAGAACCGGCTGCTGGGGGCGGTGTATCTGCACTTCGCGCTCAACGCCGCGGCGCCGGCCAAGGTGCAGAAGCTGATCAAGCGGGCGGACAAGGAAGCGGCCTATCACGAGGCGGTGCACCTGGCCGGGTTCGAGGTCGAGGAAGCGCGCAAATTCTTCGGCGAGCCGAGCCTGGCGGCGTTCGACCTCGAACGCTTCGACGAGCTGATCCGGCCGTGGCCGACGCGCGAGGCGCACGACCGATTCGTCGACGCGGTGGACATGCTGGCGACGGCCATCCACAGCTCATCGTGAAGTTAAGGTAAACGGCTGTTCCGTTTTGACGCAGTCGGACGGCTCATGGTTGATGGGTGGTTAACCGCCACGCAACGATCGAGGGCCACATGCGCGTCGAATTCCGAACAGCCGCCATCTCGGCGGTCATCGCGTCCGCGGTTGCCGGCGCGATGCTGTCGCCGGCGCTGTTTCCGCAGGCCTTCGCCAATGAACCGCAGCACCAGCTGGTGCGGCG
>JBEHYX010000178.1:0-2964 GCA_048497945.1 Verrucomicrobiota bacterium | reverse complement strand
CGACGGCGAGCTGGCCGCGATGGTGCACAAGCTTTATGCGATGCTGGCGAGCGTCGCGGATCCTGCGGGCTATGTGCAGGGGGCGCGCGCGAATTATGGTGCCGGGGCCACGGCAATGCTGGATCGCTGGGCGCGCGAGGTGGCCGCCGCGCAGATCCGCCTGGAGCTGATGCGCGCCCGGCGCGCGGCGGCGCTGGTCCGGCGGCAGGTGGGTCCCGGGCAGATGTGCGAAGGGCTGGAGCGCGCCGCGGGGCTTCTCGAATGGGCACAGGGGCAGCTCGACGCCAAGGGCTGCGGCGTGCTTGCGGAAGTGCGCGAGGTGCTTGCCGGCTGCGACTGGGGACGTCTGAAGTCGCTCAAGGATGTTCCGGATTTCGACGCCCTGAAAAAACGCACCTGGGTGAAGGTCAAGGAGGGGCTCGAGAAACTCTGCGGCGAGGTGCTCGCAGCCGACGTCGTCACGATGGGCGCGGACATGGCCCGGCTCGGGCCGCCGCTGGAGGTGCTGCTCGCGCTCGTCGACGATTTTTCGGCAAGTTACACGCAGGCCAAACGGGGCGCCGGCGCGGGCGCACGGCTCGATTTCAACGATCTCGAGCGGCTCACCCACTCGCTGCTCACCGGCGGAAGTGATGGCGGTCGCATGGCCGCGCGCGAGCTGCGCACCCGCTATCGCCACGTGCTCGTCGACGAGTTCCAGGACATCAACCCGCTGCAGGCGGCCCTGCTGGACGCGGTCAATCCCTTCGCCGCGGCGGACAGCGACGGCCGCGGCGGCCTGTTCGTGGTCGGCGACGTGAAGCAGTCGATCTACGGATTCCGCCTTGCGGAGCCGGCGCTTTTTCTCGAGCGCGAACGCCGGGCGCGGGCGCTCGAAGCCAGCCGCCGGGCGCATGTCTGGCTGCCGCACAACTTTCGTTCGCGGGCCTCGCTCATCCACGTGATGAACGGCGTGTTCGAGCGGGTGATGACGCTGGAGGTCGCCGGCGTGGCTTATGCGGAGGGCCACGCCCTGCTGCCCTTTGAGGGCGGGGACGTCCCGGCGAGCGAGACCCGCGGTCCCACGGTGGAAGTGCGCCTCGTGGGCATGAAGGGCGAGCAGGCCGAGGAAGAAAGCGCCGATCCCGCCGAGGCCGCGGGGGAAAATCTCAGCGCGGTGGAGGAGGAAGCCCGGCTGGTGGCGCGGCGGATCGAGGCGCTGATGTCCGAGGGGCGCATGGTGCGCACGAAGGAGGGCGTGCAGCGCCCGCTGATGTACAAGGACATCGCGATTCTCCTGCGGGCGATGAAGAACAAGGCGATGATTTTTTCCCGCGCGCTCGCCCGCCGCGGCATCCCCGCGCATGCGGATCTTTCCACCGGCTACTTCGACACCACCGAGGTCCGCGACGTGCTCGCGCTGCTGCAGGTCATCGACAACCCGAAGCAGGACATCCCGCTGGCCACCACGCTCCTGGGACCCTTCGGCCGCTTTTCGCACGATGACCTGGCGCTCCTCCGCCTCACCTATGACCGCGACCGCGTCAATTTCGCCGAAGCGGGCGCCCGCTATGCGGACGACGGCGGCAATGTCGGCGTCGACCACGCTCTGGGCCGCCCCGCTTTCTCCGCCGAACTCGCCGCGCGGCTGACGGCATTCTGGCAGAAGATCGCGGCCTGGCGCTCGCTGCTGCGCACCAGCCCGCTGCACGAGGGGCTCGCCGCCATCTACGGCGAATCAAAGATTCTGCCCTACCTTTCCGGCCTCGAAGCCGGGGCCCAGCGCGTCGCCAACCTGCAGTCCCTCCACCAGCGCGCGTTGAAGTTCGGCAGCTTCCGCAAGCAGGGCCTCCACCGTTTCCTGCGGTTCATCGAACGGCTGCGCGAGGGCGACGGCGACTTCGGCGAAGCGCCGGTGCTGTCGGAGGCGTCCGACGTCGTGCGCATCATGAGCGTCCACAAAAGCAAGGGGCTCGAGTTCCCGGTGGTCATCGCCGCGGGCCTCGGCGGAATGCTCCGCCGCAGCGATGGCGGACCGGTGCAGGTCCACCGCGACCTGCACGTAGGCCTGTCGGTCGCCGACCTCGGCCGCAATATTTATTACCCCTCGGCCGCGACGCTTTGCATCCGCGAAGCCGCAAAGCGCGCCGCCACCGCCGAGGAGCTGCGCCTGCTCTACGTCGCCATGACCCGCGCCCGTGACCACCTCCTGCTCACCGGCCACGTGAAGGATGAAGACGAGCTCCGGGCGATGAAAAATGTCTGCGATGAACCCAACGCCGCGCTTCCCGAGGACGTGCTCCTCAAGGCCACACGGCCGGTTCAGTGGGTGCTCGGGGCCTTGGGCTGCAGCGGCATCGACGTGCGCTGGCCCTGGCAGGGCGAACGGCCGGGCGCGCAGGTCGAGGTCACGCTGGAACGCCCCGAAGGCGGGCGGCCGCTGGGCGAATTACCGGACGCCGCGCATGACGAAGTGCTGCAAAAGCTCCTCGACTGCCGGCCGCTGCACGACAATCGCGGCGATGAGGCGCCGCTGTCCCGCGAGCTTGAGCAGGCGATGCGCCGCGTCACCGGCGTGTACGGCCATGCGCTGCAGACGCGGCAGGCGGCGGTCATCACCGTGTCCGCGCTCAAGGCCCAGTTGGCGGACGAAGAGGAGTTGCCCCTCCTCGCACCGGTCGGCGGCCTTAACGCCCCGGCGGCGCGCAGCCGCGGCACCGCCACCCACCGCGTGCTGGAACTGGTCGATTTCACCCAGTGCGATCGCGCGGCCCTCGTCCCCGCGGCCATCGATGCACTCGTGGCCAGCGCCGCGCTGTTGCCCGAGGATGCGCAAAAGGCCGATGTCGACGGCATCGCCTGGTTCGTAGGCAGCGATGCGGGCAAGCGCGTGATCACCGCCGCCAAGCGCATCAAGGCCCTCGATCGCGCCATGAAGCTGCGCCGCGAGTTGCCCTTTGCGTGGGTCGGCGCCACCGCCCCGGG
>JBEHYX010000177.1:0-3033 GCA_048497945.1 Verrucomicrobiota bacterium | reverse complement strand
TAGGCGAGGTGAAATCGCTCCAATCTCTCGAGAGGCGAAGCCGTTCTTCCGCGAGTACCAGGCCGAGACCCGGCGCGTCGGTGGCGGCGAGGTCCGGGTGATCGGCCTCGACGAAATCGCCGGCACCAAATTCCGCGACTGACGGTGTGGCCGCGGTTACGCGGCCACCGCCGTCCGTTCGCGGCGGACGTCCGGCGGCGTCGCCTCATCCTGAAGCTGCGCCACCGCGTCGGCAAGCGACAGCGACTTCTGGTCGGTCGAACCGAGACGGCGGATGTTGACCGCGTTTTCCTCCGCCTCGCGCCGTCCGACGACGAGGATCACCGGCACCTTGGCCAGCGAGTGCTCGCGGACCTTGTAGTTGATCTTCTCGTTGCGGAGATCGAGCTCGGCGCGCAGCCCCGCGCGCGTGAGTTCGGCGAGCACCTTGCGAGCGTGATCGTCGGCGTCCTGCGTGATGGTCGCGACGACGACCTGCACCGGCGCGAACCACAGCGGGAAGTGGCCGGCGTAATTTTCCGTCAGGATGCCGAGGAAGCGCTCCATCGAGCCGCAGATGGCGCGGTGGATCATCACCGGTGTTTTCTTCTGGCCGTCGGCGTCGATGTAGAAGGCGCCGAAGCGGCCGGGCAGGTTGAAGTCGATCTGCGTCGTGCCGCACTGCCAGTCGCGGCCGATGGCGTCACGCAGCACGTACTCGAACTTCGGCCCGTAGAAGGCGCCCTCGCCCGGGTTGATGCCGGTCTTGATGCGTCCGCCCGACTGCGCCTCGATCGTCTTCAGCACCCTCAGCATGACGTCCTCGGCGTGGTCCCACGCCTCGTCCGAGCCGACGCGCTTCTCCGGCCGCGTCGACAGCTTCACGACGATCTCGCTGAAGCCGAAGTCGGCGTAGGTCGAGAGGATGAGGTCGTTGATCTTGAGGCACTCGGCGGCGATCTGCTCCTCGGTGCAGAAGATGTGCGCGTCGTCCTGCGTGAAGCCGCGCACGCGGAGCAGCCCATGCAGCGCCCCCGACGGCTCGTAGCGGTGCACCGCGCCGAACTCGGCGAGCCGCAATGGCAGGTCGCGGTACGATTTCAGCCCGTGCTTGAAGATCTGGATGTGGCCGGGACAGTTCATCGGCTTCAGCACGTACAGCCGGTCGTTGTCGTCGATGTCGTCGCCGGCCGGCTGTACCTTGAACATGGCTTCGCGGAACGTCATCCAGTGGCCGGAGGTCTCCCACAGGACCTTGTCCAGCATCTGCGGCGCGTTCACTTCCTTGTAGCCGTCGCGGAGCCGCCGCCGCATGTAGGCGATCAACTCCTGGAACATCGTCCAGCCCTTCGGGTGCCAGAAGACGACGCCCGGCCCCTCCTCCTGGAAATGGAACAGGTCCATCTCGCGGCCGAGGCGGCGGTGGTCGCGCTTCTCGGCTTCCTCGAGCATGGTGAGGTAGCGTTTGAGCTCGTCCTCGGTGTGCCAGGCGGTGCCGTAGATGCGCGTCAGCTGCGGATTGCGCGCGTCGCCCCGCCAGTAGGCGCCGGCGACCTTCATCAGCCTGAACGCCTGGCCGATCTGCCCGGTCGAGACCATGTGCGGCCCGCGGCAGAGGTCGAACCAGTCGCCCTGCTTGTAGATCTTGATCTGCTGGTTCGCGGGAATCGCGTCGACCAGCTCGACCTTGAACATCTCGCCCTTGTCGGCGAACACCTGGCGCGCGTCGTCGCGCGACCAGACTTCCTTCGTGAACGGCCGGTTGCGGTTCACGATCTCGCGCATCTTGGCTTCGATCTTCGGCAGGTCGTCGGTGGTGAACGGCTCGTTGCGGAAGAAGTCGTAGTAGAAGCCGTTCTCGATCACCGGGCCGATGGTCACCTGCGTGCCCGGGTAGAGCTCCTGCACCGCCTCGGCCATGACGTGGGCGGCGTCGTGGCGGATGAGCTCGAGCGAACGCGGATCGTCGCGCGTGACGATCTCGATCTTCGCGTCTTTCTGGATCGGGTCGGCGAGATCGGCGAGCGTGCCGTCGAGCGCCATCGCCACGGCCTTCTTGGCGAGCGACTTGGATATGCCTTCGGCAACATCCCGCCCGGTAATCCCGGCGGGAAACTGACGCACCGAATTGTCGGGGAAAGTGAGATTGATCATCGGGGTCTCCTGCTCACTCCCGCTGACGATCGCGGGTAAGCTTCGGGTTGGCGGCGGTTAGGTGGCGCAAAGCCACGGGGCAGTCAAGATGGGGGCGCCGCCGACGCACCCCCTTCCCGGAATTGCCTGCGGCAATTCCGACCTCCCCTTGAGGGGAGGTCGAAATCGCGAAGCGATTTCGGGAGGGGGTGATCTTTTCTTCGCTCCCGCCTATCTTTGGAATCATTCCAAAATCGGACTCGCGGCATGCCCTTTCCCTCCTTCTCCTTCCGTCCGCAAAAGTCGTTCTCCGAGCTCAGCGACCGCGAGGTGCTGGCGCTCGCCATCCAGAACGAGGAGGAGGACGGCCATATCTACCGCGATTTCGCCGAGCGGCTGCGCAAGGACTTCCCCGCCTCGGCCGCCGTCTTCACGGAGATGGCCGATGAGGAGAACGGCCACCGCCAGATGCTGTTCGAGATGTTCCGCGAGCGTTTCGGCGAGCACATTCCACTGATCCGCCGCGAGGACGTGCGCGGCTTCATGCGCCGCAAGCCCGTATGGATGAGCCAGGCCTTCGACATGGACTCGATGCGCCAGCGCGCCGAGTCCATGGAGCAGGAAGCCGCCAACTTCTACCGGCGGGCGGCAGCGCGGACGAGCGACGCGGGCCTGCGCAAGCTGCTCGACGACCTCGCCGACATCGAAGCCGGCCACGAGCAGCATGCTCGCGATCTGACCACCGGAATTCCACAATCGACACGCGACGAGGAGCGCGAGACCGCGCGCCGCAACTTCGTGCTGCAGATCATCCAGCCCGGCCTCGTCGGCCTGATGGACGGCTCGGTCTCGACGCTGGCGCCGGTGTTCGCCGCCGCCTTCGCCACCCACAGCACCTGGGCGACGTTCCTGGTCGGCCTC
>JBEHYX010000176.1:0-3093 GCA_048497945.1 Verrucomicrobiota bacterium | reverse complement strand
AACGTGCTCGCCGAGCGCTATGCCTCGCCGGCCATGCAGGAGATCTGGTCGGCGCACGGGCGCATCCTGCTCGAGCGCGATTTCTGGATCGCGGTGATGAAGGCGCAGCGCGACCTCGGCGTCGCCATCCCGGCCGAGGCGATCAAGGACTACGAGCGCGTGCGCGACGACGTCAGCCTCGACCGCATCAAGGAGCGCGAGCGCGTCACGCTCCACGACGTGAAGGCCCGCCTCGAGGAATTCTCCGACCTGGCCAAGCGCCAGTTCATCCACCTCGGCCTCACCAGCCGCGACCTCACCGAGAACGTCGAGCAGCTCCAGGTCGCGCGCGGCCTGAAGCTCGTCCAGTTCAAGGCCGCCGCCGCGCTGAACCTCCTCGCCAGGCGCGCCGCGGAGCACCGCGACGTCATGCTCACCGGCCGCACGCACAACGTGCCGGCGCAGCCGACCACGCTGGGCAAGCGCCTCGCGATGTTCGGCCAGGAAATGCTCGTGGCCTACGCGCGCCTCGAGGACCTCATCGCCCGCTACCCGGTGCGCGGCCTGAAGGGCGCGGTCGGCACGCAGCTCGACCAGCTCACGCTGCTCGGCGGCGACACCGCCAAGGTCGACCAGCTCGAGAGCCGCATCATCAAGCACCTCGGCTTCAAGGCGAAGTTCGACGCCGTCGGCCAGGTCTACCCGCGCTCGCTCGACTTCGACACCGTCAGCGCGCTGCACCAGCTCGGCGCCGCTGCCGCGAGCTGCGCGACGACCATCCGCCTCATGGCCGGCGCGGGCCTGCTCACCGAGGGTTTCCAGGAAGGCCAGGTCGGCTCGTCCGCGATGCCGCACAAGGTCAACGCCCGCAACTGCGAGCGTGTCTGCGGTTTTTCCACGATCCTCTCCGGCTATGTCACCATGACTGCCAGCCTCGCCGGTCACCAGTGGAACGAGGGCGACGTGTCGTGCTCGGTCGTCCGCCGCGTGGCGCTGCCCGACGCGTTCTACGCGATCGACGGTCTGTTCGAGACGTACCTCTCGATCCTGCGCCAGATGGAGATTTTCCCCGCCGCGATCGCCAGCGAGAACCAGCGCAACCTGCCGTTCCTCGCCACGACCACGATCCTGATGGAGGCCGTCAAGAACGGCGCCGGGCGCGAGACCGCGCACGAGGCCATCAAGGAACACGCGCTCGCGGCCGCCAAGGCGCTGCGCAGCGGCGGCGACGCCGATCTCCTTTCGCGCCTCGCCGGCGACAAGCGCGTGGGCCTTGGCAAAAAGAAGCTCACCGAGGTGCTCGGCGAAAGCGACCGCTTCGTCGGCGCCGCGCCGCACCAGGTCGATTCCTTCGTGGCCGCCGTCGGCCCGCTGGTGAAGAAGCAGAAGGGCGCGGCGGACTACCGCCCGGGCAAGCTGCTGTAACCTCGCGCATTCGGACGAAAATATTTTTCGCCCGGGCGCCGGTGGCGCCGCCCTGATTTGAGCGCCGGATTCCGGAGTTGGTTCCGGCGCGCGGACGGTCCGCGCGCTAATTTTTGCCGGGCGGGAGATTTCGGTTGCCAGTGCCGGACGCCGCGCCTTTTTTGGGCCTTCGCGTTCATTTTATCCCCAGCTTTAAACCACACACCACCATGGCAGAACTCGTAGGAAATTGTCTCATCGGCCAGACCGGCGGCCCGACCGCCGTTGTTAACGCCAGCGTCGCCGGCGTCGTTGCCGAAGCCCTGAATCATGAATGCATCGAAGAGGTGTATGGCTCGCTGAACGGCGTGCTCGGCCTCCTGAACGAGGAATTCGTCGACCTCGCCGCCGAGTCGCAGCAGGCCATCCGCGGCCTCCGCTTCACCCCCGGCGCCGCCCTCGGTTCCTGCCGCGCCAAGCTCAAGAAGCCGGCCGACTTCGACCGCGTGCTCGCCGTCTTCAAGGCGCACAACATCAAGTACTATTTCCACATCGGTGACGGCGAGTCCCAGGAAACTGCCGCCAAGCTGGCCGAGACGGCCGCTGCCGCCGGCTACGAGCTCCGCGTCATCGGCATCCCGAAGACCGTCGAGAACGACCTGCCCGCCACCGACCACTGCCCGGGCTACGGCAGCGCGATCAAGTACATCGGCGCCACCGTCAAGGAGCTCTCCCTCGACGCCGAGGCCCTCGGCCAGGGCGACCTCGTGACGCTCGTCGAGGTCATGGGCCGCAACACCGGCTGGCTCGCCGCCGGCGCCTCGCTGGCCAAGCGCCGCGACCACCCGAACGACCCGCCGCACCTCGTCTATCTCCCGGAAGTCCCGTTCGCCAACGAGAAGTTCGTCGATGACGTCCGCCGCGTCCTCAAGCGCGAGAAGCACTGCATCGTCGTCGTGGGCGAAGGCCTCGTCGACAAGGACGGCAACTATGTCGCGGTCGAGGCCGGCACCGACGGCCACGCCCAGCTCGGCGGCGTCGGCGAGGCCCTCAAGGACCTCGTCGAACAGCAGGTCGGCGCGAAGGCCCGCGTGGCCCGCCTCGGCGTCACCCAGCGCGCCGCCGCCCACCTCTCCTCCAAGACGGACGCCGACGAGGCGTTCCTCGCCGGCCAGGCCGCGGTCAAGGCCGCGATCGCGGGCGAGACCGGCAAGCTCGTCACGCTCGTGCGCGGCGACGGCGACCAGTACACCTGCGAGACCGGCCTCACCGCCCTCTCCGAGGTCGTCGGCAACCTGAAGAAGCTGCCGCGCGAGTGGATCAACGAGGATGGCGTCAGCCTGAACTTCCAGTTCTTCCGCTATGCCACCCCGCTCATCCAGGGCGAGGTCAGCGTGCCCTTCGACAACGGCCTCCCGGCCTACGCGAAGCTCGCGCGCGAGGGTGTCGACAAGACGCTCCCGGGCTACGAGAGCTGAGATCCTTCCCGTCCGATTTCCGAGAGCCGGCCCGCGTGGCCGGCTCTTTTGTTTGGGAACGTTGAAGTACCGATCCGATTTTAACCACTAATGCCTCGCCTAACGGCGATGCTTTGAAGAGCCCCCCGCCTAATCGGCTCCGATTTTGGTTTCGGGGAGCGGCTGATCGCCGCTTGGACTCGGTTTGATTTCCCGTCGGCGATCAGCCGACCCCCGGAACCCAGTGCGGAGC
>JBEHYX010000175.1:0-3136 GCA_048497945.1 Verrucomicrobiota bacterium | reverse complement strand
CCCGAGGTGATCAGGGAGCGCGGCTTGTCGTGGTGGAAATACTGGGCTTCCCACATCTGGTGCTGGCCGACGTCCGTGACGACGATCGTGTCGCGCTTCTGCGTGAGGCGCCAGATGTCGTTGATGACATGCGCGGCGTAGAGGTGACCGCTGTCAGGCAGGTTCTTGATGTCGCGCACGGCGGAGTCGCCGCGGCTGGCATTGATGGTCGCCCACCAGTCGGGATGCGCGGCCTTCTTCACCTGCGGCTGGATCTCGGCGAGGACCTCGCAGAGGTCGCCGATCAGCGCGACGTCCACCGGGACGTTCTTGTTGATCTCGGTCGGGTCGATGTCGACGTGGATCTTCTTCGCGTTGAGCGCGTAGGTCTTGAGGTTGCCGGTGACGCGGTCGTCGAAACGCATGCCGAGCGCGATGAGCAAATCGGCCTGCTGGATGGCCTCGTTGACCCACGCCTCGCCGTGCATGCCCATCATGCCGAGGTTCATCTCGGAGGAGGCGGGAATGGCGCCGATGCCGAGCAGCGTCGTGCTGATCGGGATGTTGGCGGCCTTGGCCAGCGCGAGCACCTGCGCGGTGGCGCCGGATTTGATGATGCCCTGGCCCGCGAGGATCAGCGGGCGCTTGGCGTTGTTGATCAGCTCGGCGGCGCGGGTGAACTCGGAAGCCGGCGCGGTGTGGCTCGGGCGGTAGCCGGGCAGCTTCGGCGCCGCGGCCTCCCAGTCGAACTCGGCGGTGAGCTGCTGCGCGTCCTTGGTGATGTCGACCAGCACCGGGCCCGGGCGGCCGCTCTTGGCGATGTAGAACGCCTCGCGGATGGCGCGGGCGATGTCACCCGGCTTGGTGACGAGGTAATTGTGCTTCGTGACCGGCAGCGTGACGCCGGTGACGTCCGTCTCCTGGAAGGCGTCGGTGCCGATCGCCTTGGAGCCGACCTGGCCGGTGATGCACACGATCGGGGACGAGTCCATCATCGCGGTGGCGATGCCGGTGACCATGTTGGTCGCGCCGGGGCCGGAAGTCGCGATCGCGACGCCGACCTTGCCGCTGGCACGGGCATAGCCGTCCGCCATGTGCGTCGCGCCCTGTTCGTGGCGCACCAGCACGTGGTGGATCTTCGGGTACTTCGTCATGGCATCGTAGGTCGGCAGGATGGCGCCGCCCGGATAGCCGAAGACGACGTCGACGCCTTCCTTCTGAAGGCATTCCCAGACGATTTCTGCTCCGGTAAGTTTTTTCATATGAGTCCCAGTGGAGTTGGTTGCGTGGATTTAAAAGTGGATCAGGAGGTGACGGCGCCCGCGGAGGCGGACGAAACGGTGTTGGCGTACTTGGCCATGACGCCGCGCGCGTAGCGGGGCGCCGGGGCCTTCCAGCCCTGCTTGCGCTTGGCGATTTCCTCGGGGGAGATCTGGACCTGCAGCTTGCGCGCGGGCACGTCGATCTCGATCAGGTCGCCTTCCTTGACGAAGGCGATCAGGCCGCCGACGAACGCCTCGGGCGCCACGTGGCCGATGGAGAAGCCGCGCGTCGCGCCGGAGAAACGACCGTCGGTGAGCAAGGCAACCGAGTCGGCCAGCCCCTGCCCCGCCAGCGCGCCGGTGACGCCGAGCATCTCGCGCATGCCGGGGCCGCCCTTGGGCCCCTCGTAGCGGATGACGACGACGTCGCCCGCCTTGATCTTCTGCGCGTTCGCCGCGGCCATCGCGGATTCCTCGTTTTCGAAGACGCGGGCCGGGCCGGTGATCTTTTCGCGCGAGCTGCCCGCGACCTTCAGGACCGCGCCTTCCTCGGCGAGGTTGCCCTTCAGGATCACCAGGCCGCCGGAAACCTTGAACGGCTTGTCCGTCGGACGGATGACCTGCTGGCCGGGGGTCTCGGGCGCGTTGCGCACCTCGTCGGCGAGCGTTTTGCCCGTGACGGTGATGCAGTCGGTGTGGAGATAGTTGCCCTCGACCAGGCGGCGCAGGAGCAGCGAGATGCCGCCGGCCTTCTGCATTTCGACGGCGGTGTAGAGGCCGCCGGGCTTGAGCGTGGCGATCGTCGGGGTCTTCGCGCTGATCGCATCGAACTCGTCGATCTTCAGCGAAACGTTGGCTTCCTTCGCCAGCGCGATCAGGTGCAGCACCGCGTTGGTCGAGCCGCCGGAGGCGGCGACGGACGCGATTGCGTTCTCGAACGCCTTGCGCGTCATGATCTGCGACGGCTTCAGGTCCTTGCGCACCATGTCCATCACGATCTCGCCGCAGCGGAACGCCGCCTTGTTCTTCGCCTCGTCGACCGCGGCGATGCCGTTCAGGCCGACCGGCGACATGCCGATCGCCTCCATGATCGTCGCCATGGTGTTCGCGGTGAACTGGCCGCCGCACGCGCCCGCGGTCGGGCACGCGGCGTTTTCCACGCACTTGAATTCCTTCGCGTCGATCTTGCCGGCGGTGAACGCGCCGACCGCCTCGAACACGTCCTGCACCGTCAGCGCCTTGCCGTGGTGGTGGCCGTGGTCGATCGAGCCGCCGTACAACGCCAGGCCCGGGATATCCAGGCGGGCCAGCGCCATCAGGACGCCGGGGTTGGTCTTGTCGCACGCGGACAAACAGACGAGGCCGTCGAGGCTGTTGCCGCGCGCCACCAGTTCGATGGAGTCGGCGATCAGCTCGCGGCTGATGAGCGAGGTCTTCATGCCCTCGGTGCCCATCGTGATGCCGTCGGAGATGGAAACGGTGTTGAACTCGAGCGGGGTGCCGCCCGCCGCGCGGACGCCGGCTTTTACATGTTCCGCCAGGGCCCGGAGGTGATAGTTGCAGGGCCCGATCTCGGTCCACGTATTGGCAATGCCGATCAACGGCTTGCTCAAATCTTCATCGGTGTACCCGACGGCCTTCATCATGGCGCGTGCGGGTGCCCGGCTGGGTCCTTCGGTGACTACTTGGCTGTGGCGTTTACCGGAATCCATGGGGAAATGGTCAGCTCACGCTGCCGGAACAATTTCGGCAGAGCGAGAAGAGGGTTATAAGGGTCTGCGTCATAAGGGATGGAGAATAAAAAAGCCGCCCTTTTTTTGGGCGGCTTCCTCTTTGAGTTTTTTGTCTCTTAGGAGCTTTTGGCTTCGGCGAGCCGCCCATGGGTTATTGTGGTC
>JBEHYX010000174.1:0-3175 GCA_048497945.1 Verrucomicrobiota bacterium | reverse complement strand
AGTCCGAATTCGTCGCCACCGAGGCGAGCGAGCGTGTCCTCACTGCGGGCGATGGTCTGCAGCCGCTTGGCAACGGCGACGAGGAGCATGTCGCCGACCCCGTGGCCATGGATATCGTTGACTGCCTTGAATCGGTTGAGGTCGAGGAGGAAGACGGCGAGTCCGTGGTGCGTGTGCTCGGCCGTCGTCACGCCGATGCTGAGCTGTTCGCTGAACAGGCGCCGATTGGCGATACCGGTTAGTGGATCGTGTCGCGCAAGGGCGCTCGCTTCCGCCTCCGCCGCGATCCGGCGGCGAATCTCTTTTGCCAGAAGCCGCGCTCGCACGGCCAACAGGATGGCCAGCCCTATGGCGGCGAGAAAGAAGAAGTTGGCGATTTCGTCGAGCTGAAGCGCCTCGTTAGCGCGCGTGACTTCGTAGAACCACTCGAAGCTGTTGAGGCGGCCAAGGATGACTGTCACTACCAACGCCGCGGCGAGCAGTCCCAATTCGAGGGGTCCGAACTCCCGTCGGAACCACCTTGCTGCGCTTGTTGCTGCACCCTTGTTCACGTGCTGGTCCTCCGGGATCTGCGCCGCTTCAGGTCTGGCCTAGCACCCTTAGGATTTATGCTGATGGTAGGGATCTCCGATATTCTACGTAAGGTTGCAGCACGGTGAACTTCCCCTGAACGGCATGCGGCGGAATGGAGGTGCCCGGCAACCTTCCGTTAAGCCTGTCGCCAGCAGAGTGAGGATTGTCCCGGACTCGGTGCCTCCGCACGCCATGATCACCCGCCAGCGCAAGAAAACCTTCCTCCGCCGCCTGGCGCTGCCGCTGCTGGCCGTCGGCTTCTTCGCCTATTTCGGCTACCACACCTTCTCCGGCTCGTTCGGCATCTGGGCCATGGACCGGCTGAACGTCGACGCCGCGCAACTGACCCAGCAGCACGATCAGCTCGTGGCAGAGCGCGAGGCGCTGGAGCGCAAGGTGGACACCGTGAAGCCGTCCAGCCTCGACGCGGACGTCATCGATCTCGCGGCCCGCAACGCGCTCAACCTGATGCGGCCGGATGAGGTCGTGATCAACTTGGGTGCAGTGCAGCAACGTCCACAGTAAAAGCCCTGCCTTTGCTTCGCTTGTCGAGAAGCGTCGCAAATCTATGTCATTTCGGCATGGTGGCTCTGCGCGTTTGAGCACCTCGTGAGCTTGGATTGACTCAGCCGTTCAGCTAGCGTCGCCCGCAAATAATAACGCGACAAAAGACCGATCACGGGGAGGCTTGCTCCGATGCCCAAGGCCGAGCGCAAGGCCGCAGAACCTGCGGTAGCTGTTGCCGCAGCGCGAAAAACCGAGCGGGCCGCCGACGGCGATGGCGCCGCCGTCACGACCAAGCCCGCCAACTTCACGCGCGAGGAAGAGCTCCACGCCTTCTCGCAGATGCTCCTCATCCGCCGCTTCGAGGAGCGCGCCAGCCAGATGTACGGCATGGGCCTGATCGGCGGCTTCTGTCACCTCTACATCGGCCAGGAAGCCGTCGTCGTCGGCATGAAGATGGCGTCCAAAGAGGGCGACCAGTTCATCACCGGCTACCGTGACCACGGCCACATGCTCGCCTCCGGCATGGACCCCAAGGGCGTCATGTCCGAGCTCACGGGCCGCTTCGCCGGCTATTCGCACGGCAAGGGCGGTTCGATGCACATGTTCTCGCGCGCCGAGAATTTCTACGGCGGCCACGGCATCGTCGGCGCCATGGTGCCGCTCGGCACCGGTCTCGCCTTCGCCAACAAGTACCGCAAGAACGACCACGTCTCGCTGACCTTCTTCGGCGACGGCGCCGCCAATCAGGGCCAGGTCTACGAAAGCTTCAACATGGCGGAGCTGTGGAAGCTGCCGGTCGTCTACATCATCGAGAACAACCGCTACGCTATGGGCACCTCGGTCGCCCGCTCCTCGTCGCAGACCGATTTCTCCAAGCGTGGCGTCTCGTTCAACATCCAGGGCGAGCAGGTCGACGGCATGGACGTGCGCGCCGTCAAGGCGGCCGGCGAGAAGGCGATCGCCTGGTGCCGCGCCGGCAAGGGTCCGTACATCCTCGAGATGCAGACCTACCGCTATCGCGGCCACTCGATGTCCGACCCGGCCAAGTACCGGACGCGTGAGGAAGTCCAGGACGTGCGCGAGCACCACGACCCGATCGAGCGCGTGCGCCAGCGCATCCTGGAGAAGAAGTTCGCCAGCGAGGACGAGCTGAAGGCGATCGAGAACCAGACCCGCGACCAGGTGGTCGCCGCCGCCGAGTACGCCCAGGCGAGCCCGGAGCCGGATCCCAGCGAGCTGTGGACCGACATCACGCACTAGCCGTGCGCGAACGCTGCCCGAACGCGAGACAGGACTAGAAGATGCCGATCGATGTGCTCATGCCGGCGCTGTCGCCCACCATGGAGGAGGGCAAGCTCTCCAAGTGGCTGAAGAAGGAGGGCGACAAGGTCAAGTCCGGCGACATCCTCGCCGAGATCGAGACGGACAAGGCGACCATGGAAGTGGAAGCCGTGGACGAGGGGACCGTCTCCCGCATCCTCGTTCCCGAGGGCACCGAGAACGTCAAGGTGAACACGCCGATCGCTCAGCTTGCCGGCGAGGGCGAGGCCGCCGCGCCGGCGCCCGCTGCGAAACCTACCGCTGTCGCTGCCCCAGCTCCGGCGGTCCCCGAAACGCCCGCGCCCCATCAGGCGGCGCCCGCCACGCAGCAGGCGATCCGTCCGCCGGAGATGAAGGCGGAGGGCATGCCGAAGCAGCCGCAGTCAGTCCCCGCCGCGCCGCATTCCCCGGTCGCCGCCGATCCCGACGTGCCCGCCGGCACCGAGATGGTGATGACCACCGTGCGCGACGCGCTCCGCGACGCCATGGCCGAGGAGATGCGCCGCGACAAGGACGTCTTCGTCATGGGCGAGGAGGTCGCCGAGTACCAGGGTGCCTACAAGGTGACGCAGGGCCTGCTGCAGGAATTCGGCGCCGAGCGCGTCATCGACACGCCGATCACCGAGCAGGGCTTCGCCGGGCTCGGCGTCGGCGCGGCGCTCGCCGGCCTGCGCCCGATCGTCGAGTTCATGACCTGGAACTTCGCCATGCAGGCGATCGACCAGATCGTCAACTCCGCCGCCAAGACCCGCTACATGTCCGGCGGCCAGATGGG
>JBEHYX010000173.1:0-3193 GCA_048497945.1 Verrucomicrobiota bacterium | reverse complement strand
CTGCACATCGTCTTCATGGCAGACGTGCCGGCGGAAGGAGCGGGCGCGCGCATCACTGCGGTCAAGGTCAACCGCGAGCGGCTGCACCTCGTGGGCCGCGAGCTTTACGTCCACTACGCCGACGGCGCCGGCACCTCGAAGGTCACGAATGCGGTGCTGGAGCGCGCGCTCGGCGTCCAGGCAACGGCGCGCAACTGGAATACGGTCGGCAAGCTGCTCGCGCTGGCGCGGAAGGTCGAAGTGACGAACCCGCTTCCCCCGCGAAAGCGAGGGCCCAGGGTTGCGACGTAAGACGCGCCGCCCGAACTGAAGAAAATTTCAGCCGCCGGCCGGCGGGAACACCGCGACGCGCGTATTGCCGCCGGATGTCGCGGCACGCCGCTCGGTGTCGGCGGTCTCGCCTGAGCGCGGCATGCCGAGCTTGTCCCACACCGCCGAGAGCGCGCGGGTCAGCTCCGCGATCAGCGTCGCGTCGTGCAGCGGCGTCGGCGTGATCCGCAGGCGCTCCTGCCCGCGTGGCACCGTCGGATAGTTGATCGGCTGGATGTAGATGCCGTGCTCCTCGAGCAGGAGGTCGCTCGCCTGCTTGCAGAGCTGCGCATCCCCGACCAGCACGGGAATGATGTGCGTCTCGCTCGCCATCACCGGCAGCCCGGCGCTGGTCAGCGCGCGGCGGGTGAGAGCGGCGTTCGCCTGCTGCGCCTGGCGCTCGGCCTCCGATGCCTTGAGATGGCGGATCGAGGTCAGCGCCGCGGCGGCGACGCCCGGCGGCAGCGCCGTGGTGAAGATGAAGCCCGGCGCATAGGAGCGCACGGTGTCGACGATGGCTTGGCTCGCCGCGATGTAGCCGCCGAGCGCCCCGAAGGCCTTGGCCAGCGTCCCCTCGATGATGTCGATGCGGTGCATGACGCCGTCGCGCTCGGCGATGCCGCCGCCGCGCGGGCCGTACATGCCGACCGCGTGCACCTCGTCGAGGTAGGTCATGGCGCCGTACTTGGCGGCGAGGTCGGCGATTGCTTCGATCGGCGCGATATCGCCGTCCATCGAATAGACCGACTCGAAGGCAATCAGCTTGGCGCGGTCGGGGGAGGCCGCCCGGAGCAGTTGCTCGAGGTGCGCCATGTCGTTGTGGCGGAAGATGATCTTCTGCGCGCCGGAGCGGCGCACGCCCTCGATCATCGAGGCGTGGTTCAGTTCGTCCGAAAAGATCAGGCAGTCGGGCAGCAGCTTGGCGATGGTCGAGATCGTCGCCTCGTTCGAGACGAAGCCCGAGGTGAAAACCAGCGCCGCTTCCTTGCCGTGCAGGTCGGCGAGCTCGCCTTCCAGCAGCACCAGCGGATGGGTGGTGCCCGAAATGTTGCGTGTGCCACCGGCGCCGGCGCCCATGGCGCGCGCGGTTTCGGTCAGCGCTTCGATGACCTTGGGGTGCTGCCCCATGCCGAGGTAGTCGTTGGAGCACCAGACCACGATGTCGCGGTCGCCATTCTCGGAATGCCAGATGGCGTGCGGAAAGCGCCCGGCAACCCGTTCCAGGTCGGCGAAGACACGGTAGCGCCGCTCGGCATGGAGCGCGGCAATCGCGTCCGCGAAAATCGACTGATAATCCATGGGGGCCCTGTGTTCCCTGGAACGATGCGAAGGTAGTAGCCGCCACCCTGTTAGGCAACCGGCACTTTGCCGCGCCGAAGGCCTTGGTTTTCGCCGGTTTCGACCACCAAACGGTGCCATCGAAGCATTGAGAATCGGTTGCGGCATTGATCGAGGTCACGGCGGTGGCCGCGGGCGGAACTTCCGGCCGCTTCGCGGCGTTATCACGGTGAATGGCCCCCGCCGGAGATACCCACCATGCCTGCTGATGGAAACGGCATCCCGCGCCGCGGCCCGCACAGCAACCCGCCGTCCGGCTCCGGGCATCACGCCAATTCGTGGCTGGATCGTCGCGCGCCAGGCCCGGTTTCGGCGCGTCGCCCGCGCATCGACCCGGCCGAAGAGGCGATGAGCCACAATCCCAATCTTTCGCCGCCCATCCATTTCGACCGGCCCCGCTGATCGCCTCCGCTTGAACCGGCCGCGCTGCTATGGCAGTACCTCGGCGCCTTTGGCGCCAGGCTGCCGTAGCTCAGTGGTAGAGCACTCCCTTGGTAAGGGAGAGGTCGACAGTTCAATCCTGTCCGGCAGCACCAGCTCATAGTTTGGCGCCATATCCGGTCGTTTCGGCCATCTTCGCTGCCCACAATCTGCCCGTTTCGCCCGTTGGCCGGAGCCCACCGCTCCTGTAGCCTCTTGATGCCACTCGCTCGCGGATAACTACGAAAATGGCCGGCTCCCTGGAGGATGCGCTGCTTGCCTTTACCGGCGAGGTCGATCTCGACCTCACCGTTCCGGCCTTCATCACGGACGTCCTGGATCCCAACGGGAAGACGACGTTCCGGGCGATCGAGGTCAAACTGGCAATCGGCCCCGGACGCATCCCTCCACATCCTGCGCTCGTTTCCTGCCTCATGGTCACCCGCGACCGCTTCGAGCTGGCGTGCCTGTCCATTGGCTGCTTCCGTCGCCAGACATGGCCGCGAAAGGAACTGGTCGTCCTCGACGAAGGTGCGGACAGCCGGCTGGAGGATTGGATCGCCTCGCTCGCCGATCCGGACATCCGCCTCGTCAAGGTCGCGCCGGGGCCGAGCCTCGGCGCACTGCGCAATCGCTCGATCGAATTGGCCAGGGGCGATTTCATCTGTCAGTGGGACGACGACGACCTCCAGCATCCCGCCCGCCTCGAGATCGCCTTCGCCGCCATGGCTGCGACCGGGACAACGACGAGCCTGCTCGCCCACGAGATGATGTGGATCCCGTGGCAGCAGCGCCTCTGCGTCATCGGACGCCGGCCGCGGCCGCAGGAAAACGCGCTGCTCACGCTGCGGGAAATTGCGCCGCGCTATCCCGATCTGGCGAAGGGCGAGGACACGCCGGCGGTGTATGGCCATCTCGGCAGGCACCGCGCCGTGATGCTGGCGACCCCGCAGCTCTATGTCTACGTCGCGCACGGCCGCAACACCTGGTACGGCCCGCAGATGGAACAGGCGTGGCGCCAGTCGCTCGATCGCAGCGAGGGCGCCGTTGCCGAGGCCCGGCTCGCCGCCTTCTCCCGCGCGTTTCCGATTCGCGAGTACGCGGCGACGCTGGTGGCGCGGGAGAC
>JBEHYX010000172.1:0-3282 GCA_048497945.1 Verrucomicrobiota bacterium | reverse complement strand
CGAAGGGATGCGCTTGGAGGCCTTGACCGGCGCCGTGACCGAGGCGGCCCCGGCATTGGAGGTGTCGTCGACCGCCCCCGGCTCGCCACTGTCGATCACAGGGACGTCGGGCTCGAAAATCACATCATCGGGCGGCGCGAGGGCGGAGCGTCCCTGAGGGTCGGCCATTTTGAACTCCGGTACAGGCACAATCCGACTGCGCCTGCTTGGCGTCAAAACTTTGGCCGAAAAACCTTACTGGAACGCTGTCTCAGCAAAGCTGCGCAGCTTGCGCGAGTGCAGCTTCTCGGGCGGCTGGTTGCGCAGGATCTCCATGGCCCTGAGCCCGATCAGCAGGTGCCGGTTGACCTGGGTGCGGTAGAAATCCGAGGCCATGCCGGGCAGTTTGAGCTCGCCGTGCAGCGGCTTGTCGGAGACGCATAGCAGCGTGCCGTAGGGGACGCGGAAGCGGAAGCCGTTGGCGGCGATCGTCGCCGATTCCATGTCGAGCGCCACGGCGCGCGACTGGCTGAGCTGGCGGGTGATCTCGGCCTGGTCGCGCAGTTCCCAATTGCGGTTGTCGAATGTGGCCACCGTGCCGGTGCGCATGATGCGCTTGGTCTCGATGCCCTCGAGATGGGTGATCTCGGCCACGGCCTGTTCCAGCGCGACCTGGACTTCGGCGAGGGCCGGGATGGGAACGGTGACCGGCACGTCGGCGTCGAGCACATGGTCCTCGCGCAGATAGGCGTGGGCGAGCACGTAGTCGCCCAGCTCCTGCGAGTTCCGCAGCCCGGCGCAGTGGCCCAGCATGATCCAGGCGTGCGGACGCAGCACGGCGATGTGGTCGGTGATGGTCTTGGCGTTGGACGGGCCGACGCCGATGTTGACGAAGGTGATGCCGCGCGAGCCCGACAGCTTGAGGTGGTAGGCCGGCATCTGCGGCGAGCGGGTGGTGGGCGTGCCGCTGGTGCCGCCACCGTGGCGGATGTTGTGGGTGACGAAATTGCCCGGTTCGACGAAGGCGTCGTAGTCGGGGTGGCCTTCGGCCATGTACTGCTTGGAGAGCCGGCAGAACTCGTCGACGTAAAAGCCGTAGTTGGTGAAGATCACGAAATTCTGGAAGTGGTCGGCATCGGTGCCGGTGTAGTGGCTGAGCCGGTAGAGCGAATAGTCGACCCGCGGCGCGGTGAAATGCGCCAGCGGGTAGGGGCCGCCCGGCGGCGGCACGAAGGTGCCGTTGGCGATCTCGTCGTCGGTGTCCTGCAGGTCCGGCACGTCGAACAGATCGCGCAGCGGGATGGGCAGAGCGTTGATCGCTTCGCCATCGATGCGCTCGTCCGGCGCCAGGGCGAAATGCAACGGGATGCGGGTGGCGGATTCACCCACGTCAATGGTGCCGCCGTGGTTGCGCAGGATCACCGAGAACTGCTGCACCAGATAGTTCTTGAACAGATCCGGGGCCGTGATCGTCGTGCGGTAGACGCCGGGCGTGTGCAGGTAGCCGTAGGCGAGCGTGGAATCGGTCTTGCCGTAGCTGCGCGAGGTCACCTGGACCTCGGGATAGAAGGCGCGGACCCGGCCGGCCGGGACGTTGCCCCTGCTCAGCCCGATCAGTTTCTCGCGGATGAAATCGGTGTTGCGGTGATAGAGCTCGGCCACATAGGCCCAGGCGTCCTCAGGGTTGGTGAAGGCCTTCTGGAGTGCCTGGGGCGGCGAAAGGATGTCCATTCGGATCTCGTTGCAAGGCCGGCGGCAAAGCGCGGCGTTGCGGCTGTGTCTTAGGGACTTTGCCCGTCACGGGCAACCCGGATGAAAACTCGTCCATGAACATCACCAATCGGTGAAAGGGCCTTTTATTCTGAGGCTGGCCGTCCATTTATCGGGGTGTTCGCTGGATTTCTGCAAACGACCCATGCACCGGTGAACATGTGGAGTGCCTGCCGCTGCCCCCAAGCCCTCAACAGTGCGGCGGGTGCTTCCCCAAGGGCCACAGTTTCGCCGTTAGGCGTGGCTGTGGCCCTTCATTTTTCAGCTGAAGTGACAGACGGTTGCCGTCAGGAGATCGCGCCCGTGGATTCGAGCATCTGGATCATCGCGTCCGTCTTGTCCTCGACATAGGTGCCGTCGGCCTTCTGCTTGGCGTTGGGGCCGTGGTACTTGTCGTCCCGCCCCAGAAACGAACCCTTGATGTACCAGTTGTTGTCCTTGCCCAGGAACGAGCCGGCGAGGTGGTATTTGCGGTCGTTGCCGAGGAAGGAATCCTTGGGGTGGTAGTTGCCGTCCCTGCCGTAAAACGACCCCTTGGAATGGTACTTGCCGTCGAGGCCCTTGAACGAGCCGGCCGCATGCATCTTGCCATCGGTGCCCTTGAAATACTGGGCCGCGGCGGACTGCAGCGACTGCAGGGACTGAATGCCCGAAAGATTGTCGGCCATGAAGTCGGCGCCGGTGATGGTGGCCATCGCTGGAGAATCCCGGAATTTTTCGACGAAAGGCTAGTTCGCCGGCCGTTAACGGGGCGCTAACGCTTGCTCCCCCGGGATCGTTCTGCTGCGCAGCTTGTCGCCCGTCGTACTCCGAGCGCCCTGCGCCGAAGCGCCCGATTGCATTGCGTCACGCTTTGCGGCAAACCATCGGCGATTGGCGATGGACGGGAGGAGCCCGGTTGTCGCCACCCCACCGCCAAACTGGATTTTTCCGAAAATGTCGATTTCGCTCTACGCCACGTCCGCGGGCGTATTCGTCCGCATGCTGACCAATCTGCAGGCCGTAATGGCCAAGGCGGAGGCCTATGCCACCGAGCGCAAATTCAGCCCGGACAATTACGTGGGGATGCGGCTGGCGCCGGACATGCACCCGCTGGCGTTCCAGATCCAGTCGGCGACCGATCGGTCCAAGCTCTATCTGGCTCGCGTGACCGGCGTGACGGCGCCGAGCTGGCCCGACACCGAGAAGACCTGGGAGGAGGTCAAGGCGCGGCTGCAGACCGGCATCGACTTTGCCAAGGCGATCGCCCCGGCGCAGTTGGACGGTCTCGAGGACAAGCTGATTGCGCTCAAGATCCGCGGCGAGGAGGTGCAGTGGCCGGCGCTGCGCTACCTGCTCGAGAACGCCACCCCGAACTTCTATTTCCACGTAACGACCGCCTACGACATCCTCCGGCACGCGGGCGTGCCGATCGGCAAGCGCGACTTCACCGGCTGAGCTGCAAGACGGCGATCAATTCCTCAGGCCGATCAATCCGGGGGCTCGATCGGCCAACAGCATAGTTTCCTTCTGCTCTGGCCGATCGATCCAGGG
>JBEHYX010000171.1:0-3289 GCA_048497945.1 Verrucomicrobiota bacterium | reverse complement strand
TGCCGTCGATGATCTTCGCGGCCGCGACGATCTTCGCAAGCGCGAGCTTCTCGTTGGCGGGCAGGGCGGAGGTGTCGGCCTTGATCTCGACCGGCGCGAAGCGCGCGGCCATCGCCTTGAGCGCGGCCTCGTCGGGCAGCGCCTCAGCGGCGCTGCACAGAGAACAGAGGACAGTGGACAGGAGACAGGTCAGCCACAGCGAAGGCTGGGCGACTGATCCCGGGCGGGCAGGAGACCGCATCGGGACCGTCAGCAGGCGGGGGCTAGGTTGCATGCTCCCAGTTTGCGCTTATGACACGCGAGTCAAGGCCGCTGCGGCGGGATCCCCCGGCAATCCGGTTTAACCACTAATCCACACTCATGGGCACTTATACCGGGCAGGCTTAAATTAGTGTCCGATCAGTGTGGATTAGTGGGGCCCAATCTTTAGATGAGCGGTGTGCCCCGCCCGCCTTTTGCTTCTTCGCTGCTTCGTGTGCGATTGCTCGCGGTCGTGCTGCTCGTGGTGGCGCCGGTGGCGGTTTACTGGAATTCGCTGCACGCGCCATTCGTGCTCGATGACCGGCCGGTGGTGCTCGAGAACCCGTCGATCCGTTCGCTGTGGCCGCTCACCGGGCCGCTATCACCGCCCGCGGGCGGGCTGCCGATCAGCGCGCGGCCGGTGGCGAACCTGTCCTTCGCCATCAGCTACGCGCTGGGCGGCGAATCCGTCGTCGCCTATCACGCGGTGAACCTCGCGCTGCACGTCCTGGCGGGCCTCGCGCTGTGGGGTGTGCTGCGCCGGACCTTCGCGCAGCCGGCGGTCCCGGAGCGTTTCCGCGCGTCCGCCGACGGGCTGGCGCTGGCGACCGCGCTGCTGTGGGCGGTGCATCCGCTGCAGACCGCCGCGGTCGCGTACGTTTCGCAGCGTACCGAGCTGCTCGCAACGCTGTTCTATCTGCTGACGCTGTACGCGTTCATCCGGAGCGTGAAGGTGGGGCCCGACCTCCAGCCGCCGCCAAGGCTATGGCTGGCAGGCCGGGCAGGTTCTATCTTCTGGCGCATGGCGACGGTGCTCGCCTGCCTGCTCGGCATGGGCAGCAAGGAGACGATGGCGTCGGCGCCGTTGCTGGTGCTGCTCTACGACCGGACGTTCCTCGCCGGCAGCTTCGCCGAGGCGTGGCGCCGGCGCGGCTGGCTGCACGGCGCGCTGATGGCGACGTGGCTGCTGCTCGCCTGGCTTGTCTGGCACTCGGCGTCGCGCGGCGGCACGGCGGGTTTCGAGTCCGGTGTGGCGCTGCCGGCGTACCTCGTGACGCAGGGCGAGGCGATCATGGGCTATCTCGCGCGGTCGGTTTACCCGTATCCGCTGGTGTTCGATTACGGCGACTACCTGACGCCGGAATCGTTCACCGCATTGCTCGACGCGACGCTCGTCGGCGGCCTCGCGGTTGCGTCGCTGGTCGCGCTGCGGCGCCAGCCGGTGCTCGGTTTTGCGGGCGTGCTGTTCTTCGCCGTGCTGGCGCCCACGTCGAGCGTCGTGCCGGTGGCGACCCAGACCATTGCCGACCACCGCATGTACCTGCCGCTGGCGGTCGTGCTGGCCCTCCTCGTGGTGCCGGTTTTTGCGTGGCTCGGGCGGCGCGCGTGGATCGCCGGGCTCGTGGCGCTGGCGGGCTTTGGCGCGCTGACCGTCGCCCGCAACGGCGACTATGCGAGCGCGGTGGAGCTGTGGCGCGATACCGTGCGGAAGCGCCCGGACAATCTGCGCGCGCGCAACAACCTCGCGGCGTCGCTGCTGGAGGCGGGGCAGACCGAAGCCGGGCTGGCGGAGCTGCGTGCGGCGCTCGCGCTCAAGCCCGACCAGCCCGACGTGCTGCGCAACCTGGCGCAGGCGGAACTCGACGCCAACCAGGTGGCCGACGCGCTCAAGCACGGGGAACAGGCGCAACAGCTCGACCCGCGCCCGGCCGCCGGCTGGGTGCTGCTCGGGGCGGCGCGGCTGCGCGCCGGGCAGGCGGCGCCGGCAGTCGAAGCCTACACGAAGGCGCGACAGCTGCGTCCGGATTCCACCGCCGCGGAGTACGGGCTCGCGGTGGCGCTGTACCAGGCCGAGCGCACGAACGAGGCCCTGGCGGCTTTCGCGGCGTTGCGCCGGCGCGAGCCGGATTTTCCGGGGCTGCGCCTGAACTATGGCGGCGCGCTGCTCGATGCGGGCAAGGCGGACGCCGCGCTGCGGGAATTTGACGCGGCGCTGGCCCGCGGGAAACCCACCGTGGAGCTGTTGCACCTGCGCGCGCTCGCGCTGCTGGAGCTGGGCCGCCAGACGGAGGCGGCGGCGGCCGTGCGCGAAACGCTCAAGCTGGCGCCCGACTACCAGCCGGCGCTCGAGCTCGCGCGGCGGCTCGGGCCGTGATCGCCGCCACAGTTTCACGCCAGCCGCTTGGCGAAGTCGCCGCTGACGTGCCGGTTGACGTAGGCGGTCAGGCCGCGACCGCGCCGGGCCAGCTGCTTCATCGTATCGATGTGCTCCCGGCCCGCGCTGGCCTGGGTGTAGAGATAGGTCGAGCCGTCCACGAACTGCAGCACGATGCCGTAGTCGCCTTCGTCGTAGGCCACGACGCCCGCGTTCTGGTTCCGGTTCAGGTAACGCTCCACCCCGGTATGGACCGGGAACCGGCACGCCCGGTTCGCGCCGGAATGATGAAAAGAATCAATGCTCCGGACCCGATCTGGTTTAACCACTAATATTCACTAACGATCCACTGATCGGATACGGTTTGGCTTAGGGTCTCATCAGTGTGGATCAGTGGTGCCCCTCTCGGCAGGAACCAGCCGCACCAGCCAGCCGCTCGCGCCGTGGAGTTCCTCGAGGGCGACGTAGAGGCAGCCGTCGGGGCCGGTCTTGATGTCGCGGACGCGGCCCAGGTTGGAGAATACTTCCTCCTCATGGAGGATCTTCCCGTCCTGCACCTCGAAACGGATGAACTTCTGCTGCGCGAGCGAGCCGAGGAAGAGATTGTTCCGCCACGCGGGAAACTTGTCGCCGGTGTAGAAACCGATCGGGCTGGTCGCGATGGACGGCGTCCAGTGCCGCACCGGCTGCTCCATGCCGGGCGCGGCGGTCTTGTCGCTGACGGCCGTGCCGTCGTAGTCGATGCCGTACGTGATCACCGGCCAGCCGTAGTTCGCGCCGGGCTTGATGTAGTTCAGCTCGTCGCCGCCGCGCGGGCCGTGCTCGGATTCCCACACCTCGTGCGTGCGGCGGTCGATGGCGAGGCCCTGCGGGTTGCGGTGGCCGTAGCTCCAG
>JBEHYX010000170.1:0-3314 GCA_048497945.1 Verrucomicrobiota bacterium | reverse complement strand
CCGGGGAAATCGGCAGCGGAACTTGATGCTGGAGGCGGGACTGCCAGTCCCGCGGGTTGCGGGTCTCGCGGCGCAAAACCCGCGGGACTGGTAGTCCCGCCTCCATGGTTTTCTTTCCGCGGATCCACCAGCGGCGTCGCCGCCGGGTCATCCTCCCAGTCGGGCTTCAGGTCGATCAACCGGAAGACGCGCTCGGCGCCGGCCATGGCGATCAGGCCCTGGTTGTACTGGTTGCCGAGGATCGAGATCGGCGCGAAGAACTGGTTCGCGAGCAGGAAGAACGTGATGAGGCTGCCAATCTGCATGTCGCCGTGGAACACGCGCCAGCCGCCGAAGAGCAGGAGCACGGAGACGAAGAACTGGCTGTTCAGCTCCAGCAGCGGCGTGAGGATCGCCGAGGTGCGCGCGAGCGCGATGTTGTAGTTGGCGTGGTCGTCCAGCAGCCGGCGGAACAGGCCGGCGTTCGTCTCCTGGCGCACGAAGCCCTGCGTCACGCGGATGCCGCCGACCGACTCCGCCAGCGTCGCGGTCACGCGGCTGAAGCTCTCCTGCGAGGCGCGCGTGTCGCGGCTCAGCCGCACGCGGAAGTGCCGGTTGAAGAGCCAGAGCACCGGCGCCATGCCCAGCACCACGAGGAACAGCACCCGGTCGCTGAGGAACATCACCACCGCGATGAAGAGCATGTTGCCGCCCTGCACCATGCTGACGAACAGCACGTCCTGCATGCCGGTGCGCACCGCCTCCACGTCGCTCGTCACGCGCCCGATGATCCGCCCGATCTTCACCCGGTGGAAAAAACTCATCGGCTGCCGCTGGGTCTTCGCGAAGATCTCGGCCCGCAGCCGGTTCACCACGGTCTCGCCGATCTCGAGCGCATACCGCTGCCGGAAGTGGAACAGGCCGTCGGCGGTGACCGCCATCGCGCCGTAGGCGAGGATGCCCAGCCAGAGCCCGGGCACGTCGTGCCCGGAGATCGGCCCGTTGATCACGAGCGCCATGATCCAGCCGAGCGCGGGCAGCTGCGCCGAGCGGATCAGCGTCAGGGCCATCAGCGCCGTCACCTTGCCCTTGATCGGCGCGGTGTAGGTGAAGAGCCGGCGGATGAGCGACCACTCGAGCGGCTTCTGCAGCTCCTCGTCCTCGTCCCGCACGCGCTGGATGAGGCCGAAGTCGCGGATCGGGCGCGGCGCGCTCATGCGGCACCTCCCGGGGAGAGCTTCTGCAGCTCGCGCGCGTCGACCAGCTGCAGGTCCGCCACCCGCAGGTACGGGCCGGGCACCTGCATCAACTCCTCGTGCGTGCCGCGCTGCACGATGCGGCCGGCCTCGAGCACGATGATGCAGTCCGCCCGGCGCAGCGTGCTCAGCCGGTGCGCCACGATGAAGGTCGTGCGCCCCTCGATCGCGCGGTCGAGCGCGGCGAAGATCTCGTGCTCCGTCTCGCTGTCGATCGCCGCGGTCGGGTCGTCGAGCAGCATGATCGCCGGCTCGAGCAGCACGGCGCGCGCGATGGCGAGGCGCTGGCGCTGGCCGCCGGACAGGCTTTGCGCGCCCTCGCCGAGCAGCGTGTCGTAGCCCTGCGGCAGCGCCATGATGAAGTCGTGCGCCGCGGCGATCTTCGCCGCCTTTTCGACCTGGGCGCGCGTGGCCTCGGGATGGCCGAACGCGATGTTCGCCGCGACGGTGTTGGAGAAGAGGAAGCTTTCCTGGAAGACGATGCCGATGTTCCGGCGCAGGTCGTCGAGGTCGAGCGCGCGCACGTCGTGGCCGTCGATGAGCACGCGGCCGGCGGTCGGGTCGAAGAAGCGCGGGACGAGGCTCATCAGCACGCTCTTGCCCGCGCCGGTGGCGCCGAGGATCGCCACGCACTGGCCGGGCGGCACGGCGAGGTCGATGTCGCGCACCACCGCCTCGGCGCCGTCGTAGGCGAAGGAGACGTGCTCGAACCGCACCGCGCCCGCGAGCTTCGGCCGGCGGAGCGCGCCGGGCGGGTTCTTCACCTCGATCGGCGCGTCGAGGATCTCGAATACGCGGCGCGCGCCGATCAGCGACTGCTGCACGCTGTTCACGATCGTCGCGACGTTGTTCACCTGGCCGGAGAACTGCTCGAGCAGGCCGGCGAACACCACGAGGCCGGCGCCGAGCGGCAGGCGGTCGTGGATCACCAGCCAGCCGCCGAAGCCGAGCAGGATCATCATGTTGATGCGCGTGAGGAAGCCGACCGCCGGCGTGAAGAGGCTCAGGCGCCAGAAGATGCCGGCCTGCTGGTCGAAGCAGGCCTGGTTGGCGGCGTCGAAGCGGACGCGGGCCTCCGTTTCGCGGCCGAATGCCTTCGTCACCTGCGCATTGGCGATGTTCTCCGCCAGCAGCTGCACCATTCGGTCGACCAGCGTGCGGTTGCGGTCGTAGAGCGGCTGGATGCGGCGGGAGAACACCGCCGACATCACCCAGAGCACCGGCGTGGTCGCGAGGCAGGCCAGGGTCAGCGCCGGGCTGAGGCGCGCCATGTAGACAATGTAGGCGGTGAGCGAGATCACCATGATCACGCTCTGGATCAGCACCTGGTCGAGGAACATGCGCACCGACTGCACGTCGCTCGTGACGCGGGTGATGATCGAGCCGGTGTTGTTCGCGTCGTAGAACCGGAAGCTCAGGCGCTGCAGCTTGTCGTAGACCTCGGCGCGCAGGTCGACGACGAGGCGCTGCTGCACCAGCTTGTTGATCGAGATGGCGTAGACGTAGTTGAGCACCGCGCGCACGAGCGCAAAGCCCAGGATGAGGCCGGCCAGCAGCCCGAGCACCTGGTAGGGGGACCACGCCGCGGGCAGCCGCGCCACAAACGCCTCCGGCGGCAGCGGCGTGCCGTCGAGGCGGTGCCGGATGTAGTCGATGCCGAGGCCGGTGAAGCTCAGGCCGCCGATGCCCAGCGTGAGCAGCACGAGCTGGATGCCGAGGACGCGCAGGCAGTGGCCGCGGTAGCGCCAGGCCAGGCCGAACAACCGCCGGACCAGCACCCGGTTGTCGGGGGGAGGAGCGCTGGCGTCGCGGAGTTCGGTCATGGAAGTTCCAGCGTAAGCAACCCCGCCGGCCGCGCACGAAATATTTTCACCCCCGCGCGCCGCCCGCCCGGACAACAAGTAGTTTAATAGACTACTTACTGCCGGGGCCGCGCACCCACTCCGCGCTTGCTTCAAGCTGCCCGGCGGGCACCCTCGGGCCAGTTGGGTTCGTTGTTTGTTAGTTACTACCGCCACGGAGAATTGTCAGGTGAGCGAGCTGTTCAGTGATGATTTGAAATCCGATAGCCGGGGACGG
>JBEHYX010000169.1:0-3370 GCA_048497945.1 Verrucomicrobiota bacterium | reverse complement strand
TCCGGATGCCCGCCAGGTTCAGGGCAAAGCCCAGCGCGCCGAGCGCCAGGGCGACGACAAAAGGAGGGCGTTTTAAGAGCTGGTTGGTGGGTTTCACCCGATGCCATTATTATCGGCACGAAACCGGATTGCTGAGGGGAGAACCCCAGCCGCCGCGCTGAGGCGAAGAGACGGCAGGCGAATGGTGTAACGATCTGTGCCGTCGGGTCCTGTGTCGCGGATTTTACGGTTGGCGCATTGACGGCGCGCGAACCGGCCGGAAGTTTGGAGGCATGAAAGTCACCTACTACCTCGAAATCCTCTCCTCCTGGTGCCATTGGGTCGAGCCGACCTGGGCCGAGTTGAAGGCCCGCTACGCCGGGCGCGCGCAGTTCGAGTGGCGCATCGCGCTGATGAAGCCCGAGGATTTCCCGGTGTCGCAGTCGCAGTGCGACTGGTTCTACCGCCGCAGCGGCGGCACGGTGCTGCATTCGCCGTACATGCTGGATTCCGGCTGGTTCGACCCGGCGCTCAAGGGCCGCTACGAGGCACCCAACCTCGTGGCCGAGGCCGCGCGCGACTTCGGCTTTGCCAACGACGAGATCCGCCTCGCGCTGTCCCATGCCGCGCTGCGCGAGGGCCAGAAGATCGGCGACCTCGCCACGGCGGTGAAGGTGGCGGCCAGGGCGGGCAGGATCGACCCGAAGAAACTGCGCGCCGCCGCCGAGTCCGCCAAGGTCAAGGACCGCGTGGCCGAGAGCACGGCGGACTTTTTCGCCCACCAGGTCAACCAGCGGCCGGCGTTCGTGCTGACCGACGCCATCGGCGACAAGGCGGTCTTCTCCGGGCTCGTGCGCCTCGAGCCGCTGGCGGCGACGATCGACGCCATGCTGCGCGACACCGCGGCCTACGCGGCGCACAAGACGCACCACGGCGACGTGCCGAAGGGCTGAAGTTGTCGAAGGCCGAGAGCCGAGAAACGAAGGCCGGTTCCCGACCTTTGGCGTTCGTCTTTCGACGGTTTGGTCAGGCCGCCTGCGCGGGCTGCTCCGGCGCGTGTTTGCGGAAGGCGCGGGCCGCGAGGGCCATCGACGCCAGGGTGCACGCGGCGGCGGCAAAGAAGGCGAGGCCTTCCATCCACCCGGGATGAGCGCCCGACACCGACCAGCCGAAAATGTGCGTGGCGATGAACGGGCCGGGTACGCCCGCCAGGCTTTGCAGGCCGCCGAACACGCCCTGCACCGCGCCCTGCTCGTTTGGCGGCACGTGCTTGGTGATGTAGGACTGCAGCGCGGGGCCGGTGATGCCGGCGAGCGCACCGAAGGTCATGATCGCGTACATCATCCAGCCCCGGGCCGCGAGGCCGTAGCAGACGTAGGTGAGCGTCGAGATCGAGAGGCCGAGGACGACCGCCCGGGTGTCGCCCAGCCGCGGCACCCATTTCCGCACCAGCACGCCCTGCACCGCACCCATGAGCACGCCGACGAACATCAGCGACAGCCCGACCTGGCCGGTGTCCCAGTGGTAGCGGTGCGACGTGTAGAGCGCCCAGAGCGAGAACATCATGTTCTGCGCGAGCATCAGGATGAAGAAGCTCTCGACCAGGCCGAGCACGGCGGGAAAGCGCTGGAGGGCGAGCAGCGCGCCGATGGGATTGGCGCGGGCCCACGAGAACGGGCGGCGGTTTTCCGGCTTCAGCGACTCGGGCAGCACGAACGCGCCGTAAAGGCAGTTCAGCGTGGAGCAGCCGGCGGCGACCCAGAAGGGCAGGTGGAGGTCGATCTTGCCGAGCGCGCCGCCCAGCGCCGGGCCGAGCACGAAGCCGATGGCGAAGGCCGCGCCGAGCTTGCCGAACGCGCCGGCGCGTTCCGCCGGCGGCGTGACGTCCACGATGTACGCATTGGCCGTCGCGAAGATGCCGGCGGTGAAGCCGGCGATGATCCGCGCCGCGAACAGCCAGGTCAGGCTCGGGGCGCACGCCATGATCACGTAGTCGACGGCCGAGCCCGCGGTGGCGATGAGGATGATGCGGCGGCGCCCGAAGCGATCGGAGAGCGAGCCGAGGATCGGCGAGCCGACGAACTGCATCAGCGCGTAGATGCTCACGACCCACCCGTACGTCGTGGAGCCGCTCGCGATGTCGCCGCCCCGGAACTGCGTGATGAGCTTCGGCAGGATCGGGATCAGCAGCCCGAAGCCCATGATCGCGAGCGCGAGGTTGACGAAGATGAAGCCGACGGCCGGCGCGCGCGGGGAGGACGACATGGCTGGGAAGTAAGAGGGAAGAAGGAGGACTTAAGAAGAACGAAAAGAGGGTTCGAACCCCGGTTGATCGGGTTCTTACCTCTTCCTTCCTACTCCTTCCTTTCCGTTGTCAGTGCGCGCCGGCGTACTTCTTCTCGCCCGCGCGGAGCGGGAACGTCAGCACGTTCTCCTTCGGCGGCAGCGGGCACGTCGCGAAGGGCGAGAACGCGCAGGGCGGGTTGTAGACCTTGTTGAAATCGAGCGTGATCTTCCCGTTCACCGGGCGCTTCGCGTAGAGGAAGCGGCACGCCTCGTAGGTTTCCTTGCCGGCGGTGGTGTCGGTGAGCACGAAGAACAGGTCCTCCTCCGGGCCCTCGTCGATCGGGATCAGCTCGTAGGTCTTGCCGTCGTGGGTGAACACGGCCTTGCCGGGAACCTGCGCGGGTTCGACGAGGCCGATGATGTTGGTGATCTTCACCTCGTGCGGCGGGTCGAACGGCACCCAGTCGGCCTCGATGCGCCAGGCCGGGTCCACCGGGTAGGACTCGATGCCGGCGAAGTTCTTCCGCCGGGCCGCCTCGCTGTCGCGCACGCGGAGGAAGAGGTTCCCGCTGCGGTTCATCACGTAGAAATTCACGGTGCCGGCGCGGACATAGGTCGGCTTTTCGCCATCCACGACCAGCTCGGCGTGGCGCGCGGCGGTGCCGTCGATCGCGGCGTCGACGCCGTCGGCGAGCGCGAAGCTCACCTTGCCGTCGGTGGCGTAGGTGACGGTGCCGAGCTTCGCCGGCCCGGCGGCGAGGCGGATCGCGTTGCCGGCGGCGGAGCCGACGCTCCACGTGCCGTGCTCGAGCGGGTGCCGCCCGATCAGCGTGAGCCAGCCGGCGGGGCCGGTCAGGCGCTCGACGCGGCCGGCATGCCATTGCTTGATGGCGTCCGTGTATTCGTCGGCGGTAAGCCGGGCCACCAGGAGCAGGCCGAGGAGGAGAAGGCGCGGAAGCATGGCGGCTAATGGATACAAAATTCCGCAAAAGGGAAATCCCGGTTCTGCCCGCCGGGGCGCGGGATTCGGGAGCGGAAATCCGGAATCCCGGATTTCAAGACGGACCGCGTCCTGCCCGGCCAACATGTCATCTATTGGATGACA
>JBEHYX010000168.1:0-3574 GCA_048497945.1 Verrucomicrobiota bacterium | reverse complement strand
GGCCGCCCGCGCCGCGCGTGAGATCGCCGGGCATAACCCTCAAACTTATCCCCGCTCGTGCCACCCACCCCATAATCCCGCACGTCCATTCCCGGCCGAGGGTCGAGGACCGGTACCGTCCGGACTTTCGGGGAAATGGAGCGGCGCCTGGCGCACCGGTAACGGACCGGCGCGTCTGGCCGATCCATGCGCAGGGCCGAGGCCATAGAGGGCCTCCGCCGCCGCGGGCGGCTTAAGGTCCGCCTCGTGTCATGCCTGCCGGAGGCAACTCCGGCGGGTAGCTGAATCCACAAGGTTCGGCAGCGCGAGGCGGGGCGAAGTCCCGGCACGGGTCGAAAAATGCCGCGGCGGGCGCCTGGCCGGTGCCCCCAATCGCGGATTGCCCGCCCGGCATCAGCCGGGCGCCCGCCACCCCTCGGATTTTCCGGGGGACGGGAAGCGCGCCTCACAAGGGCGCGAACGGGAAAGGAGCCGATGCCTCGGGCCGCACGCGGTCGCGAGAAAGCGGAGCCATGCCTTCGCTCAGACGAGGTTCCCGTCGGCCGCTATCTCGTCCAGCAACTCCGGCCCGTCCGCCTTCACCGAGTTCACCTTGCGGCTCACCTGATAGGCCCGCATCAAGCCGGCGTCGTATGGCTTCAGCATCGCCTTCAGGTCCTCGGGCGGCACCTCGCCGGCCAGCCAGTCGTCGTAGTTCTCCGGCATCAGGATCACCGGCATCCGGTCGTGGACGCCACTGACCAGCGGGTTCGGCTCGCCGACGATGATGGTGGCCGACAGGATCGCCTCGCCGCCGATCTTGGCGTATTCCCACAGGCCGGCGAAGGCGAAGGGCTCGAGGTCCTTCATCACGAAGCGCCACGGCTGCTTGCCGTCAGGCATCTGCTGCCACTCGAAGAAGCCGGTGGCGGGGATCAGGCAGCGGCGTCTGGCAAACGCCTCGCGGAACAGCGGCTGGGTGTCGACCGTCTCGGCGCGCGCGTTGATGTGCGGCACCTTCGGCTTCTCCTTCATCCAGAACGGGATCAGCCCCCAGCGCGCCATCGTGAGTTCGCGCTTGCCGTCGCGTGGATCGACCCGCACGATCGGGATCTCGTCGGTCGGCGCGATGTTGTAGCGCGGCGGGAAATTCGAATCCGGCAGGCGCATCGCCTCGAACAGACGGCGATACGCGTCGCGGGCGATGAGGTTGTCATAGCGGGCGCACATCGGCGCCAGTATAGGGCAGAGCCGCCGGCGCTGCCCGGGCTGCTTGACCGAAATCAACCGCCCGCGCGGATCGTCGCGCTAGCTTCCGCCGCGCAGATGAAGGCCGCGCCGTCCAGGACCGCGGTAATCTGCGGGTCACAACGCCGACCGATCGCAACCGGCCCGCAACCGACGGATAGAGAGTGTCGCTTCATGGAACCGGCTGACCGCAAGCGGCATTTCACTATCTGGTACGTGGTCGCGGCCATCGCCGGCGTGCTGCTGTTCCAGTACGTCTGGGCGAACTACACGACAGTCCAGACCATCCCGTACAGCCAGTTCGAGCAGCTGCTCTCGGCCGGTCAGATCACCGACGTCACGATCACGCAGGACTCAATTTCCGGTTCGCTGAAGACGCCGCTCCCCGAGGGGCGGAGCGAGTTCTACACCAACCGCGTCGATCCGGATCTCGCGGACAAGCTGACGGCCAAGGGGGTCACCGTCCGCGGCGTCCCCTCCTCCAGCCTGCTCGGCACGATCCTGTCGTGGGTCATCCCGATCGGTCTGTTCTACCTCGTCTGGGCCTATGCCTTCCGTGGCTTCGCCGAACGCCAGGGCATGGGCGGGCTCACGACCATCGGCAAGTCGCGCGCCAAGGTCTACGTCGAGACCAATACCAAGGTGACCTTCGCCGACGTCGCCGGCGCCGACGAGGCCAAGGCCGAGCTGATCGAGGTCGTCTCCTTTCTCAAGGACCCAAAGGCATACGGCCGGCTCGGAGCACGGGCGCCGAAGGGCATCCTTCTCATCGGCCCACCGGGAACGGGAAAGACGCTGCTCGCGCGCGCCGTTGCCGGCGAGGCCAACGTGCCGTTCTTCTCGATTTCCGGCTCGGAATTCGTGGAGCTGTTCGTTGGCGTCGGTGCGGCCCGCGTACGCGACCTGTTCGAGCAGGCGCGCAAGGCAGCACCCTGCATCATCTTCATCGACGAGTTGGATGCCCTCGGGCGCACCCGCGCCGGCAGTGCCTCGTTCGGCGGCTATGACGAGAAGGAGCAAACGCTGAACCAGCTCCTCGCCGAACTCGACGGCTTCGATCCGAGTTCGGGCGTGATCCTGCTCGCTGCCACCAACCGTCCGGAGATTCTGGATCCGGCGCTGCTGCGCGCCGGCCGCTTCGATCGCCAGGTGCTCGTCGACCGGCCCGAACGCAGCGGGCGTGCGGCGATCCTCAAGGTGCACATTGGCAAGGTGAAGCTGGCGCCCGGCGTCGACCTCGATGCCATCGCCGCCATAACCACCGGTTTTACCGGCGCCGATCTCGCTAACCTCGTCAACGAGGCGGCGCTGCTCGCTACGCGTCGCGGCGGCAGTGAGGTGACGCTCGCCGACTTCAGCGCGGCGGTGGAGCGCATCGTCGCCGGGCTTGAGAAAAGGAGCCGGGTGCTCAACGACGCGGAACGCAAGCGGGTCGCCTATCACGAGCTCGGTCACGCGCTGGTCGCAGCCGCGCTGCCCGGCGTCGATCCAGTGTTCAAGGTCTCGATCATTCCGCGCGGCGTCGGTGCGCTGGGCTACACCATCCAGCGGCCGACCGAAGACCGTTTCCTGCTCGGCGCGACCGAACTCAGGAACCGTGTCGCGGTGCTGCTCGGCGGCCGCGCCGCAGAGGCTCTGGTCTTCAAGGAGATTTCGACCGGCGCGGCCGACGACCTCCAGCGCGCCACCGAAATCGCGCTCGAGATGGTCACCCGCTACGGCATGGATGAGACGCTCGGCAACCGCATCTATGCGGTCGGCCGCGAACAGTTTCTCGGGCCGGTGCCGGTGCAGCGCAGCGAGGTGTCAGAAGAGACGGCGCGTGAAATCGACCTCGCGGTGCGCCAGATCGTCGAGGAGGCATTTGCACACGCGACCGACATCCTGGCCATGCACCGGCAGGATCTCGACGCGGGCGCGGTGCTGCTCCTGCAAAAGGAAACCATAACCGCGGACGACTTCGCGCCGCTCAGCGTGCCTGCCGGCGGTGTGCCGCGTCTTGCCCCGGCCGCCGCGCCGTAACCAGGCGCCCGAGGGGTTTGCGCCTCGCGCCTACATGCGGCTGCCGCCGCCCTGCATGCTGCGGCCGACCGCGCCCCAGATGAGCAGGAGGATGATCGAGCCGACGACCGCCCCGATGAAGCCCGCCGCTTCGCCCGGCTGGTACCAGCCGATCGCCTGGCCGAGCCAGGTGGCGAGCAACGCGCCGACGATGCCGAGCACAGCCGTCAGAACGAAGCCTTTCGGCTCGTAGTTGCGGCCGGGCACGAGCAGCTTGGCGACGATGCCGGCGAGCAGTCCGATGATGATCGTCCAGATGATGTGCATTGGGTCACCCCTGTTCGAA
>JBEHYX010000167.1:0-3772 GCA_048497945.1 Verrucomicrobiota bacterium | reverse complement strand
CAGTTATCCGATCGAGGTCGGCTGGGTGTTCGAGGATGGGAGCGGCGAAGCCGCCTTGATCCGCCCCGTGGCGGCCTGGACCGAATGGGACGACTCCGCCGAAGCGATCCACCACATCAGCCGCGAGACGTTGCGACGCGACGGCCAGCCGGTTGCCGCCATTTGCGCAAGACTCATCGCGTTTTCGAAGACGCTCACTCTGCTCGCCAGCGCACCCTCCTGGGACGGTCACTGGCTGAGCATGCTGCTGCGCGGCGCGGGTCAGCCGCGCCATCTGATCCGCCTGCAGGACACCGAGATTGCCTTCACCGCTGCGGCCCGGGCGCACCTCGGCCCGCAGGCGAACGACGACGCCGTGGCAGCCCTCATTGCAAAGGCTCACGCTGTGGTCGACGCCCAGCCACCCGGCCACCGCGCCCTGTCGGACGCCCGTCGCGAGTGGCAGATCTGGAAGACCATCCAGGAGGCGCCCTGATGCCCGCCATTTCGGCTGGAATCCTGCTCTACCGGCGTACGCCGGCCGGCCCCGAGGTGTTCCTCGTCCACCCCGGCGGACCGTTCTGGGCCAGGAAGGATGACGCCGCCTGGTCGATCCCCAAAGGCGAGATCGATCCGGGCGAGGATCCGGAGGCCGCTGCCCGCCGGGAATTCGCTGAAGAGGTCGGCACGGCGCCCGCCGGACCGCTGCTGCCGCTCGGCAGCTTCAGGCAATCGGGCGGCAAGATCGTCGTCGCCTTCGCTCTCGAGGGCGATTTCGACCCCGCCGCTCTCGTCTCCAACACCGTCGAGATCGACTGGCCGCCGCGATCGGGCCGCAAGACGACAATTTCCGAGGTCGACCGTGCCGCCTGGTTTCCGCTCGATGCAGCGGCCACCAAGCTCCATGTTGGACAACGGCCAATTGCCGCCGCTCTGGCGACGAAACTCGCCTGACGGCAACTGCCGACCGACCAGGAAGGGGGAACTATCCTCTCCAGCCGCCATTTGGCAGGATCAGCGTCAACCCGAGGGCCGATTCATGCGTCATGTCCGTCTGGTGGCTATTGCCATCCCCGTCTTGCTGGCCGTTTCCGCCTGTGGCGGCGGCAACCAGCCCAGTTCGCCATCTTCCCAGGCCTCCACGCCAGCGCCAGCACCGCCAACCACCACCACGGTCAGCGGGCCGGCCGATCAGAAGGCCCTGGCGCCCCTGTTCGGGACCTGGGCGCTCGATCTGGCAAGCTGTGGCAAGCAGAATCTCACCATCTCCGCCAAGCGCTTCGAGGGTCCGGGCAGCGGCTGCGACATTACCGGCTTCACGGACAATGGCGACGGCACATACACCGCCGCGATGAGCTGCACCGCCAACGGGCAGACCGCCAAGGAGCGGATCAGTATGCGGCCGATCTTCGGGCCGACCGGCGAAGGCATCGACCTGGTCTATCTCGACCGCAAGAACCTCACTTCCGAGGTAGTGCGCTGCCCGGCCACGAAATAGCCTAGCTGCGACGGAACTTCCGCCGGGTCACCGCAATCCAGCGCTGGAGGCGGACGAGAGTGTTCGCCACCGGGCGCTTGAGTGGCGGGACGTCGATCGCCAGCACGGCCAGGCCGAGCGGCAGCATCCACAGCCCCAGGATCGGCAGGAAACTGAAGACGCCGCCCAGAATCAGCAACAGCGCCAATGGGATGCGGATCAAGTGCATGTGCGGACGCCTGATCCACGCCAGAAATGCCGCGGTGGCCGGGACCTGCCGGCCGATCCGCTCGAACTGGCGGTCCAACCGCTCGTCGGCACTGCTCATCGAGACTCCGTCGCTCATGAACGGCATATGGTCCCTGCCCGGTCCGCTGCAAGGGCGGGGAACCGCAAGGCGCGCCAGCACGTTCCGTCCGAAATGGAGATGAGCGTCATGGCCTTGCTGGATCGTATCGAAGATCGCCGCACGCAGCGTCTGCTGCACGATTTGCGCCATCAGGCGATCGCGGCGCGCGATCTGGCGCAGGATCGCCTGTCAGAGCTGGCGCACAGTGCCGGCGGGCTCGCCGGGCGGGCGGCCCACGACGTCTCGGATTATGGCCAGGACGTCGCCCATGACGCACTGGAGTACGGCCGCCGGGCCGCCGGAGATCTCTCCCACTATGCTCGCAACGACGGCGCCGAGCACGCCCGTGAGGCGGCCCGCTATTACGCTCGCCGGGCCGGCAAGGTGGCAACCCAGGTCGCCGACTACGGCCGGCAGGAGGGCGCGATCCTCGCACAGGCCGCGGCGCAACAGGCGATGCGTGCCGGCCGGGCGGTGAAGTCAGATCCGGTGCCCGTCATCGTCGGCGCCATCGGCCTCGCTCTCCTCGCCAACCTGCTCCTCGGCCGACGGCGCGACTGACAACCCGATATTAAGGCCGCTGCTCCATCCTGAGTGAGCCTCACTCTCGGAGCAGGTCTTGTTTCGCGTACTGCCCCTTCTGGCTGCCCTTGCGGCCGCGCCGCTGCTTGGCGGCTGCGCCATTTTCCCGTTCGCGGCGTTCCTGTCGCCCGAAGACTGCATGACGCGGGTGATGTACTTCGAGTCCAACCGCTCTTCGCCCGAGGGGATGCTCGCAGTCGGCACCGTGGTGATGAACCGCGTCGCGGACCCGAAATTCCCGCACACCGTGTGCGGCGTCGTCGGCCAGGCCAATCAGTTCGCCCCCGGCGTATTGTGGACCCCGATGCACGAGGGGCGGAGCCAGGCCATGGCCCGCACCATGGCGCGCCGCGTGTTGCACGGAGAGCGCCATCCCGACGTCGGCAGCGCCGAGTACTTCCACACCGAGGGCTACAGCTTCCCTTACACCAACATGCATTATGTGGCGGTCGCGGGCGGCAACGCCTTCTACTGGAAGTCCTGAGCCGTTCGGCCCCTGCAAGTGTCCAATCCGCCGTCAACCGATTGACATATGCCCTCCGTGGCGGATGCTTCGGCAAGCACGGAGAACCAGATGGCCGACACCCCCGAGGACAGCAAGCTCACCAAGACCAAGTCGCGTTGGGCCGAGCTTGGCAAATTCCTGACCGGCATGACTTCCCGGCCAGAGGACAGCCGCTTGCCGCCCGGTCAACATCTGGTCAAGAACTGGCCCATTCTCGACCTTGGCCAGACCCCGAATATCGCCAAGGAGAACTGGCGGCTCGATATCACCGGAGCGGTCGAGCACCCGACGAGCTGGACCTGGCACGATTTGATGTCGGCGCCGCAGACCCACAAGCTCAGCGACATCCATTGCGTCACCAGCTGGTCGCGCTACGACAACAACTGGGACGGGGTCACGACGCACGATCTCATGGAAGCGGTGCAGCCCAAGCCGGAGGCGACGCATGTGCTGCTGACCAGCAACGACGGCTACACCACCAACCTTACGCTGCAGGACTTCTCATCGCCCGAGGCGCTGCTGGTGCACAGCTGGGAAGGCCAGCCGCTGCCGCTCGACCATGGCGGACCGGTGCGGCTCGTGGTGCCGCACCTCTATTTCTGGAAAAGCGCAAAATGGCTGCGCAAGATCGAATTCGCAACGCACGACCATCCCGGCTTCTGGGAGGTTCGCGGCTACCACAACCACGCCGATCCCTGGCTCGAGGAGCGTTATTCCTGACCCCGTGCGGTTGGCCGATCGAGCCGCCGGATCGATCGGCCAGAGCAGAAGGAAACCGTGCGGTTGGCCGATCGAGCCCCCGGATTGATCGGCCTGAGGAATTGATCGCCGTCTTGCAGCTCAGCCGGTGAAGTCGCGCTTGCCGATCGGCACGCCCGCG
>JBEHYX010000166.1:0-3776 GCA_048497945.1 Verrucomicrobiota bacterium | reverse complement strand
GTCTCGCTCAACCCGAAGGCCGCGCAGCTGGTCGGCGTGAACAACAACGTCGTCATCTCCTTCACCTTCGGCCTCGGCTCGGCCCTCGCCGGCGCCGGCGGCATCCTCTACGCGCTCAATTACCCGTCGATCGACCCGCTGATGGGCGTGATGCCCGGCCTCAAGGCCTTCGTCGCCGCCGTGCTCGGCGGCATCGGCAACATCCCGGGCGCCGCGCTCGGCGGCCTGCTGCTCGGCACGGTGGAGACCTTCGTGAACGGCAGCCAGTGGTCGACGTACAAGGACGCCATCGCCTTCGCGATCCTCATCATCATCCTGCTCTTCCGGCCCGCCGGCCTGCTGGGCAGGTTCCGGGCGGAGAAAGTCTGATTCCCCCCAATTCCTTTATGGCCACAAAAAGGCACAAAAAAATCCGCCTGCCGTCGTGCATCTCCACTGCGCCTATAGGCGCGCGGAAGATTCCCGCCGATACGCATGGCGCTTTTTGTGACTCTTCGTGGCAATCCGGTTCGGGTTCCTGATCGACCATGCCCAAGCCGCACCTCTATCTCCTCGCCGCGCTGGCCGCCGCCTTCGGCATCTCGTATTTCTCCGACCGGATCGACCCGTACTACCTCGACGTCATCATCGGCATCGGCATCAACATCATCCTCGCCGTCTCGCTCAACCTGGTGAACGGCTACACCGGCCAGTTCTCCCTCGGCCACGCGGGCTTCATGTCGGTCGGCGCCTACGCCGCCGCCGCCGTCACGCTGTTCCTGGGCCCGAAGTTCCTCGGCGAGGAAGGCGGCACCGCGCTGCAGCAGGGCATGCTCTTCCTCGGCGCGCTCATCGCCGGCGGCCTCGGCGCCGCGCTGGCCGGCCTGCTGGTCGGCGTGCCGTCGCTGCGCCTGAAGGGCGACTACCTCGCGCTCGTGACCCTCGGCTTCGGCGAGATCATCCGCGTGATCTTCCAGAACGTCGAGTTCCTCGGCGGCGCGCTCGGCCTCAACGGCATCCCGGCCTACACGACGATCTTCTGGGTGCTGGCGTTCGTCGCGCTCGCCGTCTTCACCGTCACCTGCCTGGTCAATTCCACCTACGGCCGCGGCTTCATCGCGACGAAGGACGACGAGATCGCCTCCGAGGCGGTCGGCCTCAACACCACGCGCTACAAGATCGTGGCCTTCGTGGTCGGCGCGTTCTTCGCCGGCGCGGCGGGCGGGCTCTACGGCCACTTCAAGATGACCATCACGCCGACGGGCTTCGACTTCACCAAGAGCATCGAGATCGTGGTCATGGTCATCCTCGGCGGCATGGGCAACACGCTCGGCGTCATCCTCGCCGCCATCCTGCTCACGCTGCTGCCCGAGGTGCTGCGCCCGATCGCGGAGTACCGCATGATCATCTACTCGCTGCTGCTGATCATCCTGATGATCCTGCGCCCGCAGGGCCTGTTCAACTTCAAGCTGGGCAAGGCGAAATCCTGAGGCCGCTCCCGAACCGCTTTATGGCCACAAAAAGTCACAAAAAAGGCGCGGCTGCCGGCCAAGGTGTGCACCGCGCCTATAGGCGCACGGAACTTCCTCGCCGCCCCCTGCCATTCTTTTTGTGCGTTTTCGTGGCGATCACTCCGGTGTCCTTTCTCCCCACCTGATGGCCGCGCTCCTCCAGCTCAACCAGGCCACGATCAAGTTCGGCGGCCTCACCGCAGTGAACGCCGTGGACTTCACCGTCGGCGAGGGCGAGCTCTGCGGCCTCATCGGCCCCAATGGCGCGGGCAAGACCACCGTCTTCAACCTGATGACCGGCGTGTACCAGCCGACCTCCGGCTCGATCACCTTCAACGGCCGGCCGCTCGCCGGCCTGAAGGTCAACGAGATCGTGGAGCTCGGCATCGCCCGCACCTTCCAGAACATCCGCCTCTTCGGCTCGCTGTCGGTTTTCGACAACGTCCGCGTCGCCTGCAACCTCCACCGCGAGACCGCCGCCGTGCAGTCGCTGGTCCGGCTCGGCGGCTTCAAGCGCGACGAGGCCGCGATCACCCGGCGCGCGGAGGAGCTGCTCGACATCTTCAACCTGCGCCGCTTCCGCAACGCGCCCGCCAAGGACCTGCCCTACGGCGAACAGCGCCGCCTGGAAATCGTCCGCTGCCTCGCGACCAAGCCCAAGCTGCTGCTCCTCGACGAGCCGGCCGCCGGCATGAACCCGACCGAAAAGGTCGACCTCGTCCGCCTGATCCAGAAGGTCCAGAAGGAATTCGGCCTCTCCGTCCTCCTCGTCGAGCACTCGATGAAGGTCGTCATGGGCGTCTGCCAGCGCATCGCCGTCCTCGACTACGGCGTGAAGATCGCCGAGGGCAACCCGGCCCAGATCCAGTCCGACCCGAAGGTCATCGAGGCGTACCTCGGCGAGGATCACGGCACGTCTTTGGCTCACCACTAATGCACACTAAGTCCCCACTAATGAAATTCGCGGAACGGGCTCGGATTAGTGCCCCATCAGTGTGGATTAGTGGTTAAAGAAAATGCTCACGGTTAAAAATCTCGAGGTCTGCTACGGCGCGATCAGCGCGCTGCGCGACGTGTCGTTCGCCATCGCGCCGGGCCGGATCGTCACGCTCATCGGTGCCAACGGCGCGGGCAAGACGACGACGCTGCGCACGATCTCCGGCCTGCTGCGCGCGAAGCAGGGCGCGATCACGTTCAACCACGAGGACATCTCCAAGCTCCCGCCGCACCAGATCGTCGCGCGCGGCCTGAGCCACGTGCCCGAGGGCCGCATGGTCTTCGCCAACCTCACGGTGGACGAAAACCTCTCGATGGGTGCCTACCTGCGGAAGGACAAGGCGAAGATCGCCGCCAGCCGCGACTACGTCTTCAGCGTCTTCCCGCGCCTGAAGGAGCGCCTCACCCAGGCCGCCGGCACGCTGTCGGGCGGCGAGCAGCAGATGCTCGCCATCGGCCGCGCGCTCATGGGCGAACCCAAGCTCCTGATGCTCGACGAACCCTCGCTCGGCATCGCCCCGAAGCTCATCAGCACCATCTTCGAGAAGATCGTGGAAATTAACCAAAACCACGGCATCACCATCCTGCTCGTCGAGCAGAACGCCAACCTCGCCCTCGAAATCTCCCACGACGCCTACGTCCTCGAGACGGGCGTCGTCGTGATGCAGGGCGAGTCGAAGCAACTCCGCGCCAATCCGGAGCTTAAGGCCGCGTATCTGGGCGGCTGAGGCCGCCCAAGTGACAAGTAACAGGTAGCAAGTATCAAGAGTTGGGCTCGGCCCATCCTGTTACTTGATACTTGTTACCTGAAACTTGCCGCCACAGCGGCTGCTTGATTTTTCTGCAATCCCGCTAAGCTTACCGACCCCGCCTTTCCGGCGGCCATTTCCGCCTCTCAACTCCAGACTCCCAGTTCTCAGCTTTTCCTCCCATGTCCACCGCCGCTCCGCAGAAATTCGAATTTCAGGCCGAGATCAAGCAGCTGCTCGATATCGTCATCCACTCGCTCTACACCGAGAAGGAGATCTTCGTGCGCGAACTCGTCTCGAACGCGTCCGACGCCCTCGAGAAGCTCCGCCACACCCAGCTGACCGAGAAGCACGTCTTCGGCGACCAGGCGCTCGAGATCAACGTCACGACCGACGAGGCCGCCAAGACCCTCACGATCCAGGATTTCGGCATTGGCATGACCCGCGACGAGCTGGTGAAGAACCTCGGCACGATCGCCCACTCCGGTTCCAAGCAGTTCCTCAAGGCCCTCGGCGAGGGCGGCGCGAAGAACTCCAACCT
>JBEHYX010000165.1:0-3872 GCA_048497945.1 Verrucomicrobiota bacterium | reverse complement strand
CGGCGTCCCGGGCCTCGTCAACGCCTACCGCGCCGGCAACGTCTCGCTCGCCAACTCGATCGGCACCGGCGTGGCCGACGACAAGGTCATGTATTATTTTGTCCCGCGCATCATCAAGTACTACCTCGACCAGGACCCGATCCTGCCGAACGTGCCGACCTACCTTGCGAGCGAGGACGCCGACCGGAAGTACATGGTCGAGAACCTCGACAAGCTCGTGGTCAAGGCGGCGAACGAGGCCGGCGGCTACGGCATGCTGATGGGCCCGCACGCCACGCAGGCCGAGCGCGACGAGTTCCGGAAGAGGATCGAGGCCGACCCGCGCAACTACATCGGCCAGCCGATGATCTCGCTCTCGCGTCATCCCACGTATTGCGACGGCGAGGGCTTCGCCGGCCGCCACATCGACCTGCGGCCCTTCATCCTCTACGGCGAGAAAACCTCCATCATTCCCGGCGGCCTCACCCGCGTCGCGCTGCGCAAGGGCTCGCTCGTCGTCAATTCGTCACAGGGCGGCGGCAGCAAGGAAACCTGGGTCCTTTACGGGAATAAATGATTCCATCGATCAACCGCGAAGAACGCCAAGAACCGCGAAGATCCTGCTTTCCTCCGTGTTCATTCCGCATCCGCCCACCCGAACCCGCCGCACCTTCGCGTCCCTTCGCGTATTTCGCGGTTATCTCCTGATTTCCCCATGCTAAGCCGCGTCGCCAACAACCTCTACTGGATGAGCCGCTACATCGAGCGCGCCGAGAGCATCGCGCGCCTGGTGGACGTGAACCTCCAGCTCCTCCTCGATTTCCGCAACCTCGACGACGCCACGCTCAACGCGCACTGGATGCCGATCGTGCAGAGCTCCGGCGACGAGGAGCTCTTCCGCAAGCTCTACCCGAAGACCACCGGCCAGACCGTGACGGACTTCATGGTGTTCAATCCGGGCAACACCAACTCGATCTATTCCTCCATCGTGCAGGCGCGCGAGAACGCCCGCATGGTGCGCGACCAGATCACCGTCGAGCTGTGGGAGGAGATCAACCGCATCTACCTTTTCCTGAACTCGCCGCGCGCGAAGAAGGAGTGGAAGGAAAGCCCGTCCGATTTTTTCCAGACGATCAAGAGCAGCTCGCTGCTGCTGCAGGGCCTGACCGACTCGACCGTCGTGCGCAACGAAGGCTGGTTCTTCAACCAGGCCGGGCGCTATCTCGAGCGGGCCGACAAGACCTCGCGCATCCTCGACGTGCGCCACGCCTCCCTGCCCCCCCGCGGCGTGCCGGCGGGTTCGCCGACGCAAACCGACGCCCTCGGCTGGGCCGCGGTGCTGCGCTCCTGCTCCGCGTGGGATGCCTACAAGGCGCTGCATGGCGCCGAGGTGCAGCCGGCACACGTCGCCGAGTTCCTCCTGCTTTCGGACGACTTCCCGCGCTCGGTGCGGTTCTCCGTCCGCCACCTCAACACCGCGCTGCGCCGCATCTCCGGCGTGCACGAAGGCCGTTTCTGCAACGACGCCGAGAAGCTCGCCGGCCGCCTCCTGGCCGAGCTGCAGTTCAGCACGGCGGACGATATCTTCGACATCGGCCTGCACACCTACATCGACATCACCCAGGCCAAGCTGAACGCCATCGGCGACGCCCTTTTCCAGGCATACATCTTCCAGCCCTTCCAGACGCCCGACGAGTACGAGCTCCGCCAGCAGGAGGAGCAACAACAGCAACAGAAGATTGACCGCCGTTGAGCCGGTGCTCACTTCTCGCCCGCCTGCTGCATGAAACTGCACGTCCTCCATCGTACCCGCTACAAGTATGCGGCCAACGTCTTTGAGAGCTTCAACGAGACGCGCCTGCAGCCGGTCAGCAGCGGCGCGCAGGTCTGCCATAGCTTCGTCCTGAAGGTGCTGCCGACCTCGCGGCTCTCGCATTACATCGATTTCCACCTCAATTACGTCCACCTCTTCGAGATCAACCAGCCGCACGCCGAGCTGACGGTGGAGGCCAACTCGGTGGTCACGACCGGCGACCTGCCCGGGCTCGCCGCCGGCGCCGCCCCGGCCCCGCTGGCCCGGCTCGCCGAGTGCGCCCGGCTCGAGCGCTGCTACGATTTCCTGCAGTCCAGCACCTACGTGGAGGTGAACGCCGATCTCTGGCGCCTCGCGATCGACGCCACCGACGGCCAGGCCGACACGTGGCAAGCCGCGCAGGCGATCATGCACTACATCCACCGGGAGTTCCGCTACCAGGCGGCGGTCACCCATGCGCACACGCACATGCGCGACGTGCTGAAGAACCGCGCCGGCGTCTGCCAGGATTTCGCCCACGTGATGCTCGGGCTCTGCCGCGCCCTGAAGATTCCCGCGCGCTACGTCAGCGGCTACCTCTACAACGGCCCGGTCGACCAGCTGAAGGGCGCCCAGGCCAGCCACGCGTGGGTCGAGGTGTATGTCCTCGGCCACGGCTGGTGCGCGCTCGATCCCACCAACGACAAGCTCGTGAACGGCAACTACGTGAAGGTCGCGGTGGGCCGCGACTTCGCCGACGTCTCGCCCGTCAAGGGCACCTACCGCGGCACCGCCAAGCGCGAGCTCTTTGTCGAGGTGCTGGTCACCCGTCTCGAGGAGGCCGAGGCCTCGCCGATTCCCGCCGCCGCGGCCGAGCCGCGCTAAACCACCCGCAACGCCGTTGCGGCGGTTCGTCGCAAATCCGCTCCCGGTCGTTTTCGGGTTTTTTCCGAACCCCGTCGATGCTGCCTTGCCAGCGCTCCCAACCCCTTCCCGCCCTGCAAACGAGGCGACTTCTCGTCTGCGGTTTGGTCGCCGGCTGCCTGCCGGCGCTGGCGCTCGCCGCCGGCCAGCAAGCGGGAATCTGCCCGGTCACCGGCTACTTTGACGGAGCCAAACGCTCGCCCGGCGGGATGACACGCGCCACGGCGGACGGCGCTTAGGGAATGTCGAAAAAAGGGTCGCTGGATTGAGGTGGAGCGACTTGTCCCCAAGGCGCTTTCCTCCCTTGGCGGCGAGCGGGCTGAGCGCGTTGCGGTCAACACGCTCCACCTTTTTCGACGCCCTCTAAGCACGCCGGCGGGCGCGGATCAGACCTTCGTTTTGAAGTAGGCGATGGTCTTCTTGAGGCCCTCGGCGAGCGGGATCGTGGGCTCCCACTTGAGGTGTTTCTTCGCGAGCGTGATGTCGGGCCGGCGCTGCTTCGGGTCGTCGGCGGGCAGCGGCTTGTGGACGATCTTGGATTTGCTCTTGGTCAGCTTGATCACCTGCTCGGCGAGCTCGAGCATCGTGAACTCGCCCGGGTTGCCAATGTTGATCGGACCCACGACCTCGGTCTGGTTCATCAGGCGGACAAAGCCCTCGATCAGGTCGTCGACGTAGCAAAAGGAGCGCGTCTGCGTGCCGTCGCCATACATGGTGATCGGGTCGCCCTTCAGCGCCTGCACGATGAAATTGGAAACCACGCGGCCGTCGTTCGGGTGCATGCGCGGGCCGTAGGTGTTGAAGATGCGAACGACGCGGATATCGACCTTGTTCTCGCGGTGATAGTCGAAGAACAGCGTCTCCGCGCAGCGCTTGCCCTCGTCGTAGCACGAGCGGCGGCCGATGGGATTCACGTTGCCCCAGTAGCTCTCGGGCTGCGGGTGCACCGCGGGATCGCCGTAGACCTCGGACGTGCTGGCCTGGAAGACGCGCGCCTTGATGCGCTTGGCGAGGCCGAGGCAGTTGATCGCCCCGAGCACCGACGTCTTCATGGTCTTGATCGGGTTGTACTGGTAGTGCGGCGGCGAGGCCGGGCAGGCGAGGTTGTAGATCTGGTCCACCTCGTACTTGAACGGGTCGATGATGTCGTGCCGGACGAATTCGAAATTCGGGTTCG
>JBEHYX010000164.1:0-4086 GCA_048497945.1 Verrucomicrobiota bacterium | reverse complement strand
GCGTCGACCGGCATGCCGCGCCCGTTGTCGGTCACGGAGAGGAACCCGCCGGGCTCCATCTCGACCTCGATCCAGTTGGCGTGGCCGGCAACCGCCTCGTCCATCGCGTTGTCGATGACCTCGGCGAAGAGGTGGTGCAGCCCCTTTTCGTCGGTCCCGCCGATGTACATGCCGGGCCGGCGACGGACCGGTTCCAGCCCCTCGAGCACCTCGATATCGGCGGCCGAGTAGCTGTCGTCGCCGACCGCCTTCTTCATCGGTGCCGCGCGTTCCCGCTTGGCCGCCTCGGCTACGACCTTGAGTTTGCTGATGTTCTTCTCCACCGCCTCGAACAGATCGCCTCCCGCGCGGCCCGTCTTCTTCGGCGCGCGGCTGGTGGCGGGAGCGGCAGGTCGGCGGCCCGGCTTCTTGGTCTTGGATTTGCGGTCAGGCATCTCGGCGGGAACGTTGGTGGTCTCGAATCGCGCCCGAAGGGGCGCTCGGCCGCTGAGGTAGCGCGCCGCCGCCCGTTTGCCTACCCGCCACTGCCGCGGTAAGCCGCGGCGCGCCGGTCTTGCCCGATTTCCGCGCCGCGCCACATTAGCCCATGCACCTTGTCCACGCTCCCGAAAGCTCCGAAATGCCGGTTTCCCAGACGCTGCCAATTGATTTGCACTATTGGCCCACGCCCAACGGCCAGAAGATTTCCATCCTGCTCGAGGAGCTCTCTGTCCCGTATGCGGTCCATTTCGTCGACATCGGCAAGGGCGAGCAGTTCAAGCCCGAGTTCCTCGCGATCTCGCCCAACAACCGCATTCCCGCGATCGTCGATCCCGAAGGCCCGGACGGCAAGCCGATTTCGATCTTCGAGTCCGCGGCCATCATGATGTATCTCGGCGACAAGTTCGGCCGCTTCTACGGCCGCAACGGCCGCGAGCGTGTTGCCGTCAACGAATGGCTGATGTGGCAGATGGGCGGCGTCGGCCCAATGTTCGGCCAGTACGGCCACTTCAACAACTACGCCCCCGAGAAGATTCCCTACGCGATCACCCGCTACGCCAACGAGGTTCATCGCCTCTATCGCGTGCTGAACGGTCGGCTCGAGGGTCGTGAATACGTCGCCGACGATTACTCCATCGCCGACATGGCCCTGTTCGGTTGGACCCGCAACTGGGCCGGGCGCGGCGTTGAGGCTGAGAAAGAATTCCCCAACGTCGTCGCCTGGTCCGAGCGGATTGCCGCCCGCCCGGCGGTGCAGCGCGGGATGGCCGTCAGGAAGCCCGACTACACACCTGGCGTCCGCACCGAGGAAGAGCGCAAAATCCTGTTTGGCCAGCGCTAGGTCTGCGCATAGGTCGAGGGCCCGCGCACGTTCTCGTCGATGTGAAGTTTCTGGTGGATCGACGGCATGGCGCGCTCTGCGCAGTCGGTGCGCGGGCAGGTGCGGCATGAGACACCGATCGGTGTCACGATCTGCGGATCGGCGAGGTTGAGGCCGTCTGCATAGACCAGCTCATGGGCATGGCTGACCTCGCAGCCAAGTCCGATCGCGTGCTGGCCGATCCGCCGCGGCAGGCCGCTGGTCACGACCGGGCGCATCTGCTCGCTCGTCTGCGCCACGCAGAAATAGGTGCGCCCGTCCGGCATCCGCGATAGCTGCACGCGCAGCATGCCCGGCGTGGCGAAGGCGTCATAGACGTTCCAGCGCGGGCACGCGGCGCCGAAGCGCGCGATATGAATTCCCGAAGCCGAAAACCGCTTCGAGATGTTGCCCGCGATGTCGACGCGGATGAAGTGAAACGCCACGCCTTCCGCGCCTGGGCGGCGCAGCGTGGTCAGCCGGTGACACACCTGCTCGAAGGACACGCCGAAGCGGTTCTTCAGGATCTCGATGTTGTATCGCGTGCTCACGGCGGCGTCGCGGAACAGGCGGTAAGGCATCAGCACCGCCCCGGCGAAGTAGTTCGCCAGCGCCGTGCGCATCAGCACACGCCCCTCGTTCGAGGAAAACGCTCCCTGCTCGACGATTCTGTCGAGCAGGTCGTGGTGCGCGAGGTAGGCGATCTGGTGCGCGATCTGGAACAGCCGGCTGGGCAGCGGCAGCATCTCGGAAATGTCGAGTCGCCGCGTGAGCTGGTCGTACCGGCGCGAGAGATCGCCCATCTGGTTCGACGGCCGGACCTCGACGTCGATCGCGAAGCGCTGGCGGAGCAGGGCGGTGAGCCCTTCGCCAAGCGTATGAATGGCAAGGCCGTTGTCCGCCCACAGCTTCTCGGCGGCGTCCTCGATTTCGGGGAAGAAGTTGAGGTGCCGCTGGATGAACTCCGTGACCTCCTCCGACGGGATGGTCGCCGGCGGCGCCTCGGCGGCGTCCTGGCCCTCGGCGGCCTGTGACTCGGCGGGGAGCTGCCGGCGGTAGGCGTCGTAGAGATCGACCAGCGCGCGGCCGACCGCGGGCAGGGTGCTGACCAGCTCCTGGACATCGCTCGCCCGCAACTGCGCGCTTTCGAACATCGGGTCGGAGAGCGCCTCCATCAATTCCAGCGAAAGCCGCTGGTCGGTGTCGGCGGCGAAGTCGGCGAGATCGACCTGGAATTTTTCGACGAGTCGCAGCAGCACGCGCACCGTCACCGGCCGCTGGTTGGTCTCGAGCAGCGTGAGATAGCTCGCACTGATGCCGAGCTCGCGCGCCATCTGCGCCTGGCTCAGCCGGCGTTCCTGTCGAAGGCGGCGCAGTTTCCCGCCGATCCGCATGGCCTTCATGGGTCAATCCTTGGCATTACAAACATTACAACATGACAGGCGCAGTCTGTAAGTTAGTTCACACAATTCAAGATTTCATAGCGATTTCAAATATTTATTGACCCGCCACTGTTGTCAATCCATCTCTGCGCCACTGTCAACGGAGTGACGCAGATGTCGAAAGCAGCGACCCCACCGGCCATCCGCCGCGACTACAGCGCGAGCGACGTCGACAAGCTCGCCGGCTCGGTCAAGGTCGAGCACACCCTGGCCCGCCTTGGCTCGGAGCGGCTGCGCAAGCTCCTCGCCGAGCGGCCGCTGGTCCGTGCCCTCGGCGCGCTCACCGGCAACCAGGCGGTGCAGCAGGTGAAGGCCGGGCTCGAGGCGATCTACCTTTCGGGTTGGCAGGTCGCCGCCGACGCCAACAATGCCGGCGAGATGTACCCCGACCAGTCGCTGTACCCGGCGAGCTCGGTCCCGGATGTCGTCCGACGCATCAACAAGGCTCTGCGCCGCGCCGACCAGATAGCCCGTCTCGATGGCGACACCTCGACCTATTGGTTTGCGCCGATCGTGGCCGATGCCGAGGCCGGCTTCGGTGGTCCGCTCAACGCCTTCGAGTTGATGAAGGCGATGATCGAGGCGGGCGCCGCCGCCGTCCATTTCGAGGACCAGCTGGCGTCGGAGAAGAAATGCGGCCACCTCGGTGGCAAGGTGCTGGTGCCGACCCAGTCGTTCATCCGCACCTTGAACGCGGCGCGCTTGGCCGCCGATGTTTCCGGCGTCGACAGCCTGATCATCGCGCGCACCGACGCCCATTCGGCGACTCTCATCACCAGCGACATCGACGAGCGCGACGAGGCCTGGATTTCTGGCGAGCGTACCGACGAGGGCTTCTTCCGCCTGAAGCAGGGCAGCAAGCACTCCGTTCCCCATGCCATTGCCCGCGGCGTCTCGTACGCGCCATACGCCGACCTCGTGTGGTGGGAGACCTCGACGCCCGATCTCGGCGAGGCGCGTGAGTTCGCCGAGGAGGTGCACCGCCATCACCCGGAGAAGCCGCTCGCCTATAACTGTTCGCCGTCGTTCAACTGGCGCGCCAAGCTCGACGAGCGGACCATCGGCCGCTTCCAGGAGGAACTGGCGGCGATGGGCTACCGCTTCCAGTTCGTGACGCTGGCCGGCTTCCACGCCCTCAACCTGTCGATGTTCGATCTGGCCGAGGACTACGGCCGCCGCGGCATGGCCGCCTACGCGGAGCTGCAAGACCGTGAGTTCGCGGCCGTGCCCCGCGGCTTCACCGCCGTCCGCCACCAGCACGAAGTTGGCACCTCGTATTTCGACGCCGTCGCGATGGCGATTTCG
>JBEHYX010000163.1:0-4265 GCA_048497945.1 Verrucomicrobiota bacterium | reverse complement strand
CGCCAGCGCGGCGAGTTCCGCCCGCGCCCGCGAGGTGCGGCCGTTTTCCAGCGCGTAGCGGCCGACCCCGATGACAATTCCGGCCAGGATTGCGATGACGCCGATCACCGCGATCAGTTCGAGCAGGGTGAATCCTTTCAGCCAACGGTCATTGCGAGGAAGGCCATCTCGTGGCCTGACGAAGCAATCCAGCTGGATCGCCACGGCCCGCTGCTGCGGGCCTCGCGATGACAAACATTGTCTGGGATGTGGCATGGACCTGGGGATTTAAACACCGGCAGGCCCATGACAGTCACTCGTTAATCTTCCGACTGGAGCGCGGCAATGACGGAAAAATCCTCGAGCGTCGTGGTGTCGCCCTTGACGCTGCCGTTCGTGGCCAGCTCCTTGAGGAGGCGGCGCATGATTTTTCCGGAGCGGGTCTTGGGCAGGCCGGCGGCGAAGCGGACGTCGTCCGGCTTCGCGAGCGAGCCGATCTCCTTGCCGACGTGCGCGCGGAGCTGCTCCTTGAGCTCGGGCGTGGCGTTGACGCCCGCCTTAACCGTCACGAAGACCACGAGGGCCTGGCCCTTGAGCTCGTCGGGGCGGCCGACCACCGCGGCCTCGGCCACGGACGGATGCGACACGAGCGCGCTCTCGACCTCGGCCGTGCCGATGCGGTGGCCGGAGACGTTGAGCACGTCGTCGATGCGGCCGACGACCCAGAGGTAGCCGTCCTTGTCCTTGCGTGCGCCGTCGCCGCAGAAATACAGGCCGGGAATCTCGCTCCAGTACTGCTTTTTGAAGCGCTCGTCGTCGTTCCAGAGCGTGCGGAGCATCGAGGGCCAGGGCTGCGTGAGGAAGAGCTTGCCGCCGGCGTTGGCCGGGACCTCGACGCCCTTTTCATCGAGCACCTTCGGCACGACGCCGAAGAACGGCAGCGTGCAGGAGCCGGGCTTCTGCGGGGTGATACCGGGCAGCGGCGTGACCATGATGGCGCCGGTCTCGGTCTGCCACCACGTGTCGACGATCGGGCAGCGCTTCTTGCCGATGAGGTTGTGGTACCACATCCACGCCTCGGGATTGATCGGCTCGCCGACGGAACCCAGCAGGCGCAGCGAGGCGAGGCTGTGCTTCTTCACGTAGTCGTCGCCCCAGCGCATGAACGCGCGGATGGCGGTCGGCGCGGTGTAGAAGACGGAGACGCTGTGCTTGTCGATGATCTGCCAGAAGCGGTCGGGCTCGGGCTGGTTGGGCGCACCCTCGTACATCACGACCGTGGCGCCGCAGCTGAGCGGGCCGTAGACGACATAGCTGTGTCCGGTGATCCAGCCGATGTCGGCCGTGCACCAGTAGACGTCGGTGTCCTTCAGGTCGAAAACGTAGTGCGACGTCAGCTTCGTGCCGAGCAGGTAGCCCGCGCTGGTGTGCAGCACGCCCTTCGGTTTGCCGGTGGAACCGGACGTGTAGAGGATGAAGAGCGGCGTCTCGCTGTCGTGGGCCTTCGCCTTGTGCGCGGCCGGGGCGGCGTCCATCAGCTCGTGCCACCAGCGGTCGCGCCCGACGGTCATGGTCACGTCGTTGCCGGTGCGCTTGACGACGACGACGTGCTGCACGCTCGGGGTATGCGGCAGCGCGCGGTCGACGTTGCTCTTGAGCTCGATGACCTTGCCGCGGCGCCAGCCGCCGTCGGCGGTGATGACCAGCTTGGCCTGGCAGTCGTTGACGCGATCCTTGATCGCCTCGGCGCTGAAGCCGCCGAAGATCACGGTATGGATCACGCCGAGGCGCGCGCACGCGAGCATCGCGACGGCGGCCTCGGGGACCATGGGAAGGTAGATCGCGGCGCGGTCGCCTTTCTTCAGGCCGAGCGATTCGATGACGTTGGCGAACTTGCAGACCTCGCGGTGCAGCTGCGCGTAAGTCAGCGTGCGGACGTCGCCCGGCTCGCCCTCGAAAATGATCGCGGCCTTGTTCGCGCGCGCGGTGCCGAGGTGGCGGTCAAGGCAGTTGGCGGCCACGTTTAACCTGCCGCCCAGGAACCACTTGGCGTGGGGCGCCTTCCACTTCAGCGTCTGCTTGAAGGGCTTGTCCCAGACGAGATGCTCGCGCGCCTGTTTCGCCCAAAATTTGTCTGGGGCATTGACAGACTCGGCGTACAGGGTACGGTACGCAGCGAAACTGCCAAGGTTTGCTTGGGTCTTGAATTCGGCCGACGGTTTAAAAATCCGGCTTTCGCGAGACACTGAGGTAATCGTTTGGTCCGTCACTAGTTTCTCTCCTGATTTATTCTGGGGGTTGAAGCTGAGGTTTGAGAAATGCCCCCGACGGATTGCACGGTCAAGCCTAGCGATTCGTTAACCGTTTTCGTATGGATAAAGATAACCCGCCGGCCGCTCCCGCTGAGTCGCAGGCCCCGTCAACTCCCCCGGCCCAGCCGGAAAATACCATCCGCGTCGAGGGCATCCTCGACCTGGACAACAGCCGCAACGGCCAGTTGCTGGACCTCGCCAAGTTCGGCAAGCGCCGGCCCACGGACCCGTTCGTGCCGCGCGAGCTGATCCGCCGCTTCCACCTGAACCAGGGCAGCACCATCACGGCCACGGCCACGCCCGACCCGCGCTTCCCGAATCCCAAGGTGCGCTTCATCGAGAAGGTCGACGGCCTCGACATCGACGAGCGCCGCCGCCGCACCGACTTCGCCAACCTCACCACCATCACGCCCGACGAGCAGATCAAGCTCGAGCTGAAGGACGGCCGCATGACCACCCGCGTCATGGACCTCTTCGCCCCGATCGGCAAGGGCACCCGCGGCCTCATCGTCGCCCCGCCCCGCACCGGCAAGACCACCTACCTGCGCGACATCGCCCTCGGCGTGCTGCAGAACCATCCCGAGTGCCACGTCATGATCCTCCTCGTCGACGAGCGCCCCGAGGAAGTCACCGACTTCAAGCGCAGCGTCCCCGCCGAGGTCTGGGCCTCGTCCAACGACGACCCGGTCGAGAACCACATCCGCATCGCCGACCTTTGCATCGAGCGCGCCAAGCGCCTCGTCGAGGCCGGCAAGGACGTCGTGCTCCTCATCGACTCCCTCACCCGCCTCGCCCGCGCGCACAACACGGCCAAGAACTCCGGCCGCACCGGCACCGGCGGCCTGGACGTCCGCGCGCTCGAGAAGCCCCGCCAGCTCTTCGCCGCGGCCCGCAACACCGAGGACGGCGGCAGCCTGACGATCATCGCCTCCATCCTCGTCGAGACCGGCAGCCGCATGGACGACGTGATCTTCCAGGAATTCAAGGGCACCGGCAACATGGAGCTCGTCCTCGACCGCAAGGCCGCGGAAATGCGCATCTGGCCGGCCGTCAACATCCAGTCCTCCGGCACCCGCAAGGAGGAGCTGCTGATCAGCGACCCGAAGACCCTCGAGGGCATCCATTTCTTCCGCCGTGCGCTCGTGCAGCAGAAGATCGAGGAGGCCACCGACACCATGGTCACGCGCCTTGGCAAGACGAAGACGAACGCGGAGTTCATCAAACTCATCGTAAAGTAACCAACTTCGTCCTTGCCCGTCTTCACCTTCCCCAACCAATCTGACCGTTCACTGAATGAATAGCTTTTCCGAGCAATGTCTCGACATGGCCCGCTCGATGCTCGGCCATAACCTTGATTCAATCAACGCCGACGGCACCGTCACTCCCGTCGCGACCGAAACCTCCCGTTCCGACGAACCCGGCCACGTCGCCTTCGCCCTCGGCGAATACTACCGCGCGACCGGCGAGACCACGCTCAAGGGCTACGACCTGATCGACCTCACCGCCCGCTGCATCACGGCCCAGGCCTTCACCGAGCCCGCCCACGAGAACGGCCTCGCCTACGCCGCGCTCGGCCTCCTGTCCTTCGGCCCCTCCAAGGAGCGCAACCCCGTCTGGGAGCGCCTCGTCGAGGAAACCCGCCAGCGGCTCGACAAGCTCCTGCTCACGCGCAGCGACTACGACAATTACTGGCAGGCCTTCAACATCGCGAAGGCCGTCTGCCGCTACAGCCTCGGCCTCTCCAAGAAGGACGAGACCTCGCGCCTCATCGAGCGCATGGTCGAGCGCATCGAGCAGACCAGCTCCACCGGCTTCTTCGACGACGCCGAGAAGGGCTTCGGCGGCCATTTCAACCTGTACGGTGTCATGACGCTGGTGTTCACGCGCTCCGCGCTGCAGCTCCACGCCAACTCCGCCCTCCGCGAGCGCAAGCTCCCCACCCTCCGCACCTACGCCGAGAAGTACATCAAGATG
>JBEHYX010000162.1:0-4274 GCA_048497945.1 Verrucomicrobiota bacterium | reverse complement strand
GGCAGGTGGTCGAGCGCGTGGGGGCCGGCCGCTTCCGTGTAGGTCTCGGACGCCGTGCCGGCGATGGCCACGCGGGCGCCCGCGAGCGTCAGGTGGGTGGAGGCGTCGGTGACGCGACCCGCGAGGGTGCCGGTGTTTTCGGCGGCGAGCCCGGCGGCGGCCAGGAGCGCGAGGGCGGCGCCGGCGAGGAAGCGGCGGCTTGGCCGGAGGAAGGAAAGAACACGAGGTTGGGTGAATTGCATAGGTCGGGCGCGACCCTGCACGCAGCGAAAATATGCGGTCAACGCGCGACCCCTCGCGTCACGCAAGCTTAACGCGCGCGAAACACGGCCGTCACAAAACCGCCGTCACTCCGCTTCCGGCGCGCGACGCCGTCCGGTTCTCCGCCGGCTGGGCGAAGGCGGATTGCCTTCATCCGCTGCGGCTGTTTGCTGGCCGGATGCCGCTCACGAAAGCCGAGGTCACGCGCCTGCGCTCCCTGCAGGAAAAAAAGCACCGCGAGGAGCTCGGGCTGTTCGCCGTCGAGGGCGAGAAGGTCGTGGCCGAGCTGGTCGCGGCGAAGTTTCCCTTCGTGGAGATCTACGCGACCGAAGCTTGGAATGGAGGCGGGACGCCCTCGTCCCGCGGGGTGAGGGCACCCCGCCTCCAAATCACCGCCGACGAAATGGCGCGCATCAGCCACTTCCCGACCCCGTCGAGCGTGCTCGCCGTCGGCAGGATCGCGCGGCCGGCGCTTGCCGCCGGCATCCTCGATCGCGGCCTTACGCTCGCGCTCGACGGCATCCAGGATCCGGGCAACGTCGGCACGCTGCTGCGCATCGCCGATTGGTACGGCCTCGACCGCGTGCTGCTCTCGCCCGACTGCGCCGACCTTTTCTCCGCCAAGGTCATCCACGCCAGCATGGGTTCGTTCGCGCGGATGCCGGCCTTCACCGCTCCGCTCGCCGACGCGTTCGCCGGACTCAAGGTGCCGGTGCTCGGCTGCGATCTCGCCGGCGACAACGTCCACGACCTCAAGCCGCTGCGCGACGCCGTCATCGTCATCGGCAGCGAGGGCCGCGGCCTCTCCCCCGCCGTCGCCGCCCGCCTGACCGGCCGCATCACGATCCCGAAGTTCGGCGGCGCCGAGTCGCTCAACGCCGCCGTGGCCGCCGCGATCGTCTGCGACAATCTCCGCCGGCTCGCGCTGTGACCGGCCGTCGCGTTTTTTAGGCCGCTCACCGCGACGGGATTGCGCGCAACGCGGGGTTATCCTACCGACACCCCATGCAATCAGACCAACTCACCCCACCCCCGGTCGTCATCCTGAGCGCAGCGAAGGATCCACTCGGCCGGCGCAGCTCACGTTTTATTCGTGGATCCTTCGCTGCGCTCAGGATGACCGCCGGGGTATGTTTTGTGCTTGTCGCTGAAATCCTGGCCGCCGCCGAGCCGCCGACCGACCTCTTCGCCTACGACAAGTCGGCCCCGCTGCCGGTCACCGAAGTCGGGCGCGAGACGCGCGGCGCGGCACTGGTGCGCGACATCACCTTCACGCCGGTCGACCAGCCGGTGAAGGCCTACCTCGTTTCCCCCGCCGCACCCGCCGGCCCGCAGGCCGCCATCCTCTACGTACACTGGCTCGGCGAGCCCGCGACGACCAACCGCACGGAATTTCTTAACGAAGCCGTCGCCCTCGCCGGCCGCGGCGTCACCTCGCTGCTGATCGACACCATGTGGGCGCAGCCGAAATGGTACGGCAACCGCATCCCCGAGGAGGACAAGGCGCAGGCCGTGCACCAGGTGAAGGAGATCCGCCGCGCGATGGACCTGCTGCTCGCGCAACCCGGCCTCGACCCGAAGCGCGTGGCGTTCGTCGGCCACGACTTCGGCGCCATGTACGGCATGATCGCGAGCGCGCTGGACGCCCGCGCCAAGACCTACGTCTTCATGGCGGCGGCGCCGCATTGGTCGGACTGGATGTTCTTTGCCCACCAGCCCAAGGATCCCGCGGCTTACCGCGCCGACATCGGCACGATCGATCCGGTGCTCTATGTGCCGAAGCTCGCCCCGGCCCGCATCTTTTTCCAGTTCGCCAACAAGGACGAGTACGTCAGCGCGAAGCAGGCCGCGGAATATTACGCCGCCGCGCAGGTGCCGAAGCACCTGGCGACGTACGCCGCCGGCCACGACCTGCACACGGCCGAGGTCGCCGCCGACCGCGTCGCGTGGCTCGAGCGCGAGCTGGAGCTCAAGTAAGCCTGTAGGGGCGGACCTTGGTCCGCCCTCATGCACAAGGGCGGCGCAAGCACCGCCCCTACAAAAGCCACGCGATGCCGGGGCCCCTCAGCCCTTCTGCTTTGCGATCCAGCTGTTCACGTTGTCCTCGAGCAGGTCGAGCGGCAGCGCGCCGTTCTTCAGCACGAGGTCGTGATAGGCGCGCAGGTCGAACTTCGGCCCGAGTTCCTTCTTCGCGCGCTCGCGCAGCTCGAGGATCTTCAGCATGCCGACCTTGTAGCTGCACGCCTGGCCGGGCCAGACGATGTAGCGGTTGGTCTCGGTGAAAACGTCGCGCTCGGAGTTCGAGGTGTTGGCGCGGAAGTAGTCCATGACCTGCTGGCGCGTCCAGTGTTTGGCGTGGATGCCGGTGTCGACGACGAGGCGCACGGCGCGCAGCAGCTCGTCGAAGAGCCGGCCGTAGTCCTGGTAGGGATCGGAGTAGAAGCCGAATTCCTTCGGGAAATATTCCGCGTAGAGCGCCCAGCCCTCCTGGTAGGCGTTGTAGCCGCCGAACATCCGGAACTTCGGCATGCCCTTCAGTTCCTGCGCGATCGCGATCTGCATGTGGTGGCCGGGGATCGCCTCGTGGTGCGCGAGCGTCTCCATCTCGTAGATCGGCAGGCCGCGCATATCGATCGTGTTGACGTAGTAGATGCCCGGGCGCGTGCCGTCGGCGGACGGCGGCTCGTAGAAGGCGCCGGCCTGGCCCTTCTCGCGGAACGGCTCGACCTTCTTCACGATCAGCGGCGACTTGGGCTGCACGCCGAAGAATTCCGGCAGGCGCTTGCGCATGTCGTCGATGATCTCGTTCGCGCGCTTCATGTAGGCGGCCTTGCCCGCATCGGTCGTCGGGTAGCTGAACTGCGGGTCGTCGCGCATGAACGCGAGGAACGCCTTCAGGTCGCCCTTGAACCCGGTCTTTTGCTTGATCTCCTCCATTCCGGCGTGGATGCGCGCCACTTCCTTGAGGCCGAGCTCGTGGATCTCGTCGGCCGACAGGTTCGTCGTCGTCGACCGGCGCAGCATGAAGTTGTAGTAGTCGCGGCCCTCGGGGAGCTTCCAGACGCCGTCGTCGTCGGTGGTGCGCTTTTCCTGCGCTTCGAACAGCGCGATGAGCTGATCATAGGCGGGCTTCACCGCCTCGAGCAGCGCCTTGCGGCCGTCGGCGATGAGCTGCTGCTTTGCGGCGGCATCCGCGTCCTTGAGCGCATTGACCTTGCCGGTGAAATCCTCGAACAGCGCGCACGGCTTGTCCGAGCCGTCGAACGGCGCGCCGGTGATCACCTCGCGCGAGGCCTCGATCAGCAGCGGGTAGACGAACTTCGGCGGCATGATGCCCAGCGCCGCCTGCTGCTCGGAACGCTCGCGGAGCTGGCCGAACAGCGCGGGAATGGCCCGCAGGCGCGTGACGTAGGCCTGGGCGTCGGCGACGTTGTCCACCTGGTGGTAGTTGATCAGGAACGCCGGCATGTCGGCATGCATGCCGCCCATCTGCGTGAAGACGTAGCCGTGGTTGCGCCACTTCCAGCCCTCGATCGCATGGTCCGCCTGCTGCACGAAAAGCCGGTAGCTGACCTGCGTCTGCTCATTGAGCCACTCGTAGCGGATCGTGCTTTTCAGCTCGGCGAGGCGGCGCACGGTGAGCTCAAGGTTCTCCAGCTCGCGGGCCTCGGTGAAGTCGTCCCACTTGTCGTGGTCCTTCTTGATGCCGAGGTAGCCCTGGGTCATCGGGCTGCGGTCGACGTCCTCGTCGAAGGTGCGGTCGAAAAAGGCGTTGGCCTTGGCGGATTCGGTGGTCATGCGCTCGGCGGTGACGGCTTCCTGGGTGATGGCCGAGGAGGCGTGGACCGGGACGCAGGTGGTGGCGCCCAACACGGCGCCCAGCAGGAGGAGACGGGAATTCATTTGCCGCCAGCTTGGGCCGCGGCGCCTGCGCGGCAAGCCCGGTGCGATGAACGGCGAATATCCTCCGCCGTAGGGTCGGGGTGGGGGGCGAAAAGCACAAACTCACCCAC
>JBEHYX010000161.1:0-4280 GCA_048497945.1 Verrucomicrobiota bacterium | reverse complement strand
CGGCTGACCGGCACCTTGACGACGCGGTCGAGCTTGCCGTCGGGCGAGTACCGCGCCACCTGGCCGCCGTTCCAATGCGCATTCCAGAGGAAGCCTTCGCTGTCGACCACCGCGCCATCGGGCTCGATGGGAGCCTCGACCCGGACGAAGTCGCGCCAGGGCCCGTTCGGCAGGCCGGTCGTCGGGTCGATGGAGACCTGGCGGATCGTGCGCGTGACCCCGTCGGTGAAGTACGCCGTCGTGCCGTCGGGCGAGAAGCACGTGGCGTTGGGAATGTGGACGTCGCTCAGCAGCTTGGTCGCCGCGCCGTCGCGGACGGCGTAGAGTGCGCCGGCCGCGATCTTACCCGGATCCTTGAGCCCCATGGTGCCGATCCAGAAAGCGCCGGAGGGGCCGACACGGCCATCATTGCTGCGCGTCGTCGTGCTGTCCGGCTCGAGGGGCACCATGATCTCGCGCGTATCGGTCGAGAGCTGCAGCCGGAAAATCCCGGCGGCGGCTGCGATCGCGAGGTTGTCGGCGTCGATGACACCGGCCGCGGTCACCGTCGCCTCGAAGGTGAAGCGGTCGACCATGATGCCGCCTGCAGTGGCCGAAAACAGCGTCTTGTTGAGGATGTCGAACCAGAACAGGCGCTCGACCAACGGGTGCCAGAACACCCCTTCGCCCAACTCGCACCGGCTGTCGATGAAAAGCTCGGCAGTATCGGTCATTGCTTTCTTCCTTCGTCATAGGCGGCCACGGCCGCTTTGGCGCGTTGCGCGATCTCGTCAAGCGCCATGCCCGGCTTGAAGATATAGCTGCCGAGCCCAAATCCCGCACAGCCCGCGGCGAAATACTCCCGGAAATTATCGGGGTTGGCGCCACCCACTGCATAAACCGGGATTTCCCGGGGGAGCACGGCCTTCATTGCCTTGATCCCGGCAGCGCCCAGCACCTCGGCGGGGAAGAATTTGAGACCGTCCGCGCCGGCGCGGACCGCCCGGAAGGCTTCGGTCGGGGTGAATACGCCGGGGTAGGAGGCCATGCTCAGGGCGCGAGTGCGGCGGATCACCTCCTCATTGGTGTCCGGCGAGACGATCAGCGAGCCGCCGACCGACTTCACGTCCTCGACGTCGTCGGTGCTCAGCACGGTACCCGCGCCGATCTCGGCCCGGCCGATGAAGGCCTTGGCGGCATTGCCGATCGAGACCAGCGGATCGGGAGAGTTCAGCGGGATCTCGATGATGGTTATGCCGGCCCCGACCAGCACTTCGCACACGCTGTTGGCGTGTGCAGGGGTTACGCCGCGCAGGATGGCGATGATTTCGCGTCTCATTGGGCGCGGGCCTCCTTCAAGCCGGCAAGCGTGGCATCCGTAGCGTCGATCGTCACGCTCTCGATGCCGATCTTCTGCAACACCGATGCATAGGTGCGGCACAGACGCGTCGAGCCGATCAGGGGCACGACGCCCGGGCGGAGCCAGTCGCGATGACCGCCGATCTCGGTGCCGATCAACAGCCCCGACAGATAGCCCGAACACCAGTCGGCGCCCTTGCCGGACAGCAGAGATGCGGCGCGAGTGCGGAAGGCGAGGGAGGTGACGAGTTCCGGATGGGTCAGTCCCGCCTCCATGCCCGCCGCCGCTCCGGCCTCGGTTTCGGGACCGCTCTGTTCGCCGGCAAAGGAATGTCGCAGCACCGAATGCTGCGACAAGACTTCGTACAGTTCCCCGGTCATCGCGGACTGAAAGCGGACGATCCGGCCGTCGTGGATCTCGATCCATTTCGAATGGGTGCCCGGCAGAATAGCGGTGCCCTCGAACCGAGGGCGCAGGCGCAACAGACCCAGGACCTGGGTTTCCTCGCCGCGCATCACGTCTTCGCCGGCCGCGCCGCGCTGGCAGACGCCCGGAAGAATGCGCGGCCTGAGCCCGGTCCTGGCGCCCTCGGGCGTCACGGCGCGCGCCGCCAACTGGCCGAGCGCCGCCGGTGTTTCGAAATAGGGGGCTTCCATCCATCCCTGCCGGGCGCCGGCCATGCCGCAGATCACCACGTCCACGGCACCGGTCGTCTGTCCGCCGACAAGGCTATCCAGCACAGCGGGATAGTCCGCGCGCCCGATCTTGCCCATGCCCTTGTCGGAACTGGCTGAAAAGGTCTGCGATCCGTCGGCCGCGATGCCCCAGGCGCGCACATTGGACGTGCCCCAGTCCACCGCAACCCAGTCCGTCCCCGCCGCCAATTCCGACTCCGCCTAACGCGGCGCGACACTAGTCAGCGGGCAGACGAGTGGGAAGGCGATTTTCGCGGAAACCGCGAAAATCCAAGGCCCGGCCGCCCCTGTCAGACAGGATCAGTAGCGGCGGAGGAGGCCCACCAGCCGGCCCTGCACCTTCACCCGGTCGGGGGGGAAGATCCGGGTTTCGTACGCCGGATTGGCCGCTTCGAGGGCCACCGAATTGCCGCGCTTGCGCAGCCGCTTCAGCGTGGCCTCCTCCTCGTCGACCAGCGCGACGATGATCTCGCCGGTGGCAGCAGTGTCCTGCTTCTTGATGATCACGGTGTCGCCGTCGAAGATGCCGGCATCGATCATCGAGTCACCGCGAACCTCGAGCGCATAGTGCTCGCCGCCACCCAGCATTTCGGGTGGCACGGCAATCGTGTGGCTGTGGCTCTGGATCGCCTCGATGGGCGTACCGGCCGCGATGCGGCCCATAACGGGGATGGCGACCGGGCGGCCAGCGTCCGACATGCCCGGCATCTGCGGCGTGGGGCGTGGTGGCGGCGTCGCCACGCGCCCGAGGGTTCCGTCGATGACGCTCGGCTCGAAGCGTGCTTTGCGGCCACCGAGCGATGGGTTCATCGAGTCCGGCAGCCGGATCACCTCGAGGGCGCGGGCACGATTGGGAAGGCGGCGAATGAAACCGCGTTCTTCCAGCGCCGTGATCAGTCGGTGGATACCCGACTTGCTGCGCAGGTCGAGCGCATCCTTCATCTCGTCGAAGGAGGGGGGAATTCCGCTCTCCTTCATGCGTTCATGGATGAACATGAGGAGTTCGTGCTGCTTGCGCGTAAGCATCGGTTTGTCCCCTTCGGGAATCAGAACAAAGGCTGAACGATGTATAGATGTTCCGGCTCTGTTCTGCAACATCGGGGTAAATATGACGTTTACAGCCGCAGTTTGCCGGCCGGGCCCCGGAGGGGGCGCCCTCTAGCGGCACAGCCGACGGGCCTGCCCTCCGGCTTGGCGCCGCGCATCGGCGCGCGCGGCTAGGGCGCCGTTCCAGCCGCGCCGGCCCTGTCCCTAGACATGCGTTCGCCGCAGACCTGCCTCCCGCACGGTCGGTTGAAGCGGCCAGCCTAACCGCCTCCAATTCATCCGTCAGATCGAGACGAGTCAGCGGCTTTAGTGCCTGCGGCGCGGCGTGCCGTGGCGCAGACTGCGAAGCTTTTGCCCTCTGCTGTCCCCTCGATCTGGCGCTGTCGCACCAGCCGTTGGCGGAGGGATTGACGTGTTGGACATACTCTACTTGGCGTCGAACACGGGTGACACCACGGTCGCCAAGCGGCAGAAGATGCTGCGGGATGGCGGGGCCACGGTGTCGGTCGCCGGCTTCCGGCGGGCCGGAAGCGCTGCCCCGGATCTCGGCCCGGGCGACCATGTCGCGCTCGGTGAGACGTTCGACGCGCGCTTTTTGCAGCGCATCCTCGCCGTCGCCAAGGCATCCGAACCGCTCAGGTGGCGGATGCGGGGCAGGGCGCGGCCCGACGTCATCCTCGCCCGCAATCTGGAAATGCTGTTTCTCGCGGGCCGGCTGCGGTCGGCGTGGCGCGAACCACCGGCCGTCGCCTACGAATGCCTCGACATCCACCGGCTGCTGTTGCGCCCCGATCTGGTCGGTCGCACGCTGCGCGGCATCGAGCGCAGGTTGCTGCGCGACGCGGACCTGCTCATCACGAGCTCGCGGGCCTTCGTGCAGGATTATTTCGAGGCCTATCGGCAGTCGGAACTGCCGGTCGCCTTGGTCGAGAACAAGGTCTATGGCGCGGGTGCGGCGCGGGGCCACAATCCCGCCCTCGGCCCAACGGCCGAAGGGCCGATCCGGATCGGCTGGTTCGGCGCGCTGCGCTGCCGCAAATCGCTGGAGATACTTGCCGACTTCGCCGGCCGCATGAATGGCCGGGTGGAGGTCGCGCTGCGGGGGCGCCCGGCACTCACCGAGTTCGCCGATTTCCACGGAGCGGTCGCGGCCCACGCCTTTCTCTCCTATGGCGGCCCCTACGGGCCGGGCGACCTCG
>JBEHYX010000160.1:0-4291 GCA_048497945.1 Verrucomicrobiota bacterium | reverse complement strand
GGCATGCCGGGGCTGGTGCCGCCGCCGACGGAGAGGACGATGTTCTCGCCGCCGCTCTTCTCGAGCACGTCGAGCGTGGCCTCGCGGACTTCCGCCGCGGTGCCGCGCACGCCGACCTCGAGGGGATTGACGTTGCCCATGAGGCAGATCCGGTTGCCGACGCGCGCCTTCACGTCGGCGATGTCGGTCTGCTTGCCCCAGTTGAGCATGTTGAAGCCGACGTCGGGCAGGTGCTCGAGGCAGGCCTCGATCGAGGCGTCGTTGTGGTAGAGCTTCACCCAGTCCTTCGGGAACGCGTCGCAGATGCGCTTGAGGTACGGGTGGCAGAATTCCTGGTAGTGCTCCTCGTTCACGAAGCCGACGATGTCATCGAGGAGGAAGATGCCCTCGACCGTCGGGCCCATCGCCTTGCACTGCGCCTTGAGCCAGTCGATGATCAGGCGCGTGCAGAGGTCGAGGAGCTTGTGCGCCCACTCCGGCTTCTCGACGAGGTCGATCATGAAGTCGCTCGTGTTGCGGGCGAAGCCGGCGGTGCACATCGGCCCGCGCGCGGTCGCCATCGTGAAGATTTCGCCGGTGTCGAGCACCTGCTGCCGCTGCATGCGCAGGCGGTGCAGCGTCATCGCCATGAACGCATCGGCCTCGACCTCATACTCCGGCAGCTTGTCCACATCCTCGATGTTGAAGAGCATGTGGTACTCGCTCGGCGTGTTGTCCTGCCAGAACTTGATCTTGGAACCGAGGACGGACGGCTCGGCGGCCATGCCGTATTCCAGCCACCAGCCGGGAACGAAGATGATGTCCGGGAATTCCCGGTGGATCTTCAGGTGCGACTGGAACCACACCTGCGGATCCAGGAAGAAGTCCATGTGCTTCACGCCGACGTAGCCCGGGATCCAGGGGCTGTCGATGATCATGGCCATCGGGACCTTGTCGAGTTTCTGGCCGCGGGCGGCCTTCTTGAAGATTTCCCATTGTTCGGGTCTCATGTGCGTGGAGGGTTGAGGTTCTAGGATTTCGGGTCCGGGATTTGGGGAGGAGAAACTTGAAAGTTGCCTGACACTCGGAATTTCACGCCCTCAGGGCGTGATCAGGATTTCCTTGTCGGTGACCTGGAGCTCGACGCCGGCGGCCTTGGCGGCCTCCTGCAGGCAGGCCTGGAGCATGACGACCGGATCGGTGCTGACCTGCAGCCGGCGCATGAGGCCGTCGCCCTTCTTGGTGCCGACGCGCAGCGTGACCTTCAGGCCGCGGCGCTTGCAGGACACGCGCGTGCCGTCGGGCAGCGCGGCATTCATCGGCTTCACGTAGGCGTCGATGTAATGGACGCCGACGCCGGACTTGTCGGTGAAGCCCGGGGGCAGTTTGGCGGAGGCGGCGGGATCGAGATCGCAGAGTTTGATCATGGCGGGGATTTAGGAAACGGGTTGGGCGGCGCCGGCCTGCACCAGCGCAAAGTGGATCGCCTCGAGCGCGAGGCCCCACTTGTGGGCGCGGCTGTCGGCGGTGCAGTGGCAGCCGGAAGGCGCGGCGGCGCGGGTCCAGCGCAGGACGTCGTCCAGCGGCCGGCCGAGCAGCGGCTTCTCGCGGGCGATCTCCGCCATGAGGCCGTCGGCGTCCTGCAGGTAGGCGCAGGTGGACTGGTAGCCCTCGTCGCCGGGAGCGGGCGTGCAGCTCGATTCGAGGATGCGGTAGCCGTCGTCGGGCCCGCTGAGCGACACGCGATAATCGAACGCCAGCGGCTCGCCGAGATTCGAGCAGGTCGTGCCGTCGAAGCGGAACGTGGCGGCCACGGTGCCGTCGGCGCGCTGGTCCACCTGCACCCGCTCGGCGGCCCATTTCCTCAGGGCGCGGGAATTCACCGAATAGGTCGCGGCCCGCGTGAGCGGGCCCGCGGCCGGCACCGGCGCCGCCTCGCGGGCCGTGCGGGGAAGGTGGCGGTAGGCCGCGCGCCGGTAGGCGCAGGGACCGAAGGAGCAGTTCACGCACGGCGTCGCCGCCGGCGCCACCACGGCGCCCGGCGCCGCGGCCGGCGCGAGGCCGAAGACCGCCAGCAGCGATTTCTTCGGACGCAGCATGCCGCTCGCCATCACCTCGATCGGCCCCGGAAACGGCTGCGTCATGCCCTCGGCGACGAGCGCGAAAAGCTTCCCCTGCTCCGCCACGTCCCAGCCGCTGTAGCCCGGGCTGTAGTGCGGGATGGCCATCAGGCCCTGGTGCCCGGCGAGGTCGCAGAGGCGGCCGCTGGTGCGCGCCACGATGTCCTCGACCACGGCCGAGCCGAACATCTCGAGGAAAAAATACTCGTCGGGCCGGCCGTCGTGCCAGAGCTGGCGCGCGTGCTCCTCGCATTCCCGGCCGGCGCTCACCGCCACGAGCACGGCGCTTTGCGCCTGGTGGTCGAGCAGGTGCTGCCGCAGCCGCCCGGACTGGAATGCGCGGCCGTCGAGCCGCAGCGCGCCGCCGCTCGTGTCGAGCGCGACCCGGCGCAGGTAGAGCCAGGGGCGGCCGTGTTCCGCGTACCAGGCCCGCGCCCAGCCCGCGAGTTCCCGCGCGCGCTCCGCCGGGGCGTGCCCCGCGGGCCAGCCCAACAGGCGGTCATATTCCGCCTGCTGCACGTCGTGGCCGGGCCGGGTGTCGTAGGTTTCCATGGTCACGCGCCCGCGCCCTCCCGCGCGCCGCCGACCGCCGCGAACTGGCAGCCCTCGACGAAGAAATCGAAAAAGCCCGGGTGCGTCTCGAGCCGGCAGTGCGTGACGCGCTTCACCAGCGCCTCGAGCTCCGCGCGCTTCGCCCGCGAGAGCAGCGCGATGCAGGCGCCCTCGACCGACGCGTTGCCCACCTGCAGGATCTTCGCGTCGGGAATGTTCGGGATCAGCCCGATGCGCTTCGACGACTCGAGGTTGAGGTGCCGGCCGAAACCGCCGGCAAGGTAGAAGACGTCGAGCCGGTCGTAGCCGATGCCGTACTCGGCGAAGGCGATCTGCAGGCCCGCGACGTTGGCGCCCTTGGCCTGGGCGAGCGCGTTGACGTCGGCCTCGCTGAAGGTGACCGGGCGGTCGCTGCCGCCGCCGGCGACGACGAAGTCGTGGCCCGCATCCTCGAAGCGCCCGAGCTCGTTCATGCGCCCGGTGCGCAGCAGTTCGCTCATCAGGTCGACCAGTCCCGAGCCGCAGATGCCCTCGGCGGGCACGTCGCCGATCACGGTCGCCTCGACCGCGCCGTCGTCGCGGATCGCGACCTTCTCGATCGCGCCGGGGAGGCCGGGCATGCCGAAGGTGATCTGGCCGCCCTCGAAGGCCGGGCCGGCGGGACACGAGGCCGCGAGCACCTTGTGCTTGTTGCCGATGACGAGCTCGGTGTTGGTGCCGATGTCCATCACGGCGACGACGCGCTCCTCGTTGGCGAGGTCGATCGCGAGCATGCAGGCGGCGGCGTCGGCGCCGACGTGGCCGCTGATGATCGGCAGGCCGTAAACGCGCGCCTTCGGGTGGATCGGCAGGCCGAGCCGGCGCGCGGTGTCGGCGAGGCTCGTCGTCGTGCGTTTGCCGTCGGCCAGCTCGACCTCGGTGAGCGACTGGTATGGGCTCTGGCCGATTGAGTAGACCGACAGCTTGAAAAACATGTCCCGCATCGTCGAGTTGCCGGCGATGATCACCTCGTAGATCGAGCGCGGGTCGACGGGGAATTCCAGGATCGCGCGGCCGAGGTAGCCCGTGAGCGTGCGCTGGAGCGTCTTGGTGCGGTCCTCGGTGTCGTACTGGATGCGCGCCATCACGTCGGAGCCGCCGAAGCGCTGCGGATTTTCGAACGACGAGTCGGCGATGACCTCGCCGGTCTCGAGGTTGAGCAGGCGCATGACGATCGTCGTCGTGCCAAGGTCGATCGCGAGGCCGTGCAGCGCGCCGGCGCGGCGGTCGATCTCCTCGCCGTCGAGCAGCACGCGCTCGCCGTCGCGGGTGACCGCCGGATCGAGCTGCCACGAGCGCGGGCCGGTCGGGAGCTCGAAGGCATGCTTCTCGATCTTCATCGTGCCGCGCCGCATGGTGTGGCAGCGGACGGTCCCCTGCTCCGCCGTGACCCGGGCGCAGCAGGACAGGCGGAAATTCCCCTTCAGGTGCTGCTCGGGCGGCGCGGGCTTCGACAGGCAGTCCATGCCCTCGGTCACCTCGACCACGCACTCCTTGCACTTGCCCTGCTTGTTGCAGGACGTAGGCACCGGGATGCCCAGCTTTTCCGCACAGGTGAAGAGCGAGACGCCGGCCTCGGCGTCGCTCGTCGCGGAATTGAA
>JBEHYX010000159.1:0-4369 GCA_048497945.1 Verrucomicrobiota bacterium | reverse complement strand
CCTCCCCTCTTCCCCCCCCCCTCCCCTCCCGCCTTTGTTCCGGTCGCGGTGTTTTTTGGCCTCGATCATCCGGGCCTTCTGGCCGCGGGATTTCTGGCGGTGGCGGCGCCGCTCGAGTTCGCGCGACGCCTGTGCGGCGGCGGCAAAGGACCGCCGCCGCTCCTCCAGCCGGTCGGCCAGCTCGGTCCAGGCGAGCACGCGGTTGACCGACTGGTTGCGCTCGCTCTGGCAGCGCACCTCCACCCCGCTCGGCCGATGCCTCAGGCGCACGGTTGAGGAGGTCTTGTTGATCTTCTGGCCGCCGGCCCCGGCGCCGCGGATGAAACTCTCCTCCACGTCGCCCGGCTGGACGCCCAGGGAGACAAATCGCGCCCGCAGCGGCGCTTCCACGATGTCGGGAAAATCAGCCATTCAGCCTGAATCCGGTGAAACCATCATCCGTCCATGGAGTCAAACGTCCGCCCGCCCCGTCGGAGCTTGGTGAAACCTGCACTCCGTGCAGGTTTGAACCCCGCCCGGAGGTCGGGTTCCACCCTTCATCTCGCCGCTTGCTTGCCGCCTTGGCCTGATGCCTATTGTTTAACGCTTAAAGCCCATTGCTCTCTTCCATGATCACCGGTCCTTCTTGGTCCCAGAAACTCCGCACTGAAATCGGCCAGGCCGTCATCGGCCAGGATGCCGTCATCGAACGCATGCTCGTCGCCCTGCTGGCCAACGGCCACGTGCTCCTCGAGGGCATGCCCGGCCTGGCGAAGACGCTCCTCATCAAGTCGCTCGGCACCGCCCTCGGCGTCCAGTTCGAGCGCATCCAGTTCACGCCCGACCTGCTGCCCAGCGACGTCGTCGGCACCATGATCTTCTCGCCGAAGGACGGCGGCTTCGCGACCCACAAGGGCCCGATCTTCGCCAACCTCGTGCTGGCCGACGAAATCAACCGCGCCCCGGCCAAGGTGCAGTCCGCACTCCTCGAGGCCATGCAGGAACGCCAGGTCACGATCGGCGGCGGCTCGCACCAGCTCCCGCGCCCGTTCTTCGTCATGGCGACGCAGAACCCCGTCGAGCAGGAAGGCACGTACCCGCTGCCCGAGGCGCAGACCGACCGCTTCCTCTTCAAGCTGCTCGTCGACTACCCGTCCGCCGACGAGGAGGCGCTGATGATGGAGCGCTGGGGCCAGGTCACCAAGCAGCCCGAGCTGAAACCCGTTTCCAGCGGCGAGGAACTGCTCTCGCTCCGCGTGCAGGTCGACGCCATCCACGTCTCGCCCGCCGTGCAGGCCTACATCCTGGCGCTCGTCCGCAGCTCGCGCGAGCTCGCGGCCCAGCCCGAGGGCGGCGCCGCCGGCACCCGCCGCCTGCTCAACTTCGGCGCGTCGCCCCGCGCCTCGCTCGCCCTGTTCCAGGCCGGCCGCGCCCTCGCCTGGCTCCGCGGCGCCGACTACGTCTCGCCCGCGCTCATCCAGGAAGTCTTCCACGATGCCCTGCGCCACCGCGTCGGCCTCACCTACGAGGCCGAGGCCGAGGGCCTTACCGCCGACAAGGTGCTCGACCAGGTGCTGGTCCGCACGCCCGTCCCGGCCAAGGTCTGAGCCAGCCAATCACAAAACCCAGATCGCAAACGCCAAAGAAACCCCAATGACGGAAATCTCCAGGACAGCTCGCGAGCTTCCCTTGGATTTGAAAGCTTCCGGTTTATTTGAAGTTTGGAGTTTGGGATTTGGGATTTAGCCCGCCGATGTCCGCCCCCGTTCAAACCAACGTTTCCCTCGTCACCTCCCAGCTCGCCCTGCTCCGGCAGCTCGAGTGGCGCGTGCGCCATGCGGTGGAGAACGTGCTCAGCGGCGAATACCGCTCCGCCTTCCGCGGCCGCGGCATGGAATTCGACCAGGTCGTGAAGTACACCTTCGGCGACGACATCCGCGACATCGACTGGAACGTCACCGCCCGCCTCGGCGAACCCTATCGCAAGAAATTCATCGAGGAACGCGAAGTCTCGCTGCTGCTGCTCTTCGAGGACAGCGTCAGCCTGCAGTTCGGTTCCGGCGCACAGTCCAAGCGCGAGGCGCTGATGGAGCTCGCCGGTCTCGTCATGATGCTCGGCGCCGTCAACCGCGACCGCGTCGGCTTCCTCCACGCCTCACCCGCCGGCTACACGCTCAAGGAACCGGTGCGCGGCCGCGGCCAGATCCTCCACGCCGCCGCCCAGCTGCTCGGGCAGCCGGTGCCCGAGCTGTCGTCCGCCGTCAGTCCTCCGTCCTCCGGCTTCATTCCGTGGCGGCTGCTGGCGAAGGCCGCGCCGCGCCACAGCATCCTGATCTGGCTCGGCGATTTTCCGCCGCGCATCGAGCCCGAGGGTTGGTCCGTGCTGACCCGCCGCTACCAGACGATGGGCTTCCGCGTCGACGACCCGTGGGAGCGCGAACTGCCGGCCGAACGCGTGCTCACCACCTACGACCCGGTCGCGGGCCGGCTGGTCAACCTGAACGGGGCTTCGTCCGCCCAGCGCGCCGCCCACGCATCGTGGGTGGCGGAACGCGAGGCCGCGTTCAGCAAGATTTTCCCGAACACGCTGAGCCGGCTCACCGTCCGCACGGATGAGGAGCGCCTCGATGCGCTCGTCCGCTTCTTCCACGCCCGGATGCACGCCGGGCACAGCCGGTAACCGGCTGCGCCCGGCAAATCCCAAACGCCAGATGTCCAAACTCCAAATAAACCCGACAACCCGGGGCAAAATTCGAAATTCGGTTTTCGAACCTTGCTTGGCATCCGGCATTTGGAGTTTGGCGTTTCTTCCCGATGAACATCGGTAATTACACCTTCCACGATCCCTGGTGGCTGGCCGCGCTGCTCGCGCTCGTCGCCGCCCTGTGGGTGCGCGGCCGCCGCGGCGCGCCCGTGCTCGTGGTGCCGTTCGCCGCGGCGTGGCACCGGCCGTCGTTGATCGGCGGCTCGCGCCTGCCGGCCATCCTCGCCTTCACCGGCCTCGTGCTGCTGATCGTCGCCCTCGCCCGGCCGCAGATCGTCGAGGACAAGCGCGAGGTGAAGCAGCAGGGCTACGACCTGATGCTCTCCGTGGACCTTTCCGGCTCGATGCTGGCCGAGGACTACGAGCGCAACGGCGAGCCGATCAACCGCCTGCAGGCGATCAAACCCGTCATCCAGGCCTTCATCAAGCAGCGCGTGAACGACCGCATCGGCATGGTCGTGTTTTCCGGTCGCGCCTACACGCTCGCGCCGCTCACCTTCGACCACGCCTGGCTCGAGAAGCAGATCGAGCGCCTGCAGATCGGCATGATCGAGGACGGCACCGCCATCGGCGACGGCCTCGGCGTCGCGCTCACCCGCCTCGAGCAGGCCAAGCGCGAGGAAGGCGGCAAGCGCAAGGGTGCGTTCGTCGTGCTCATGACCGACGGCGCCAACAACCGCGGCGTGCTCACGCCCGAACAGGCCACCGACATCGCCCGGGCGCGCAACATCCCGGTCTACACCATCGGCGCCGGACGCGACGGCCTCGTGCGCATGCCCGTGTTCGACGAGGCCGGCCGCAAGCTCGGCTATCGCCGCTACCCGTCGGACCTCGACGAAGGCGCGCTGCGCGCCATGTCCGACGCCACCAATGGGAAATTCTTCCGCGCCTTCGACGTCGACACCGCGGAGAAGGCCTTCGCCGCGATCGACGCCGCGCAGAAGATCGAATTCCAGGCCAAGTCCTACATCCTCGCGACCGAGCTGTTCGCGTGGTTCGCGATCCCCGGCGCCGCGCTGCTGTTCCTCGGCGCCCTCGCCGCCCTGCCGCCGCCGCTGCCGTTCCGGCGCAAGAAAGCAATCACGACTTAAACCATGATCCAACCGCTCACACACCCCGCCCTGTCGGGCACCCCTCTTCATAGCGGGGACCTCGGCACGCCGGAATTGAATCCCCTCTATCAAGAGGGGTGGCGCGCAGCGCCGGGGTGTGTCGGCATTTGCGTGGTCGATCGCCAGCCATGAGCTTCTTCTCCCCGCACATCCTCTGGCTGCTCGTGCCGCTCGCGCTCCTGCTGATCTGGGAGCTGGTGCGGCACACCTCGCGCACCGCCGCCTCTTGGCCGAAGATTGCGCGCGCCTGGGCCGGGGCCTTTGACGTCTCCCTTGGCGCCAAGCACACGACCGCCGACAACCGCCCGCGCATCTGGCTCTGGCTCGGCCTCATGCTGTGCGTCGTCGCCCTCGCCCGCCCGCAGTGGGGCGTGCTCGAGGAAAAGACCCTCGACCAGTCGCGCGAGGTGATCATCGCCGTCGACCTTTCGCGCTCGATGATGGCGCAGGACGTGAAGCCGTCGCGCCTCGAGCGCAGCAAGCTGCTGATCCAGTCGCTGCTCGACAACCTCAA
>JBEHYX010000158.1:0-4462 GCA_048497945.1 Verrucomicrobiota bacterium | reverse complement strand
CGGAGGTGGTCGTCGATTTCCACATCGACGACTTCGGCGGAGGGCCCGCGTCCCTGCGGGCCGGGATCGACGGACGCGAGCGCCGCCCAAGCCGAAACCAGGGCGGGGGAGTTCAAGATCGCCCAAGCCGCCGACGGCGCGGTGGAAATCAAGCTCGAGCTGCCCGCCACCAAGGCGTCGGGCGAGCACGCCGCCACGGCCGGCACGCCGGTCGAGATCCGCGCCGAACTGGAACTGCCGGGCCAGGCGGTCACGCGCCTCGAGGCGCGCGGTTCATTCACCCCCGGCGACCAGGCCGAAACCGGCCGGGCAATATTTGCCGCGAAAATGAGCCGCTCCCGCGGGGCCTCCGGTTTGGAAAAAGCCGCCAACGAAAGAAACTTTGTATTAACTGGGGATAAACAAGTTAAGCCCAGGTCACCAGAGGCTGGCATCGCCGTTGCTAAAACGGACTCCATCATGTCAGCCGCTCCGATTGAGGAAGTCCAGACCGCCCGCAGCGCCGAATCTTCGGCGGTGTCGGTTCGTCCGGATTTCCAAGTGATGCCGACGCCCGCGGAGCGAATCACCGCGCCAGCCGAGGCCTCTGCGGGGCAAAATTTCGCCGAGCGCGCCGTCGCCACCGTCACCGGCCTGGTGGACGCGCAGTTCTCCGCCAGCATGCAGCGCTCCGGCAGCGTCCAGCTGCGCCTGAAGTTCGGCGGCGAAGACCTGAGCGTCCGCGTCGAGCTGCGCGGCGGCCAGGTGCACACCGATTTCCGCACCGACTCCACCGAGCTCCGCGCCGTGCTCACCCGCGAGATGCAGGCCGTCGCCAGCGCCTCGCCCGAGCAGGTCCGCCGCTACGCCGCCCCGGTCTTCTCGCCGGGCGACACCCCCTCGCCGAATTCCGGCAACTCCCAGCAGCAGTTCGGCCGCTCCCAGCAGCAGGCCGCCCAGCAGGACCTGCCGCAGCGCGCCCCGCGCGCGCTGTTCGAGGAGGCGGCGCCGTTCGCCGGCCGTTCGCTGCTGCGCGACACCTTTTTCCCGGAGCCGGCTTCCGCCCGCGCGCCGGTCCTCCTGCCCACTTCCCTCCGCCTCTCCGCCCTCGCCTAAACCAACCAAGTAAAACGCAAGAATTAAGAAGGAAGAAATCACACGCCCGCTCCGACCAACCCGCTCCCCGAACTTCTTAATTCTTCCTTCCTCCTTCTTCCTTTCCCTCCCATGCCCGTCGACGCCACCAGTTCCGCCAACTCCGCCGCCAATGTCGCGGCCTACAGCACCACGACTCCCACCCGCAAGGTGAAGCAGCAGCTCGATTCGCAGGACTTCATGAAGCTCCTCGCCGTGCAGTTCCAGCAGCAGGATCCCATGAAGCCGATGGAGGACACCGCGTTCATCTCGCAGATGGCGCAGTTCTCCGCGCTGCAGACGAGCACCACGACCGCCAGCGAGATCGCCGCGCTCCGCGCCGACCAGCAGAACGCCTCGGCGACCGGCATGCTCGGCCGCACCGTCACCGCCGCCGACAAGGACGGCAACCCGGTCACCGGCCAGGTCTCCGCCGTCGTCAGCACCGACAGCGGCCCGGCCCTCGTCATCGACGGCAATAATTACGCCCTCAGCACCGTCACCCGCGTGGAGAACACGCCCGCCACGGCCGACCTTCCGCCGGCTGCCTAACCGCCCCTCCCTCCCTCAACTCTCAACCCGTCTCCCACCATGTCCCTCATCGGCACCCTTACCTCCGGCGTCAGCGCTCTCCGCACCTTCTCGAAGGGCCTCGAAGTCATCGGCAACAACATCGCGAACATCAACACCACGGGCTACAAGAGCTCGACGGCGAGCTTTGCCGACAGCTTCTCCAACACGCTCCGTGCCTCCGCGCCGTCCTCCGGCGCGACCTCCAGCCAGTCGGCCGTCCAGGTCGGCACCGGCGTGCAGCTCGCGGCCATCACGACCAATTTCAACCAGGGCTCGCTGAACAGCACGGGCAACGTCACCGACCTCGGCATCTCCGGCAAGGGCTTCTTCATCGTGAAGGACGCCACCAGCGGCACGACCTACGCGACGCGCGACGGCCAGTTCCGTCCCGACGACAACGGCTACCTCGTGACCTCCGGCGGCCTGCGCGTGCAGGGCATGGTGGGCGGTTCGATCGCCGACATCCAGATCGGCGCCAGCGTGCCCGCGGGCGCCGAGCTCCAGTCCATCAGCTTCGACACGGCCGGCCACCTGATCGAGTCCTATTCCGACGGCACTTCCGCCACCACGGCGCAGATCCAGCTCCAGAGCTTTTCCGACCCGAGCGCGCTGATGCGCGAAGGCCAGAATCTCTACAGCGGCCTCGGCGCGGCCGGCCCGGTCGGCGGCGGCATCCTCGCCGGCAGCAACGACCCGGGCAGCAGCGGCCTCGGCCTGATCCAGTCCGGCACGCTCGAGTCCTCGAACGTCGACCTGACCGACCAGTTCTCCCAGCTCATCACCACGCAGCGCAGCTTCCAGGCTGGCTCCCGTCTCATCACGGTGTCCGACAGCATCCTCGAGGACGTCGTCAACCTGAAGCGCAGCTAAAGCCCAACCCCGTTTCCCGCCATGGCCGCCAAACCCGACGAAAAAGCGAAGGAAGCCGCGCCCGCCGCCGCCCCGGAGAAATCCGCGCCGGCGCCGGCCGAGGGCACCGCCGCCGCGCCCAAGAAGGCCTCGCCGCTCAAGGCGTGGCTGCCGGCGATCATCGCGATCCTGCTCGCCCCGGCGGCCAGCTTCGCCGTCGTCCAGTTCGTCCTGCTCCCCAAGCTGCAGGCCAAGCTCGCCGCGCCCGTCGAGGGCGAGGCGGCGACCGGCCACGCGCCGGAGAAGGAAAAGGCCGCCAAGAAGGAAGGCGGCGGGCACGGCGAGAAGAAGAAGGGCGGCAAGGAAGGCGAGGGCGGCGCCAGCACCGCCGACACCTACCAGTTTGAAAACGTCGTCGTGAACCTTTCCGGCACGATGGGCACCCGCTACCTCAAGACCAGCTTCGTCGTCACCGGCGCCAAGCCCGACACGATCAAGGACGCCTTCGAGGAGAACAAGGCCCGCCTCACCGACGTGACGCTCGGCGTGCTCTCCTCGCTCAGCCTCTCCGACCTCGAGGAGCCGGGCGCCAAGAACGTCCTCCGCGAGAAGCTCGTCTCGGCCTACAACCAGGCCCTGGGCAGCCGCGTCGCCGAGCAGGTGTATTTCTCCGACTTCGTGGTGCAGTAACCCCCGTCGATTTCACACGAAGAAGCCAAGAAACAAAGCCAATTCATCCCTTCGCTGCTTAGCTGCTTCGTGTTTTCCCATTCCTGATCCATGGCCGACGACCAAAAAACCGCCACCGACTTTCTCGACCAATCCGAGATCGACAAGCTGCTCGCGCAGGGCGGCAGCGGCGTGGACACGGCGGTCGCGAAGCGCACGCTCATCCGCGCGGACGGCACCCGGGTCACCAGCACGGACGTCATCAAGGTCGAGCCCTACGATTTCCGGAATCCCGCCTTCCTGTCCGAGGTCGAGCTGCGCCGCCTGCGCCTCGTCCACGAGGACTTCATCCGTTACCTGAGCGCGCGCCTCTCGCTGTTCCTCCGCATGGAGTTCGGCCTGAAGATGGCGAAGCTCACCACGGTCAACTATTCCAAGTTCACCGAGTCGCTGCCCAGCCCGACGCACATCTGCCTGTTCAAGGCCGAGCCGCTCGCGGGCGTCAGCATCCTCGACATCAACCCGCGCCTGGCGCTGACGATCGCCGACCGCCTCCTCGGCGGCCGCGGCCATTCGATCAAGACGGAGCGCTACCTCACCGAGATCGAGGTCGCCCTGCTCGACGACGTCGTGCACATGATCCTCGAGGAGTGGTGCCACCAGTGGAAGGCGGAGCAGGAACTGACCCCGCTCATTGTCGGCCACGAGAACAGCGGCCGCTTCCTCCAGACCGCCCCCAAGGACGCCGTCGTGCTCGCCATGACCCTCGAGGCGAATTTCGGCGACTGCTCCGAGCAGATCCAGATCGGCGTGCCGTACTACACGATCGAGCCGCTCGTCCGCCGCATGCAGGCGCGCCGGCAGAAGGACGCCAACGTCACGACCACCGTGGCGAAGAAGGCCTCCTGGCAGGAATCCTACGCCACCATCTCCATGCCGGTCCGCGCCGAGTGGGACACCTTCGAGGTGTCGCTGCGCGAGATCACCGACCTGCGCGTCGGCGACGTGATCGAGATGCCGGCCGACCAGCTTCGCCAGACCAACCTGCTGCTCAACGGCACCCCGAAGTTCCTCGGGACCGTCGGCCTCGACAGCGACCACATCGCCGTGCAGCTCACCGCCAAACTTCCCGCCGCCGCCGCGGGTTCAATCCCGGAATATTCCCATGGAAGAAAAAACCCTTGATATCGTCCTCGACGTGAAGGTCAAAGTGACCGTGCAGCTCGGCTCGTGCCTGCTGCCGATGCGCGATGTCCTC
>JBEHYX010000157.1:0-4469 GCA_048497945.1 Verrucomicrobiota bacterium | reverse complement strand
AACCCTCAGCCTCCCCAACTCGATGAATATCATGAAGACCATGAACTCCGCGTCAGATGCGTCCGGGAAATGGAACCGCCACAGCCGTTACAGCAGCCCTCCGAGCCGGCCGTGGGCTTGCCGCACCGCCGTCATCGTTCTCATGGGTTTGAGTGGCTACGCCGGTTCCCTCGCGGCCAATCCGCTCACGGTGGCGAGCGCGGATCCGATCCTGGTCCGGCCGTCAACTCAAGCGAACGAAGGAGCTGTGTCGGCCGATGCCGGTAAGTCGGCTGCAGGGCAGGAAGCCGGACCGAAGGTTTTCGGGCTGAGCGAACTCGATCAGATTCCCCAGGCGACGTCCCAAGCGAGCCCTAGCTATCCGATCATGGAGCGGCGTGCCGGCATCGGTGACACGGTGGTGGTGGAATTCATCGTCGATGAAGAAGGCCGGGTGCGCAACGTCACCGCCCTTCCCGGTCCAAGCTCCTTAAAAGGAGGGGGGAACCCCACGCTTTCTCAACGAGAGATGATGCATCGCAAGTTCGAGGTGAGGGCGATGAGGGCGGTGGCACAGTGGAAATTCACACCGGGCCTCAAGGCCGGCGTTCCGGTGCCCACACGCATGCGGGTGCCGATCTCTTTCATCCCGCTCCCTTAAGCCGGAATAATCGTCAACGGCTCCGTCCGGTGTCAGCCATCTCACCGCGTCTGGGCGGTAAAAAGGGGCAGTGGGTCTTGCATGTCCAAGCCGCGCGCCTGGCAGGCTGCGGATTGATTTCCGCGATGGTTCATGAGCCTGCACGAACTAGGCGTGAATCCGCGTTGCGATTTGTCCGGACAATCCACCATTCGGCTACGGCAATATTGATGGCCCAGCCTGCAGCCATGCATAAGGTCCGGGCGGCTTCTCCTCGGATGCCCGAGAAGAGAAACCACGGGAGGTGAGTGAGAACCTGGGTTCCCGCGCCAAGGCCGAGGGCGTAGGCACGAATCATCCAGGCTCCGTGACTTCGGAAATCGCGTTTCAGGAGTGCTGCGATGCCAAGCCCAATGAAGAGCGTCATCGCCGACCCAACCAGCATCCGGATGATATAGAGTGAACGACCGTCAAAATCCGCGACCAGCGGTCCCTGAAGTTTCCCCAAAGGGAAATGCTGGGCCATCCAGATGCCGGACAGCGCTACGATCAGACTGCAGGGAATCAGCATGCGGCCCGCTGCACGGTGCCATTGTGGGTATCGGCGGCGGAAGCCCGGCGAAAACTGAAATGCCCCCATCAGGCTATAAATCACGGAGCCGACGATGTGCAGCCCCACGGGCACGGGGCTGGCAAGAAAGCGCGCATTGTCGTGGGTGACTTCTGCGCCTCCAACGAGCTGCCCTATGCGAAATGCACCGGCCAAAACCGGTACGAGGCTGAGAGCGAGTAGTCCGCCAGGGATCAGGAGATCGATTTTGCCTGAAACGCTCATGTGCGACGCCATGCTCAAGCGTGCTCCGGTGGCTTGTCCGCGCGCCCGCCTACGACGATGACGAGAGCGACCACCATGAGGCCGGCCGACACGCCAAACGTGATGCGCATGCCGACCGCGACGGCGGTGGCTGGAGCCGTGATGATGTCCGTGGTGCCCGACGCGAAGGCGAAGACGGCGCCCATCACCGATGCACCGGTGATGAGGCCGAGATTGCGCGACAGGTTCAACAGGCCGGACACCACCCCGCGTTGGCCGGCGGAGACCTCCCTCATTACCGCGGTGTTATTGGCGGTCTGGAACAACGCATAGCTCACGGTGATTGCCACGATAGGGGCGATGTAGCCGGGAATGCCGAGCGGCGCAGGCAGCAGTGCCAGCGTGAGGGCGCCGCATGCGATGCCGATGAGTCCGATGACGGTCACCCGTTGGGCGCCAAATCGATCCACGATCCGGCCGGCCGGCACACCTGTGAGCGCCGCGACGAGAGGTCCCAGTGAAAGCACAAGGCCCACCACGGCCGACTTCAGCGCGAGCGCGAGGGAAAGGTAGAACGGTCCGACCACCAGGGTTGTCATCATGACGGTCGAAACGATGCCGCTGGTCAGAAGGCCCACTCGCAATCCACGGTCCCGGAGCAACGTTACCTGGATCAAGGGCGCCGCGAGCCGAGACTCCACAAACACGAACAACCCGGCCAAGCCTGCCGCTGCGGCCAGCAATGCCATGTTCAAGCGACCGAAATGGCCGCGACCCAGCGTCATCGCCAAGGCGTAAAGGCCAAGCGTCAACGCCAGCAGCAACGTGCCGACGCCGTCGAAGCCAGCCCGAGGGCGCGCCGAATCACGCCGGTCCGTCGGCAAATGAGAGCGAGCCAGGAGAAAGGCTGCGAGGCCGAGCGGGAGGTTGAGCAGGAAGATTGTTCGCCAGCCGGATGCGGTGATAAGGATACCGCCGAGCGAGGGCCCGAGCGCGGTCCCGACGGCGGACATCGTCCCGAGCAAGCCCATGGCGCGGCCCGTTTGGGTTTTGGGCACGATGTCTCCAACGAAAGCCATGGTGAGTGCCATCATGGTCGCCGCGCCCAGTCCCTGCACCGCGCGGGCGGCGATCAGCAACCAGAGCGTGGAGGCAAAACCGCACAGCAGGGAACCCACGGTAAAAAGAGCGATTCCGACGAGTAGCAGCTGCCGGCGGCCGATGACATCACCGAGGCGACCGACGCTGACGATCAGGGCGGTGACCGCCAGGAGGTAGGCCAGCACGACCCATTGCACTTGGGGAAACGTGGCGGCGAACGCCTCAGCCAGCGTGGGCAGAGCGACATTGGCGATGCTGGTGCCGAGCGAGGAGAGCAGCATCGACAGCGACAGGCCTGCGAGGGCCCACCGGGCGGCACGGTTCGATTGCACCTGAGGGACGGGCGCCGCTTCCGGGGCGTCAACGAGCGACTTCATGCGTCCAGTTTAGTCGACTCGTTGACAGGGCGGAAGACGCGCCGCATGCACTGTGTCCGTGCACGTGACGCCCCATCACTACCAGGCTTGTCCAGAGGCATGACCAGGCCTGATCTCAACCTGTTGGTCACTCTGGACGTGCTGCTGGCCGAAGGGAGCGTGGCGCGCGCGGCGCGACGATTGAGACTCAGTCCTTCGGCGATGAGCCGGGCCTTGGCCCGCCTGCGGGCGGCGACCGGCGATCCGCTTTTGGTCAGGGCCGGCCGGAGCCTCGTCCCGACGCCCCGCGCCGCCGAGCTGCGCGATCGGGTCGGTCACTTGGTGCAGGAGAGCGAAATGGCTTTGCGCCCGGCGGGGAAGCTGGACGTCAAAGCGCTCGTTCGGACCTTCACGCTGCGCACCAGCGAAGGCTTCGTGGAAAACTTCGGTCCGGCGCTGTTCGCCCGGGTGAGCGCGGAAGCTCCGGGAGTGGAGCTGCGCTTCGTGCCGAAGCCGAACAAGGACAGCGCGCCGCTGCGCGAAGGCAGCGTCGATCTCGAGACGGGTGTCCTGGAGTCGACCACCAGCCCGGAGCTGCGGACGCAGGCGCTCTTCCGCGATCGCTACATCGGCGTGGTGCGGAAGGGACACGCCTTGAGCAAAGGAAAGATCACGCCAACACGTTACGCCGCCGGCCGCCATATCGGGGTCTCGCGCGAGCCGGCGCAGGATCCGGTCGACCTTGCCCTGGTCAATCTCGGACTTAAACGGAAAATCGTCGTTTCACTGGTCGCCGGCTTTGCCACGGCGGTGGCGCTGGCCCGGACCTCCGACTTGATCGCCACGGTTCCCGAAAGGCACACGGGCAACCTCAGGACCGGGATGCACAGCTTCGCCGTTCCTGTGCCTACGCCGGCCTTTACCGTTTCCATGCTCTGGCACCCGCGGCTCGATGCCGATCCCGGACATCGCTGGCTGCGCGACCATGTGCGCGCGGTCTGCGCCGGGCTCCGTTGACTCCGATTACCCAAAAATCCTGCCGCGATTGAATCGCCAGATGGCGACGCTCATCACCACCGCGGTGATCGCGCCGAGAATGCCGAGAACCGGCAGCAACTGCCCGAGGCTCTGGCCGGACCAGAGCACGCCGCTGAAGCCCTCCATCGACCAGTAGACGAGCGTGAACTTGCTGAACTGCTGGATGAACAGCGGCATGAGGCTGATGGGAAACCAGGCGCCGCCGATCGCGCTCATCAGCATGATGAGAAAGGTCGCGAGCCCGCTCGCCGCTTCAGGAGACGAAGCCGTGGCGGCGAGCAGCATGCCGAACGAGGTGCAGGCGGCGGCCGCAAAAACACAGACGAGGGCGAGCAAGGGCAGGTGCGGCATCACTTCGATTCCAAAAAGCCAGCCGGCGGCGATGAACAGCACGATCAGCTGCACGAGCCCGAGCGCGACGCCGTAGAGAAATTTGCTCCAAAGAATCTGGGCGCGGGTCACGGGCGCGGCGAGGAGGCGCTGGAAAATCCCGGCGTCGCGTTCGCGGAAGAGGCTCGTGGCCGAGGCGCTGAGCGCGAAG
>JBEHYX010000156.1:0-4495 GCA_048497945.1 Verrucomicrobiota bacterium | reverse complement strand
GGAGGCGGGGTGCCCTCACCCCGCGAGGCATCACTTGCGCGGGGTGAGGGCACCCCGCCTCCATGGCCTCCGATCATCCAGTCGAGGCGCACGAGGTTCATCGCCGCCACGGAATTGGCCGCGGGTTCGGCGCCGTCGTAATCGTCCTTGAGGCGCACGATGACCGCCGCGTCGTCGGCGCGGGAATTGAAATAGCCGCCGCGTTCCACATCCCAGAAAAGCGCGTCCATCCGCGCCTGGAGTTTCTCCGCCCACTGCAGCCAGCGGACGTCGAACCCCGCCTCATACAGATCCAGCAGGCCCTGGATGAGGCACGCGTAGTCCTCGGCGAAACCCGGCACCGCGCTGCGCCCCTGGCGCCAGCTGCGGTAAAGCGTGCCGCTCGCTTCGTCGTAAAGCTCGCGCTGCAGGAACTCCGCCGCGCGGGTCGCCGCCTTGAGGCAGGGTTCGTCCTCCGGACGCGCCGCTTCGAGCAACCGATGTCCCTGCGCGAGCGCCGAGATCATGAGCCCGTTCCAGGCCGTGACGACCTTGTCGTCGCGGTGCGGTCGGGGCCGCACCGCGCGGATCGTCCGCAATTTTTCCAGGCAGCCCAGCAGCTTGGTTTCCGCGTCCGGCAGGGGCAGCTGGAACTGCTCCGCGGTGCGCGCGAGCGGGCGCAGCTGCCGCAGCACGTTCTTGCCGCCGAACTCGCCGAACGGATCGTGCGCGACGTTGCCGCCGGGCTTCACGTCGTAGTGCGCGCAAAAGAACGCCGCGTCCGCCCCGAGCGCGGCCTCGATCTCGGCTTTGGTCCAGACATAGAATGCGCCTTCCGTCGCATGTCCGTCCCCTGTCGCCTGTCCCCTGTCCCCTGACACCGAGTCCGCGTCCTCCGCGGAATAAAAACCGCCCGCCGGGTCGGTGAGGTCGCGCGCCACGTAATCGAAGATACCGCGCGCCACCCAGCCGAACATCGGCACGCCGGTCGCCTGCTGCGCCTCGAGGCAGTTCACCGCGATCAGCGCCTGGTCGTAGAGCATCTTCTCGAAGTGCGGCACGTGCCACTCGGCGTCGACCGAGTACCGGTGGAAGCCGCCGCCGAGGTGGTCGTGCAGGCCGCCCTCGGCCATGCGCTGCAGGGTCACGGCGGCCATGCCGATCGCCGCCTGGCCCGGGTCGGAATCGACGCCCTGCAGCGCCGCGGTGCGGAACAGGAAGTTCAGCACCGAGCCGCGCGGGAACTTCGGCGCGCCGCCGAAGCCGCCCCAGCGGGTGTCGTGCGTGTCGTGGAAATGCTGGAACGCCTGCTCGAACGCCTCGCCCGCCGCGTCGTGCAGCGGCGCCTCCGCGCCGGCCCCGCCGGCGGGAGCCGTTTCCCCCGCCGCATACTGGCGGAGCGCCGCCACCACCTCCGTCGCGCCGCGCTCGATCTTTTCCCGCTGGTGGCCCCAGTGTTCGGCGATCGTTTTCAGGAGCGTGATGAATCCGGGCCGTCCCTGCCGGTCGTCGCGCGGGAAATACGTGCCGCCATAGAACGGCTTGCCGTCGGGCGTCAGCCACACGCTCATCGGCCAGCCGCCGTGGCCGGTGGTCTGCTGCACATAGGTCATGTAGACGCGGTCGATGTCGGGCCGCTCCTCGCGGTCCACCTTCACCGGCACGAACTCCCGGTTCAGGACCGCCGCGACTGCGGCGCTCTCGAAGGACTCGTGCGCCATCACGTGGCACCAGTGGCAGGTCGAGTAGCCGATGCTCAGGAAAATGGGTTTCCCCTCGGTGCGCGCCTTCGCCAGCGCCTCGTCGCCCCACGGCAGCCAGTCCACCGGGTTGTCGGCGTGCTGGCGCAGGTAGGGCGATTTTTCGGCGGCGAGGCGGTTGGGCATGCGTCTTTCACGAAAGCCAGGTGCGGGCAAAAACCAAGCCTTGAGCCAGCCGCGGTTTGCGACTTCATCCGCACCCGATGCACCGGTCGCTCCTCCCCATCCTCGTCCTCCTGCTAACGGCCCACACGCCCGCCTTCGCCGCCCTGATCGGCGGGCCCAAGACCATTGCGCTCGACGCGTCGGGCAACATCCCGGATGTCGTCGTCTCCACCCAGATGGGCATGGGCGGCTACGTGAAGGGCGCGACGAAGATCGTGGTCCCGCTCGTGATGGTGGCCTTCGAGTCCGACGCCAAGGCCAAGACCGTACGCAGCAGCGGCGGCACGACCACGACCAAGAGCCTCGAAAACCACCTGATGATCGACGAGAAACACCTGCAGGCCATCGCCGACCAGGTGCAGGACCTCATCGAGCAGGATCTCAAGGCCCAGGGCTTCACCGTGCTGCCCCGCACCGACGTGGATGGTGAGGCGCGCTACGCCGGGATCGCGAAGGACGGCAAGGCGGGGGTCGAAGTCGGCGACAACTTCATGTCCGGCTTCGGCGGCAATGGCGTGAAGAACCGCTGGTTCACCGCGGGGAACCGCCCGTTCTTCGGCACCGGCGCCCAGGGCCCGCTGAGCGAGACCTCCGCGCTGATCCACCTCGCGCGCGAATCCGGCAAGACCCTCCTCTTCTACCGCTTCAAGCTCCAGTTCACCGAGATCGATGCGAAGAACAACCTGTTCTTCTCCTCGGTGAAGGGAAAGAACGGCCTGCACATGGTCAGCGCCGACGCCACGATCTACACGCCGGCCAACACGCTCGGCTCGATGATCAAGCTCAACGCCAACCTCACCGCCGGCAGCGAGTTCATCGCGGACATCCAGGAACTGCCCAAGAACGCCGCCGATGAGGTCGCGCTCAACATGGGTGCCGCCCTCGAGGCCCTGCGCACCATGGGCACCGTGACCACGACAAGCGGCAAGGCCTCGGGCCACTACGGCATCATCGCCGACCCGGCGAAATACACGGAAGGCAGCCTCGCCCTGATCAAGGCCGTCTCGCGCCAGTTCGCGGCGGCCATCCGCAAGGCGCAGAAATAATCCGGCGCGGCTGGGGCGTTTTCAAAAGGTTGCAGCCGATGAATCGAATTGCCGGGCGGGAGTGCTGATCCCGCCGGTTCGGACGTACTCTGCCGGAATCATGCCGTTGCAGGTGGAGCGCCTTGTCCCCAAGGCGCTTCTTGCCGGCGGAACTCCCTCAGGGCGGCGGGGTCACCGCGCTCCACCTTTCGATTTGCCCTGCCCTCGAGCGAAAGCGGGAAGCAATTGCAGAATCCGGTAGGGCGGGATCAGCGCTCCCGCCCTGCCGCCCGCCAGGTGGCTACATTTTAATTTGAAAGGTTCCAGGGAGTCGGTGTCGCGGCCGTCCTCGACCGCACGGCGCGTGTTGCCCGCGTGCAACCGCGGCGATTCGCCAGCCGAGAACGCGAGGATGCCGGGTGCCGCTCGTCCACCCGGGAGAGTGACCGGACGGACATTCCGGTTGCGGATTGGGCCTGGCTGCGCAGCCTTCGTCCAACACCCCACCCCCATGTCCCAGAAACGCGTCATCGTCACCGGCGGCAGCGGCAAGGCCGGCTACTGGATCGTCAAACATTTCCTCGAGCAGGGTTACGACGTGATCAATGTCGACAACCGCCGCCCGGCCGAGCCGCAGTGCCGCACGATCGTGGCGGACCTCACCGACCTCGGCCAGGTCGTCACCTCCTTCTCGCCGCACAACACCGGCAACCGCGCGCCGTACGCCGGCGTGGTCCACCTGGCGGCGATCCCGCGCCCGTTCGACAACCCGAACGACGAGGTCTTCCGCATCAACACCCTCACGACCTACAACGTCCTCGAGGCCTGCGGCCTGCTCGGGATCAGGAAGGCGGTCGTGGCGTCGAGCGAGTCGTCCTACGGTTTCTGCTTCGCCAACGAACAGCTCGATCCCGTTTACCTGCCGGTCGACGAGGCCCACCCGCAGCGGCCCGAGGACACCTACGGCCTGACCAAGGTCCTCAACGAGGCCACGGCCGCGATGTTCCACCGGCGCGACGGGACGCAGATCCTTTCCTACCGCATCGGCAACGTCGTGTGCCCGGAGGACTACGCCGCGATCGAGGCCCGCCTGCACCATCCCGAGGACCGCCAGCGCGTGCTGTGGTCGTACATCGACTCGCGCGACCTCGCCGTCGCGTGCCGCCTGGGCATCGAGAAGAGCGGCCTCGGCTGCGAGCCCGTCATCATCGCGTCGGACCACTCGTCGTCGCACCTTCCCACGCCGCAGCTGCTGAAGAAATATTACCCGCGGGTGAAGCTGAAGCGCGCCCTGCCCGGCCACACCGCCATGATCTCCAACGCCCGGGCCAAGAAGATCCTGGGCTGGAAGCTGGAGCACGGCCGGCGTAACTGGCAGCCGTCCGCCTGAGGCGATTATCTACGAGATTTTCTATTAAAAATCTTATATCTTTGATAATTATCAAATTAGATATAGATAATCATAATTCGGTAGGAATCGGTAGGAATCGGTAGGAATCGGTAGGAATCGGTAGGAATCGGTAGGAATCGGTAGGAATCGGTATTTTCTACCCAAGTCGCCATCGC
>JBEHYX010000155.1:0-4714 GCA_048497945.1 Verrucomicrobiota bacterium | reverse complement strand
GTGAAAAGCGGACTGGCCTCCGGGCGCGGACTTCTGGCATGTCTTGTCCATGAGTCTCACGATCTGGAGCAACGCCAAGTTCAACGAGAATGCCATGCGTCTCCTCGTGGAGGGGACGCGGGCCCACAAGCTCGTCTTTACGACGCAGACCTCGGCCAACGTGCTGGATGCCGGCAAGCCGGATCCCGCCCTCCGCACGGCGGACATCGCCTTCGGCCAGCCCGACGTCAACGACTGCCTTGCCAACGCGAAGCTGCGCTGGGTCGAGGTCACCACCGCCGGCTACACCCGCTATGACACGCCGGAATTCCGCGACGGATTCCGCGCTCGCGGATCGTTTTTCACGAATGCCTCGGACGTGTTCGCCGAGCCCTGTGCCCAGCACGCGCTGGCGATGATCCTCGCGGTCAGCCGGCACCTGCTGCCGTCGCACCGCGACCAACTCACCGACCATTCCTGGCACTATTTCGAACGCCGCCGCGCCTCCCGCCTGCTCGGCGGCCAGACAGTCCTGCTCCTCGGCTACGGCGCGATCGGCCGCCGGCTGACGGAGCTGCTGGCGCCGTTCGGCATGACGGTCTACGCCGTGCGCCGCCAGACGCGCAGCGAGCCCGGCGTGCGCATCATTCCGGAGGAGGAGCTGACGCGCGTGCTGCCGCTGGCCGACCACGTCGTGAACATCCTCGCGCTCAACGCCTCGACCCAGAGCTACGTCAACGCCCGCCGGCTCGGCTGGTTCAAGAAGGGCGCGAACTTCTACAACATCGGCCGCGGCAACACGGTCGACGAGAAGGCGCTGATCGAGGCGCTGCACTCCGGCCAGGTCGGCACGGCCTACCTCGACGTGTTCGAGACCGAGCCGCTCCCGACGGATCATCCGTTCTGGACGACACCCAATTGCTACCTCACGCCGCACACCGCCGGCGGCCGCAGCGACCAGGACGAGGCGATCGTGAAGCACTTCCTCAAGAACCTGGAAGCGTTCCAGAAGAGCGCGCCGCTGACGGATCGCATCGTCTGACGCGGCAACCGGGGAGGAAGCGGTTGATTTATCCGGGACTCAGGAAATCAGGAACGGAAACCGGACCGGAGAATGTGGAAATCAGGAAAGCTGGAATTGAAACGGCGGAAACTCCGAACGGTCCCTGATTTCCTGAGTTCCAGATAGAATTACTGCACCGGGGTCGCCGGGTTGGCGGGCATCGGCCGGCGCGGCGGGTTGCACAGGGCTTCGTAGGCGCAGACCACCGCGCCGAAGGCGATCGGCAGCGTGACGAGGATCCCGACGACGAACCCGATCAGCCCGAGGGCGGCGACGAGTCCCGCGAGCAGCAGGAGGCCGAACATCCGCCACCACTGCGCCGAGATGACGCGCCGGCTGATGCTCATCGCCTGGCCGAATGGCAGTTGTTTGTCGACGATGAGGAGCTGGGCGAATGAATAGGCGACCGCGAGGTAAATGCCGGGCAGTATCAGGCAGATGATGCCGATGGTGATGAAGAAGGAGCTGACGATCCCCAGGAGAAGCAGCGGCAGAAAGGCGGCGGTAAAGCCGTGGAACGCGTCGCTGATCTGCGTGGGCCGGCCGCGGAGTTTCTTCAGGTAGTAATAATAGAGGCCGCCGGTGAAGACCCCGCCGAGCAGGAAGTTCGCCAGGTTCTCCGGTCCGAAGATCTGGACCTCGCCGAAATAGAAGCGCGGCCGCGGAAGATGTCCGGCCAGCCAGGACACGAGCCAGGACAGGAACAACACCAGCAGGGTGATGCCGAACAGCGGCCAGAAATTCCCTTTCAGCAGCCGCCAGCTGCGGTCGAAGCAATCGAAGGGATCGAGCGGCGCGGCCCGTGCGATCAGCGCGTTGGCGTACGCCTTGGCGTCGATCGGACCGGTCATCACCTCCGGCTCTTCCAGCGGCGGCGGCTCGTGGGAGGCGGACACCGAGAATTCGGCGAATTCGCCGAGCGGCCGCCAGGCGTCCTCGCCGATGCGCTTCGCCTGGGTGGCGAGATTGGCCCGGCCGGCGGCGAGCCACAAACGCACCTGTTCGACCGACACCGGCCCGTATTCCCGTCCGTCGCCGCCAATGATGGTGAACATGCGGGCAACGACAGCAGCGGCGACACAGCGCGTCAACGGCGCGACCGCCGGTGGCCCGGATTTTCACCTCCGCCGCCGTCCCGGGCCGCTACGTAGATTTTTCCGTTCCGTCACCCGGGCGATTCCCTAGTTTCCCGGGTTCCGGCTCAGCAACTTACAATCCCCTCCATGAACATCACCTCGTTTGTTTGTCGTTCGCTCGCCCTGGCCCTGCTTTCGGCGGGACCCTCGACGGTCTGCTCCCGTGCAGCAGCCGCCGCTGCCACCACCGCCGCCGCCTCGGCGAAACAGATCTGGACCCAGAAACTTCCCGGCGACGCCAAGTGGCATGAGTTGACCGGCCTCGGCACGCTGCTGGTCGGCACGGACGGCGCGCTGCTGTCGTTCAATCCCGACGACGGCAAGCTGCTGTGGAAACGCGACGACATCGCGAAGACGAACATCCACAATGCCCGCGAGATCGACGGCACGCCGATCCTCGTCTGCAACACCCTCGCCGGCATCGGCAACAGCAAGGTCACGTTTCAGGCGCTCGACTATCTCGAGGGCAAGACGCTCTGGACCGCGCCCCAGCTGACGGGGCAGTACCTCGACACGATTCCGGTCCCGTCGAAGAACCTCGTGATCTTCGTGGTCAACACCACCGAGGGCAGCGAGAGCGGCATCTTCCTGTTGGCGCACGATCTCGCGACCGGCGAGCGGAAGTGGGCGACGAAGTTCGCGAAAGGCGGCGCCATCCCGCTGCATCTCGCGGATAACAGCGGCAAGTTCATGCCCACGATGGATCTCTCCGGCTATCACGAGCCGGTCATCGACGGCGACGAGATGTACCTCGGCTACCTCGGCGTGCACTGCGTCGACCTTGGCTCGGGCAAGGTCAAGTGGGGCGTGGAGTTTCCTCCGGGCAACAAGGGCCTGAAGAAGACCTACGCGCCCCTGCGCATCGTCGGCGATCGCATCTACGGAGCTGGTGGCGGCAGTGTCTACGCCATCGACCGCCGCACCGGCCAGCAGCTCTGGAAAAGCGAGCGCATCTCCGAGTACGCCGGCCTGCTCAAGGCGCGCAGCAACGCGATCGTTTCCCAGCTCGAGATTGTCGGCGACAAGATCTTCGCCCGTTTCGGCGGCAATTTCTCCAACGGCCAGGCGGTCCAGCTTGCCGAGCCGCTCGGCGTCGTCGTCCTCGGCGCCGCGGACGGCAAGGATCTGTTTCAGGCGAAGAGCATCGAGGCCGGGCTGACCAACCTGATGGTGCTGCCGGAAACCAACACGGTGATGTTCGCCGACGGCAAGGATCTGGTCGGCCTCGACAGCGCCGCCGCCGTGCCGGCCGAGACCTTCCGCGTGCCGATCGAATTCAAGCGCAAGATGGGCGGGAGCGACGTCGCCAAGATCGGCCTCGGCCTGACCGGCGGCCTGATGGGCGTGGCGAAGGCCACGATGTCCTCGAGCAAGTCCCGCCTCGACGTGCCCGTCGCGATCGTCCGCCAGAGCGGCCACATCGTCGTGCAGGGCAAGCAGCACCTCCTCGGCTTCGACCCGCAGGCGAAGTCGGAGAAGTGGTCGCTCTTCTACGGCGCGCCCTCCGACGCGTTCGCCACCATCGCCATGTTCGCGGTCACTGCCGCCGCCTCGCTCCAGGGCAACGCCCAGGTCGCGCAGAACGGCAGCATCCTCACCTCCGGCGGGCAGGAAGGCATGCAGAACATCCAGACCGCGCTCGACCGCTACAACCGCTACACCGAGAAGCGCGCCGGGCAGATGGCGCAGGCCAGCTCCACGGCCGCCTACACCTACATCCTGACCAAGGTCGGCAAAGGCGACATCGGCCTCTACGGCGTGAACCTCTCGACCGGTGAAACCGACCGCGAGCTTGCGCTCGGCTCGAAGGAGCCCGACTACCTGGCCGACGAAAGCGCCGGCCGGATCTTCTACTTCAAAGACAAGGACTCGGTGGTCGCCTACCAGTTCTAAGCAATGCGGCGTTGCTCAGAACTCGGAAGGAAGAAGCAAGAAGGCTGAATTGGGAACAGTCTCTGGCCCCAAAGCCCGAAGGCCTGGCCTTCGGGCTTTTTCGTCGGCATTGGGAGCACGGAGGGCGCGAAGGGGAAGGGAGGTCGCGGAGGTTTGGGACTCCGATGTAGGGGCGTCCCTTGGGACGCCCGTTCACGCTGCCAGCCGGGGCTGCACCTCTCTTTCCCTCCGCGCCTTCCGGGTTAAAATTCGGGCGCGAACAAACGAGAACGGACGAAAGAGCAGGTAGGCCCGACGCAGTATCGATCCCGCGGCGGTGGCTTTCTTAATTGCTGCTTCTTCCTTCTTACTTTGTCGGAATTACTTTTCAGGCAGCGCAATCCCGCGCTGCCCCGGCTCCGGGTGCTGGCGGTAAAAGAGCGCCGTATGCCCGACGGCGCCGATGCAGAGGCAGCGGCCTTCGTCCGCGATCTGTTCGCACGATGTCGCGCGCTCATCGCGGTCGGCTCCACCCACGAACCGCAGCTTCACGAGCTCGTTCGCTCGCAGCAGCCGCTGCAGTTCGGCGAAGAACGCGGGCGAGAGACCCTCCTTGCCGACCTTGAGGGACGGCTCGAGCCGCTGGCCGAGGCCGCGGAGGAAG
>JBEHYX010000154.1:0-5062 GCA_048497945.1 Verrucomicrobiota bacterium | reverse complement strand
TAAGGACCGAGCAAGCTCGGTCCTTATCGCGCGAAGACCGAGCAAGCTCGGCCCCTACCCGAGAATATTTCACGCCCCGTTCTCGTCGCGGACCGTGCGCAGCTGGATGCTGTCCACGCGCTCGTCGTTCTCGGCGAGGACGTCGGAGATGATCACGAGCTTGTCCCCGATCTTGAGGCGGTCGGCGTCGCGCAGCATGTCGATGGCGCGGCTGAGCGTCTTCTCCGGGTCGCCGAACGGGCCGATGAAATACGGCTCGACCGAGCGGACGATGCGCAGCTGGCGGAGCGTCTGCATCGAGTCGGTCAGCGCCAGGATCGGCGCGCGCGGCGGGCGCTGGGCGGAAAGCGCGGCGGGATTGAGGCCGCGGCGGGTGAAGGTGACGATGCGCGAGCCCGTGAACTCGTTGGCCATGACCACGGCCGACTTCATGAACTTCATGCGCTCGTCGAGGAACACGGTCGTTTCCGGGAAATCCTCCGCCAGCTCCTCCTCGACGCGGCGCGAGATCGAGTCGAGGACGCGCAGGCATTCGAGCGGGTATTTGCCGACGGTGGTCTCGCCCGAGAGCATCACGCAGTCGGCCTGCTCGTAGACGGCGTTGGCGACGTCGGTGATCTCGGCGCGGGTCGGCACGGGCTGGCTGATCATCGACTCGAGCATGTGCGTGGCGATGATGACGGGCCGGCCGACGGCGAGGCAGGTGCGGACGGCGCGGTGCTGGATGACGGGCAGGTCCTCGAGCGGCACCTCGATGCCGAGGTCGCCGCGGGCGACCATGAGCACGTCGGTGGCCTTGATGATCTCGTCGAGGTTCTCGATCGCCTGCTGGTCCTCGATCTTGGCGACGATGCGGACCTTCGAGCCGCGTTCGGTCAGGAAGGAACGGAGCGCGTGGATGTCGGCCGCCTCGCGCACGAACGACAGGGCGAGGAAATCGATGCCCTCCTCGAGCCCGACGGCGGAGTCGGCGCGGTCCTTCTCGGTGAAGGACGGCAGGTTCACGCGCACGCCGGGTAGGTTGATGTGGCGGCGGGAGGTGAGGGTGCCGGGCGTGAGCACGCAGCAGCGGATGTGGGCGTCGGTCTTGGCGCGGACCTCGAGGCGGATGAGGCCGCTGTCGACCAGCACGATGTCGCCGACCTTGATGTCGTTGACGAGGTCGCGGTAGTTGACGTCGACCGAGCGGATCTCCTCGCCGTCGTCGCGCGTGGCGCCGGGCTTCACCGTGAAGTCGAAGATCTCGCCCGGCCGCAGCTCGATCGGCGCGGCGACGTCGCCGGTGCGGATCTCGGGCCCCTTGATATCCATCATGATCGCGACCTCGCGGCCGACCTTGAGCGAGACGGCGCGAATGCGGCGGATGACCTCGCGCGTCCAGTCATGCTTGGCGTGCGCCATGTTGAGGCGGATGACGTCGACGCCCGACTCGAGGAGGCGGGTCAGCATCTTCTCGCTCTCCGTGGCGGGCCCGAGCGTGGCGATGATCTTGGTGCGGCGGAAGGAGAGCTTGTTCATGGTCAGAATTCGAAGGCGGCGGAGCCGCCGCCGGCGGCGACCACGGAGAAGCCGCAGGCGCGCGCGGCCAGCACCGCCCCGCACGCGGCCTCGACGGCGGCGGGCGAGTTGCAGTCGCGGCTCAGGTGGGTGAAAAACACGTGGCGCCAGCGCGGGCTGGCGACGCTTTCGAGCAGTTCGCGGGCCGCGGCGTTCGACAGGTGCCCGTGCCGGCCGCTGATGCGCTGCTTCGTGCTCCACGGGCGCTTGGTGTCGGCCTGCAGCATCTGCGGGCAGTGGTTGGCCTCGACCACGAGGATGTCCGCCTCGCGGATGTGCTCGCGCACCGAGAGCGGTGCATGGCCGAGGTCGGTGAGCCACGCCAGGCGGCGGTGCGGCGACAGCAGGTCGCCGTGGCCGTGGGTGATGAGGAAGCCCACGGGATCCTGCGCGTCGTGCGGCACCTTGAAGCTGCGCACCTCGAAGTCGCGGAAGCGGAAGGCCGCGCCGCTCTCGAACAGCTGCCAGTTGACCGCGTGCTTGAACGACGGCTGCAGCGCCTGCGCGGTCAGGCGGTTGGCGAAGACCTTGATGTGCGGGTGGCGGGCGAGGCCCGACAGCGCGGCCGCGTGGTCGCTGTGCTCGTGGGTGAGGAAGATCGCGTCGATCCGCGCCCAGGACTCGCCGGCGGCGGCGAGCAGTTCGCCGAGCCGCTTCGCGGAAAACCCGGCGTCGACGAGCACGCGCGTGTCGTCGGACTGCAGCAGCGCGGCATTGCCCGAGCTGCCGCTGCCAAGGATGCGAAAGCGCAACGCCATGGCGCGCATTGACGGCCCCGCGCGGAGGCGAAGCAAGCCGCAAACGCGTCACTGTTTCCTGGGTATCCGGTTGGTCATTGCGAGGCGCCCGTCTGGCGGGCGGCGAAGCAATCCAGCTGGATCGCCACGGCGCGCTTCAGCCGTCGCCGAGCCTATGGCTGACAAGTCGCGCCCCTCGCGATGACAGAGGGATTGGGCAGTTCGACCCTTTCAGCGGCGGGGATTTTTTGTTCCGTTTACGGTGAAATTTTCCGGCTGGCGTTTGCGCCGTCGCGGCGGGAAATTCCCGGCCATGCTCCCGCACCCCACGCTGGCCGACCAATACGGCACCGAGGCGGCCAAGCCGGAATTCGTCAACCGGCTCTTCGACAAGGGCGCGAAACACTACGACGGGATCGTCGACTGGGGGTTCCTGCGCACCGGCGCCGGCTACCGCCGCTGGGTCCAGCAGCGCCACGGGCTGAAAAAGGGCGACCGCGTGCTCGACGTCGCCTGCGGCACGGGCCTCGTCGCCGTCGGCGCCGCGCAGGTGCTCGGCACGGCGAAGGACATCACCTGCCTCGACCCGAGCGCGGGCATGCTCGCCGTGGCGCGGACCAAGCTCGACGCGACGTTCGTGCAGGGCCGCGCGGAGGCGCTGCCGTTCCCCGACAATTCCTTCGATTTCCTGACGATGGGCTACGCGCTGCGGCACGTGACCGACCTCGAGACGACGTTCCGCGAGTACGAGCGCGTGCTGAAGCCGGGCGGCAAGCTGCTGATCCTCGAGGTGACCAAGCCGTCGGGCCGCGTCGCGGAGTTTTTCTTCCGGGTCTACTTCGGGCGCATTTACCCGTTCCTCAGCGGCCTGTTCACCCGCAGCCGCGACGCGCGGGACATGATGCGCTATTACTGGATCACCATGGACGCCTGCGTGCCGCCGGCCAGCGTGCTCGACGCGCTGCGCTCCGCCGGCCTGAAGGAGGTCAAACGCAGCACCGCGCTCGGGCTCTTCAGCGAGTACACCGCGGTCAAGGGCTGAATGCCGCCCGCGCTTTTGCCTTTGCCGCCCGCCCGGCACTGATTTTCACTCCGCATGTCCCTGTATCATGCAACCTGCCATCCCTGCCGCCGGTTCGCCGGCTGATTCCGAGGAGAAGATCCGCCACCTGCCCGCGGCCGCCCAGGCGGCCTACCGGCGGTTTCGCGCGGGCGGGGACGTGGCCGAGCTGGACGCGGTGATCGTGGCGATCCTCGAGGACTTCAGCCCGAAGACCCTGGCGACGCCGGTGGCCGGATTGCCCGGGACCACGCACCTGATGAACGACCTGCATTTCGATTCGCTGGCGATCACCGAGGTGGTGTTCTTCACCGAGGACCTGCTCGGCATCCGCATCGCGAACGAGGAGATCCTGCAGGTGCTGACGCTCGACGACCTGCGCGCGTTCGTGCGCCGCAAGGCCGCCGCGGTCCCGCGCGGCTGAACGCCCGTCCGGCATGCTGCCCGTCGTCACCGGCCTGGGATTCATCACGAGCATCGGCAACGACCGGGCGTCCGTGCGGCGCAGCCTGCGCGAGCTGCGCCACGGCTTCGAGCCGGTGGAATTCCTCGGCAACCCCAACCTGCCGGTGAAGGTGGCCGGCACGGTGAAGGAGTTTTCCTTTCCCACGCCCAACTGGCGCGACTGGCGCTGGCCCGACCGCTTCACCGTCGACCGCGAACTCGTGCGCGGGCTCGCGCCGCACGGCGTCTACGCGCTGTGCGCCGTGCAGCAGGCGCTGGCGGAGGCCGGCCTGAAACCCGATGACCTCGCAGGCGGCGCCACCGGGCTCTTCTGCGCGTCGGCGGGCTCGCCGTTCCTGCTCGGCAGTTTCCTCGAGCAGATGAAGGCGGCGCGCGGCGAGCGCGGCAACCCGATGGGCATCGTGTCTTCGATCGCCGGCACGCTGAACTTCAACCTCGCGGCGCACTATAAAATCTCCGGTGCGGTCTGCGGCTTCGTGTCGGCCTGCGCGTCGTCGAGCCACGCGCTCGGCTACGCGATGGACGAGATCCGCCTCGGCCGGCAGCAGCGCATGGTGGTCGTCGGCGCCGAGGACATGACGGCCGAGAGCGTGCTGCCGTTCTCGACCCTGCGCGCGCTTTCCACCAATCCCGACCCGGCGACGGCGTCGCGTCCGTTCGACCGGAAGCGCGACGGCTTCGTCGGCACCGGCGGTGCGGTGGCGCTGATCGTCGAGTCCGCCGAGCTGGCCCGCGCGCGCGGCGCGCACATCCAGGCCGAGCTGGTCGGGTGGGGGCAGGCGGGCGACGGCTACAACATCGTCGCCTCGCATCCCGAGGGCGCGGGCCTGCGCACCGCGATGCAGCGCACGCTGGCCGATGCCCGCGTGGCGCCGGGTGACATCGGCTACGTCAACGCCCACGCGACCTCGACGCCGGCGGGCGATCGCTCCGAGGCGCTGGCGCTGCAGGAAGTGTTCACGAAGGCCGGTGCCCGGCCGCGCGTCAGCAGCACCAAGGCCCTGACCGGGCACGGCCTCTCGCTGGCCGGGGCGATGGAGGCGGCGTTCTGCACACTGGCGATCGCCGAGGGCTTCGTGCCCGGCGCGGCGCACCTCACGGACCCCGATCCCGTGTGCGACGGCCTCGACCTGCCGCGGGCCTCGCTCGACGAGGCCCCGGGACTGGTGCTGAACAACAGCAGCGGTTTCGGCGGCAGCAATGTCTGCCACATCTTGCGCCGGCCGGGCGCGTGATGGAGGCG
>JBEHYX010000153.1:0-5243 GCA_048497945.1 Verrucomicrobiota bacterium | reverse complement strand
ACCTCGGACTCGATCTCGATCTTGCCGCGCAGCTTCTCGATGTTGCGCTTCACGACGTCCATGCCGACGCCGCGGCCGGAGACGGCCGTGACCTTCTCGGCGGTGGAGAAACCGGGCGCAAAAATCAGCGCGAAAATCTCCTCGCGGCTGAGCTGGGCGTTGGCGGCGATGACGCCCTTCTCGACGGCCTTCCTGTAGATCTTTTCGGGATTGATGCCGCGGCCGTCGTCGCGGAGCTCGATGACGATGTTGCTGCCCTGGTGGTAGGCGCTGAGGTGGACGGTGCCCGTCTCGGGCTTGCCGGCCTTGACGCGCTCCTCGGGGCCCTCGAGGCCGTGGTCCATGGCGTTGCGCACCATGTGCACCATCGGGTCGGCGATCTCCTCGACGACCGTGCGGTCGAGCTCGGTGTCCTCGCCGTCGGTGGAGAACTGCACCTTCTTCACGCAGCTGCGCGCGAGGTCGCGGGCGAGGCGCTCCATCTTCTGGAAGGTCGGCTTGATCGGGATCATGCGCAGTGCCATCGCGGTGTGCTGCAGTTCCTTGGTGATGCGGAGGAGCTGGGCGACGTTGCGCTGCAGCGGGGAGCCCGGGTCGCCGATGTTGCGCGAAGACTCCATGATCTGGCTCTGCACGATCACGAGTTCGCCCACGACGTCCATGAGGGAGTCGAGCTTCTCGGTGTTGACGCGGACCGTCTGGCCGGAAGGCGCGGCCTTCTCGGAGGCGGCGGCATTGGCGGCCGGGCCGGCCTTGGCCGGGGTCGCGGCGGCCGCAGGCGCGGCGACCTCGATCGGGGTCACGGGCGCGAGCATGGGCTCCGCCACGGGCGCCTCGAGGGCGGCGGCGGGAAGTTCGACCACGACGGGCTCCGCGACCTTCGGAACCGGGGTGACGGCGGGCGCGGGAGCGGCCGGGGCGGCACCGCCGGTGGCGGCGAGGTGCTTGACGGAGGAAACCAGGTGGCTGACCGGGATGATGGTCGTCGGGATCTGGCCGGTCTCGAGCGCGGTGCCGACCTGCTGCGTGAGCGCCTGCAGGGCGTCGCGGCTGCGGAGGATCTCGGTGATGATGACCGAGGAAAGCTGGAGCTTGTGGTTGCGCGCAAGGTCGAGCAGCGACTCCACCTCGTGGGCGAGCGTCTGCATCGGCACGAGGCCAAGGAAGCCGGCGTTGCCCTTGATCGTGTGGAACGAGCGGAAGATGGAGTTGAGCGCCTCGGGATTGTCGGGCTGCTGGTCGAGCTGGAGCAGCGCGGCCTCGATCTGCGAGAGGTGGTCGACGACCTCGGCGTAGAACTCGACGAGGAGTTCCTGGTTTTCGCCGAGGTTGAGGTCCATGAGGACGTCGCCCTTCTCGGACTTCGCGGCCGGGGCGGACGCGGCCGCCGGAGCCGAGGTCGCGCTGGCGGCGCCGGCGGGCGCCGGGATCTTCTCGCCGCTGCGGCCGGCGTCGATCGCGGGCTGGAGCCACTCGACGGTGTCGCGAAGGTGCTTCAGGAGTTCGACGGTGAAGGGCTGGGCGTGGTCGAGCGCCTTCTCGAGCGCGTTGAGCAGCTGGGTGAGGGGCTCGTGCAGCGCCGGCTCGCCGGTGCTGAGTTCGCGCAGTTCGCCAACGAGGCTGTAGGCGGGCACGAGGCCTTCGTCGCGACCGACGGTGGCCAGGACCGACTCGGATGCGAGGCGGTTGACGGCGCCCTCGAGAGCCGTGAATTGTTGAGGGGATAGTGACATTGAAACCAGGGTGAGGTGGTTCACCTACTATCGGCTCCCCCGCCCCGTGCTTTAAGATAAACCGCCATGATTTTCCGCTTAAGTGCCGGATGGACCAGCCGATGCCTGTGATATCCACAGTATGAGCACCACCACGGCCCAGCCCTCCACTTTCACCGGCAAATACCTCACCGTTGGCCTCGCCAACGAAGCCTATGGCATCGCGGTCCTCAAGGTCCGTGAAATCATCCGGATGCTGAAGATCACCCCGGTTCCCCAGATGCCCGCCTTCGTCAAGGGCGTCATCAACCTCCGCGGCCGCGTCATCCCGATCGTCGACCTGCGCGTGAAATTCGGCCTCGAGGCCGCCTTCACCGAGCGCACCTGCATCGTCGTCGTCCAGGTCCGCCCGGCCTCCGGCCAGGTGATCCAGATGGGCCTGATCGTCGACTGCGTCGAGGAGGTCATTCACCTCACCGACCAGGAAATCGAGCCCACGCCGGAATTCGGCACCAAGGTGGACACCTCCTACCTCCTCGGCCTCGCCAAGGTGAAGGGCCAGGTCAAGACCCTGCTCGACATCGACAAGGTCGTCGCCCCCGAGGCCGTGCAGCAGATCACCGCGGCCCTTTAAGCCGGGATCATGCAGTTGCTCCTCGCTTTCGTCTGACGGCGGGACAAATCGAAAGATGGAGCGCGGTGCCCCCACTGCGTTGAGCGCGCTTCGCCGGCAAGGAGCGCCTTGGGGACAAGTCGCTCCACCAGCAATTGCCTGAGTCCTCACCTCCGGGAAAAACATGAGGATCGTCCACCGCGCTCGACCCGCGCAGCGCCCGCCAGCGGCGGTGTCATCGCCAGGCTGGTCGAGCGCCTCGGCTACCAGGCCACCTTACAGCGACAACCCCGCCGCCGCGCTGAGCCGGTGTTTGGGGAAAGTAGGGGCGCAGACTTGCTGCGCCCAACGGCGCGAAGCGCCGTTCCTCATGTGAGGTGGTAGGGGCGGAGCTCGCTCCGCCCTTCCTATTCTCCGTGCCGGACGGACGAAGGCACTTCCGATCCAATCCATTCAGCCGGAGGCCCACCCACCGAATTCAAATTGTAGAGAAAACGCAACGCAGCCGGCCGATTCGACACCACCATGGCCAGCTCAGTTCGCTCAGAGACAATCCTGCGCGGTAGGGATTAAGAAAGATATACAAGGCATAGTTCTCCGGAATTTCATCCAGTCGAAGACGATGATCATAAAAATCGCGCTGCCACAAAAAGCCTCGCTCGATCAGCGAATATCGACTGAGAAATTTGAATTTCGCCACCACTTGGCTCAATGCCAAGCGGCCGGTAAGTTGAAAAAGCCAGTGACAGTGATCTGGCATGACCGTGAAGGCGTAGGTGCCAGTGTCTTTGTTTCGATCCATCGCCTGAACGAGTTTATATCCGAGCGAGTGTGTTGTAGTCCGGCCATGCGTGATTTCAGGCAAAAGGTGACAAAATAAGTCGTATCGACAAAGGAAGTCCTGCCGACGTGCATTTCCTGATTCCGACGCAGAGGCATATTGAGAATGACAGCAATCAGGGCGGAGCAAGCTCCGCCCCTACAGGACAGGCATACCAGACCGAGCAAGCTCGGCCCCTACCCTCTGGCGTAATTTATGCGTGAGTTAACGCGAGGTCGCCCAAAACCAAAACGGCGCCCGTTGCCGGACGCCGTTGAAATGTTTTCGGGCAGAGCGCTCAGGCCGGCGCCAGCGCCGGGGCCGGGGCCGTCTTCGCGAAGCTCGCCTTGGCCTCCTCCACGGTCTCGTGGAAGGTCCAGTTGCGGGTTTCCTCGAAGCCCTTGCACTCGGTCATCAGCTGGTTGTTGCCGACCAGCACGAAGTTCACGCTGGTGTCCTTGCACATCTGCATCGCCGTCACGAGCTGCTTGATGACGCCCATGTGGAGCGACTTCAGGGCCTGGACGTTGATAACCGCCTTGTTGTGGCCGGCGTCGACCGCTTCCGTCAGCTTGGGCTTCAGGTAGGTGGCGATCTCGGCGAGCACCGCGGGCGTGCAGTTCTCCGGCATCTTGAGGATGAAGCAGCCGTCCTCCACGCCGAAATAGCGGGTCGAGGTGTCGAGATTCATCGCCTTCGCGATGCGCGACTCGAGGTCGGACATGTCAATCGGCTTGGTGATGACGGTGGTGAAACCGACGGTCTGCGCCTGCTGGACGGTGGTGGTCTCGGTCTTGACGACGAGGCCGAAGACCGGGGTGTACTTGGTCTTCACGTTGGTGCGCAGGAGGCGGAAGAGCGCGAACGCGGTCTCCTCCGGCAGGGAGAGGGAAACGATGACGACGTCGGGCGGCGTCTTGGAGCAGAAGTCGATGGCCTCGCCCTGGGTGGCGGCGCCGATGACCTTCCACGGCGTGTGCTTGAGGCCGTCCTGGATCTGCTGGATGATGGCCGGCTTGTCCTCGACGACGAGGAGCGTGGCCGGGTCGGTGAGCGAGCGGGCCTTGGCCGGGCCGTCGGTCAGCGGCTTGAGGTCGATGATGCGTCCGGCCTTCTCGATGAGGACGTCCTCCTCGAAGGGCTTCACGATGTAGTCGCGCACGCCGATCTTGGCGATCTTGAGCACGTGGTCGCGACCGCCCTCGGCGGTGAGCATCATGACCGGGATGCCCTTGAGCTGGGGATCGGCCTTGAGCTTCGTAAGCATCTCGACGCCGTCCATGACGGGCATGGTCACGTCGAGCAGGATGAGGTCGGGCATGGCCTTCGCGGCGAGGGCGAGGCCTTCCACGCCGTTGCCGGCCTCGAGGATTTCGCAGTCGTAGCTCTTGAAGGTTTTCCGCACGATGATGCGGACGGTCTTGGAATCGTCGACGGTGAGGATCTTATTGCGCATGGGAGACAGGAGACAGAGTTGAGGAAATTATTCGCCGCACTTGAGGAGGATGTCGGCGACCAGGCGCTGACCCTCGGTTTCGAAAACGTAGATGAAGCGCTGCGAGTCGCTGATGGGTTCGACGCAGAAATTGCGCCCGCGGAGGATGGACGGGATGGTGAGCTTGCAGGGGAAGCCCTGGTCGCTGAGGCCGTTCTTGAAGCTGCCGACCGTCATGTTGGTGATCTCGCCGATGGCGTCGTTGATCACTTCCTCGCCCGCCTCGTCGACCTCGGCGTCGGACATGCCGAGCATGTGGCCGGTGCAGTGCCGGGCGAAGGAGCCGTCGAAATAGAGGTAGATCAGGCCGTTGATTTCGCCGAGGAAGCCGACGGTGCCGACCACCTGCGGGTTCGCGGCGGCCTGCTCGCCGGGCAGCGCGATCGGGTGCGGGTCCGACACGCCGGGGCTGTAGGCCGCACCGAGCGAGGCGGTGCGATGGAGCATCGTCTTGAACACATCACAAACCGCGCGGTTGATGTTGTGACGGATGAGGGCTTCGGAGATTTCTTGGGAGGCGGCGGGCATGACGGGTACGGGGAAATTGGGCGAATGATCGCTCCCCAGTAATCGACCTACCCCGTCAGGACTTTACGCGATTTT
>JBEHYX010000152.1:0-5364 GCA_048497945.1 Verrucomicrobiota bacterium | reverse complement strand
ACCTTGCCGGAGAGGTCGGGCTTGCTGGCGGCGGCCGCGGCGGCGGCGACGGCGGTGTCGCGCGCCTGCGAGATGGTGGCGATCTGGCCTTTCAGCTGTTCGATCTGGGCGGTGAGGGAGGCGTTGGCGGACTTCAGGTCGGCCAGGGCCTTGGCATCGGCGGTGGCGCCGGAGGCCTGGCCTTCGAGCGCGGCGATGCGGGCCTCGGCGGACTTGAGCGAGGCTTCGAGCGCGGTTTTCTGGTCCTGGACCTTGTTGAGGGTGCTCTCGACCTGCTCGCCAAAATTTTTGGCGGCGGCGAGCTCGGTGGCGGCGGCCTTTTCCGACTTCGCCTTCTCGTCGTTCACGCGGTTGAGCGTGTTCTCGACCTGTTCGCCAAAGCTCTTGGCGGCGGCGAGCTCGGCCTGGGCGGCCTTCTCGGCCTTGGCTTTCTCGTCGTTGACGCGATTGAGGGTGTCCTCGACCTGCTTGCCGAACTTGCGGGCTTCCTCGAGGTCGGCGAGCGCCGCCTGCAGCTCGCGGGTCTTCTGCTCGAGGGCGGCGGCATCGGCGCCGCCGCGGTTGGCGGCGAGGGAGGCGGCCGCGGCGGCCTTGTTCAGTTCGGAAACGCGCTTCTCGGCGGCGCGCGCGGCCTTCTCGTGCTCGGCGGCAACCTTGGCGAGGTTGTCGCGCTCGGCGCGCAGCGCGGCGAGGTCGGAGGCGGCGGTGGCGAGGCGGTTGGCGAGGGTTTCGCGGTCGGCCTGGAGGCGGGCGACGACGTCGTCGATGGAAGGCGCCGCCGGGGCGGTGGGCGTGGTGACGGCGGGCGCCGCCGGGATTTCCGTGCGGGCGGGCGTCACGGGGGCGGGCGCCGGCGCCGGGGCGATCGCGCGGGCGCCGAGCTCGGCCTTGCGCGCGGTGAGGCGCTGCTGGGCGGCATCGAGCGTGGCCTTGTCAAAGGCAGCGACCAGGGAGTCGAGCGCGCGGCCGCGGGCGCCGTTTTCACGGGCGAGGGAGAGCCAGACAAACGCCTCGACCGGATCGGCGGCGATGCCCTTGCCTTCGGAATAGGCAAGGCCGAGGTTGTACTGGGCGATGCCGTTGCCGCGGCGGGCCTTGGCCAGGAGCGCGGCGACTTCGCTGTTGTCCTGCGCGAGCGCGAGGGGGGTGAACACGACGGCGGCCATCAGGCCGGCGAACAAGCGGAAAGTTTTCATGCGGCGGGCGATGTGTGCCGCGGGAGACTTGCCGTCCGGAGGCCGCGCTGCAAGCCCCGCTTCTGTCCTTCAACCGCTTATACCGGACTTTGACCGGGCCACCGCCCCGTGCCATGCGGCCTGGAGGCGCTGCATGGCGGCGCGCGCGGCGCGGGGCCGGAACGTGCGGCTGGCCGCCCACAGTCGCGCGATCTCGGCGCGGTCGCGCCAGAAACCGGTGGCCAGGCCGGCGAGGTAGGCGGCGCCCAGCGCGGTGGTCTCGGTGATGCGCGGGCGGACGACCGGCACGCGCAGGAGGTCCGCCTGGAACTGCATGAGGGTGTTGTTGACCGTGGCACCGCCGTCGACGCGCAACTCGCGGAGCCGGCCGCCGCAGTCGGCGGACATGGCCGCAAGCAGGTCGGCGCTCTGGTAGGCGATGCTTTCCACGGCGGCGCGGGCGAGATGTCCCGCCGTGCTGCCGCGCGTCAGGCCGGTGATCACGCCACGGGCCCCGGCGTCCCAGTGGGGCGCGCCCAGCCCGGCGAAGGCCGGCACGAGGTACACGCCGCCGTTGTCGGGCACGGAGGCGGCGAGCCGCTCGACGTCGGCGGAGTTCGCAATGACGCCGAGCCCGTCGCGCAGCCATTGCACGACCGCGCCGCCGATGAACACCGAGCCCTCGAGCGCGTATTCCATCCTGCCGCCGATGCGCCACGCGATGGTGGTGAGCAGTTGGTGCCGCGAGTGGACGGGCTTCGTGCCGGTATGGCGGAGCAGGAAACAGCCGGTGCCGTAGGTGTTCTTGGCCATGCCGGGCTCGAAGCATGCCTGGCCGAACAGCGCGGCCTGCTGGTCGCCGGCGATGCCGCCGATGGGCACGCCGCGCAGCGCCGGCACCGCCGTGACCTCGCCGAAAATCCCGCTGCTGTCGCGCACCTCGGGCAGCACCTCGCGCGGCACGCGGAGGATCCGCAGCAGCTCGGGATCCCAGTCGCCGGTGCGCAAGTCCGCCAGCAGCGTGCGCGAGGCGTTGGAGACGTCGGTGGCGTGGACGCGTCCGCCGGTGAGCTGCCAGAGCAGCCAGGTGTCGACCGTGCCGAAGGCCAGTTCGCCGCGGCCCGCCCGCCGGCGCGCGCCGGGGATGCGGTCGAGCAGCCACGCGAGCTTGGGACCGGAAAAATACGGGTCGAGGACGAGGCCGGTCTTGCGGCGGAAGAGCGGTTCGAGGCCGGCGCGCTTCAATTTGGCGCAGAGCGGCGCGGTGCGGCGGTCCTGCCACACGATCGCGCGGTGCAGCGGCCGGCCGGTGCGGCGGTCCCAGAGCAGGGTGGTTTCGCGCTGGTTGGTCAGGCCGATCGCGGCGACATCGCGCGCCGTGAGGTTGGCCTCGGCGAGCGCCGCGAGGGCGGTTCGTCGCGTCGTGTCCCACAAATCGAGCGGTTCGTGCTCCACCCAGCCGGGCCGGGGGAAGTGCTGCGCGAATTCCTGCTGCGCCACGCCGCGGGAGCGGCCGCGGCGGTCGAAGACGATGGCGCGGGACGACGTGGTGCCTTGGTCGAGGGCGAGGACGAACGGCATGGGGAGGGGCGCCGCCACCATCGGCGCCCGCCCGGCCGGTGGCAAGTCACGGTCAGGTTAAATCATGCCTTTGCCGCCGGGGCGGGAAAATTCAATTGGTGGACCGGAAGCAGCACTTGCCATGAAAAGTAAGCTAGCTTACCAATGACCCTCCATGTCCGCACTGCGGCCCGTCCCCGACCGCCACCTGGGCTTCCTGCTCGCCGATATCAACCGGCTGGCCCGGCGGGAGTTTGACCGGCGCGTGCGCCCGCTGGGCCTGACCCGCGCCCAGTGGCTCTTCCTCTTCCACCTCGACCGCCAGCCGGGGGCGACCCAGAGCGAGCTGGCCGAGCAGCTGCAGATGGAAAAGATCAGCGTGAGCCGCCAGGCGGAACGCTTGCAACGGGCGGGGTGGATCGAGCGTCATGATAGCCGTGTCGACCGGCGCGCCTACCATCTTTACCTCACCCCCCGCGCCGCCCGCATGGTCGGCAAGCTGGACGAGGCCGCGGACGGCCTGCGCACCGATTACCTGCGCGGCGTGCCCGCCGCCCGCCGCTCGGCGCTCCTCGCCGACCTGTCCCGCATCAAGGAAAACCTCCTGAAACTGGAACAAGCCGGCTAGCCCATTTCTCACTCTCCATGATGAAGACGTCACCTCGATTCCCTTTCCGTCAGCTGAGCATCGCGCTCCTGGGCGCCGCGCTCGCCGCCGCCACCGCCTGCAGCCGCGCCGCCTCCACCGCGCGCGGCGGGGGCGCCGCCCCCGCGGTCCCGGTGCAGGTCGCCGTGGCGATGCAGCAGGACGTGCCGCGCCGCGTCGAGTCGATCGGCACCGTGCAGGCGGTGCGCAGCGTCAGCGTGAAGTCGCAGGTCGACGGCGTCATCGCCGAGATCCATTTCCAGGAGGGCCAGGACGTGAAGACGGGCGACCTGCTCGTCACGCTCGACAAGCGCCCGTTCGAGAACGCCCTGCGCTCGGCCCGCGCCGCGCTGGCCACGGCCCAGGCGATGGCCGCCCAGGCGGCGGTCGACGCCGAGCGCTACTCGCACCTCGACCAGCAGTCCGCCATCTCCAAGGAGGCCTATGCGCAGTACATGACGAAGGCCGAGACGACCAAGGCCGACGTGCAGGCCCGCGAGGCCGAGGTGGCCGACGCCGAGCTCCGCCTCAGCTACACCGAGATCAAGGCCCCGATCGCCGGCCGCACCGGCCAGCGCCTCCTGCACGAGGGCGCGCTCGTGAAGGCCAACGACAACAATTTCACCCTCGTCGCCATCAACCAGCTCGCGCCCATCGCCGTCGCCTACTCCGTGCCGGAGCGCACGCTGGACGAGATCCGCCAGGCCATCGCCGAGGACCACGTGTCCGTGGCCGTCACCGACCGCAACACCGGCATGAAGCGCGAGAACGGCCGGCTCGAGTTCATCGACAACACCGTCGACCCGACCACCGGCATGATCACCCTCAAGGCCACCTTCCCCAACACCGACCAGGCCCTCTGGCCCGGCCGCTTCGTGTACGTCGTCACCCAGACCGGCGTCGACGCCGGCGCCATCGTGGTGCCCTCGACCGCCGTGCAGAACAGCCAGACCGGCTCGACCGTCTTCGTGCTCAAGGCCGACGCCACCGTCGAGCTTCGCAACGTGAAGGTCGCCCGCACCGACCGCGACAACACCCTGCTCGCCGCCGGCGTGAAGGCCGGCGAGACCGTCGTCACCGACGGCCAGCTGCGCCTGCTGCCGGGCATGAAGGCCGAACCCCGCGCGCTGAGCGGCGCACCGGTCGCCGAGAGCGCCGGCGCCGGCCAGCCCAAGAAGAGCTGAGGACCGCGCCATGAACCTCCCGGAACTTTGCATCCGCCGGCCGGTGATGACGACGCTGATGACGGCGGCGTTGTGCCTCTTCGGCGTCATGGCCTACCGGCTCCTGCCGGTGAGCGACCTGCCGACCGTCGACTTCCCGACCATCCAGGTGAGCGCCTCGCTGCCCGGCGCCACGCCCGAGACTATGGCCAGCGCCGTGGCCAAGGTGCTCGAGGGCCAGTTCTCCACCATCGCCGGCATCGACTCGATGACGTCGACCAGCAGCACCGGCAACACGCAGATCACGATCCAGTTCGCGCTCGAGCGCAACATCGACGCCGCCGCGCAGGACGTGCAGGCCGCGATCTCCGCCGTGCAGCGCCGTTTGCCGCAGGAAATGCCCGCGCCGCCGTCGTACCGCAAGACCAACCCGGCCGACCAGCCGATCCTCTTCATCGCGCTTTCCTCGCCCACGCTGCCGCTGTCGGTCGTGAACGAGTACGCCGACACCATGATGGGCCAGCGCATCTCGACCGTCGACGGCGTGTCGCAGGTCCAGATCTTCGGCGCGCAAAAATACGCCCTGCGCGTGCGCCTCGACCCGCGCCTGCTCGCCAGCCGCGGGATCACGCTCGACGAGGTGGGCAACTCGCTCGACGCCCACAACGTCAACCTGCCCACCGGCATCCTCGACGGCGTCCGCCAGTCGACCCAGATCCAGGCCAACGGCCAGCTGGCCAACGTCGGCGAGTTCAACAACATCGTCGTCGCCTACCGCAACGGCGCGCCGGTCCGCCTCGGCGAGCTCGGGCTGAAAAAT
>JBEHYX010000151.1:0-5374 GCA_048497945.1 Verrucomicrobiota bacterium | reverse complement strand
GCCGAGGCCAACCGCACCGTCCGGGCCAGTTTCGTGCTCAATGTCCAAGCCGACGAACCCCTCGTCACGGGGGCCCAATTGCAGGCCCTGGCCCGCCTGATCCAGGGCGATTGCCCGATGGCGACCCTGGCGACGCCGTTCAAGCGCATCGTGGATTTCTACAACACCAACCAGGTGAAGGTGGTCATGAGCGCGGGGGACAAGCAGACCGGGCGCCGGGCGCTCTATTTTTCCCGGTCCCGGATGCCCTATTCGCGCGACTTAGGACTGACGATCGATGACGCCTGGGTGCTGGCCAATCCCTGCTTCAAGCACCTTGGGCTCTATGCCTACCGGGCCGACTTCCTGGAGAAGTTCGTGCGCATGGCCCCGGGCCAACTCGAGCAGATTGAGAAACTGGAACAGCTGCGCGTGCTCGAAAACGGCTACCCGATTGCGATCGATATCTCGGACGACGCCACCATCGGCGTGGACACGCCGGAGGATGCGAAGAAGTTCGAGGCGTTGTTGGGGTAGGGTCGGTCTGTGACCGGTCTCCGGGTGGCAACGATTCCGTGACCGGTCACAGACCGGTCCAACCACTCAGATCTTCCCCGCCTTCCGCTTTTCGATGAGCTTGTAGAAATCCTCGAAGAGTGGGTCGGCGTCGTTCGGGCCGGGGGCGGCCTCGGGGTGGTATTGCACTGAGAACACGGGCAGCTCCTTGTGGCGGAGGCCCTCGACCGTCTGGTCGTTGAGATTGATCTCGGTGACGATCGCGCCGCGCGTCTCGAGCGACTTTGGGTCGGTGGCGAAGCCGTGATTCTGGGCGGTGATCGAAACCTTGCCGGTTTCGATGTTCTTCACGGGCTGGTTGCCACCGCGATGGCCGAACTTGAGCTTGTAGGTCGAACCGCCGAGCGCGTGCGTGACCATCTGGTGGCCGAGGCAGATGCCGAAGATCGGGTAGTCGGGTAGGAGCGCGGTGACGGTTTTGTGGATGTAGGGCAGGGCGGAGGGATCGCCGGGGCCGTTGGAGAGGAACACGCCGTCCACGCCGGCCTCGCGTACCTGCTCGTGCGTGGCCGTGGCCGGGAAGACATTCACTTCGAATCCGTGGCGCACGAGTTTGCGGAAGATGGTGTACTTCGCGCCGAAGTCGAAGGCCGCGATCTTGAACTTCCTCGCCGGCGTGATCGTCGCGCCGCCCGTCGTACCGACAGGAAGATACTGCGCGTTGTAGCGCGTGGCATCTTCCCCGCGCCACACGTAGGGCGCGGTGCAGGTGGTGTCCTTGACGTAGTCGCTGCCCGCCATGTCCTGCCAGCCGCGGGCGCGGGCGAGGGCGTCCGCCTCGGTGATCGGCAAGGTGGAGAGGCAGCACCGCATGGCGCCGGTCACGCGGAGCTTCTTGGTGAGCGCGCGCGTGTCGACCTCGCTGATGCCGGGGATGCCATGCTTCTTCAGGTAGGCATCGAGTGAGGTCGCGCTACGCCAGTTGCTGACGATCGGCGAAACCTCGCGGACCACGAAGCCGGAGCATTTCGGCGCGGAGGATTCCTCATCGGCGGCATTGATGCCATAGTTGCCGATCTGCGGGGCGGTCATCGTCACGATCTGGCCGAAATAGGAGGGATCCGTGAGGATTTCCTGGTAGCCGGTCATCGAGGTGTTGAACACGCACTCGCCGGCGATGGTGGCACTGGCGCCAAAAGCGGTGCCCCGGAACACGGTACCGTCTTCCAAGGCGAGGATAGCGGGCGGGAGAGCAGACATTAAAGAAGCACGAAAAAGTGTTCGCGCGCCGCTGCCAAGCGGTTTCCGAGCAATACCGTGCCGATCCTTCGCCGGCGAGGTGGAACCCGGCCTCTGGACGGGTTCTTTCTGCGCTGTCGAACCGAGGCAAAACCCGTCCGGAGGCCGGGTTCCACCAGTGATTTTGCCTCAGCTCGCCGGCTGCGAGGCCGGCCGGGTCTCCGTGATGACCCGGATGATCTCCGGGGCCTGAAGGGGCTTCGTCAGATAATCGTTCATCCCGGCTTGGATACAGCGCTCCCGGTCGCCCACCATGGCGGCGGCGGTCAGGGCGATGATGCGAAGGTCGCGGTTGTGTTCACCGGCTTCGCCTGCGCGAATGCGCCGGGTGGCTTCATAGCCGTCCATCTCGGGCATCTGGCAGTCCATGAGGATGAGATCATAGGCTTCGCGCCCCAGGACTTCGAGGCAGGCGATGCCGTGGCTGACGATACGCGGCTGATAACCCAGCCGCCGCAGCAGCCCGGAGATGAGCTTCTGGTTAACGGCATTGTCCTCGGCGACCAGGATGCGCAGCGGCTGCAGCGTGGCGAGAGCCGGGTCGAGCTGCGGCGCGGGCCGCGGCAGTTCCATGGGCGGGGCCGTGAGGACATCTTCCACCACCGGGGTGAGCGTCTTGTTGATGGCGTCGAGCAACAGGGCCTGGCGAATTGGCTTGGTCAGGACGACGGAGAAGTGCTCCATCGGGTTGAAGGACCGCAGGTCCTCGCGGCTGATCGAGGAGAGGAGAATGAGCGGGAGTTTTTCGCGGCCCGGGAGCTGGTGGAGGCGGGCGGCGAGTTCGACGCCGTTCATCTCGGGCATCATCATGTCGAGCACGGCCAGGTCGAAATCGTCGTGCGTCCTGGTGTATTCGATGGCGGCGGCGGGGTGCTCGAAGCCCAGGCAGGTGAGGCCCCAACGCTGGAGCATGCTGGTGAGGATGCGGCGATTGGCCTCATTGTCGTCGACCACGAGAGCGCGGCGGCCACCCAGGGTGATGGCGGGCTGGACCGGGGCCGGGCCGTCGGCGGCGTCGGCCGGGGCAGTCGTGGCATTGGCCGAGAGGGTGAAGCAGAAGCAGGAGCCGGAGGGCGTGCTGGAGGCCAGCGTGATGTCGCCGCCGAGCAGGTGCGCGAGGTTGCGGCTGATGGCAAGGCCGAGGCCCGTGCCGCCGTATTTACGGGTCGTGGACGAGTCGGCCTGGCTGAACGGTTTGAACAGGCGATGCACGCGGTCGGCGGGAATGCCGGTGCCGGTGTCGCGGACGTTGATGGCGAGGAGCGGCGAAGTCTGGCCGTGCTCGGGCGGCAGCAGGCTGAGGCGCACCTCGACCTCGCCCTTGGTGGTGAACTTGATGGCGTTGCCCACGAGGTTGACGAGGACCTGCCGCAGGCGGACGCCGTCGGTGAGGATCCATTCGGGTACGTCGCCCTCGATCCAGTGGAGGAGTTCGATCTTTTTCTCGTTGGCCTTGCTCCAGAGCAAGTCGAGAACCTCCTCGACGCAGCGGCGGGGGGAAACCGGGTGCTGGTCGAATTCCATGCGGCCCGACTCGATCTTCGAGAAATCCAAAATGTCGTTGATGAGCGTGAGAAGCGACTCGCCGCTCGAGCGGATGGTGCCGAGCCAGTCGCGCTGTTCGGCGTTCATCGGGGTATCGAGGAGCAGACTGGTGAAACCGAGCACGCCATTCATCGGGGTGCGGATTTCGTGGCTCATGACCGCAAGGAACTCGCTCTTGGCGCGGTCCGCCGATTCGGCGGAATCCTTGGCCTGGCGAAGCTCGGCCTCGGCCTCCTTCTGGCGCGTGATGTCAGTGTGCGTGCCGACCATGCGGCGCGGGTGCCCGTCCGAACCGAACAACAGCCGCGCTCGCCGAAGGCCTCGGGCAGCGAGCTGGTGATGACGAGGCCGATCGCCATCAGCACGAACAGCATGAGGCGCACCGGCAGCCTGGCCGGATCGAGCCAGTTGGTGATCCAGGCGGTGTCGATCCAGGCCCACCAGATGGCGGCGAGCAGCAGCGCGGCCTCGAGCGCGCCGCGCCAGCTCATGTGCTCGAGCAGAGCATGCGAGATCTGGGTGACGGCGATGACGAAGACGAGGTCGAAGAACAATTCGACCGACGTGACTTCGGCGCGGCGGCCATTGCGGCGGCGGAGCAGGGTTTTGGCCATGGCCGACTCCTCGGCGAAGCGCCTGCCGCCGTCAAGGCGGGGCGATCGCGGACGGGGCCTCAGACCGGCGCCGCGGTCGACAGCAGGACACGCACGAGCGCGGGCTGGGTGCGCACGCCGGTCTTGTCGAAGACGCGGCTGAGGTGGGTGCGGGCCGTGGCGAGCGAGACGCCCAGTTGCTCGCCGATTTCGCCCAGCGAGAGGCCATCGACGATGAGACGCGCGACCTTCTGCTGCGCGGGCGACAGGCCGTAGATGGCGGCGGCCGCGGCGAGGCGCGTGTCGTTGAGGCGTGGGTCGCCGAGCGAGAACCAGATCTTGTCGCCGTCGGCGATGACCCACCAGACCTTGGCGGCAATTCCCTGCCCGCCCGACAGCACGATCGGCACCGCCCCGCGGCTGGGCAGGAAGGTCTTGTCGTGCTCGCCCGCCCAGCGGATGGCGGCCTGCAGACGCCGGTCGACGGCGGCGTCGCGGATGCGCAGATGGCCGCTGCGGATGGCGAGGTCGCCGTCGGCGGCGAGGATGGCGGCGGCGGCCTGCCCCTGCCACACGACGCGGCCGGTGGAGTCGAGCTGAATGAAGATGCGATCGTCGGGACCGGGCTCATCGTCGAGATAGCCGAGGAAGGCGATCTTCCACTGCCCGTCATGACGCTCGAAGATGCGTATCTCGCGGCTGTAGGCGCGATTGTGCACGCGCGAGGGAATGCCAGGGTAGCGCTGGTTGTAGCGGGCCCATGCGATATCGCCGTCGATGCGCAGAACGAGGTTCTCGACCGTCGCGTCGTAGCCGTTGGCCGGTATCTTCAGGTGCGGCTCGGTGCTGAACATCAGGCGCACGCGCTCGGAGATTTCGTCCCAGCTCTCGCGCACGAAGATGCCGGTGCGGCGCGAGGCGTTCCAGCGCGTGGCGTAGGGCGCATGCACGAAGCAGGACTGATAGAGGTCGTAGTCCTGCGTCCAGGCCGCGATCCGGTTGCGATGGATGAGCTCGAGCAGTTCTGCTTCGTCGGTCGATGTGGCCATCGTCCCCCTCCGGACGGGAGATTGGGGCAGGCGGCGGCCGGGGGCAAGAACGCTAGAGGTGGGCACGGAGATACAGTGCCAGCCAGCGCTCGATGCTGGTCGACAATGAGGGGCGTGCCGCCTCGAGATCGGGACGCGGGCGGGCAAAGGCCTCGAGGACAGGCCGACCGAGGGTCCGCATGGGATGGAGGGCCGGCCTGGTGAAGGCGGGCCGGACGGAGGGCCAAAGGCGGCCGGCGATATCGGTCATTTGCGTCACTCCGGGCGAGTGAGCGACGCTAGCGCACTGTGCCAGCAGGGCTTGTCAGCCGGATGGAGGACAGATCGGCCGGTTCAGGAGCGGTTGTCGTTGTCCGGGGGGCGGAAAGTGCCGTCCTTGTCGCGCTTGAGGGT
>JBEHYX010000150.1:0-5671 GCA_048497945.1 Verrucomicrobiota bacterium | reverse complement strand
CGCGCCCTTCGCCAGCGCCGGGATCGCGCGCTGGAGCAACGGCACGCAGGCGCCGGCCAGTTTCGCTTCCACCTCGGCCGCGGTGTCGAGCGGCTCGATCATGACCCACTCGAGATCGCCGGCCGGGCCGGCATCGAGCGCCAGCACCATCTTCATCAAGGTCACACCGGTGGTCGTCTCGCCGCAGGCCGTGGCGGTCTGGATCGGCGAGGCGCCGCGGTATTTCGGCAGGACGGAGGTGTGCAGGTTGATCGTGCCGAGGCGCGGCGTGTCGATGACGTCCTGCCGCAGGATATGCCCGTAGGCCATCACCAGCGTGAGGTCGGGCTGGAGCGCCGCAAGCGTCTCGCGGTCGGCGGCGCCGAACTTCGCCGGCTGGTGCACCGGCAGTCCCTTCGCCTCCGCCCACTGCTTGATCGCGTTGGCCTGCACCTTCTGCCCGCGGCCGACGGCGCGGTCGGGTTGCGTGAAGACGCCGACAAACTCCGCCTGTCCGCTCCCCGCCAGCCATTCCAGCGCCGGCAGCGCGATCGCATCGGAGCCCATGAAGACGACTTTAAGCATGGCGGTTGTTTTCTGGGAGGGTTCGCGTCCCTGCGAACCGCGGCCCGCAGAGACACGGGCCCTCCGGCAATTCATTCATGCTTCAGTCATCCAGCATGCTCGGGTCGAAATCGTCCTCGGGCTTTTCCTCGGTGGCGCCTTCCACGGAGCCGCCGTGCGCCTTGCGGTACGCCAGGCGCTGCTCGACGGGCAGCTTCTTCTTGCCGACGAGGTCGAAGTGCATCGGGCAGCCGTCGAGCTCGAACTCCTTCACGAGGCCGGCCTCGAGGTAGCGCCGGTAGGACTCGGTCAGGCTGCGCTCCTGGTTGCAAAACACCTTGAAGCGGAACGGCCGGTTCGAGGTCTGCGTGGCGTAGTAGATCTTGAAGCGCTGGCCGTGGATGGCGGGCGGCGGCGTGCGGTCGGCGAGCTTGATGATGCAGGCGTTGAGCTTCGCGGTGGGAATCTTGGTGTCGAGGCGGCGGTCGAGCGCGCGCGCGTTGCGGAGCATGCGCTCGATCTCGTGGCCGGTCAGGGCCGACACGAACATCACCGGCGCACCCGGCGTGAAGAACAGCTGGTCGAACATCGCCTTCTCGAACTTCTCGCGGAAATCGCGGGCGTTCTCGTATTTCCGGATGCCCGGCAAATTGCTGCGGAACGCCTCGTGCACGAGGTCCCACTTGTTGACCACGATCACGATCGGCTTCTGCGCCTTGATGATCTCGCCCGCGATGGCCTTGTCCTGCCCCGTCACGCCGTCCATCGCGTCGAGCACCATGAAGGCCACGTCGGACTGGTAGATCGCCTCGAGCGAGCGCAGGCGGGAGAAATACTCGACCGACGACGACAGCTTGGTCGCCGTGCGGATGCCGGCGGTGTCGATGAGCTTGAACGGCCACAGCTTGCCGTCCTTGGTCTTGAAATCGAAGCTCAGCTCGACCGAGTCGCGTGTCGTGCCGGCGACGTCGCTGACGATCAGGCGCTCGCTCTTCAGCACGCGGTTGCTCAGCGAGGACTTGCCGACGTTGGGCCGGCCGACGAAGCAGATGTTGAGGCGTTCCTGCTCCCGGGAGCCGGGTTCCGGGATCGGCCCGAGCTTCTCCAGCACCGCGTTGCGGACCTCCGCCTCGCCGTTGCCGTGCTCGGCCGAAATGTAGAAGGGCTCGCCAAACCCGAGACGGTAGAAATCCCCGACATCCGGCAGCTTCTCCTTGCCGCTGTCCGCCTTGTTGGCGATCAGCATCACGGGCTTCTTGCTCTTGCGCAGCGACTGCGCGATCCGCTCGTCCAGGCCGGTCAGGCCTTCGCGGGCATCGACCACGAACAGGATCACGTCCGCGGTCGCGATGGCGAAATGCACCTGCTGCTCGGAAGCCTTGGTGATCAGCGCCGGCGTGTCGCTGCCCGTCAGGCCGAGGCCGCCCGTGTCCAGCAACGTGTAGCTGCCATCCTCGATTTCCGCCGTGACGACATCGCGCGTCACGCCGGGCATGTCGTGCACGATGGATATGCGCTTCCGGGCCAGCCGGTTGAACAGGCGGCTTTTGCCCACATTCGGGCGGCCAACGATGACGACAGTGCGTGACATAGCGTTAAGCTCTAAGCGATAAGCCCGGCTAGCCAGCAAGAAGTTTCTGACGCTTCCCGCCCCGGTTTTGTCATTGCGAGGCTTCCTGCCGCAGGAAGCCGAAGCAATCCAGCTAGATGGATCGCCACGGCGCGGAACGCGCCTCGCGATGACAATCGGCTACCCGGCCCCGAAGATTGTTGTTTATTCGTGCCGCGTAGTGGTTTCAGTTCCGGGCTCGCATGTTCGAATCCCTGACCGAAAAACTGACCGGTGCGCTGCGCAACCTGCGCGGCGTCGGCTCCCTGTCCGAGAACAACATGGCGGAGGCCCTCAAGGAGGTCCGCGCCGCCCTGCTCTCCGCCGACGTGCATTTCAAGGTCGCGCGCGACTTCATCGACCGCGTCCAGGCGGAGTGCGTCGGCCAGTCGGTCCTGAAGTCGGTCACCCCCGGCCAGCAGGTCGTCAAGATCATCCACGACGAGCTGGTCAAGCTGCTCGGCGAAGGCGCCACCGAACTTTCCCCCAAGCGCCCGCTCAAGGTGCTCATGGTCGGCCTCCACGGCTCGGGCAAGACCACCTCCACCGCCAAGCTCGGCAAGCTGCTCAAGAAAAAGGGCGCGCGCCCGTTCGTGGTGGCCTGCGACATCTACCGCCCGGCCGCCATCGACCAGCTCGAGATCCTGGCGAAGCAGGAGGAACTCGGCTTCTACGCGGACCGCGCCTCCAAGGACGTGCCCGCCATCGGCACCAAGGCGCTGGAGACCGCGCTCGCGGCCAACGCCGACGTCATCCTCTTCGACACCGCGGGCCGCCTCCAGATCGACACCGACCTGATCGAGGAAGTGAAGCGCCTCAAGGCCGCGGTCCAGCCCGACGAGATCCTGCTCGTCGCCGACGGCGCGCTCGGCCAGGAGGCCGTCAACGTCGCCAAGGCCTTCCACGACGCGCTCGGCCTCACCGGCCTCATCCTCACCAAGCTCGACGGCGACGCCCGCGGCGGCGCGGCGCTCTCGATCAAGGCGGTCACGAGCGTGCCGATCAAGTTCATCGGTACCGGCGAAAAGACCGCGGACTTCGAGCCGTTTTACCCCGACCGCCTCGCCTCCCGCATCCTCGGCATGGGCGACGTCGTCTCCCTCGTCGAGAAGGCGCAGGAGAACATCGACCAGAAGGAAGCCGAGCGCATGGCGGAGAAGATGCGCAAGGCGGACTTCAACCTGGAGGACTTCCTCGCACAGATGCAGCAGGTGAAAAAGATGGGCTCGATGCAGTCGCTCATGGGCATGATGCCCGGCATGAGCGGCGTGCAGCTGCCCGGCGACGCCGACAAGCAGATGAAGCGCACCGAGGCCATCATCCAGTCGATGACGATCCAGGAGCGCCGGAAGCCCGGCCTGCTCAACGGCAACCGCCGCCTGCGCATCGCCAAGGGCGCCGGCGTCGAGCTCATCGAGGTCAACCGCCTCATCAAGCAGTTCGAGCAGATGCAGAAGCTCATGAAGATGATGAAGGGCGGCAACCAGCGGAAGCTGATGCAGCAGATGCAGGCGATGAAAGGCCGCGGCGGCTTCCCGGGATTCTGAGCGAGCATCCGTCTCCCCACCGTCATCCTGAGCGCAGCGAAGGATCCAGCATGACAACCGCAGCGATCGCACCGATGGATTCTTCGCTGCGCCCGGAATGACAGCCCAAGCGGCATGAAGCGCTTCCTCCACCTCCTCCTCGCCCTCGCCCTCCTTGTCGGCGGGCTGTGGTGCTTCTACGCTGGCTACGAGCACCAGATCTCGCTCTCGGGCAAAACGGAGACCGGCATGACCTACCTCAAGACCGGCCTCGACGGGAGAACCCGCGTGCTCACGCAGCACTGGTACTACGCCATCGGCGCCGCGCTGCTGATCGGCAGCGGCTGGTGGCTGCTGCACGGCCACAAGCCGGCAAAGGCCGGACGCCGCCGGCGGTGAATGGAGGCGGGAGCATTGCTCCCGCGAGTACGCTCAACGCAGCCTTAAAATCACGGGACCACTGGTCCCGCCTCCATCATCTAATTCACCGCGTTGCCGTACTGATCTTCCAGTAATCGACGCCCGACTGCGAAAGCTTTTCCAACCCCCGCTGCGCGGCGCGGAGCCGCTCGAGCACGAGCTTGCGGATGTCCTTCAGCACCGTGCCCGACGAAGCGAAGTACGAGTGCTCCAGGAAACTGGTGTCGAGGCCCGACGCATCCACCGTCTCGATGCCCGCCGCCACCACGACGCCCGTCGCCGAATCCCCGGCGCGCGGATACCCGTGGACCTGCTTCGACGCGAGCAGCGCCTTGTCGCCGTCCGACACGTAGAGCGTGATCTTGTCGCAACCCGCCGCGAGCGCCGGCGCGATGTCGCGCTTGAAGATGTCCGCGTCGATGTCCGGCGCGGTCAGGATGATTTCCTTGAAACGTCCCTTCAGCTCGGGGTGCTCGGCGAACAGCGATCTCACCGCACCCGTGAGGGCGCGGTTACCCATCGAGTGCGCGATCAGGTAGAGGTTCTTCGCGCCCGAATGCTGCGCGTAGTCGAGCAGGAAGCCCTTCAGGTTCGCCTCGCTCCACTGGACGTTGTTCTCGTCGGTCGTGTAGCCCTGCAGCGATCCCTGCGACGGCCAGCTGTAGAAGACGGGGGCGCCGCGGAAATCCAGGTCGTAGGTGATCTGCGCCGTGCGCCGGGCGGCGTCGTCAAAGGCGACGTTGTAGCCGTGCACAAAAAGAAAGGACGACTCGCTCCCGCCCCGCGCCAGCGCCGCGCGCATGCCGGCAAAGAAATCCTCCCGATCCGTGACGGATTGACGGACGATCACCATGTGCTTCCGCGGGTCCTCGCTGAATTCCAGTTTCCACAGCGACGGGCGCTCGATCGCCCCGACCGCGTGCTCGCGCGGGATGCTCACGAACACGCTGCCGTAGGTGATGCCGGCGCCGCGCTCGCCGCCAAAACGGGCGTTCGCATCGGCCTTGCGATCCGTCGCGAAGAACACCCGCACCTGGTCGAATTCGTTTCCCTGCGCCACGTTCGGATTCTCCAACGGCGGGGGCGGCGGTGGCGGGGGCGGAGGAGGTGGTGGAGGCGGCGGGGGTGGCAGGGCTTCCACCGGCGTGGGCGACGGCTTGGTGACGCAACCAACGAGAAAAGACAGGGCCAGGGCGACAAAGGCAGCGGAAAGCGCGGCGCGCAGCGACTTCATGGGGAGAATCTCCATCGCGCCGCGCCCGATGATTCAGCGCAAGCGGGAAAACGCCGGCGGCAGTATTGTAGGAGGGGCTTTACGCCCCGACAGGTTGCGGAAGCCATGTTTCGTCGGGGCCTAAAGCCCCTCCCACAAGGAATGCAATTCACTGCCCCGGCGGCGTCGCAACATAGCGATCCCAGTGTGCGACGATCTCGTGCACGACCGGCGCGCCGATGCGCCAGCAGGAGTCGGCCGCGACCGCCGTGCCGACGTCTTCGCCCGAGAGCACACTCTGGACAACCGAGCCGCCGCGCGGCGGCCGAAACGGCGCCGGCAAGACAACGACGATGCGCG
>JBEHYX010000149.1:0-5848 GCA_048497945.1 Verrucomicrobiota bacterium | reverse complement strand
CAGCGCGCTCCACCTCGGGGACATAGGTTGACGCATCCATCAGCGGAAAAATTGCTTCATCTCCTCCGGCGTGAACGGCGCGGGCGGCCGCGGCGGCTCGATCGCGATCTCGATCGCAATCTTCTCCGAGCGCCGGATCTCGATGCGCCGGATGGTGGCGCCGTCGCCGGCCGCGGTGATGCGGCCCACGCTGCGCTGCAGCGCCTCGGTGCGCGGCACGAGCGCCAGCTCCCATTCGCCGGCCTCGCGCCGGCCATAGAGCTCGAAGTCCTGTTCCAGCCCCACGAGGTCGAAGCGCAGCACGTGCAGCAGCGCGCGGTTCGCCGCCGCGGCCCGCGGGTCGGCCGGCGCCGCCTGCTGTCCCGCCGGGGCGCGGACCAGCACACCCTGGTCGTCGAGGATCACGGTGTGATCGTCGGGTTTGAGGTAATGCAGGCTGAGGCCGTGTGTCGGCGACACGCGCACCTCGCCGGACAGCACCACCGGCTCGCGCTTGAAGGGGAAATGCCGGCTCTCGGTGAAATCGGCGGTGACGTCGCCGTTCTTCGCAAACCCCGCGCTGAGGTCGCTCCACGTGGCGGCCGCCGGCGGCAGGCGGTTGGCCTCGGCCACGAGCGCATCGGCCGCGTGCCCCGTGCCGGTGAACAGCAACAGCAGCGCCAGCGCGGTCGCGGGCCATTGCCGGCGGTGGCGCAGCAGCGCCGGCCAGCGCCGGAAAAGCAGCTCGATGACCAGGCGGGTGTGCATCCAGACGAGAGTGGCATTGTCCCGCAGGTAGTGGAAATGCGAAACGCCGCCCTCCTCGCGGGAAAAATACCGCACGGGCGCGGCCAGGTTCAGCGGCGGCACGCCAGCCCACACCAGCCGCACCGCGGCCTCGGTGTCGAAATCGTAGCGCCGGCCACCGCGGCGGGTCCCCACTTCCGCCAGCAGCGGAGCGAGCGGGTAGATGCGGAAACCGAACAGCGGGTCGTCCACGCCGCGGCCCAGCAGCTCGAGGTGCACCATGCCGACACTGAGCTTCCGGCCGTGCAGGCGCTCGGCCGGGATGTTCGCGGGGAAAACCGGCCGTCCGCAAACGAGCGCGTCGGGCCGGCGCGACGAGGCCGCCATGAATTCCGCGATGCTCGCCGCCGGATGCTGGCCGTCGGCGTCCATCACCAGCGCATGCGTGAAGCCGTGTTCGCTCCCCCACTGCGCGCCGGCGAGCACGGCCGCACCCTTGCCGGAATTTTTCGGCAACACGAGCAGGTGCAGGTCGGGCGCGCGCGCCGCCAGCTCGCGAAGCGGCTGCTCGCTGCCGTCGGTGCTACCGTCGACCACCACGAGGACGGGACGCCAGTGCTCCAGCACCTCCGCCACGACCTCGCGCAGGCGCGGACCCGTGTTGTAGGTCGGCAGCAGGACGAGATGGGTGGCGGACGGCATGGCAGGGGCGGCAGCTCAGGAAAGCGCGGACGCCGGGGCGGCGCAAGCGGGGTCCCGGCCTGTGTGGAACCATTCCTCCACCGCCGTGGACAGCTCGCCGGTGGACGCCGGCGTGTCGGTCGCGACCAGCGGGCCGACGCTGACCGTGATGTGCGCGGGAAAACGCGGCAGCGCGAAGATACCGCGGCCTTTCGTCAGCACATCGGAATCGGTCGTGATGCGCAGGAGCTGCACGGGCGCCTGGGCGCGGCGCGCGATGAGGACGAAGCCAGGCTTGAAAGGCTGCAGCCGGCCATCGGAGGTGCGCGTGCCCTCGGGGAACACGACGAGCTTGTCGCCGGCCGCGACCTTCGCCGCCGCCTCGCGCACCAGGTCGTGGCCGCCGTCGCCGCCGAGGTAGCCGGCCCGCCGCGCCGCCGCGCCGAGCACGGGGTTGCGCCGGATCGCCGGCTTGAAGATGCAGATCGCCTCGGGAATCCGGGCGAGCAGGCAGGTGATGTCGATCAGTGAAATGTGGTTCGCCACCAGCACCGCGCCGCCGCGCGGCAGCCGTTCCAGGCCCTCGTAGCGCACATCGATCAGCCGCAGCAGGTCGCACCACGCGTGGAAGAACTTGAGGTGCCCGTGCACCAGCCGCTGGAAGAAACGTTCCGTGCCCTGCGTCGCCGGCAGCCAGCCGCACAGCAGGCTCAGCGTGCTCAGCTCCAGCCCGCCCAGCGCGAACAGCAGCAGGCAGAGGTAATAGGCGGGCAGCTGGTAGAGCGCGCGCATGGTCAGGCGGCCGGCGCCACCGGGTTCAGGGGCAGGAAATTGAACCACAGGAACGGATGCCGGCGCAGCTCGGCCTCGAGCTGGACGAGCACCGCCTGAAAATGCCGCTGCGCCGCGGCGAGGTTTTCCTTCCGGCCCGCGGCCGGGTCGGGCGTGAAGACCGGCGAGGAGATCACGCGCATCGTGCCGGGCTCCGCGCCGGGCAGGCCGAGGCAGAACACCACGGGCCGGTCGAACAGCACCGCGAGGAAGTAGATCGTGAACGGGAAGGTCCGGCGCGCGCCGAGGAAATCGAAGGCCTCCGTGCGCGCGGCGAAGTCGAGTCGGTCGCACTTCAGCGCGAGCGACTCGCCGGCCTGCAGCGCGTCCTTCAGCTCGAACAGGAAGTTCGCCGGGTCGTTGACCCAGAGGAACGACACGCCCTTCCCCGCGAAGCGCGCGCCGAGCAGGCGCGTGTCATCGGAATTGCCCACGCGTGTGCGCAGCACCGAGACCTTGCGATCCCAGTCGCTCAGCACATAGCCGAGCATGTCGGACCAGCCGAAGTGGAATGTGCCGAACAGCGCCGGCTGCGCCGAACCCGCCAGCGCCTCGAACTCCGCGCGGTTCTCCGGCGCCATCGTGCAGCGCAGCGGCACGCCGCGCCCGGTGCGCAGCTTCAGCATCAGGAAATCCGTGAAGGCGTAAAATTGCTCCCACACCTCGACCAGCCGCGGCGGCCGGCCGAGGACGATCGTCAGGTACTCCCGCGAAGCCGCCCGCTGCGCCGGCATGAACGCCAGGCCGACCCACGTGCCGGCCATCAGCACCGGCTCGAAGAACCAGCGCGGCCACCACTTCTCCGCCCAGAGCAGGAAGCGGTAGCCCCATTCCGGGCCGGGGTTGCGGCGCGCGATCGGCGGCGGGGTCATGACCAATCAACCGACCACTTTCCGCCAGCGCCGTGCCATGCCAGCGGTCGTTTCGCCGCCAGCGCCTGCGTCCAGGCCGCGAGCGTCGGGCAGGCGGCGTCGGCCGCGCCGGCCTGGGGTTCGAAGGCCAGGCGCCCGACGGCGCCGGATTTCTCGCCCGTCAGCACCGTCGCGAAAGCGAACGCCTGGTCGGAAGCATAGCCCTGTTCGAGCAGCCACGTGCCCCGCTCCTCGCCACCGAGCAGGATCACCCGCGCCGCGGGCTCGAGCAACGCGGCCAGCAGCGCCTGCTCCACCAGCCGCGCGCGTCCCGCCATCGGCCACAACCGGGCCACCGGTTGCTGGCGCCCGATCAGCACCTGCTGCACGCCACCGGGATGGATCGAGGTCTGGAACAACAGCGGACTCGCCAGCGGGAAGCTCTTCAGGAAATCCTCGAGGGCGCGCGTCTCGGCGTAGCTCGATGCATAGACCACGGCGTCCTCCGGCGCGAGCGCCACGCCGTCGAGCGCCGACCCGAGCAGCATCCCGAGGTGCGTCATGCGCCGCAGCGCGTTGCGCGGGAATTTCTCCGCCAGACGCGCGCGCGCCTCCGCCGCCGTCTCCGTGACCGGCGGCAGTTCGACCCGCACATGATGAATGAAACACTCAATCATGAATGGAGGCGGGACTATCAGTCCCGCGGTCTGAATGCCACGCCGCGCATGCCTCGCGGGACTGGTAGTCCCGCCTCCAAAAAATACCAGCACTGATCAAAGCCTCATTCATACGACAAAAGCATCGCCGCATGCGCCCCGCCGAAGGCATTGCTCGCGAGCAGCACGCCGTCGAAACCGGACGCGGCGAAAGGCTCGAGCGCCACCTCGGCGCTGAAACTCGGCGCGGCGCCGCCGACCGTGCCGGGAATTTTTCCGCCGCGCAGCGCGGCGAGGGCGATCGCGAGCTCGACCAGCCCGCAGCTGCCGAGCGTGTGGCCGAGGCTGCCCTTCCACGAAACGAGCGGTGCACCCGAAAACTGCTTCGCATAGCCCTCGGCCTCGAGCCGCCCGGCCTCGAGCGTGCCGGTGCCGTGGCCCTTGATCCAGATGCGGCGCCCGCCGATCGCGCCGGCGATGGCCGCGAGGCAGGCATGGAAGCCCGCGCCGTCCGGCTGGTTGCCGGTGAAGTGGAACATTTCGTTGTGCAACGCGTGCGCCGCGAGCCGGTACGGGCCGGCGTCCCTGCGCAGCACCGCGAACGCCGCGCCGTCGCCGAGCCCGATCGAGCCGGTGTCGCGCACCGCGTAGGGCGCGGGCATGCCGCCGTTCAGGATTTTAAGGCTGTGGAAGCCGCCGGCGACGAACGGGCTGACGAAATCGAAGCTGAACACCAGCACGCGGTCGGCGACGCCCGCGTGCAGCAGGCGCGCGGCGTGCGCGAGCCCGAGGTGCGCCGTGACGCAAGCGTGCGAGAACACGTGCGTGTGCTCGCCCCAGCCGAGTTCGCGGCGCAGCAACTCGACCGTCGCAAACGGCGTGCCGTGCGCGAGGTGCCGCGCATCCGAGTCGCGGGTGAAGGCGTACAGGCTGCCGACGCCGAAGTTGCTGCTCGTGACGATCACCGGCTCGCGCGCCGAGCCCCACTTCCCTTCCGGAATTTCCTTCGCCAGCTGCTTCACGGCCGGCAGCCAGCGCGGCGGCAGCGTTTCGTCCATCGGCCCGATCAGCGCCAGCGGCACGGCATCCCCGCCGTCCTTGCCCAGCACAGGCGTCAGTTGCAGCGCGCGCCGCCCGGCCAGCAGGGCTGCCGCCGTGGCGTCCGCCCCGCCGAACGGCGTCAGGCAGGAGCAGGCCTCGAGGCCGGCGGGCAGTTGATCGGCGGGGACGGTCATGCAGGCGAGAGCGGTCAGCTTTCAGCGATCAGCGGTCAGGGTCGAGCCGGTTTAAATCGGAGGTATGAACCACTCATGCTACGCCTAACGGCTGCGCTACAAAGAGCGCTGCGCCTAATCGGCCCCGCAGTGGGTTTCGGGGGTCGGTTAATCGCCGACAGGAGACCGATCTTTTGTCCGCGGCGATTAGCCGCGCCCCGAAACCAATACTGGAGTCGATTAGGCGGAAGGGACTTTTAAGCCGAGCCGTTAGGCGAGGCATTAGTGGTCCAAAACGGTTCGGCGGTTCGCTGCCTTGGACCCGTCTTACTCCTTCGCTTGGTGCGTCCGGATAAAGGCCGCGAGCGTGTTCACCGTCGCCAGCGCCTGGCGCGATTCCTCGCTGCTGCCGATCTTCACGCCGAACTCCTTCTCCAGCGCCAGCACCAGCTCGAGTGCGTCCACCGAATCGAGCCCGAAACGGGGCGAGCCAATGAGGACCTCGTCGTTCGGGATGTCCTCCGGGCGGACACCATCCAGCTTGAGCGTGGCAACGATCAGGGTTTTGAGGCGGGAAACGAGAGGGTCGGGCATGAACGTCGGGAAAAAATTTCGGATAGCGCACCCGATGACGACCACAAAAACGCCCCGGGGGAGTCGTAAATTCGCATTTCCAAGACTGGAGGCGGGACTACCAGTCCCGCGGGATTCCCGCATCGCAGCGCCTGCCTCGCGGGACTGCTAGTCCCGCCTCCATCACGCGCCCGGCCGGCGCAAGATGTGGCAGACATTGCTGCCGCCGAAACCGCTGCTGTTGTTCAGCACCAGTCCCGGGGCCTCGTCGAGAGAGGACCACGGCAGGTCGAAGCCGTCGCACACGGGATCGGGG
>JBEHYX010000148.1:0-5863 GCA_048497945.1 Verrucomicrobiota bacterium | reverse complement strand
ATTCCGACCGCGCTCCCCAGGCCGCCGCCGTCTCGAAACCGCCTGCCTCCGGTGCCGTGACCGCCAGCCCCACCCCGCCCGCCCCCGTCGCCGGCACGATCGAGGAGAAGTTCGCAGCCTTCGAGGACAAGCAGCGCGCGCTGCGCAACCTGGCGGCCTTGCTGCCCCCGCAGGAGAAGCAGCTCGCCGCCGCCCGCGAACTGGCGGACACGCAGGTCAGGGAGAACGACGCCCTCGCGGCCAGGCTGGCGGAGTTCACCGCCCCGCTCGCGCAGTGCGCCACAACTTCCGCCGACGCCAGCGACCGGATCCTGAATGCCCAGGTGAACCAGAAGATCTCCGCCGGCAACCTGCTGCGGCTGGGCACGTCAGCCCTCCTGTGGAGCTACCTGCGCGAGCATATCGTCGCCCCCCAGATGGAAAGTTTCCTCCAGGAAAACGGCCTCGCCAAAGGCAAGAAGGGCCTCGGGTTGCTCGACGCGATCAACCAGCAGCCGAACGACTTCATTCCCCGCAGCGGCAGCTTCGACAAACCGGAGTCACTCGGCACCCTCCGGCGCAAGCTGCTGGACATCGAGCCCAGCCTCGACGTCTGGGTCGGCGTGGCGACGGAAGCGTTCGCCACCGGCAAAGTCGGCGCGGGTGCCGACCTCACCGCCCGTTTCTTCAAGGACCTCGGCAAGGAGGGCATCGACGTCCTGCGCGCCAGCCTCGACACGCTCGACGCCCCGCAGAAGAAGCTCGCCACCGCCCTGCTTGCCCGCGCCCCGGCGGAGTGAACGAGTTCCCACTCACGGGAGGGGCTTTGTGGACGGTAGGGCGGGATCACTGATCCCGCCTGCCCGCGTACGTCCAAACCGGCGGGATCAGCGATCCCGCCCTACAATTCGATCCAGCGGCATGGCATTTCTGAAATGCCCCTACCTCCACTCATGCCGCGGATAGCGGCGTGACAGCTCGGTTTTGATCTTCGGGTACTGTTCGTTCCAGAAATTGGTGAGGTCGTCCGTCACCTGGATCGGACGCTGGTTGGGTGCGAGCACCTCGATCTTCACCGGCACGCGACCGTGGCCGAGCGTGAACTTCGAACTGACGCCGTAGAGTTCCTGGATGCGCGCGCTCATCACCGGCGGGCCGTCCTTCGAATAAGTCAGGCGCGCCTTGCGGCCGTTGGCCATGACGAGGCGCTCGGGCAGGTAGTCGTCGAGCACCGCCAGTTGCTCCGCCAGCAGCCAGTCGCGCAGCACCGGCATGACCGGCTTGTCCTTCAACTCGCGCGCGCCGTAGCTGCCGTAACAGATCTGCTCGATGAGCGTGGCGCGGTCAGCGTCGGTGATCGGGTTCACCTCCAGCTCCGGCCACCACTTGGCCAGGCAATTCACGCGGACGATCCACTGCTCCACCGCCTCGTTCCATTCCGTGAGCACGATGTTGCCGGCCATGACCTCGCGGGCGAGGATCGCCGCCGCCTCGCCTTCGGGCGGCTCATCGGCGGTCTGCTTGGATTCGAGCACGAGGTCGCGGAAACGGCGCTCCTTGCGGGCGAGCACGCGGCGCATGGTGACGTCGTAGGTCACGCCGCCGGCATCCATGAAGTCTTCGGGGAAAAGCTCCTTCAGCCACGATTCCTCAATCGCGGTGCAGAGGTTCAGCAGCGTGTTCACCTCGCCGCGGCTCTCGACCTCGGTGATCTCGGCCGCCACCAGCAGCGGCGCCTCGTCGATGTAGCTTTCGCGCGCGAGCAGGCCCTTGCGCTTGTGCACGAGTTCGCAGCGCAGCGTGCCCTTGTCCAGGCGCTTGGCCAGATGGTCGCTGAACCCGAGCAGCACGCACTTGCGCACCGCGACGCCGTCGATGCGCTTCTCGGCGATGTCGAGCTTCTCGGCCCGGGCGATCTCGAGGAACTGCTCGAACAGCGGGCCGACCGCGCGCACGCCCTGGATGTGGATGCCAAGCCGGCGGCAGGCGTCGCCGTGGTAGTTCGCCTTGTCGGCGTAGCGCCAGGCGCGCATCAGCAGGAAGAAGTCGGACTCGTGCTCGTCGCCGAAGAGCTCCTCGCGCGCCTCCGCCGTGCGCTTGTCGACATTGCGCAGCAGGAAATTCCGGCCTTGGGTCAGCGCCGCCATCAGCGCCACCGAGCGCACGCAACCGTAGTCCTGCGCCGCGAGGAACATGCGGGCGTAGCGCGGGTGCATCGGGAACTTCAGCATCTTCCGGCCGAGATCGGTGATGGGCTTCTTTGGGGGCGGGGTGCCCTCACCCCGCTCGCGGGACGAGGGCGTCCCGCCTCCAATGGCCCCGAGGTCCTCGAGCAGCGTCTCCGCGCGCTCCAGCGCCTTGGGTTCGGGCTTTTCCAGCCACGGGAAGTTGTAGATGTCATCGATGCCCGACGCCTTGAGCGTCAGCACGACTTCGGCAAGGTCGAGCCGCTTGACCTCGGGCAACTCCTGCAGCGGCCGGCGCGCGTGCTCGTTCTCCGTCCAGAGGCGGACGCACACGCCCGGCGCCGTGCGGCCGGCACGGCCCGCACGCTGGTCGGAGGAAGCGACGGAGATCTTCTCGATCAGGAGCGTGTTGATGCCGCGGTGCGGGTCGAAGCGCGCCACGCGGGCGAGGCCGCAGTCCACGACGACCGTGACGCCATCGATCGTGAGCGACGTTTCGGCGACGTTGGTCGAGACGATGATCTTGCGCGTGTCGTAGCGCGCGACGGCGCGGTCCTGCTGGTCGGGCGGCAGCTCGCCGTGCAGCGGAAAACAAATGAAGCCGCGCAACGCATGCGAACCCTGCACGTCCTGCACGGTGCGACCGATCTCATACGCGCCGGGCATGAACACGAGGATGTCGCCCTTGGTGGAGGCCGCGATGCGCTCGCACTCGCGCGTTGCCACGGCCCAGACCGGGTCATGCTCGAAGTCGACCGACTTGGACAGGTACTCAACCTGCACCGGAAAGGTGCGGCCCTGTGACGTGAGCACCTCGCACGGCGCGAGGTAGTTCTTGAGCTGCACCGCATCGAGCGTCGCGGACATGACCACGAGCTTCAGGTCGGGGCGCACCGATTGCTGGATCTGCAACGCGCGGGCCAGCGAGATGTCGCCGTAAAGGTGGCGCTCGTGGAATTCGTCGAAGACGATCGCGCTGATGCCGCGTAGCGTCGGGTCGAAAGACATTTGCCGGAGCAGGATGCCCTCGGTCACGAACCGGATGCGTGTCGCTTTCGACACCCGCGAGTCGAGGCGGATCTGGTAGCCAACGATGTCGCCGAGTTGTGTTCCCACTTCCTCCGCGACGCGCTTGGCCAGCATGCGGGCGGCAAGCCGGCGCGGCTGGAGCACGACCACTTCCCCGCTCCCGAGCAGGCCGTGGTTGAGCAGCATCTGCGGCACCTGCGTGGACTTGCCGGAGCCGGTCGGAGCCTGGACAATCAACCGTCCCTGCTCGCGCACCGTCCGGACCAGGCGGTCCTCGAGTTCGTAGATGGGCAGTTCGCGCGGCGCGGGCATGGAGGTCCGATAGATACCACTCGCCCGTCCAAGGCAAGGGCGGCCTCAACGAAGCTGCACCAGCTTGGCCGCCCAATCGTCGATGATACCGGGTTCCGCTGCCGGCCACGCCGGCATGGCGAGGTTGCCCTGCGCGTCCGTGACCAGCTCGACCTGTGGTCCCCAGGACCCGGAACGCGGGTTAAACCAAGTCCAACGGTAATGAGCACCCGCCGGGAAACCCGCCAGCTGTGGCGCCTCCGCCTTGTTCTCGAAATAGAGCAGCGCCAGGTCGCCAGCCGGCGTATGCATCATGAACGTCCAACCGTCCAGCCCTTCATCCTTGGGGCTGGTAGCGCGGCGCGTCGAGACGACGGCATTCGCCAGCTCCAGTTGCTGGTAACGATCCCCCTCGGAAAGCATGAACGCCTTGAGATGCTGCATCTGCGTCCCGGATTGGTAGCGCAGCGCGGTCCAGACGTGCGGACGCCAGCCGGCGGGTTCGCCGGTGCTGGTCATATCGTAGGCCGCCGTGCCGTGGACATGGCCGGCCAGGCCGCCAGACAACACCGAGCCATACATCATCGCGCGGGAAAAATAGTTGTCGCGGTCCGAGTCGGCCGGCGGGGTTTCGCCGCCCGGCCGGTTCATCGTGTGGTTCCAACCGGTGTAGTAGGGCTCGAGATTCGCGACCGGATACGCCGGCGTCAGGCGGAAGATTTCCTCGAGCGACGCGTAGATGGCGTGGTTGCGCGGCTTGTTGCCGACGGTGTGCATGGTGAGCCAGGGCGCCTGCGCGCCATGTCCGAATGCCTTGTAGGTCGAGCTGTCGATCAGCGTGGTGTAAGGCTGGCCGAACGGCAGCGCCCCGTAAGTCTTCCAGTGCGCCGTGAGCGCGGCGTTGAATTCGTCCGCGGTCAGGGAATAGTTCTTCGGGATCCAGTCGAGATGGATGCCGCTGAAGACGAGGTTGTACGCCCCGTAACGCGCGATGAGGTACTGGATGAAGCGACCGTACGAGCGGTTGAAATCGAAATACGCCTTCCACGACGGGCAGTTGTCGCGGCGCACCGGCTCGAGGAACGGCACGAAACCCTCGTCGGCGAGATGGCGCATCTTGCGGTCGAGGCTGCGGAAATAGGCGGGATTGATGCGATCGAAGTTCGCGAGCCCGTCATCGCGGCCGGGCATCAGCTCGAACGGGCGGTTGCCCTGCTCATCGGCCATGTCCTTGGCGGTGGTCGTCGCGCCGTCGGCGGTCGAGATCTTCGCGTTGGGCGCCCAGTGGCCGAATTTCTCCCAGGCGTTGCGCAGGTAGACGCCGTCGGCGTTGGCGAAGGTCGCGCCGTGCGCATCGGCGTCCCAGTTGGGAAATGCCGCGATGAAGCTGACCGAGTTGTAGCCCTGTCGTTTCCGCCAGCCCACGGCTTCCTCGAAGCTGATGCCGGAGGCCGGGACGTAACCCGGCGTGGCGGGAGCACCGCGGAACGGCAGGCGCCAGGTCGATGCCGCCAGCCAGGTGTCGCCGACCAGGAAGAAGGACGCGCCGTCGGCATAACGCAGCGCATGGCCGTTCGCGGAGGCGCGCACGAAACCGTGACGGTTGGGGTTCTCCGCTTTTTCGACTTCGCTCCATTCGACCGCCTTCAGCCTGCCAGCACCGCCGTTCAAGCCGGTGTCCGCGGGTTGGTTGGAAGCGGACTTCCAACGCCATTCGCCCGGCGCGGGGGCGACGAAGCGCACCTTGAACGTGCGGCCCCCATCCCAAAAACCATAGATCCGCTTGGCGAACCCCGGGCCTTCGAGCTCGATCCAGCATTCCACGTCGGCATATGGGTTCGCGTAGTCCGCGGCGGCCTGAAAGGTGATTTCCTGGGTTTCCCAAACGTGCACTTCACCCGACACGAGCGCGGCCTTGGCGCGAATCGCCGCGAAAACGAGAATGCAGCAGGCGAGCAGGCGGACGGGGTGGGCGCGCATGACGTTTTGTCGGAAGGCGCGGCGTCTTCGGCAAGACCGCACTCGTTTTGTCGCCGCGGCTTTTTGCGCTATTTTGTGAACAACCGGGGAGCAACCGGAAGGGCACAAGTTATTCACCGTTCCCGCGGGAAAACGGGATCGCTTATCGGGTGAATAAGATGGGAGGAAGAAACCCTTCACTTTCCGCGGATCCGCCAGCATCACTTTCACCGTTCCTTGATAGAACAGTCGAAGCGCAGCGGCATGAAAAACCCGCGGCGAGCGCGACTGGGATAATCCCGGGCAACCGGGGAAAGGCGGGCGGCAACTGGTGCCGCCGGCCCCTCAGCGGCGCGAGCCGCAGGCAGGCAAATCTCACCAGTTCCTCTGGACGGCGTCGCAGCCGATCCAGTTATGCG
>JBEHYX010000147.1:0-5993 GCA_048497945.1 Verrucomicrobiota bacterium | reverse complement strand
TGTTGTCGGGGTCCGCGACGTTGAGGGTCGCCCCCTGCTGCGCGAAGGCGGCGGCCAGGTCCGGCGCGCCGGACCAGCGAGCGAGCTCCCGTGCCTGCCAGCCGCGCGACCGGCGATCGAAGTGCAATTCGCGCACCGCGCCGCTCCGGTCCAGCGTCAGCAACGCGAGGTCGCCGGTGCCCGTGACATCGCCGCAGGCAAGCGAGACGGCGGGAGCGTCCGCGACAACCACGGGCGCGGAAAACGCCCCCGCGCGGTCATTCCAGGAAACGAGCACGCGACCCTTCGCGTCGAGCAGCGCGAGATCGTTGTCGCCGTCGCCATCAAGGTCGGCCCAGCATACGTCGCGCACCTCGGGAAACGCCGCCAGCGGATCGACGGCGGTGAACGTGCCGTCACTGTTGTTGCGCCAGAGCTGCGGCGCCGCGCCCTCGCGCGCGACGAGCAGGTCGAGGTCGCCGTCGGCATCATAGTCGATCGCCCACACCCCGCGCGCCGGCGCGGCGAAAGCCGCGCACTGGTCGGCCGCCGGCTGGAACGCGGTGAAATGTCCATCCTCGCCCTGCGTCCAGAGCTGCAAGCCACCGGCACCCGCGATCGCGAGGTCGGGCAGGAAATCGTTGTTGAGGTCGGTCACGGCCACGGCGGCGCGACCGCCCACGGCGCCGGCCAGCGCCAGCGTTTCGCCATTTGCCAGCTTCAGCTCGCGGCCGGAGAGCGCGAGGCGGCTGACGCCCTCCTTGCCGCCGAGATCCAAGGCGAAGAAAAGTCCGCCCGACACCGGCAGCGCGGTTTCCGGCGCGAGCGTGAACTGCAGCGCCGCATCGGCCGGCGCCACGGCGCTTTCCGGCGGGCTGTAGCGCAGCAGCGTGCGCATCGGCCGGCCGACCGAACCGGCGGTGGCGCCGAGGGCGGCGAGCGCCGCCTGGTATTCGGGCGCGGCCTGGCGCAAGTTTTGGAGAAAGGTGAGCGCGGCGCCGGCGGCGCGGAAGTTGCCGGCGGCAGTGGCGGTGCGGGCAGCCTCGAGCTGGCGGACCTCCGCCGCCGGCCACGAAGCGCCGGCCGCGGCGAGTTCCTGGAGCGCGGCATCGAGACGAGCCCGGTCTTCCATGCGCGCGAGCAGGCGCGCCCGGCCGAACCCGGCCACGGGATTGCCGGGCTGACGAACACGGAGCCGGTCGTAGACCGCCAGCTGCGCCGGCAGGTCGGCCGCCTGGCCGGTGCGGCCGAGCAACTGCGCCAGCCGGTAAAGCACCGCGGCGTCCGGCTCGGGCAGGCTTTGCAGCCGTGCGATCGCGCGCGCAAACTGGCCCTGCTCCTCGTCGAGCGTCGCCTGCAGGAGAATGATGTCGCCGTTTTCCGGCGCGAGCTTCGCCGCCGCATTGAGCGCGGTCTCGGTGCCGGGCAAATCGCCGAGCCGCAGCCGCGCGATGCCGAGATTGGCCCAGAGCACGGGCTCATCGGGCAATTGCCGCGCCAGCGCCGCAAACGCGCGCTCGGCGCGTTCGTTGGCCTCGACGTCGAGCGCGGAGAGCCCGGCGTAGAACGGGCCGATGGCATCCGGCGGCGCGGACCGCACCGCCGGGGCGGACCAAGCGGGGACGATCGTCAGGAAACCGAGCGCAAGCAGCGCCAGGGAAGAACGGAGATTCATGCGGGAGGTGGGGCGACGGACGAACACCGGTCCCCAGAATCCACCAAACCGGATGAGGGGTGGAAGGAAAAACTGCAGTCCCGGGGCGCGCTGGGATGACCTGCCGGTGGGCAGGGGCGGATTGCGACAACCCGCGCCCTCCGGCCGGTCAGGCCGGCGTTCCCAATCCGCACCGCACCAGCATCGCGCGAATATCGTCCGCCGTGGCGCCGACTTTGGCCGCGTGGCGCAGCATGTCTGATGCCTGCGCCGGATACCACGGGTCGCGCGCGCGGTCCGTGAGGCCGGCGACATCAAACGGCGCGATCGCCGCCTGGACCTTCGCCGCCTGGCTCGGGTCGGCGGCGGGCAGCTCGCACAACGCGCGCAGCCGCGGACCGAATTCCGGGTGATGGCAGAGGAGAAACCCGGGCACGAGCTCCGGCCGGCCGAGTCGCCGCGCCGTCTCGGCGAAGGCCGCCGCCGCGAAATACAGCAGGCTCAGGTCCTTGAACTGGTCGAACGACCCCATCCGGGCATAAAGCGCCCCGACGAGCCGGGAGGTCGTCTCGAATTCCTGCGTCGTCGCCCGCGCGTAGCCGGCCAGTCCGGCGGCAAACTCCGGCCGCCTGAAGCCGCGCAGCAGGCGCGCGAGCCGCTGCACGCCGAGGAGCGTCAGCGGGAAACCGGTCGAAAGCAGCGGATCGATCACGCCGGCCGCCGACGGCAGCAGCGCCCAGTGCCGTCCGGCCACGACCGCGCTCTGAAACGCCACGCGCGGTTGCCACATGAACGGCAGCTTAGCCTGCGCCGGGCCGAAGATCCGCGCGAGGTCCGGCATCTCCGCGAGGAACCGCCGCCAGCCGGGCTCGCCGGCGCGCAGCTGCAGTCGCTCCGCCACAGCCTCGGTCGCGGCGACGCCTGCGCTGGTGATCCCGTTGTTGAACTTCAGCACCCACACCCAGCCGCCGTCGAAAACGTGATGCACCGCGGCCTGCTCCGGCGGATATGGCGGCTGGCCGGGATGAAAATGCCCGGGCAGCGTCCCCACTCCCGTAAAGTGCGTGAAGAGCGCCTGCGTGGCCGGAAAACCCTCGACCGCCTTCTCCGGCAACCGGAGCAACCGGTGCAGGCACCCGCGCGGGCCGCTCGCATCGACCACGAAATCCGCGGCGAGCGTCTCGGTGCGTCCGCCGCGCGTCACGGTCAGGCGCATGCCGTCGGCCGTTTCCTCCGCCGCCTCGACCGCGGTCTCGTCCCGGTAGTCCACACCCAGCGCCTGCGCCTGGCGAACGAAATGGTGGTCGAACTCCGGACGGTACCAATGCGTGTCCGCCACCGCCTCATTGGGGCTCGCGCCGACCATGAGCTGCCGCCGGCGCGCCGCCGCGGGCTCCGTCGGAAACGGCTCGCCGCGCCGGTGCTGATAAAAGGTGAAGCCGCGCTTCAGCCCGCAGGCGAGATCCGGATGCTCCCGCTGCCATGCGCCCCATTTCGAAAACGAGCGGATGAGCGGCAGGTCGAACTCATCGGCGATTTCCTCGAGCAGCAGGTTGGCGAGTGGCGTGGACGACTCACCGATGACGAACCGCGGGTGCCGGCCGCGCTCGAGCAGCACGACGGAAAGCCCCCGCCGCCGCGCCGTCATCGCCAGGAGGGCGCCGGCAAAACCGGAGCCGATAATCGCGAGTTGAAAGCGGGAGATGACCATCGCCGTTCTTGATTGGAGAATATTCGGCCCGGGGGAAGGAAAACCGCACCAGCCCGGGCGTGATATTCAATTACTTCCCACCGCACTCCGCACAGGCCACCGCCGGTTCGTCGCGCTGCGTGAGATTGATCCGCCGCAACCGCTCGCAGCGCGACGCGAAGCACGGCGCGCAGGCGGAAAAAGGCTCCAGTCCCCACGTGTCGGCAAAGACACGTCCGCCTTGCAACGCGAGGGCGTCGCCCACGGCCGTCTCCAGCTCAGCCAGCGTCGGCGGCGTGAACTCGCCGGCCGCGCGCAGCCGGTCCATCGCGCCATTGCCAACCCGCGTGGGAATGAACGAAACGGCGCCCGCGCCGCAGGCGAAGGCAAATTCGGCCGACTTGCGTGCCCACGTCCGTCCCTCCTCGCCCGCGAGAAAGGGCGGATGCACGAGCAGGAAGACGCGCAACGCGATGCCTTCCGCGCGCAGAAAATCCGCCGCCTGCGCGAACTGCGCCAGGTCGAAACCCTTGTTGAGTTGCGCGAGAACTTCCGGGTGCGCGGTCTCCAAGCCCATCGCCACCTCGAGCGGCCGGCCCAGCAGATCCCGGAAGCGCCGCGTACGCTCGCCGATGAGCCGCGGGTGGCACTCGACTACGACGTTCTCCGCGAACGCCACCTGCCGCGCGATTTCCGGATAATCGTCCGGCGGTATCGCCGCCGGATCGAAGAAGCTCCCGCTGTTATAGAGTTTCACCTGGCGCGGCATGGCGCCGGCGGCGGACCAGTCGCGCCGGGCGGACTCGATCTGCTGCGGAATCGCGCCCGGCGGCACGGACTTCGTCGTCGTGTCCTTCCACAAATCGCACATCAGGCAGCGCCAGGGACATTCCTTGTTCGTCAACAGGACCACGCCCGATGACACCACTTTGCCCGAAGCCAGCCATTCCTCTTCGAGGAAAACGCCGTGCGGCCGGAACGGATCCGGCTCCGCCACCCGCGCCGGACGCTGCGCGAGGATCCAGGCGGTGCGGTCCCGGGCGGGATAAACGGAAGTCATCAGGGAAAATCAGGAGCCAGCCCAAGGTGGACGCAGATGTCCCCATCGGCGTCAGGCGTCGGTGCGGAGACCGACGCCCACCCTTCACTGATAGAACGCATGAAATTGCCGGCGGTAGTTCATCTCATCGGTCGTCAGCCGCCGGCGCAGCTGCGCGACGGGCAGGGCGCCGTGCTGGAACCGGCGCTTGGCGAAGACGGGCATATCGAGCCCGGTCACGGCCTTGACGCCGCGGCGCGCGATCTCGCCCTTCAGCGAATAGAGCGTGGGCACGTCCATGCCGGTGAGCTGCTCGAACGGGATGCCCTCCGCCACCGCGACGACCTCGGGCCTCGTGAACGGGCTGAAACCCTCGAACCCGTGGCGCCGCGCCGGCGCGTAGGTGCGCGCGTAGCTGCGGCTGAGGCCGCCGCTGTAAGTGAGCGAGTGCTTGATCCGCCCGACGCCCCAGCCTTCCTGGTAGAGCATGAGGTTGTTGACGACGCTGCGGATCGTGAGCTCGGGGTTTTCCTCGATCGGATAATCCTTCAGATTCTCGTCGCCGCCGTCGCCGTCCACGAGGTGCTTCCACTCCGGGTAGCGCGCGCGGATGCCGCGACAGAGCGCCAGGCCCATCGTCGCACACTCGACGTCGAGCGGCTTGTAGTCCTCGAGCACGCGCAGCGTCTCGACCGGGTCGATCGAATCCGGATTGGCCTCGATCGTCTCGAGAAACAGCCCGAGCCCCAGCGGCTCGAGAAACGCGCGCGCCTGGCGCGGATCCTCGCCGCCGCCGAAATCGAGCGAGAACGCCTTCAGCCGCGCGGGGTTGAGCCCGAGCTTCCGCATGACGTGGTACGTGGTGAGGAACACCGTGCCGCTGTCGATGCCGCCGGAGAAGGCGACGCCGATCGGCTCGCGCTCGGGCACCTGTTCGAGCCACTTGGCGATCTCGGCCGCAAGCGCGCCGACGTAGTTGCGCCCGATCGCGTCGAGATCGGCCGGCTGCGCGTTGCGCACCGGCGTGAAAAAGCGGATGTAAGTCGGGTCCGGATCGGGACAGCCGATGAGCTGGATCTCGAGCACATAGTGCGCCGGCACCATGCGCGTGTAGCTCGGGTGAAACTGCGCGGCGAGGCCCTCCTTTTTCAACTGCTCGTGGATGGCGTCGATGCGGTCGGCCACGATCAGCGCCGGACCCTCGGCGCGCTTGGCGAGGAAATAGCGCATCGGGCGGTCGAGCGAGCGCGCCAGGCGAACCTTCTTGCCCTCGCGTGCGACGATGGCGAACGAGCCGTCGATCGCGCGGACCTCCTCCGGCGTGCCGCGCAGGATGCGCTCGCGCGCCTGCTCGAGGGTGAGGCCGCGCAGGCGGACGGTGGCGGGATCGATCAGGTCGACGAGGCGTTCGATGTATTCGTGCATGGGCGGAAGAGGTGGGGATGGGCAGCAATCAAGGCCCCCGCTCCCCACCCTGCCAACCCTGAAACCGTCCGGAAGAAAACATCCTGCCCTCACTCCGCCCCTCCCTGATGTTCGTAATACGAACATCAGCGGGAGGCAGGGCGCCAGTATCCCCCCTATCCAGCCCCGGGGGGGGGGGTTTGTCGGTGGAACACTACGCCGCTTTC
>JBEHYX010000146.1:0-5997 GCA_048497945.1 Verrucomicrobiota bacterium | reverse complement strand
GTGCGCCGAGTAGCGGAAGAAGCCGCGCAGTGGGACCGGGACGGGCGTGACCGGCGGGAGGGCCGGGGCGGGGGCGGGCGCCGGGGCGTGGTCCTGCCCGCCGACGAGGCGGCGGAGGTCGGAGACGGACTCCTTCAGCGAGAGGGACTGGGCGTTGAGCTCCTCGGCGGCGGCGGCGGTTTCCTCCGCGTTGCTGGCGTTGGACTGCGTGACCTTGTCCATCTGGCCGATGGCGGAATTGATCTGGGTGATGCCCTGGCTCTGCTCGTTGGAGGCGGTGGCGATCTCGGCGACGAGCGCGTCGACCCGGCGGGCCTTCTCGACGATGACGCCGAGCGAGGCGGCGACCTTGGTGGACACGGTGGCGCCGTGTTCGCTCTTGGTGATGGAGTCCTCGATCTTGGCGGCGGTTTCCTTGGCGGCGGTGGCGGAGCGCTGGGCGAGGGCGCGGACCTCCTCGGCGACGACCGCGAAGCCGGCGCCGGCCTCGCCCGCACGGGCGGCCTCGACGGCGGCGTTGAGCGCGAGGATGTTCGTCTGGAACGCGATCTCGTCGATCGTCTTGATGATCTTCGAAATGTCGCCGGAGGAATGCTTGATGGCATCCATGGCGCGGTGCATCTCGGCCATGTCGGTGTTGCCGGTCTCCGCGGCGTTGCGGGTCTCGCCGGACAGGCCCTTGGCGGCGGTGGCGTGCTCGGCGTTGCGCTTCGTCATCGACGCCAGCTCCTCGAGCGAGGCGCTGGTTTCCTCGAGCGAGGCGGCCTGCTCGCTGGCGCCCCCCGCGAGGGTCTGGCTGCTGGCGGACACCTGGCCCGCGGCGGAGGCCACCTGCGCGGCCGCGTCGTCGAGCGAACCGGCGAGGGTGCGCAGGGTGCGGTTGATGTTGCGGATGATGACGAAGCCGAGCGTGACGGCGACAACGACCATGAGAAGCGAAACGATCACGACCTTGCGCCAGGCGCCGGCGGCCTCCTGCGTGGATTCGTCGGCGACCTTGATCGCGATCTTCTGGTTCCAGTCCAGCATCATCGCGAGCTGCTCCTGGTAGGAATTGAAGGCGGGCTCGAGCTTGTCGTGGACATAGGCGGCGGCCTCGGCGCCGTTGCCGGATTGCAGTATCTCGCCGTAGCGGGCGCGGGTGGCGGCGAAAGCGTTGCGGCGGCGGATGAGTTCCTCGGTGTTGCGGCGGTCCTCCCCGTCGGTGATGGCTTCCTGGTACTGCTTGAGGGCGGACGACACGCGCGTGCTGCAGATCGCCACGGACTCCGCGACGAGCTCCTGCTGGACGGCGGGGTCGGACTGGCTGGCGGCGAGCAGGACGCGCGTGTAGCTGTGCAGGGATTGCGCGGTCATCGTGCCCATATGGACGATGCCCGGGATGGCGTCGTCGCGCAGGTGCTTCTCGGAATAATTGCGGAGAGAGCGAAGGGCGTCCTCGGCGGTGTAGCTGAGGATGGCGACAAGCGCCAGCAGCAGCAGGCCCGTGCCGAGGATGCGGCGGGAGATGGTCCAGTTTTGCATGAAGAAGGGGCTGGCGTAAAATCGCCCGCGGGCCGCCCAACTCCGGTCACAAAGCGGTCACAAAACCCCCGGTGTGTCGCCACCGGCCGACGGTGGCTTGATGCGACTCAGCCGCTGGTCGCGGCCGGCGCCGGCTGTGCGGCCAGCGGGAAATGGCAGGTGAAGCACGTGCCGTGGCCGACGTCGGTGTCGATGATCACGAATCCCTGGTGGCGGCGCAGCAGCCGCATGACGGTTGCGAGCCCCAGGCCGGTGCCCTTGCCCGCGGCCTTGGTGGTGAAGAACGGATCGAAGAGGCGCGGCAGCACCTCCGGCGGGATGCCGGTGCCGTCGTCGCGGACGGCGACGGTCACGTACCCGCCCGGCATGGCGCCGGCCTTGGCGGCGGTCGGCGCGTCCACGGTGCGGCGGCCGACGGTGAGCTCGATGAGGCCGCCCTCGGGCATGGCGTCGCGCGCGTTCACGCACAGGTTCATCACGATCTGGTGCACCTGGGTGGCGTCGGCGGAAATGTCCGGCCCGCCGACATCCGGCCTGAAGATGACCCGGAAGCGCTGGCCGAAGGTGTCCCGGATCAGGTCGGCCACCTCGCCGACGGACTCATTGAGGCTGAGAGGCGCGAGTTCGCCGTCCGAACCGCGGGCGAACATCAGCAGCTGGCGGGTCATGCCACTGGCGCGCTGCACGCTCTTCTGGATGTTCTGCAGGTGCTGGTCGGGGTTCGGCGTGCCCATCTCAATGAGCGAAGCGCTGCCGCCGATGGCGGTGAGCACGTTGTTCATGTCGTGGACCACGCTGCCGGCGAGCTGGCCGAGCAGCTCAATGCGCTGCGAGCGCAGCAGCTGCGCCTCGAGGCTGCGGCGCTCGGTGAGGTCGCGCAGGTGGAACTGCACGACCTCGCGGCCGTCCCACGGGACGCGGCCGTGGCTGATTTCGACGATGGTGGCGGGCGCGCGGCCGTGCAGCAGGCGGCCTTCGGGCGCGGGCGGGCGCGGGGCGCCGGCGGCGATGCCGGTGCGCACGGCGGCGGCCAGCTCGTCGGCAAGGCAGGCGTAGAAATTGACCGGGGACGGCGCGGCGGGCGCGAAGAGCGCGTCGAACGCGGCGTTGCGGTGGATGATGGTGCCGTCGGCCTCGGCCAGCACGATGGCCTCGGGCGCGTGGGCGATGGCCGCCTCGAAGCGCGCCTGTTCCTCGTAGAGCCGGCGGTAGCGGTTCAGGCGCGTGATCGTGCGCAGGCGGGCGCGCAGCTCGGCCGAGTCGAAGGGCTTGCCGAGGAAATCGTCGGCGCCCGCCTGCAGGCCGCGCAGCTTGGAGGCGCGGTCGTCGAGCGCGGTGAGCATGATGATCGGCACCGCGGCCAGTGCCGGTTCCGCGCGGAGGCGCGAGCAGACCTCGTAGCCGTCCATGCCGGGCATCATGACGTCGAGCAGGATGACGTCGGGCCGGATGGCGGCGGCGGCGAGCGCCTCGGGGCCGTTGCCGGCGCAGAGGACGCGGTAGCCCTCCGCCTCGAGCAGCGTGCGGAGGAGGATCTGGGCCTTGGCCTCGTCGTCGACGACGAGGATGGTGGCGGTCGGGGTCGGGTTCATATGGCGGGGACGGGTTCGGTCGAGGCGCAGCGGAGCGGCGCAAAGCGGGCGAGGGTGCGGCTGAGTTCGCGCAGGTTGATCGGCTTCGTGAGATAGGCGCTGGCGCCGGCCTCCATGCCCCGGAGGCGGTCCTCCGGCATGGCGAGCGCGGTGACGGCGATCACCGGCAGGTTCTCCGTGCGCGGGTCGGCGCGCAGCGCGCGCAGGGCCTCGAGGCCGTCCATTACCGGCATGTGGACGTCCATCAGGACGACGTCGGGCCGCCACGACAGCGCGAGGTCGAGCGCCTCGCGACCGTTGCCCGCGTAGACGACCTCGCACGGGCGCTTCGCGAAATACATGGCGTAGACCTGGCGGTTGGCATCGTTGTCCTCGGCAATGAGGACGCGCAGCGGGTCGCCCGCGAGCGGGAAGACCGTCTCGGAGGACGGCAGCGCGGCGGCCGCGGGGCTGGCGCGCTCGGGCTGCCACGGGAGCGTGATCGTGAAGCGGCTGCCCTGGCCGGGCTCGCTCTGCACGCCGATCGTGCCGCCGTGGAGCTGCACCATGCGGCGGACGAGTGCGAGCCCGAGGCCGGTGCCGGCGTACTGGCGCGACAGCGAGCTGTCGATCTGCTGGAAGGGTTGGAAGATGCGCTCGAAGTGCTCGGGCGCGATGCCAATGCCGGTGTCCCAGACGTCGAAGGAGAGCCGGCCGGCGGCCGGGTCGACGCGCGCGTCGAGGCCGACGCGGCCGTTTGCGGCGGTGAACTTCACGGCATTGGCCAGGAGGTTGACGAGGATCTGCTTCACGCGGCGGGCGTCGGCGAGCGTGGCCGGCAGGTCGGGCGGGATCTGCATCTCGATGCGGATGTCCTTGCGCCGCGCCGCCTCGCGGACGAAGCGGATGCTGGCGGCGCAAACGTCGGAGACCTCCATCGGCTGGATGTCGAGCTGCAGCTGGCCGGCCTCGATCTTGGAGAGGTCGAGGATGTCGTTGATCAGGTCGAGCAGGTGGCGGCCGCTTTCGTGGATGTTCTGCAGGCCCTCGCCCTGGCGCGCGTTGAGCGGGCCGAGGGTCTGCTCGGAGATGAGCTCGGACATGCCGACGATGACGTTGAGCGGCGTGCGCAGCTCGTGGCTCATGCTGGCGAGGAAGTCGGTCTTCGCCTGGTTGGCGGACTCCGCCGCGGTGCGGGCGACCTCGAGCTCGGAGGTGCGCTCGCGTACGAGGTCCTCGAGGTGGAGGAGCAGGCCGCGGAGGTTCTCCTGCGTCTGGTCGCGGTCGGCCACGGTGCTGGCCAGCTCGCGGTTGGTGCGGCTGAGCGCGAGGGCGGCGGTGTGCAGCTCGCGCGTGAGGTCGGTCAGTTCGCGGGAGACCGGCACGATGGGGGTGGGGGCCACGCTTTCGCCGTCGGGCTTCGACAGGTCCTTGATCGAGGCGACGAGGTCGTTGAGCGGTTCGGTGATCTCGCGGGCGGTGCTGCGGATCAGCCAGAGCGCGAGGCCGGTGGCGAGCAGCCCGCCCAGCACGGTGCCGAGGTAGTAGCCGGCGATCATCCGCTGCGAGCGCCAGGCGGGCTCCGCAAGGTAGATTTCCCAGCGGTAGCCGGGCACGAGGTGGCGGGCGCCGAGGTAGCTTTCCTGCGCGCCGGCCAAACCGTCGGCGAAGGTGACGACCGGGGCGTTGGTGGCGCGCGCCTCGCGATACCAGGGGTCGCGGCGGAAATCCGCCAGCGTCGAGCGGTGGAGTTCGCCCTCGCAGGCCACGACGCGGCCGGTGTGGTCCACGATGATCGCCGACCGGCCGTCGAGCTGGCCCGAGTCGACGAGGTCCGTCAGCATCTCGCGCAGGTTGAGCGAGGCCTCGATGACGCCGATGGGACGGCGGGCCGGGGTGAGGAGCGGGGCGCTGATCGCCACGATGAGGTCGGAACCGAAGCCGCGCCCGCGGAAGACGCCGCTGACGTAGGAATTGCCCGTGGCCATCGGCTGCTGGAAATACTCGCGGTCGGCGACGCCCGCCGCCGCGGCGGCGCCCATCCGGTCGGCCGGGGCGGCAGCGGCGATCCGGCCCGTCTCATCGGCGGCGAGGGCCGTGAGGAACGCCGGGTAGACCTTGCGCATGGTCTCGAGCTGCGGCTGCAGGCTGTAGTGGGCGACGGCGGCGACGTGGTTGGCGCTGGCCAGCTGGCGGACGGCCTGCTCGTGCTTCTGCAGGAAACGCTCGAGCAGCTTCGCGAGCTCGCGGCTGTCGGCGGCCAGCTCGTCCTCGGTGGACTCGCGCAGCGAGCGCTCGAGGAGGCGGCCGGCCACGAGGCTCATGACGGTGAGCGAGAGGACGATGATGAGGCCGATGCGGCGGAACAGCACCTGCTGGAGCGGGGTGCGCGCGTCGCTGTTCAGCGGCAGGCCCGCGAGGCGGCGGAAGAAACTGGCGCGGAAAAGAGGCAGCGCGGCGAACGCCAGGACGAAGCTGTTGACGGGATAGAGCGCGATCCCGGCCCAGTTCTCGGGAAAAGGCAGGTCGCCGCGCCGGAGAATCATGCACGCGGCCAGCGGGATTCCCGCCAGCGGCCAGTAAGCCGCCGCCACGACGAGCGGACGCTGGCGATGCCGGTGCTGGCACCAGCCGACAACCACGGCCTCGAGCGTGTAGCACAGCAGCGCGATCGGATGCCCCTGGACAAGCCACAGCGCCGTGCCCGCGAGCGCCGTGCTTGCCGCACCCCACCAGGGTCCCAGCCAGTACACGGCGAGCAGCGTGGCCCAGCCGCCGAAGTAGAGCTCGATGTCGCCGAAGATCCGGATGCCCGCCAGGTTCAGGGCAAAGCCCAGCGCGCCGAGCGCCAGGGCGACGACAAAAGGAGGGCGTTTTAAGAGCTGGTTGGTGGGTTTCACCC
>JBEHYX010000145.1:0-6004 GCA_048497945.1 Verrucomicrobiota bacterium | reverse complement strand
AGTGGCTGCGCGACAAGCTGCTCGAGCACCACGCGTACATCCGTCGGGTCGGCGACGATCTTCCCGAAGTGAAGGACTGGCAGTGGCCGGCCGCGCGCTCCGGCCAGGCCCCGGGCCGGGGCAAGGCCGACACGTCGGCGGACAACACCTGAGCGGTGCCAGAGGTGGACGTCGGTTTCCATACCGACGTCGTTGTCGCCGGTATGGAAACCGGCGACCACCTGACCCCGGCTCAGTGCCCCGCGCCGGCCTGGTGCTCCTGGATGTACTCCTGCTTGAGCCCGAGCTGCTCGGGCGCGTGCAGGACCAGCATCTTCATGCGCACGTCCGACGGCACGCTGGCCGACGTCGCCTTGGAGACGACAACCATCAGGATGATCGACAGCGGCATCGTCCAGATGGCGGGCTGCTCGAAGAGGATGCGGGCCAGCGGGTGCGCGACCCAGAAGCCGGTGAGGTCCACCTTGCCGATGTCGCCGAGGATGATCGTGCCCGTGCAGATGAGCGCCGCGACGCCGCCGCCGAGCATGCCGGCCGCCGCGCCCTTCATCGTCATGCCGCGCCACCACACGCTCATGAAAAGCAGCGGGAAGTAGCTCGACGCCGCGATGGCGAACGCCTGGCCGACCATGAAGTTAATCTGGAGCTGCTCGACCTGCGTGCCGAGCAGGATGCAGATGCCGCCGATGACGATGGCGGCGACCTTGAACATGCGCAGACGCTCCTCCGCCGTGGAGGCGGGCTTCAGGATGCGGCCATAGATATCGTGGGCGAACGCGCCGGTCATCGAGACGAGCAGGCCGCTGAACGTGCTCATGAACGCCGCGAAGGCGCCGGCGCACGTGATGCCGCTCAGGATGCTGCCGAGCACGCCGAAGTGCTCGTTGAGGATGCGCGGCAGCTCGAGCACGATTTTGTCCGGGCCTTTCGCGCCGGTGGCGGCGTAGAGTTCCGGCATGAGGTTGCGGCCAAGCACGCCGAACACCGGCGGGAAGACGTAGAACACGCCGATCAAAATCATGACCCACATCGTCGTGCGCTTGGCCGCGCCGCCGTCGGGATTGGTGTAGAAGCGCACCAGGATGTGCGGCAGGCCGGCCGTGCCGCAGACAAGCGCGATGATGAGCGAGTAGGTATAGAGCAGCGAATACGGCTTCTGGTATTCCGCGAGGTAGGCGGCGCGCTGGTCCGCCGGCAGCGCTGCGGCCGCGGCGCCGACGGCCTTGGTGGTCATCGGGCCGAAGGGCGCGACCCATTTCTCGTCCTTCGGCGCCTTTTCGACGAGCGGCTTGCGCGGGACGTCCGCGGACTGCACCTGCGCCGCCGGGGCGGCCGGGGCGCGGCCGTCGTTGGCCCCGAGGTGCGCGCCGTAGAAACCGTAAACCGCCATCAGCACGAAGATCGGCAGGCTGATCGCGAACATCTTGATCCAGTACTGCACGGCCTGCACGAGCGTGATGCCCTTCATGCCGCCGAGCGCGACGTTGAGCGTGATCACCGCGCCGACGAGCGCGACGCCGCCCCAGTAGGGCATGCCGGGGAAGATGTAGGCGAGCGTGACGCCCGCGCCCTTCATCTGCGGCAGCGTGTAGACGAAACCGATGAACAGCACGAAGCACACGGCGATCTTGCGGAAGAGCGGCGAATCGTAGCGGCCCTCGGCAAAATCCGGGATCGTGTACGCGCCGAAGCGGCGCAGCGGTCCGGCGATGAAGAGCAGCAGGAAGAGGTAGCCGCAGGCGTAGCACACCGGGTACCACAGCACGTCGTAGCCGCTCGCCATCACCATGCCGGCGATGCCCATGAACGACGCCGCCGAGAGATACTCACCGGAAATCGCCGAGGCGTTCCAACCGACCGACACCGAGCGGCCGGCGACGAAGAAGTCGCTCGCCGTCTTCGAGGTCTTGGCGGAGCGAAAACCCATCACGATGGTCACGACCACGGTGATGAGCGAAAAGGTGAGGACCCACGGGTCGACCCCGTCGAGCACAGCAAGGGGAAGGTTCATGGCGTTCAGCGTTTGACCGACTTCACTTCATCGTTCTCGAGCGCAATCGAGCGCTTGATGAAGCTGAACGAGATGACCCACACGAACGGGAAGAACAGCACGCCGAGCACGAACCACGTCAGCGTGAAGCCGAACACCCGCGTCGCCATGAAGGCCGGCGCGAAGTAGTTCAGCAGCGGCACGCCGAGCAGGACGACGAGGAAGGCGGCGGCGCAGACCGCCGAGAGTTTGAATTGGCGGCGCATCAGGGAATGCAGGAATTCCTCGCTGTGCACCCGGTCTTCGTGGGGGTTCGGGGTGGGCATCGCCGCTGGAGTATGCGCATGCCCCTGCCGCTGACAACTCCCGTTCTGGTCGACCCTGTCCTAACGATGGACGTTTTGGAGGGCCCGCGTCCCTGCGGGCCACTTTCCTGCGTTGATCGGCCCGCAGGGACGCGGGCCCTCCAGGCAAATTCTCAGGCCGCCTGCGACCACTCCAGCGTGGCGAACCGGCTGAACTGCTTGCGGGCATCCTGGGCGGCGCCCTCGAGCATCTCTTCCTCCACGCCCGCCAGCGCGCACATGGCGGCGTCGCGGCGCCAGAGGCTCGACTCGCCCGGAAGGACGCAGCCCCAGTCCTTGGCGATCGAGGCGGCGAGATGCAGCGTCGCCGCCCCGGGGGTGAACTCCGCCGCCGCGTCGGGCGCCGGATGCGTGCAAATCGCGCCGGTGATCTCGAGCGGGAAACGCCAGTGGTCGAGCAGCATCGCGGTCGCCTCGGGCGAGGTCGTGCCGTAGACTGACTTTTCCCAGGCGAAAAGGTCCGGCGCCGCCGCCTCGCCCGGGTAGTGCTGGGCGCGCGGATGGTTGTTGAGGATGATCTTGCCGAGATTGCGCAGCAGGCCGGCGGAATAAGCCCCGCCCGCCTCGCGGCCGGCGCGCCGCGCGATGGCCGACGCCAGCGAGCCGACGGCGACGGCGTTCTCCCACAGGCGCCCGGCGGGGACGCCGTACATCGCCAGGTCGCCCTGGAAGGCCGCGCGTGCCACGACCAGGCCCACCAGCTGGTGGATCTCGCCGAAACCGACCCGCGCAATCGCATCGTCGAGCGAATGGCAGCGGGAACCCAGGCCGTAGAGCGCGCTGTTGCTCAGGCGGATGATCTGGAAAGTCAGCGCCGGGTCCATTTGCAGGAGTTCGGAAATTTCCTCCACGTCGCAGTCCGCGTCGTCCAACAGGACCCGCAGGCGCCCGAAAATGCCGAGGGCCGGAGGCAGTTTGCTACCGAGGGAAATGATGCTGTCGCGACCCAGGCTCATGGCGAAAGTGACCCGTTGCATCGGCACAAACCCGTGAAACCGAAGCCCTTTCTGCCGGCTGCAACTTTCTGGGCCCCAGTGGGTATTATGGGCATGGACCTCGTCATCTGGATCGTCGCCGGCGTGCTGCTGCTCACGGGCTTCGTCGGCTCCATCGTGCCGCTGCTGCCGGGCACGACCCTGATGCTCGTCGCCGTGCTCCTGCAAAAATGGCTGCTGCCGGCCACGCTCCCGTGGCCGGTGGTGGGCTGGATCGCGGTGGCCTGGCTGCTTTCCATCCTCGCCGACTTCGGCTGCACCATCCTCGGTACGCGCCTCTTCGGCGGCACCAAGTGGGGCATGGCCGGCGCCTCGGGCGGGGCGCTGATCGGCATGTTCTTCTCCCTCCCCGCGCTGCTCCTTGGCACCATGCTGGGTGCGGTCGTCGCGGAAAAGTGGGGCGCCAAGCGCACGACCCACGAATCGCTCCGCGCCGGCACGGGTGCGGCCGTCGGGTTTTTCCTGGGCACGTTCGCCCGCTTCGCCTGCGCGATGGCGATCCTGATGCTCTACGGTTTCGCGGTCTACGCCGTGCTGAACCCGGCCGCCGCCTAGGCCGTGCTTTCAAAATCAGGATATTTTGGGCCCCATTGATGTGGGCGGGGCTTTATGCCCCTCCCACCGCGTTTTGAAGACCCACCCTAGAACCCGAACGTCTGCAGCGGCGCCAGCGTCACGCTGAAACGCTCGTCGTAAGCCTTCACGCGCCGCACGTCCGTCCGCTCGCTGGTGACGCTGGCATTGATGGGGATCAACAGGATCGAGGCCCCGATATCGCCCTCGACGTGCGTCATCACGGACGGAAACGCCGGGTCGACCATGGTGAACTCCGCCCGCATGTCGCCGCGCTTGATCTTCGCCACGGCCTTTACGCGGAATGAATCGAGGATCTGCATGCGCGCATGGGTGAGCCGGCGCGCGGCGCGGTCTACCTCCGCGACGATCTTTACCTTGTCCACCGGCACAGGTGATTTCTTCGCGCTGATCGGGACCTCATAAGTGACCTTCCCCTCGCCGGCGTCGCGCACGAGCGGGTGGTCGACGTCGAGGCGGATGCTCACGTCCTTTTCCTCCTCCTGCTTCGCCTTGGCCGGATCCTTCGCGCGCTTCGCCACCGCCTTGCCGCGGTCGATTCCCTTCTGGCGGTATTTCCTGAGCTGGCGGGGGGTCGGCTCCTTGCCGTCGATCTTCAGCGGCGTGTACTGCTCCTCGTATGGCTTCGAGGGATCGTAGCGCACCACGGTCTCGTCGTTGATGTAGCCCTTCTTGTCCCGGATGGTCACCGTCTCCGTGTAAGCCCAGTGATCCTGGTCCTGTTCGCCGTTCTTCAGCGCATCACGGAACAGCGCCAGTTCGTCCGCCGTCGGCTGGCGGGAAGACGCATCGCCGGCCCAGACGCGGGCGGCGAGCAGCAGCAGGAGCGAACAGCAGGAAAGAAAACGGCGCATGGCCTTGGGACCATGCGCCGGGAAAAGGTTTCCTCCAGCCGGGGCTGGATGAACGGTCACAGCAGGCGACAGATGAGCAGCTCGCGCTCGAACATCATCTCCTTGGGCAGCGAGGCGTGCAGGTCGATGAACAGCTCCTCGTGGCTGAGCACCTCGGCGCGCCAGGCGGTGCGGTCGATCGCCTGCAGCTCCTCGAACTTCCCCGCGGGGAAGTCGAGGCCGGTCCAGTCGATGTCCTTGTAGCGCGGCACCCAGCCGATCGGCGTCTCCTTGGCCCGGCCGCCGGCGCGGATGCGGTCGAAGATCCATTTCAGCACGCGCATGTTCTCGCTGAAGCCGGGCCAGAGGAACCTGCCGTCCTTGTCCTTGCGGAACCAGTTCACGTGGAAAATCCGCGGCGTCTCGCTGAGCGAGCGCTGCATGCTGATCCAGTGGCGGAAGTAGTCGCCCATGTTGTAGCCGCAGAACGGCAGCATCGCCATCGGGTCGCGGCGCACCTTGCCGATTGTGCCGGCCGCGGCGGCCGTCATCTCGGAGCCCATCGTCGCGCCGACGTACACGCCGCTCGACCAGTTGAACGCCTGGTAAATCAAGGGCATCGTCGTCGCGCGGCGGCCGCCGAAGACAATCGCGCTGATCGGCACGCCCTCGGGCTTCTCCCAATCCGGATCGATCGTCGGGCACTGCGACGCCGGCGCGGTGAAGCGCGCGTTCGGGTGCGCGGCCTTGGCGCCGGTCGCCTTGGCGATCTCGGGCGTCCACACCTTGCCCTGCCAGTCGGTCGCCAGCGCGGGCGGCTCGTCGGTCATGCCTTCCCACCAGACGCCGCCGTCGGGCGTGAGCGCGACGTTCGTGAAGATCGTGTTCTTTGCCAGCGAGGCCATCGCGTTCGGGTTGGTCTTCACGCTCGTGCCCGGCGCCACGCCGAAGAAGCCGGCCTCGGGGTTGATCGCGTGCAGGCGGCCCTCGGCGTCCGGCCTGATCCAGGCGATGTCGTCGCCGACCGTCGTGACCTTCCAGCCCTGCTTCGAGAAATGCGCGGGCGGGATCATCATCGCAAAGTTCGTCTTGCCGCACGCGCTCGGGAACGCGGCCGCGACGTAGTGCTTGCGGCCCTCGGGGTTCTCGACGCCGAGGATGAGCATGTGCTCGGCCATCCAGCCCTCGTCGCGCGCCATCGCGCTGGCGATGCGGAGCGCGAAGCAC
>JBEHYX010000144.1:0-6340 GCA_048497945.1 Verrucomicrobiota bacterium | reverse complement strand
TTTCCGCCCTTTCATGGACGATTCCAAGCCTGCCAACGAACCCAGCGAACAGGGGTTGAACAAACTCGACCTCAGCCAGCTGCAGTCCTTCAACTTCGGCACCCAGTGGACCGAGGTGAAACCGGTCTCCCCTGGGGGCCGCCGCGAACGCGATGACGACCGCGGAGGCGGCGAGCGCCGCGACCGCCGCGAGCGTTCCGGTCCGGGCGGAGGCGCCGGTGCGCCACCGCGCGACCGCCGCGGTTTCCGCAAGCCGATGGGCGCGCCCGGTGGCGGCCCCGCCGGTGCTCCGGTTGGAGACCCGCGCGAGCAGCGGGGCGAGCGTCCGCCGCAGGGCGACGGCCAGCGCCGTTTCGATCGTCGCGAAGGCGGCGGTGGTGGCGGTCCGCGCCGCGACTACCGCGGGCCGGATCGGCGCGAGGGTGGCGACCGTCGCGAGGGCGGCGGCCAGCCGTTCGACCGCGCGCCGTACATCAGCCCGTATTTCGTCGCGACCTGCTATCCCGAGGACACCGGCTTCGCCGCGATCGTGAAGGCCGTGCGCGCCTCGTGCCGCACGTTCCAGCTGTTCGAGATCACCAAGGCCGTGCTCGAGAAGAACGACCGCTTTGTCATCGTCGTCCAGCGCGCCCGCCCGGCCGCCGGCGAGGGCCAGGCCGCCGCCAAGCCGGAGCCGCTCTACATGTCGCTGCCGGACCACCTGCCGTTCGACACGGAGGACGCGGCGATCCAGCACGCGCTGAGCACCAACCTCGGTGCGTTCTTCAACATGCAGGAGGTGGAGGTCGAGGCGCCGAAGGGCAGCTATCCGATCATCAACAAGTGCGGTGTCACGGGCGAACTGCTCGGGCCGCCGAACTACCACCGTTACCAGCAGATCCTCCAGCAGCACTACGCGACGAAGATCAAGGGCATGTCCTTTGACCGCTTCCGCGACAGCATCGTGTCGGTGCGCGAGCCCGAGGTCGCCGCCGCCTGGCTGGAGAAGATGAAGAAGGCCACGCGCTACACGTGGAAGCCGCCGGTCGCCAAGTCCGCGCCGGCTTCAGCCTCCGCCGAGCCTGCGGCTGACAAGGCCGCTGATACCGCGGCCCCTGCGGCGGACGCTGCTCCGGCTGAAGCCGCCGCACCTGCCGCTCCCGCGGCGGAAGCCCCGGCTGCACCCGCCGCCATCAGCTTCGACAACATCGAGGATGCCCGCTTGCACCTGCTCACGCACGCTCGCGACAAGGTCGTGCGCGCCGTCGAAAGCGTCCGTTTCCACGGCAAGAACATCGAGAAGCTCCCGCCCGGCGAAATCCGCCGCGCGCTCGAGGGCCACGTCGAGCGCCAGCGCCGCTTCCCGCTCGACACGGCGAACGCGCTGCGCGGCCGCCTGCGCCGCGAAGGCTTCACGATCTTCAAGAAGGGCGCCCGCGGCGTCTCCTATGTGTGCGCCGTCAAGCGCCGCTTCCGCGTGCCCGGTCAGGTGTTCTCCGAGACGATCAGCGCGCTGATCGATTTCATCGAGAAGAACCCGATGGTCAGCGTGAAGGATCTGCCGAAGGCTTACCTCGCCATCGAGCTTCCGACGGCGCCGGCGGTTCCGGTGCCAGCCTCCGCCGAGCCGGCGGCGGGCAAGCCCGAGGGCACGACGCCTTCGCAGGCTCCCTTCGCCGCGCTGCCGCCCGAACAGGCGGAGAAGCTGCGCAAGATGAGCAACGACCTGCGCTGGCTCGTCATGGAGGGCTACGTCACGGAATTCTCCGACGGCAAGCTGTTCGCCCCGCCGGTCATGGCCCCGCAGGCCGCGAAGAAGGCCGAGTCGGGCGAGGAGGAACACGATCCCGTGGACTTCCCGGAAGCGCCTGCCTCCGCCGAGCCTTCAGCCTCCGCCAAGCCTGTGGCTGACAAGGTGGCTGAAGCGGAACCCCCTCCGGCTCCCGAGGCCCCGCAGGCCTGAGCAAGTTTCAAAGCCCGCTCGCGAGAGCGGGCTTTTTATTGGGCCGCTTGCCCTGATCGACGTAGGAGGGGCTTTACGCCCCGACCTTGCACGCGCTTCGCGAATGGAATGTCGGGGCATAAAGCCCCTCCTGCAGTTCATGCATTGGAGGCGGGACCAGTGGTCCCGCGACGCGTGCGGCAATCCCGCGGGACTGCTAGTCCCGCCTCCATCAATGCAGGCGGACGTGATGCTTGTCCCCCTCGACGATCGACAGCGTGACATGCCACGCGTCTTTGGGCAGCCAGTCGCCGGTCTTCTCCGGCCACTCGACCGCGAGGCACCACGGGCTCGTGAGGAATTCCTCCAACAGCAGCTCCTCGAGCTGGCGGCCACCCTCGAGGCGGTAGGCGTCGAGGTGCACCAGCTTGCGCGCCGTGCCCTGGTAAACCGAATAGATCGCGAACGTCGGGCTCGTGACCTGTTCCTTCACGCCGAGCCCGCGCGCGAGGCCCTGCACGAAGGTCGTCTTGCCGACGCCGAGGTTCCCGTGGAGGGCGATGGTGGTGTCGGGCGGCAGCGCGGTCGCGAGCTCCGCCGCCAGCGCGCGGGTTTCCTCGGCGGAGTGGGAGGTGACGCCCTCGCGGAGCTTAGCGCAGATGTTCATAGCCGTGCAGCTGGCTCCAGTTGACGTGATGCGGCGCGAGCTTTTTGGCAAACGAGCCGATCGGTTGCAGCGGCGTGCGAAAATGGCGCGACCACCGGCGCAGGAACGCGGCTTGGTCGGCCTTGGCGCTCAGGACAAAAAGCAATTCGTAGTCCTCGCCATCGGTCAGCGCATGGCTCCAGGCGGGACGCCGGCTCTCGCGTGCAGCCTGCCGGGCGGCGGCGCTGACCGGCACGGAGTCGGGCGCGATGGCCGCGACGAGCCCCGCGGGCGTCAGGGACTGCACGTCCTTTGCGATGCCGTCGCTCACATCCATCATGGCGACGACCTCCTTCTGGCGCGCCAGCCAGGCGCCTTCGGTGAGGCGCGGGGTGAACTTGAAGTGATGCCCGGCGAGCGAGCCGCCGAGCTGGCCGGTCACGAAGATCGCGTCGCCGCGGCGCTCCCCTCGGCGGGTGATGACCCGGCCGCTGGATTCGCCGTGCAGCGTGAGGAACGCGCCGAAGAAATTATCCGGGCCCTGCGTGATGTCGCCGCCGACGATCTTCACGCGGTATTGCCGGGCACAGGCGGCCAGCCCGAGGTAGAACTCCCGCAGCCAGGCCATGCTCGTCCCGGGCGCGAGTGCCAGCGAGATCACCGCGGCGACCGGGCGCCCGCCCATCGCGGCGATGTCGCTGAGGTTGCGCTTGAGCAACTTTGCGCCGACGGCCCGGGCTGAGACGGTCCGGTCGAAATGCTGCCCGTAGATCACCGGGTCCGTGGTCACGAGCTGGTGATGGCGCGTCGGGGGAATGACGGCGCAGTCGTCGCCGATGCCGAAGGGCGCGGCGGGCGAGGCGTCGCCGAGCCAGCGGCGGACCGCCGCGATCAGGCGCAGTTCGCCATGGGCGCCCACGGATTGCGCGCGCTGCCCGGTGAACGGGTTCATGCGTTCGGCCCCATGATGCCCGAGAGCACCAGCAGGATCGTGTGGAGGTTGAACAAGCCGTGCGCGACGATGGCGACGCGGATCGAGCCGGTGGCTTCGTAGACGAGGGCCAGCAGCATGCCGAGGACGGCGAGCGGGAGGAAGCCGGCCCAGTTGCCATGCAGGGCGCCGAAGCAGAAGCCGCTGATCAACAGCGCGGGCAGGCGGCCGATTTTCTGGCGGGCGTAGCGGTAGAGGCCGGCGCGGAAGGCAAGCTCCTCGTAGATCGGCGCCAGCACGCAGGCGATGAGAAGCATGCCGGCGGCGATCCACGGCGATTTCATCTGCGCAAACAGCGCGATCAGGTCCTGCGGCTGGTCGGGCAGGCCAACCACGCGGATCAGGCTCATCCAAGCCAGGCTGACGAGCACGAGCAGCGGCATGGCGACGAGGACCGTGCCCATCGCGTAGCCCGTCACCTCGGACCAGCCGAGACCAGCCCGGGTGGTGCGCGAGGGCGAACGGCCGTCGCCGAACTGCCAGGACTTCGCGAGATAGGGAAAAATGACCCGCCAGCCGAGGAAGGCCCCGGCGTAGTTCGCGAGCCCGTAGAGGAGGAGTTTCAGGCTTTCGTGCTCGGTCGCGGCGGCGATCTTTTTGCCCACGAGCAGCTGCAGGACGGCCGTTCCCCCGAGGCCGGAGAGAAAGATGATCACGGCGCCGAAGAGGAATTCGGCGGGAGTCAGCGAAAGCTGCGGCAGGGTGTGGACGCCGAACCAGCGCTGCCGCTGGCGCGGGCTGAACAACACCCACAGCAACAGGCCAACGCCGGCGAACCACAGGGTCAGTTCGAGGACGGAAAGAAACAGCTGGGCGGGGTTCGTAGGCATGAAACGCCCTATGCTTGGCAGGGCTCGCATCGAAAAACCACCCCGAAAAGACGAGCCGCACCAGGGCGCTGTGCAAATCGGAGGAAGGGCTTTATGCCCCGACTGAATGCGTGCGAGGACACGGTCGGGGCATAAAGCCCCTCCTGCACCCAAGCCTGCCGACCGGTCTATGATTTCAGCTCCAGCAGGTCCCAGCGGTTGCCGTAGAGATCCTCGAACACGGCGACCGAACCGTAGCTTTCATGGCGCGGCGGCTCGAGGAACTTCACCCCTTTGGCCAGCATCCGCGCATGGTCGCGCTTGAAATCGTCGGTGCGCAGGAAAAGAAAGACGCGTCCGCCGGCCTGGTGGCCGACGGCGGCAAGCTCCTGCGCGTTCTTGGCCTTGGCCAGCAACAGGCGCGTCTCGCCGCTGCCCGGCGGCGCGACCAGCACCCAGCGTTTGTTGGCGTCGAGCATCGTATCTTCGACCAGCGTGAAGCCCAGCACCTGCGTGTAGTACGCGATGGCCTCATCATAGTCCTTCACGAGCAGGGCGACGGCGCCGAGGTGCTGTTTCATGTTTCGAAAGTGATGGCGTTTCGGACGGGGGCCTTTCAATCGAGTACTGCGAAGCGAACTCCCCGGCGCCTCCCGGCACATGTCATCTAATAGATGACATGTCGGTTTGGCGCAGACGACACGGCTTGGGGCAAATAGGATTCACCCCAGCTTGATCAGCTCTGCCGTGGCGGGGACGTCCTTGATGATCTGGGAAGGCTGCGGGCCGACGCCGAGATAGCGGAGGTTGGGCAGGGAAGCGGGGAGCTTGTCGGGGTAGGCGACCTCGACGAGGCTGCGGACCATCGCGGCGGTGTAGCGCTGCGCGTTCCGCGGCAGGTCGGCGAACTTGCGGACGCCCGAGATATCCTCGGCCCAGCCGGCGTGCTTCGCGTAGACGGGCTGGAGGGTCTTGCGCAGCGCCTCGTTGCGGGGCACGTGGCCGTAACGCCTGCCGGACGGGTCGGCGTAGGCGGTGCAGATGAGCAGCTCGGTCGCGCCGCTGAGGGCGTCGATTTTGTTGATCATCAGGTCCTGGAAGCCGCCGTAGCGGAGAACGTCGCCCTTCTCGACGGCATCGTACCAGCCGACCATGCGCTGGCGGCCGGTGCTGGTGCCGAATTCCATCTGCTTGAGCTTCACCGTGAGCGGCGCGGCATCGTCCATCTGCGTGAGGAACGTGTGCGTGCCGACCTTGGTGTCGTAAGCCTTGGCCACGCCGAAGGTGTGGATCGGCTGCACCGGCACGCCGGCGCTCTCGAAGAACTCGGGCGTGAACGTGTGCGAGGCCGTGACGTTCGGCGAGTAGCCGTGGCGCTTGTCGAGCCAGTAGGCCTGGCCGAACTCACCGATGACAGTGCGGCCCGCGGCCAGCTCGCGCAGGATGAGCTCGCGCACCTCGCCGATGTTCTTCGCGAGGCGCGCGCCGGCTTCCCAGTAAACCTCGGTCAGGCGCGGCAGGTTGAGCGTGAATGGCGCGGCGCCGCGGAACTGCGTGAAGTCGAATTCCGCCGCCGGGAAGACGCCGAGCTGGATCGCCTCCTCGTTGGCACGGTTTTCGGCGGCCGTGAGCTTGTCGAAGAAGCCGTGCCAGGTCGCCTCGCTGACCCGGCAGACATGCTGGATCGTGCGGCAGGCGCGGTCGGCGCGCTGGGCGAGCTTGCGGGCGAAGTAATTCGGGCCGCCGAGGAAGTCGGCGTAGGTGATCTGCCACTGGCCGGTCTCGTCGCCATAGGCGGGCGTGATGCCGCGGCCGGTCGAGCCGCGCGGCTCCTCCTGCAGCACGTTGGTGCGGTAGTCCTCCCACGCGAGGTCGAGCAGGCGGTGGGTGAGGTCGGACACCATCGCGCGCTCGTCGATCAGCAGGCGGGAAAAAATCGCGTGCCCCTTCTGCTCGAGCGGCAGGCCCTCCCA
>JBEHYX010000143.1:0-6383 GCA_048497945.1 Verrucomicrobiota bacterium | reverse complement strand
TCTCCCGTCGGCGATTAGCCGACCCCCGGAACCCACGGCGGAGCCGATCAGGCGGAGCGCACCAAGTAGCGGAGCCGGCAGGCGGAGCATTCGTGGTCAATCCTTCCGGCGGTTTGAAAACACGCCCTAAAATGTTTCACCCCGTGCACGTTTTGCCCCAAGGTTCCCCGTCCACCACCCCCATGAAAAAACTACTCGGTCTCCTCGCCCTCGTCGTCCCAGCCCTGACCTTCGCCGCCGTGGAAAAGATTTCCCCCGCCGACGCCGCCAGGCTCGTCGCGGACGGCAAAGCGGTGCTGGTCGACGTGCGCGAGCCTTCGGAATGGCTCGAGACCGGCGTGGCGACGCCGGCGGTGTTGCTGGCCAAGAGCGATTTCGACGGGACCAAGGCCGACAACTGGAAGAGCTTCCTCGCCCGGAACGGGGACAAGGAGATCATCCTCTACTGCCGTTCGGGCAAGCGCGCCGGCATCGTCGGCGAAGCCCTCGCCAAGGAAGGCCACAAGGTCGCCAACGCCGGCGGTTTCAAGGACTGGCAGGAGGCCGGCCTGCCCGTGCGGAAATCCGACGGGCAAAAGTAGTCCCAGGTGGTCGCCGGTTTCCACACCGGCGATACGGTGACCCGCATCCATGGCGTCGGTGTGGAAACCGACGCCCACCCGCGAACCCCTCCTACCGCAGCAGCCGCGCCGCCTGCACCACGCAGACGCAGTCCTCGCCGTCCTCGGTGTGCAGCCAGTGCAGGTCGAGTTCGGGGAAGGCCCGGTCCATCGCGGCGCGCAGGCCGCCCACCTCGAGCACCACGATGCCGTGCGGCTGGAGGCGCGCGCGGGCCTGGCGGAAAATCTTGCGGATGATGTCGAGCCCGTCGCCACCGCCATCGAGAGCCATCCGCGGCTCCTGCTTGAACTCCTCCGGCAGGCCGCGCAGCTCGCGCGTCGGCACATAGGGCGGGTTGGACAGGATCAGGTCGTACTTCACCGGCGGCACGACGTCGAACACGTCGGAATGGTGCAGCCTCACGCGCGACGCGAGATGGTGCGACGCGACGTTGAACTTCGCCACGGCCATCGCGTCGGGCGAAAGCTCGATGGCATCCACCTTCGCCCCGGGAAACCGGTGGGCGAGCAGGATGGCGAGGCAGCCGGAGCCGGTGCAGACATCGACCACGCGCTTCACCGGCTTGCGAACCTGGAGGGCGGGGTCGCCGACCCCGCCGCGAACGTCGCGACGGCTGCGCGAACCAGGCGGGATCGGCGATCCCGCCCGACATTCGACCAAGTCCGCGATCTCCGGCAGCAGCTCGAGAAAATAGGAACGCGGGATGATGACGCGCTCGTCGACATAGAACCGGTGGTCGCCGAGAAAGGCCTCGCGCGTGAGGTAGGCGGCGGGCACGTGCTCCTCGAGGCGGCGGCGGAAGACCTCGGCCACGGCCCGGCCCTGCTCCGGCGTGAGCTTGCGCCGCAACACCGCGGGCTTGCTGTCCAGCGGCAGGCCAAGCGTCTTCAGCAGGAGATAGAGCGCCTCGTCGTGCGCGGTCGTCGCCACCTGGCCCAGCGCGGCGCCGCGCCGGACATACTCACGCTCCGCCCAGTGCAGCCAATCTCCCAAAGTAACCAGCTTGCCGCGCCGTAGGCTTGGCGAAGGCCGGTCGCCCGGCGTAATTGGTTTGGTCGCGCCCACGTCGTCCTTTCGTTCAGAGCAGCACGCCGTAAAGCATGCTGAACGGCAGCATCGCAAGGCCGATCAGGACGGAGATAAACTGCCGGAAGGCCGGGATGTTGAGCAGGATCACGAGCGCAAACTGGCTCCACATGGCGATGCCCATGTAGGTCTCCTCGCTCATGCCGAACCAATAGATGAGGAACTTGGAACCGTCGAGCGGCGGGACGGGCAGCATGTTGAAGACCATCAGGGCGACATTGATCTGCAGGATCATGATGAACACCTCGGCTCCGGCCAGCTCGTGCCGCGCGAAGATCGCCGCCGCGACCGTCGCCACCAGCGCCAGCAGCAGGTTCATGCCGGGGCCGGCCAGCGTGACCAGCGACATCGAGCGGTAACGATGCTTGTAATTCGACGGATTGGTCTGGATCGGCTTGGCCCAGCCGATCATCGAGAAACTGCCGAACACGCCCAGGGCGCCGAGCAGCGGAATCAGCACCGTGCCGATCGGGTCGATGTGCGCCAGCGGGTTGAGGGTCACGCGGCCCTGGGAGCGGGGCGTGTCGTCACCGAGCCGGTCCGCCATGATCGCATGGCCCCATTCGTGCAGCGCCAGCGAGCAGGTGACGATGATGAAGCGGAGGAGGATGTCGCGCAGCGACGCGATGTCTAAATCCATGCGCCCTATTTCTCACCCTTCGCGGCGAGTTCGTCCAGCAAAGTCTGTTTCTGCTTCAGCAGCGGCTGCTCGGTCACGGTGACGAGCAGCGCGCGGGCATGGTCGTTGCGGCCGAGCTTGATCAGCACGTTCGCGGCGTGCAGCCGCATGGTCTGCTGCTCGATGCCGGGCTTCGCCTTGGCCTCGAGCGCGCCCCACGCGGCCAGCGCCGCCTCCCACTGCGGCTCCGCCAGGTCGTAATAGGCTTCCGCGGCGCGGTAGCCGTAGGCCATGTTGTCCGGCGCAAGCGCGGCCGCCTGCTGGAAGGCCTTGAGCATGGCCTTGTCGAGGGACGCGCGGTTGAACTGGCCGGTGGCGATGAGTTCGTCGCGGCCTTCCGTCAGCAGCTTGCCGAGGTGGTAGTGATAGAGCGGTTCCTTCGGCTCGAGATCCACGGCCGCGGTGAGCCAGGGCAGCGCCTCGGCCACCTTGCCATCCTCGGCCAGCAGGCGCGCCATTTCGTTTTTCACGACCGCCACCTCGCCGTCGAGCTGGTTGGCGCGCATCAGCATGCCGGCCGCCTCGCGGGTCATGCCGACCTTGGCCAGCAGCATGCCGTAGGCGGCATAGCCGGCGGCGAAGTCCGGGCTCTTCTGGATCAGGATGTCGTAGCTGTTGATGACCGCCTGCAGTTCGCCGCGCAGCCACGCCTGGTCGAGGTGATCCTTGTCGGCCTCCGCCTGGGCAAAGATGCTTTTCTGGCGGGCCACGATGTCCTTCAGGGTTTTTTCGGACAGGGTTTCGGTCGCCGCCGACCCGATGGTCGCCAGGAGGACGAGCCCGGCCAGGATTCTCAAAAGTAAACGCATGCCCCTACGACACGGAGCTCCCCCATTCGTTCAAGGCTTTACGTGGCATCTAATCCTGCGGTGCAGCAGTAGTGATACTGCTGCCAATTGTAAAAGTCGCGGTCTCGTAACATGCCTTATGGCACCGGACATGCTATTCTTCGGCGGTCGTTAAGACCATTGCTTTCAAAGGACGCCCTGAAGTTCTTTGATTTTCCACCACCCCCTCGCAGCCGGGCTGCGAGCAAAGAGTTTGGCCGAACGGCATGAGGCTGCCGTCCCGGCCGGGACCAGTGTTCCTCGCTCACCCCGGGCGCTGCGCGCCACCCCTCTCAAGCCGGGAATATGCAGGAGAAGTCCGCTTTCGCTCGCAGCGAAGCGGATCGGAAGGTGGCCGCCGGTTTCCATACCGGCGACAGAGCGTCGGTATGGAAACCGACGCCCACCCACTGCATGAACTTTGGCTCAGACTTTTGTTGTGCGCCACCGCCTGCCGGGCGGTGCACGGCGAAACGGGATCCGTGCCTGCGGTCATTTCGGCCGGTGGCCGGGTCTTGTCCTGAACAGAAAACAACCCCCCGCTTCATCGCGGGGTTTAAAAAAGAGAAACATGAAGTCCAAACTGATCCTCAGCCTCGGTCTGCTCGCGGCTCCCCTCGCCCTCCTGGCGTGGTCCCCCGAGAAGGCCTATGTCGAGTCCTACCACAACCGTGCCTCCGACCTGCCGGTCCCCACCTCCGTCATCATGCCGGAAGTGAGCTCCAAGTTCGTGGGCAAGCAGGTGGTCCTCGAGTTCGTCGTCGATGCGGCGGGCAAGCCGACGTCCATCACGTCGGCCACCCCCGGCGCCGACACCGACCTCGTGGCCTCGGTTACCGACGCCGTGTCGCAGTGGCGCTTCGCCCCCGCGATCGTCGACGGCAAGCCGGTGGCTCGCAAGGTGGCGCTCCCGGTGAACATCGTTGCTGATCCCAGCACGACGTCCCGCTTCGCCGCCAACTAACCAGTAATCAGCAAACAACCAGGGCCGTCCCTCGCTCGCGCGGGGGGCGGCCCTGTATTTTTTAGGCAGCTGACGCTGCCCAAAAAGAAACCTGAGGGCGGAGACCTGAGACCTGAAATTTCAGCTTCGGGTCGCGGTCTTAAACTCAGGTTTCAAGTTTCAGGTCTCTCCGCCAACGCCGCGCTTGATTTTCCCTTCGCTTGGCGTTGGTTGGCTACCGTTCAGATGAACACCACAGCCCCAGGCCGCGGCACGGCCCTCAATCCCACGAACCGCTTCGAGCACATCGTCGTCGCGCCCGACCCGGATTTCGGCGAGATGGACGAACACGGCGTGCCGGTCGAGCGCCCGCACCCGAAGACGCAGTTCTTCCACGACGCGACCGCAACCCTGCTCACCCACAACACCAGCCCCGACGTCGGGCCCGGCTGGGGCCTCAACGCCTATCGCGGTTGCGAACACGGCTGCGCATACTGTTTCGCCCGGCCGTTTCACGACTACCTCGGCTGGAACAGCGGCCTCGATTTCGAAACGAAGCTGCTCGTGAAGCTGCGGGCGCCCGAATTGCTCCGCGCCGAGCTGTCGTCCCCCAAGTGGCAGCCCGCCACCATCATGATGAGCGGCGTCACCGACTGCTACCAGCCGGCGGAGCGGCACTTCCGCCTCACGCGCCAGTGTCTCGGCGTCATGGCGGAATTCCGCCAGCCGGTGGGCATCATCACCAAGAACTTCCTCGTGACCCGCGACCTCGACCTGCTCGCCGAACTGGCCCGCCACGACTGCGTGGTGGTGAACGTCAGCGTGACGACGCTCGACGCCGAGCTCGCGGGCAAGCTCGAGCCGCGCGCCGCGCGCCCGGAGCACCGCCTCCGGGCGATCAAGCTGTTGAGCGCGGCCGGCGTGCCCGTGAACGCGCTCGTGGCCCCGATCATCCCGGGGCTCACCGACCACGAGCTGCCCGCGATCCTCGACGCGGTCGCCGGCGCCGGCGCGCGCTGCGCCGGCTATGTCGTGCTGCGCCTGCCGTACGCGGTGAAGGATATCTTCCTCGACTGGCTGGACCGGCACTTCCCGTCGAAAAAGGAGCGCGTGCTCAGCCGGCTGCGCGAATTGCGCGGCGGCAAGCTCTACAACGCCACCTTCGGCGAACGGCTCCGTGGCGAGGGCATCTTCGCCGAGCAGATCAAGCAGTTGTTCACCGTGGCCGCGCGCCGCGCCGGGCTCAACCGGCGGGACATCGAACTCACGACCGCGCATTTCCGCCGGCCCGGCGGGGAACAGCTGACGCTGTTCCAAGGCGAAACCTGAAACCGGAAATGTAGGGCGGGACGCCGATCCCGCCTTCCGTCGTCCGCCCCCATCCCGTCGGGCCTAAAGCCCCTCCCAAAACTCGCCCCCTCCGCGCAACCCTGCTAGCCACCGTTTCCGGTTTTCCGCCAGCATTTCGCGCAGCGAGAATGCGGGACGGACACAACCGCGGCCAGCAAGGCCGACGAGGGTGCAGGTTTCAGGTTTCCGCCCTCCGCCCTCCGTACCCGAAACCCGTCCTTCGGTTTGCCTTGTGTAGGGCCGGCGCTTGCCGCCGGGCCGAGGTCCGCCGGCGAGCGGCGACCCTACACCTCCCATGCGACGGATGCTGCCGCGGCGGCGAAGGGACTCACCGCCCTACCCGCGGTTTCCGGTTTCCGCCCTCCGCCCTCCGCCCTCCATTCAAGTCTCCGCCCTGATATGCCGGAGCATCTCCAGGTTCTGGCGCACGAGCGCGCCCATGCTGGTGCAGGCAAGATAGCGGTCGGACTTGAAGTGCTCGGCGAGTCCCTCGCGCAGGGAGATCACGTTCTCCTCGGGGGCGATCGGGTCGGCTTCCATGGCGTCGAGCAGCGCGGTCAGGCGCGGCGCGGCCAGGTCGGCACGGGCCAGCATGAGCGTCTGCTCCTCGCGCTGGTACTGCAGCGCCGTCTGCGGGTGCAGGTGCTTTGCGCAGAACTGGGCCAGCAGGGTGTTCTCCTTGAAGAACTGCGGCAGGTAGAAATTCTTCCGCCCGTGGTAGGATTGCTGGTCGAAGTCCATCGCCCGGATGCGCACCTGCCAGCCTTCGAAGTCGGGCGTGAGCACGACGACGTAGTTGTAGCTGCGCATGTCGCCGAGCAGGCGCACGAAGCACCGCTCGTTGAACTTCACCAGCTCCTTGGCGATGCGGATCGGC
>JBEHYX010000142.1:0-6711 GCA_048497945.1 Verrucomicrobiota bacterium | reverse complement strand
CCACTGCCTCTACTCCCCCCCACGACGAGGCCGCGCTCAAGGCGATGGCCGCGCGCTTCGCGCCGGTCGAGATCAAGGCCGACACCTCCGCCCTGCCCGCCAACGAGAAGCTCGCGCTCGCGAAGATCGTCGCGGCCGCGAAGATCATCGACGGCATCTTCCTCCGCCAGGTCGCCCCGCTCAACGTCCAGTACCTGCGCGAGCTCGTGCGCGATCCCTCCCCGCTCGGCCGCGCCCGCCTCCACTACTTCAGCATCAACGCCGGCGCGTGGTCGCGTCCCGACGCCCACGCCCCGTTCCTGCCCGGCGTCGGCCCGCGTCCCGAGGGCGGCAATTTCTACCCGGCCGACGCCACGCGCGCGGAGGTCGACGCCTGGATCAACTCGCTGCCGCCCGCCGAAAAGGAGCAGGCCACCGGCTTCTTCACCACGGTCCGCCGCGACGCCGCCGGCAAGTTCATCCTCGTGCCCTACAGCGTCGAGTACCAGCCCGAGCTCGCGCGCATGGCCGCGCTCCTGCGCGAGGCCGCCGCCGCCACGACGCAGCCGACGCTCAAGAAGTTCCTCGAGCTGCGCGCCCGCGCCTTCCTGACCAACGACTATTACGACAGCGACATGGCCTGGATGGAGCTCGACGCCAGCATCGAGCCGACCATCGGGCCCTACGAGACCTACGAGGACGAGTGGTTCGGCTACAAGGCCGCCTACGAGTCCTACATCTGCATCACCGACACCGCCGAGAGCACCAAGCTCCACCGCTTCAGCGCCGAGCTGCAGGGCCTCGAGGACAAACTGCCCATCGACCCGAAGTACCGCCGCCCGAAGCTCGGCGGCCTCTCGCCGATCCGCGTGGCCGACGTCGTGTACACGTCCGGCGACGGCAACCGCGCCGTCCAGACCGCCGCCTACAACCTGCCCAACGACGAGCGCGTCGTCGCCGCCAAGGGCTCGAAGCGCGTCATGTTGAAGAACGTCCAGGAGGCCAAGTTCGAGAAGGTCCTCCGTCCCATCGCGTCCGTCGCGCTCGCGCCCGCCGACCAGGCCATCGTCGCCTTCGACCCGTTCTTCACCCACATCCTCATGCACGAGCTCATGCACGGCCTCGGGCCGCAGGAGATCACCGTCAACGGCCGCGCCACCACCGTGCGCACCGAGCTCAAGGAGCAGAACGGCGCGCTCGAGGAGGCCAAGGCCGACATCTCCGGCCTGTGGGCGCTGCAGCAGCTCATGGACAAGGGCGTGCTCGACAAGGCGCAGGAGCACGCGATGTACACGACGTTCCTCGCCTCGACCTTCCGCACGCTGCGCTTCGGCGTCACCGAGGCCCATTCCAAGGGCATGGCGCTCCAGCTCAACTGGCTGCTTGACCACGGCGCGTTCGTCATCGGCCAGGACGGCCGCTTCGCCGTCGACTACGCCAAGGTCCGCGCCGGCGTCGAAAGCCTCGTCACCGAGATCATGACCACGCAGGCCACCGGCGACTACGCCCGCGCCAAGGCGCTGCAGCAGAAGTACGTCGTCATCCGCCCCGAAGTGCAGGCCATGCTCGACAAGCTCGGCAACGTGCCGGTGGATATTGAACCGATTTATTCCGCGGCTGCGGAATAAATCCAGGGGACAGATCCGATCCGCCGTCGGTTCTGTCACCTGTCTACCGTCTACTGTGCCCTCTGCTCCGTCCCCTGTGGTCTGTCCCCTGTCTCCTGTCTACCGTCACCTGATCATCAATCGTACGACTTAAACCCGTACCCCAGCACCTCCGACGCGTCGCAGAGGATCATGAACGCGGCGGGGTCGATGGCGCGGACGGTCTGCTTGAGGCGCACCATCTCCATCGGGCGCATGACGGTCATCAGCACCTGCTTCGGCTCGCCGGTGTAGCCGCCCTGCCCGGCGAGCTTCGTCACGCCGAGCGGGATCTCGCGCAGGATGGCGGCGCAGATTTCCTCGGCGTGGGCCGACACGATCATCGCGACCTTCGACGTGCCGAAGCCCGTCAGCACGCCGCGAATCGTCCGGCCCGCGAGCGTGATGCACACCAGCGCGCACAGCACCTGCTCGGCGGAGAACGCCAGCGCGGCGCACAGCACCACGACGCCGTCGAGGAAGATGAAGATCTTGTCCATCGTCAGGCCGGTTGTCCGCTGCAACGCCAGCGCCAGCGTGCTGAAGCCGCCGATCGAACTGTTGCCGCGGAACACCAGGCCCACGCCGATGCCGACGCCCACGCCGCCGCAGATGGCGGCGAGGAGCGGGTTGTTGGTTAACGGATGAAAGTTCCGGGTGAGAAAAACCACCAGCGGCAGCAGGAGCGTCGCGGTGAGGCTGCGGAGGAAGAATTCCTTCCCCAGCCACCACGAGCCGAGCGCGAGCGCGGTGAAATTCAGCGCCCATTGCGTGAACGCCGGCTCGATGCCGGTGGCGCGCTGGAGGACCAGCGACAGGCCCACCACCCCGCTCGGCACGATGCCGTTGGGCCGCAGGAAAAGCGTGAAGGCCAGGCCGGCGATGAGGCTCCCGACGACAATGTAGCCGAGGTCGAGGAGCGGATTTATCCGCCGTTTGCGGGCGGCTTCGGCCTTCTGCTGCGCCGAAGTCAGCGGCAAGCCGTGGTAGGTTGAAGAGGAGGTATTTTGCATGGCCGCAGCTTGGACGACCGCCAGACCAAGGGCGATGGTGTTCCGGCCGGATCGCGCTTTTGACCGGAAGCTGGATTTCCGATTGGCAGGCGCCGCCGGTGAATCCACCGTCCGTCATGCAAAAGCCGGCCCTTGTCCTGTGCGCTTTCCTCGGCCTGACGCTGGCGCTGCGGGCCGCCCCGGCCGATGCCGTCCCCGTCCGGCATACCCAGGAGGTCTACAAGACGGTCGGGCAGACTGCGCTCAAGATCGATGTCTTCGCTCCCGCCTCGGCGCCGGACCGCAAGGACCGGGCGGCCATCGTTTTTTTCCATGGCGGCGGCTGGGCTTTCGGCGCTCCGGAGGAATTTTTCAGCACGTGCGAGCACTATGCGCGGCTGGGGCTGGTCACGTTCGCGGTGGAGTACCGGCTGGCGAACGACCACGGCAAAACGCCCCACCCGACCATCAGCCCGATCGAGTGTGTGCTGGACGCCAGGTCGGCGCTGCGCTGGGTGCGGGCCAATGCCGCCCGGTTTCAGGTGGCCCCTGACCGCATTGTCGCCGCCGGGCAGTCGGCCGGGGGACAGCTCGCCCTGTCCACCGCGATGATCGACGGCTACGATGAGAAAACCGACGACCTTGCCGTCAGCTGTCAGCCCAACGCCGTCCTGTTGTTCTCGTCCTGCGTCAATACCGTCGAAGGCTGGTGCGACTACCTGCTCGGCGCGCGCCGCACCCAGATCTGGGCCATTTCCCCGTTCCACCACGTACGGGGCGGACTGCCGCCGATGATTGAGTTTCACGGCACCGTGGACGAACAGGTTCCCACCTGGACCGTCCGTTTCTTCAGCGATGCCATGAAGCGGGCCGGGAACGAGTTCGAACTCCAGTTGTTCGACGGCCGGCGGCACTACCTCGGCGGCGACGACCCCAAGTACGCGAAGTATTTTGACGACGGTATCCTGCTCCAAGCCGACGATTTTCTGCAGCGGCACCACCTGCTCGACTAACCTCTCGCCCCTCGCCTCTCGCCCGCTCCCCTAGGGGGATCCCCTAAAGCCGCCCGGATTTGTGCCGATACGTACGGCAATGATCACCTCCCGGGTTTCCGACCAGGAACTGCTCGGCGCGGCCAAGGAATTGCCTGGCGCGCCGCGCTTGCTCGTGGACCTCGGCATCCTGGTGAACGACCCGGCCACCGACGCTTCCGACGTCACCGAGCTGCTGAAGCAGGATCCCGCCCTCGCCGCCCGGATCATCCGCATGGCCAACAGCGCCGCTTACGGCCGCTCCGTGCCGGCCGCGTCGATCGACGACGCCGTCGCCTGCGTCGGCTTTGCCGAGGTGCACCGCCTGGTCGGCGTCCTCGCCGCCACGCAGCTCGCCGAGAAACCGCTCGAGCACTACGGCCTCGCCGGCGACCGGATCCGCCGCGTTTCCCTCTTCACCGCCGTCCTCATGGAGGAACTCTGCAAGTTCGCCGGCGAGAGCCAGCGCCGCTGCTACACCGTCGGCCTGCTGCGCTCGGTCGGCATCATGGCCCTGCAGATCCTCGCCCGGAAGCACGGCCACGTCCCGCCCTTCCAGCCCGGCATCGGCCAGCCGCTCGACGAATGGGAGCGCATCCACTGGGGCTTGGACAACACCGAGGCCGCCGAGATCATCCTCCGCGACTGGCGCCTGCCGCATGAGACGATCACCGCCGTCCGCCACCACTACAAGCCCGAGGGCAAGCACAGCCCGATCATCCACCTGCTCTCGCTCGCCTGCAGCGCGGCCTACGACCGCTTCGAAGGCATCCCCGGCGAGGAGGACTACTGGAAGACCACGCCCGAAAATTTCCGCAAGGCCGGCATCGACCTCCGCGACCTCCAGCTCGCCGGCGAGAAGGCCCAGCGCATCTTCCAGCGCCTCGAGGCGGCGATGGAATAGCGCGCAGCGCTATTCCTCAGTGGACAGGTGACAGAGAACAGGAGACCGATGGCCGCAAGGAAGCGCAAAAAGCGCAGAACCTTTGTTTTGTCATCCTGAGCCGTGCGAAGGACCCAAGCGTCCCAATCATTGGCCACGAGAAACACGAAGAGGCACGAAAACCGATCCCCTTTTTGTGCTTTCTTGTGTTTTTTGTGGCCAACCGGATCGACGCGTTTGCCCGCTGATCCGGACTAAGCGCCGTTGATCCGGAATAGGCCTGCCCTTTCCGGCGGTTCCGCCAGTCTGGCGGCCGAACCCACCCCTCCCATGCATACGACGACTGTCCTGATCGGCGTTTTCGGAGCGATGCTCCTGGTTTTCCTGGTGATCGGCATCGTGGCCAGCTCCCGCGGAAAAAGTGCCAACCCCGGTTCCAACTCGGGCTATATCCCCGGCGTCACGGACGGCACCGTCGGAGACGGCGGGCATCATCACCATCATGACGGTGGCGGACACCACGGCGATTCCGGCGGCCATGGCGGTTTCAGCGACGGCGGCGGCGGCGCGCACAGCGCGCACTGACCGGAGACCATTCCAAACCTGTCTCACGCAAAGGGCGCCAAGGGCGCGAAGGAAATGGCGTGGCGACCTTGGCGGACTTGGCGTGAGGCAATGGATTGGCCGGGCCAACTCGGGCTGGCTTCCGGCAAGGGCGGCGGGCAGGCTGCGGGAATGGAAAAGCAGCGCGTCCTGATCATTTCGACGAGCGCCGGCACCGGACACGTCCGGGCCGCCCAGGCCCTGGAGAAGGAGTTCGCGTCCGACCCGCGCGTCGAGCGCGTGATGCACGAGGATGCGCTCAACTTCACCAACCAGCTGTTTCGGGAAATGTATTCCTCGATGTACATGCGCCTGGTGCGCTCCGCTCCCACCGCGCTGGGCTGGGCCTACCGCGCCAGCGACGAGCCGTGGAAGGGCGAACCGGCCCGCCTGCTGCTCGACCGCCTCAACACGCGCAAGCTCGTCAAATTCATCCGCGAGTTCGACCCGCACCTCGTCGTCTGCACGCACTTCATGCCCGCGGGCATCATCTCCCACCTGCTCGGCAAGAAGGCCTTCTCCACGCGGCTCGCCATCACGGTGACCGACATGGACTGCCACGCGATGTGGCTGGTGCGCCGCTTCCACCGCTACTTCGTCGCGATCGACGAGGCCAAGGCCCACCTCGAGGCCCTCGGCCTGCCGCCGGAGCGCATCACCGTGTCGGGCATCCCGATCGACTCCGTCTTCACCCAGCGCGTCGACCGCACCGCCGCGCGCGAGGCGTTCGGCCTCGACCCGAAGAAGGCCACGCTGCTCCTCTCCGCCGGCGCGCTCGGCGTCGGCCCGACCGAGCTCATCGTCGGGCGCCTCAACCAGCTGCGCCACCCATTCCAGTGCGTGGTCGTCTGCGGCCGCAACGCCGAGGTCAAGGCCCGCGTCGAAAAAGCCGCCTCCGGGCACCCGAAGCGCTTTCGCATCCTCGGCTACACCGACCGCATGCACGAGCTGATGCACCTGAGCGACCTCTACATCGGCAAGCCCGGCGGCTTGACGACGTCCGAGGCGCTGACCTGCGGCCTGCCCATGGCGATCTTCTCGCCCATCCCCGGCCAGGAGGAGCGCAACAGCGACCACCTGCTCGAGCAGGGCGCGGCCGTGCGCTGCAACGAGCTCACCACCCTGCCCTTCAAGATCGACCAGCTTCTCGGCGACCCCGCGCGCCTGGCGGCGATGCGCCGCGCCGCCAAGGCCTTCGCCCACCCGCACGCCGCGCGCACCGTCGTCGATACGCTCCTCGCCGACCGCCTCCCCGCCATGACGCTCGGGTCCGGCCAGCGCGAAGCCATGACCCAAGCCGCCGCGCGGAAGAGCGAGTGAGGCCGGGCAACGACCTTAAAGGGCTCGATCCCAAGACCGGCTTAAACGCAGAGGACGCAAGGGGAATGCCATGGCGACCTTGGGCGGACTTGGCGTGAGGCAATGGATTGGCCGCAAAGAGGCGCAGGAGGCGAAAAAGCGAACCGATGAAACCTACTTGCGGCGCGGTCTGAGCAGGGTATGAAAGCCCATTTCCTTTCGCCGTGCCGCCGGCGGGTTGAGCAGGGGTCGGAGCTTTTCGTACACGTCGCGCAGAA
>JBEHYX010000141.1:0-6847 GCA_048497945.1 Verrucomicrobiota bacterium | reverse complement strand
CCGGAAGTACGACCGCCACGGCGAGCGCGGCGGCGAAGGCGAGGAAAACGGAGAGGTGCATGGTCAGGCTTCGATCTCGCCCTTCATGTAGAGCACGGCGTGGCCGGCAATCCTCACGCGGTCGCCGGCGAGCTCGCACCACAGCTCGCCGCCGCGGGCGGAAACCTGGCGCGCATGGAGTTGGGCCTTTCCACTTACCTTGGCCCAGTACGGCACCGACGTGCAGTGCGCCGAGCCGGTGACCGGATCCTCGGGAATGCCGGCGTCGGGCACGAAGCTGCGCGACACGAAATCGCAATCCTGGCCCGGCGCCGTGACCGTGATCCGGCCCGGGACGATTTTTGCGAGCAGCGCGTGGTCGGGTTGCAGCCCGATGACTTCAGCGGCGGTCGCATACACGCAGAGCCAGCGGACCTTCGCGCGCAGGAACGCCACCGGCACGCGGCCGAGGGCGCGCGCGAGCTGTTCCGACGGCGGAACCGGTTCGGCCGGTTGCGCGGGAAAATCCAATTCGAGGCGGTCGCCGCGGCGCGTCACGACCAGCGGGCCGCTCTTGGAATCGAACGTGATGGCGCCGCCCGCCTGGCCGAGCTGGGTGAAGAGCGTGAACGCCGCGGCGAGCGTGGCGTGGCCGCACAGCTCCACCTCGACGGCCGGGGTGAACCAGCGCAGCTGGAAGCGCGCCGGGCCGGTGCGCACGAAGAACGCCGTTTCGGCGAGGCCGTGCTCGAACGCCATGCGCTGCAGCAGCGCGTCGTCCGGCCAGCGGTCGAGCGGCACGACGCCGGCCGGGTTGCCCCCGAAGGCGCGGCTGGTGAACGCATCGACCCAGTAGAATTTCATCGGAATGCGGAGTGCGGGTTTCGGAATGCGGATTGAATCGCAGCCTGCCGGATGACGAGCCGTTTCACGCTGTGTCGGCAAATGATGCGAATCACTGCCTGGGTTGCAGACATTCCGCAGTTTGCAATCCGCGCTCCGCAGTCGGGTTAGCTGGGCGGGAAAACCTGCCGGAAGCCGAAGGCCTGCGCGGTGGGGCCGTGCTGCCGCAGGTGCTCGAGCCGCGCCTTGGCTTCGTCCACGACCGGCCGCGTCCCGGCCTTGATCCACCACAGCGCCATGATGGCGGCGTCGCTGTGCTCGAACCACTGGCTGCGCTGGCGGATCAGGTCGGCGTGGCCGGTGCGGTAGACGTAGGCCTTGAGGTGGTCGGGCGATTCCCAAACGGAGAGATTGAAGATGATGCGTTCGTCCGCGTAGGGCCGCACGTAGGTGGCGTTGCCGGAGTCGTCCTGGAAGCGCCACACGAAGCCGGGGCTGCGGTCGGCGAGGGCATTGAACTCGGCGATCTTCGCCACGAAGCCCGCCATGACGGGCGAATCGATGGGCGCCAGCATGCGCGCGATGTTCATCTGCGCGAGATGCCAGCCGGGAAAGACGGTCGGGGCGTCAGGCATATTGGGTGGGCGGGGGTCCCGTCGGCCTCCGCTCCTGCGGAGCTGCGGCAGACCGGGTAAAGTTAGGCATATTGGGCCAGCGAAGGTCCCGTCAGGCGGCAGACCTGCCATTCCTTGAGGCGTTTGGCGCCGAGGGATTCGTAGAAATCGATGGCGGGCTGGTTCCAGTCGAGCACGGCCCATTCCATGCGGCCGCAGCCGCGTTCGTTCGCGAGCTTCGCCAGGTGCAGGAGCAGCGCTTTGCCCAGGCCCTGGCCGCGAAACTCCGGCTTCACGAACAGGTCTTCCAGGTAGAGGCCGGGCTTCGCGAGGAACGTCGAGAAGTTGAAGAAGTACAGGGCGAACCCGGCGGGCGCGCCGGCGACCTCGGCGATGATGCAGTGGGCGTCCGGTTTCGCCCCGGGGGCGGGGAAGAGCGCCGCGTGCAGCCGGGCCTCGGTGGCGACGACCTCGTGGCCGAGTTTTTCATAGTCGGCGAGGGCGCGGATGAGCCCGAGCACGGCGGGCACGTCGGCGGGTTGGGCGGAGCGGATCGAGAAGGCCATGGCCCGATTCAGGGGCCGGCGCGGGCTTTGGCCAGCGTCTTTGCGGTGTGCCGGCCGGCCGCGACCGGGAGTGTCCGGATTTATTGCTGACAATCCCCGGCGTGAATATTGCTATGCCGGGGCATCCCGCCCCTATGCTTCCCTGCCTTTTCCAACGCTGGTCCGTGCGCGGGTTGCTCGTGTCCGGATTGCTGCTGGCGCCGTCCCTGGGCGGGGCCGAGGCCGTCCCGGAGCACGTGGTGCTGCAGCTGCCGTACACGCACCAGTTCCAGTTTGCCGGCGTGTACGCCGCGATCAGCCGGGGCTATTTCAAGGAGCACAAGCTCGAGGTCGAGATGCGCACCGGCACGCGCGAGCGCCGCCCGGGCCCCGAGGTCGAGGCGGGGCGCGCGCAGTATGGCATCGGGCCGTCGGGCGTTTTCACCGACCGGTTGAACGGCAGCCCGTTCGTCGCGCTGGCGGCGATCTTCCAGCACTCGCCGTTCGTGCTGATGACGCGGGCGGACAGCCACATCACCACGCCCACCGATCTCGTCGGCAAGCGCATCGCGCTTTCGGAGACGCCGCGCTACACCGAGATGAACGCGATGCTGCGGGTCGAGGGCCTGCGCGTGGAGCAGTTCACGGTGGTGCCCGACCGGCACGGCGAGAACGAACTCCTGACCGGCGCGGCGGATGTCGGCGCCGTGTACATCACCGACGGCCCGTACGAGGCGATCCAGCGCAACGTCGAGTACAAGCTCATCCGCCCGTCGGATTACGGCGTGGATTTCTACGGGGACTTCCTCTTCACCACCGAGGCCGAGGTGCGCGACCACCCCGAGCGCGCGCAAGCCATGCGGCAGGCGCTGCTGCAGGGCTGGGAATACGCGCTGACACACCGCGCCGAGATGATCGACTGGATCCTCACGCAGCTGCCGGAAAAGGACCGTTCCCCCGGCCGCACGCGCGACTGGCTGCGCTACGAGGCGGATACGACCGCGCGGCTGATCAACGCCGACCTCGTCGAACTCGGCCACATGAACCCCGGCCGCTGGCAGCGCATGGCCGACCTGACGGTGGCGATTGGCCAGGCCAAGTCGGCCGACCGCCTGAAGGGCTTCATCTACGACCCGAGCCGCAGCAACGACCCGGGCTGGGTGCGCTGGGTGTTTGGCGGGCTCGGGGTTACCGTGCTGGTGGCGCTCTTTGCCATCCTGGCGAACCGGCGCCTGCAGTCGCTGGTGCAGCGGCGCACGCAGGAGCTGGCGGTCTCCGAACAGCGGCAGCGCGATTACTTCGAACTGGCCCCGGCGCCGATCGTGATCGAGGACTACATGGCGTTCGTGGCGATCTTCGCGCAATACCGCGCGGAAGGCGTCACCGATCTCCGGGCGCACCTGCGCGCCCGGCCCAAGCTCGTCCGCGAGCTGCTGGCGAAGAAGCGCATCGTGGCCGCCAACCGCCTGGCGATGGCGCGCACGGGCTACAGTTCGGTGGCGGACATGGACCGCAACGCGCCGGAGATCATGACCGAGCAGGCGATGCAGATGTTCATCGAGGAGCTGGTGGCCATCTGGGAGGGCCGCGACCGGCTGACGATGGAGAAGACCTACCACACCAAGCTCGGCGAGACGATCCACGTGCTGATCAACTGGGAAGTCGGCAAGCGCGACGGCCAGCGCGACCTGGCCAACGTGCAGCTCGTGTTCACCGAGGTCACCCAGCAGAAGCAGACCGAGCTGGCGCTGCGACAGAGCGAGGAGCGCTACCGCCAGCTGTTCGAGCACGCGGTCGGCGGCATGTACCGCTCGACGCCCGAGGGCCAGTTCATGGCCGTGAATCCCGCGATGGCCCGGCTCTTCGGCTTCGAGCGGCCCGAGCAGATGATCGTGTGGACCAAGCAGAGCCCGGCGGGGTCGCTCTACGTGCAGCCCGGCCAGCGCGAGCAGTTCGTGGCGCTGATCGAGCAGAAGGGGGAGGTGCACGACTTCGAGTCGGAGGTCCGGGGCAAGGAGGGCGCGACGCGCTGGATCTCCGAGAACGCCCGCGCGGTGCGCGACGAGAAGGGCGAGCTGCTCTACTACGAGGGCTTCGTCACCGACATCACGGCGCGCCGCCAGCTCGAGTCCGAGATCGCCCGCGCCTCCAAGCTCGAGGCGGTCGGCATCCTCGCCGGCGGCATCGCGCACGATTTCAACAACATCCTCACCGTCGTGCTGGGCAACATCACGCTGCTCGAGCTCGACACCCCCGCGGGCAGCGCGCCGGGCGCGCGGCTGGCCGACGCGAAGCGCGCGACCATGCGCGCGCGCGACCTGACGCTGCAGCTGCTGACCTTCGCCAAGGGCGGCGAGCCGGTGAAGTCCACCATCGACCTCCCGGAGCTGATCAAGGAATCGGCGGGCTTCGCGCTGCACGGCGCCAGGGCGCGCGCGGAATTCAAGCTCGCCCGGGGCCTCTGGCCGGTGAACGCCGACAAGGGCCAGCTCGGCCAGGTCGTGCAGAACCTCGTGATCAACGCGGTGCAGGCGATGCCCGACGGCGGGCTCGTCTCGATCGCCGCCGAGAATGTCGACACCACGAAGGCCCCGAGCGACGTGCCGCCGCTGTCCGCGGGGCATTACGTGAAGCTCACGGTGGCCGACACCGGCACGGGCATCGCCCGCGACCACCTGGCGAAGATCTTCGACCCCTATTTCACGACGAAGGAGCAGGGCAGCGGTCTGGGCCTGGCCACCGCGTACTCGATCATCCGCAAGCACGAGGGCCACATCATGGCCGAATCCGACCCGGGGCAGGGCACCCGGTTCACCCTCTGGCTGCCCGCGCAGCCGGTCGCCAGCGCGGGCGCCACGTCCGGCACGACGGGCAGCCGTTCGCCGTTCCGGGCGCGCGTGCTCTTCATGGATGACGAGACGGCGATCCGCACCATGGCGACGATCTTCATGGAACGCATCGGCTACGATTGCGACGTGGCGGTCGACGGCGCCGAAGCGGTGCGCAAGTACGGCGATGCGCTGGCGGCGGGCCGGAAGTACGAAGTGGTCATCATGGACCTCACCGTGCCCGGCGGCATGGGCGGCCGCGAGGCGATGGAGCGCCTCGTGCGGCTCGACCCGGCGGTGTGCGCCATCGTTTCCAGCGGTTACTCGCGCGATCCGGTGATGGCGAATTACCGCGCCTACGGGTTCCAGGGAATTTTGCCGAAACCCTACGGCTTGGAGCAGTTGACGAAAGTGCTCGGCGCCGTGCTCGACGGGGCGGCCAATCCTTCGTAAAAAGCCGCGCGCTTTTACGTGCACAAACGCGGGAGGGCGGTGTCAGGGAGGGCATGACCATGCATTCCTCATCGTCCCGTTCCCTTCCGAAGATTGCCTCCCTGTGCCTGCTGGCGGTGCTCGGCGTCACAGCCCCGTTTCTCGGCGGCTGCGTCGTGGTCGCGGCCGGAGCCGCGGGCGCGGGCGCCGTGGCCTATGTGCGCGGGGCCGTGGAAACGAGCCTGCCGCGCGGCCTGGATGCGACCCATGCCGCCACCCAACGCGCCCTGAACAACATGAAGTTCATGCGGATCGAGGAGAAAAAGACCGCCGTCGACGCCGAACTCACCTACCGCACGGCCCTCGACAAGAAGGTGCACATCGAGCTGGAGCGGGTTACCGATGACCTGACCAAGGTTCACATCCGGATCGGCCTGGTCGGCGACCAGCAGCTTTCCCTGACCATCCTCGACAAGATCAACGCCGAGCTGAAATAACCCCCGAAAAGGGGGGTGGTTTGCGGGGTTGCAATACCCGGGGCGGGCCGCGATAAGCACGGCCACTCATACATGCTCCGCAAGATCCTTTCCAAGCTCACCGCCCCCTTTAAGCCGGCGGCCAAGAAGACCGAGTCCAAGCACCCGCATGCGCCGAAGTCCGGCCGCCCGGGCGGACGCGACCATTCCCCTCGCCACGACCGCAAGCCGGGCCATGCCCACGCCGGCGCCAAACCCGCGGCGGCGCCCGCCCCGAAGCCGGCGGCGGCCGCCCCGGCGGCCCACGCGCCGCGCGCGCCGAAACCGCTGCCCGAGGTGCCGAAGCTCGAAACCGCGTTTTCCGCGCTCGGCCTGGGCGACCGCATCGCCTACGCCGTCCAGCAGAAGGGCTATGAAACCCCGACCCCGATCCAGGCCCAGGCCATCCCGGTGGTGCTGGGCGGCCGCGACGTGATCGGCTCGGCCCAGACCGGCACCGGCAAGACCGCCGCTTTCTCGCTGCCGACGCTGCACCGCCTTGGCCTCGCCCAGGGCCGGCACCAGGTCCGCTGCCTCGTCCTCGAGCCGACGCGCGAACTGGCGCTGCAGGTCGAGGAGTCGTTCAAGGAGTATTCCAAGTACACCGACCTGCGCACCGTCGTGATCTACGGCGGCGTCGGCTACGGCAAGCAGCGCGAGGAGCTCGCCCGCGGCGCCGACATCATCGTCGCCACGCCCGGCCGCCTGCTCGACTACATGGAGCAGGGCGAGATCCGCCTCGACCACGTGCAGACGCTCGTGCTCGACGAGGTCGACCGCATGCTCGACATGGGCTTCCTGCCCGACGTGAAGCGCATCGTGGCCAAGGTCCCGAAGGCCCGCCAGACCCTCTTCTTCACCGCCACGCTCCCGCCCGAGATCGAGCAGCTCGCCGCCTGGGCGCTGCGCGACCCGTTCAAGATTTCCGTCGCGCGCGAGCGCTCGACCGCCGAGACGATCACGCACGCGTTCTACCCGGTCGTGCAGGCGCAGAAGTTCGACCTGCTCGTCCACCTGCTCGAGCAGACCGAGTACAAGAGCGTCATCATCTTCTCGCGCACCAAGAGCGGCGCCGACTACGTCGCCAGCCG
>JBEHYX010000140.1:0-7197 GCA_048497945.1 Verrucomicrobiota bacterium | reverse complement strand
CACCCGCGAAGCGGGCATCAGCTACAGCCGCTTCATGGAAGGTCTCAAGGCGGCGAAGATCGAACTCGATCGTCGCCAGCTCTCCGAGATCGCCATCGCTGATCCGGTTGCCTTCAAGGCCCTCGTGGCGCAAGCCCACGCCGCCCTGAAGAACAAGAAGGGCGCAACCCTCGCCAAGGCCTGAGTCCGCGGCGGGCCTCTCGGGGCTCGCCTTCCGGTCAAAAGACCATTTCACAGAAGGACGGTCCCTCGGGACCGTCCTTTTTTCTTCCCCGCTTTCTCATGCAAGAAACCATCTCCGCGATCCTGGCCAAGGCGCCGGCCGAACTGGCCGCCCTGAAGACGCGCGCCGAATTCGAGGCCGCCAAGGCCCGCTACGTCGGCCCCAACGGCGAGTTCACCGCCCTGATGAAGCAGATGGGCTCCGTCCCGAAGGAGCAGAAGCCCGCGATGGGCAAGCTTATCAACGAGGCCAAGGGCAAGCTGCAGGCGCAGCTCGACGCCACCCTCGAGCGCATCGCCGCCGCGGAGATCGCCGCCCAGCTCGGGCCCGCGATCGACGCCACGTTGCCGTCGCCCGACAGCGGCCCCGGCACGCGCCACCCGCTCACGCAGGTCCGCGAGGAGATGTGCCGCATCCTGCGCAAGGCCGGCTTCACCGTCGCCGACGGCCCGGAGGTCGAGACCGAGTACTATTGCTTCGACGCGCTCAACACGCCGCCCGACCACCCGGCGCGCGCCGAGCAGGACACGTTCTATTTCCCGGAGAAGGCCCGCTTCGGCAACGTCGCCAAGAAGGTGCCGAGCGAGAAATACCTCCTGCGCACGCACACGTCGTCCGTGCAGATCCGCACCATGCTCAAGGGCGAACCGCCGATCCGCATCGTGTCGCCGGGCCGCGTCTACCGCCGCGACACGACCGACGCCACGCACAGCGCCAACTTCCACCAGCTCGAGTGCCTCTATGTGGACAAGAACGTCACCGTGCGCGACCTGAAGGCGCTGCTCGACTACATCTTCGCCTCGCTGCTCGGCAAGGACACCAAGACGCGCTTCCGCCCGCACTACTTCGGCTACACCGAGCCCTCCTTCGAGGTCGACCTCTCCGCCAGGCACCTGCCCAAGGTGAACAAGGAATGGATCGAGATCGGCGGCTGCGGCATGGTCGATCCCCTCGTGTTCGAGGGCGTCGGCTACGATCCCGAGGTGTGGAGCGGCTACGCCTTCGGCATGGGCCTCGAGCGCCTCGCGATGCTGGTCTACGGCATCGATGACATCCGCTATTTCTACCAGAACGACGTCCGCTTCCTGAAGCAGTTCGCCTGAACCTGAAAACACAAAGCAGCCAAGCAACAAAGAGTCCCTAGCTTCTTCGCTTCTTGGTGTTCATTTCCTTCTCTAGTGAAAATCTCCCTCTCCTGGCTCAAGCAGTACGTTAACCTCGACGGCGTTTCGGTCGACGAGCTCAAGCGCGCCGTCACGTTCCTCGGCTTCGAAGTCGAAGGGGTGATCACCACCGGCCTGCCGCCGCTGCAGAACGTGGTCGTCGGCGAAATTCTCACGCGCGAGAAGATCCCGAACCTCAAGAAGGACATTTCGCTCTGCACGGTGAATGTCGGCGAGGCCCACGGCGGCGTTCGTTCCATCGTATGCGGCGCACCCAACTGCGACGCGGGCAAGCGCGTCCCGGTGGCGCTCCCCGGCGCGGTGCTGCCGAGCGGCTTCCAGATCGCCCAGCGCAAGACCTACGGCCACGAGTCGCAGGGCATGATGTGCGCCCCCGACGAGCTTGGCCTCGGCAGCGAACACGCCGGCCTGCTCATCCTTGATCCGTCGCTCCCGATCGGCCTGCCGATCAACGAGGCGATCAAGGGCGGCGACACGGTGCTCGACATCGAGATCACGCCGAACCGCCCCGACGCGCTCAGCCACCTCGGCATCGCGCGCGAGCTCGCGGCCTGGTTCAAGAAGGACGTTTCGTATCCGGAGATCAAATTCAGCGGCGAGACCCACGGTACGCGCAGCGACATCCTCGCGGATATCCGCGTCGAGGCGCCGGAAGATTGCCCGCTCTATATTGGTATCGCGATCGCCGGCGTGAAGGTCGGCCCGAGCCCGCAGTGGATGCAGGAGCGCCTGAAGGCGGTCGGCCTGCGCCCGATCAACAACCTCGTGGACGTCGGCAACTACGTCATGCTCGAGCAGGGCCAGCCGCTGCACGTGTTCGATGCGAAGAAGATCGGCGGTCGCAAGATCGTCATCCGCCGCGCCGCCGACGGCGAGAAGCTCACCACGCTCGACACCAAGGAGCGCACCCTGAACCGCCACATGCTCGTCATCGCCGACGAAGCCAAGCCGCTCGTCGTGGCCGGCATCATGGGTGGCGCCGACGCGGGCGTGGACGATTCCACGACCGACATCGTCCTCGAGGCCGCTTATTTCCGTCCGCAGCTCGTGCGCTGGACGTCGCGCCAGCTCGGCCTCGCGTCCGACTCCTCCTATCGCTTTGAGCGCGGCGTCGATCCGCACAGCACGATGGAAGCGGCGCGCCGCGCCGTCGACCTGCTGCTGGAAACCGCCGGCGGCACCGTCGTCGGCCCGTCGTTCCAGGTGGGCGGCGACCGTCCGTGGTCGCGCGAGATCACCATCACGCCGGCCTACGTGAACGAGAAGATCGGCTTTGAAATCCCGGCTGCCGACCAGCGTGCCTCGCTCGAGGCCCTCGGCCTCGACGTCGTGCGCGAGGATCCGACGGACCATCGCGGCCCGGCGTGGACCGTCGCGGTGCCGAGCTACCGCGGCGACCTCGACCGTCCGATCGACCTCGTGGAGGAGATCCTGCGCGTTTACGGCACCGAGAAGGTGCCGGTGTCGCCGGCCGTCGGGCCGGCTCTCGTCGATGGCGACGATGCGGCCACCGCGGTGTTCAGCCGCAAGGTGACCGACTACCTCGTCGGCCAGCATTTCCACGAGTGCGTCAGCTACACGCTCCGTTCCGCCAAGGAACTCCGCACGTGGGTGTCCGACGCCGCGGTCGAGGAGCTGGGTCTCCTCAATCCCTTCGTGGAGGAGCAGTCGCACCTGCGTTCCTCGCTGCTGCTGGGCCTCATGGAATCGCTGCAGCTCAACCAGTCGCGCGGCAACCGCGTGACGCACCTCGCCGAGACCGGCCGGGTGTTCATCGAGCAGGGCGGCACCGTTTTCGAGTGCGCCGGCGTGGGCTTCATCATCGCCGAGGACCCCAAGGGCCGGGCCTGGCTCAAGCGCGAGCAGCCGGATTTCTTCACGGCCAAGCGCCACATGGAGATCATCGCCCGCGAGGCCGGTGTCGAGCTGGCGTCGCAGGCGCCGACTTCCGTGACCGGCGCCTACTGGGGCTGGCAGGAAGGCCAGTCAGCCGCCGTGGGCGAGCTCAAGGACGGTTGGACCGCGCGCTTCGGCCTGCTGAACCTCGCCATGGTGCGGGCGGCGGGCATCGAGGGCAAGGTCTGGGGCGGCATGTTCGCCATCCTGCCGGAGAAGGTCCAGGCCACCGGCCGCAAGCGCTACCAGAATTTCAGCCTGTTCCCGGCGGCGCTGCGCGACCTCGCGCTCGTGGTCGAGGCGTCGCGTCCCGCCGGGGAAGTGCGCGCGCAGCTGCTCAAGGTGGCCCGCGCCGCTGCGGGCACGGCGCTCGCAGTCGAGTCCGTCGACGTCTTCGACGTCTATTCGGGCACCGGCGTGGGCGAGGGGAAGAAGAGCCTGGCGTTCGCGCTCTCGTTCCGTTCCGCGGAGCGCACGCTCACGGACGACGAGGTCAACGCCGTCTTCGCGAAGATCCAGCAGGAGATCGTGGCCGGCGGTTCCGCCGCCGTGCGCGCCTGATGGTTCATTGGTGAACGCCGGTTTCCACACCGGCGTCGGTCGTCGCCATGGAAAGCGACGCCGCCACTCAGGCCGCGAACAGGTCGAGGAACTTCCGCAGGTCGGACGGAACCCCCTTCGTGAGGTTCTGCACGATGTACTGGAAGAGCCGCGTGACCTCGGCTTGGTGCTCGGGGCTCATCGCCACCGGGAATGCCGGGCGCGAGACGCGCCGGCCGACCTTGGCGCCGTCGCGGTAGCCGATCTTCAGGCCGGGCATCTCGGTGTTGCCGCGGACGTAGTAGTCGTGGACCAGCAGTTCGAAGAGTTTCGGCTTCTTGGCGCTGTCGCGCCACACGCTGAGGATCGCCTCGGATTCGCCGTGGTACTCGTCCTTCACCAGGCCGGGAAGGTCCTGCTTCACGCGGTTGGTGGATTCCGCAAGCGTCGAGCCGATGACGATCGGCTCCATCAGCTGCTGGTAGGCCTTGCGCGTGTAGCTGTCGGGAAACTTCAGCAGGATGCCGCAGTTCACATACTGCGGGTTGATGCGGTAATTGGCGACCTGGGCCTCCACTTCGAAAAGCACGTTCTCGAGCTCGAGCTTGAGCATGCAGGCTTCGCCGGGCGCCGCGACCGCCGCCGGGTGCAGGCGGATGTTGGCGCCGGTGGCGGAAAGGTTGACCAGCTGGCCGCCCCAATCCATCGGGGCGCTCTTGGAAGCGGGCAGGGCGTGACCTTCGCCGTCACGCGCTATGAGCGTGATCTTCGCCTTCAGGGGATACTTCGGCCCGACCGGGTGGCGTTTGGCCCCGCGTTTGTCGAGCATGCCGCCTTCACTCTTTTGGAAATCGAGGATCTTCTTGAAGAGAAGCACCCCAAGAGGGGAATCGCAGAACCTGTGTCCGTCAAGCTGGCATCCCATTGTGTGTGGCACCGGTGTTTTTGCCGATTGCCAACCCGGCGTCCGGTCGCTGCCTTGGAGGGGACATTCGCATCCCGATGAGCGCCGAATCCGACCTCAATATCGACTACGTGGCCAACCTGGCGCGGCTGGCCCTGACGCCGGAGGAAAAGGCCCGCTATGCGAAGCAGCTGGGCGACATCCTGCACTACGTCGAAAAGCTCAAGCAGGTGGACGTGGCCGGGGTCGAGCCGATGGCGCACGCGTCGCCCGTGTTCAATGTCTGGCGCGAAGACGTCGCCCGGCCCGGCCTTTCCACCGAGCAGGCGCTGCGCAATGCGCCGGCGAAGCGCGACAACATGATCGTGGTTCCCAAGGTGGTGGAGTGAACATGGCCGCCGTCCCTCCCTTTTCCACCGCCACGCAGCTGGCGGAATCGCTGCAAACCGGGAAACTTACCTCGGTCGAGCTCGTGCAATCTTGCCTCGCCCGCAAGCAGGCGGTCGACGGCCGCGTGAAGGCTTTCAACTTCTGTGACGAGACGTTCGCGCTCGAACAGGCGAAGGCATCCGATGCGCGCCGCGCCGCGGGGCAGGCGCGCGGCCTGCTCGATGGCGTCCCGGTCGGCTTGAAGGACGTGATCGCCGTGGAAGGCCAGCCGCTCACGTGCTCGAGCCGGATGCTCGCGAAGTTTGTTTCGCCCTACGATGCCACCGTCACCACGCGCCTGAAGGCCGCGGGCGCGGTGTTGCTCGGCCGGCTCAACATGGACGAGTTCGCGATGGGTTCGTCGACGGAGAATTCCGCGTTCGGCCCGACAGCCAACCCATGGGATCTTGCACGCGTGCCGGGCGGCAGTTCGGGCGGTTCGGCCGCGGCCGTGGCGGCGGGCGAGCTTCCGCTGACGCTCGGTTCCGACACCGGCGGCTCCATCCGCCAGCCGGCGGCGTTGTGCGGCATCGTCGGGCTCAAGCCGACCTACGGCCTCGTTTCACGCTATGGTCTTGCCGCTTATGCGTCGTCGCTCGATCAGATCGGGCCGCTGGCGCACACCGTCGAGGACGCGGCCCTGCTGCTCGGGGCGATCGCGGGCCATGACGGGCGCGATTCCACGTCGTTCAAGGCGGACGTGCCGGATTACCGGGCTGAGCTGGTGAAGCGCAAGGGCCCGTGGCGCATCGGTGTGCCGAAGGAATTTTTCGGCGCGGGCCTCGATCCCGAGGTCGGTGCCGCGGTGCGCGCCGCGATCGAGCATTACCGCAAGGCCGGCTGCGAAATCCGCGAGGTGTCGCTGCCGCTGGCGTCGGAGTACGCCATCGCGACCTACTACCTCATCGCCACGGCCGAGGCGTCGTCGAACCTGGCGCGCTATGACGGCATCCGTTACACCCATCGCTCCGCCCAGGCGAAGGATGTCGTGGACCTTTATTTCCAGTCGCGCGCCGAGGGTTTTGGCGACGAGGTGAAACGCCGCATCATCCTCGGCACCCACGTGCTGAGCAGCGGCTACTACGACGCCTATTACCTGCGCGCGCAGAAGGTCCGCACGCTCATCCGCAACGAATTCGCCGCGGTGCTGAAGGAATGCGATGTGCTGCTGTCGCCGACCTCGCCGTCGCCGGCCTTCAAGATCGGCGAGAAGTCGTCCGATCCGCTCGCGATGTACCTGATGGATATCTACACCATCAGCATCAACCTCGCGGGCCTGCCGGGCATTTCGATCCCGTGCGGCTTCACCGGCGCGGGCCTGCCGGTCGGATTGCAGCTCATCGGACGTCCCTTCGGCGAGGCGGAGCTGTTGGCAGTTGCCCGAAACTACGAGCAGGCACACCCGTGGCATTCCAAGCATCCAAACCTGTGAAACCACGAAACACACCCAACACACGAAAAGCGAAGGGATGGGAGTCCTTTCGGGTGGTTCGTGCATTTCGTGGTGAATCCACTGCAGCATGAAATACGAAGCGGTCATCGGCCTGGAGGTCCACGTGCAGCTGCGCACGAAGTCGAAGATGTTCACGTCGGTCGCGGCCGGTTACGGCGAGCCGGAGAACACGCTGGTCGACCCGGTGGTGCTGGCGCTGCCCGGCGCGCTGCCGGTGCTGAACAAGGAGGCGCTGAACAAGATCATCAAGGCCGGCCTCATTCTCGGCTGTGAGATCGCCGCGGTCTGCAAATGGGACCGGAAAAACTACTTCTATCCCGACTCGCCCAAGAACTACCAGATCTCGCAGTACGACCAGCCGATCTGCCTTGGCGGCGCGGTGGAAATCGAACTGCCCGGCCCGTCGCGCAACGTGATGGGCGAACACAAGAAGATCCCGCTGACCCGCATCCATCTCGAGGAGGACGTCGGCAAGCTCAACCACGGGGCGACCGACTCGCTCGTGGACTACAACCGCGCCGGCACGCCGCTGATGGAGATCGTTTCCGACCCGGGGATGCGCAACGGC
>JBEHYX010000139.1:0-7445 GCA_048497945.1 Verrucomicrobiota bacterium | reverse complement strand
CCGCCCTGGCTCCCGCGCGACACCTCGCCCGCGACGGCTGGAGCGTGGCCGTGCTCGAGGCGCGGAAGCGCGCCGGCGGCCGCATCTGCACGGTGCGGCCCCGCGGCGCCCGCGCGGTGCCGGTCGAGCTCGGCGCGGAATTTGTCCACGGCGGCAGCCCCTTGCTGCGCGCCGCGCTGCGCCAGGCCGGCGTGAAGCTGAAGCACGTCCGCCGCGACCTGTGGGGCCGCGACGCGGCGGGCCTGCACCGGCTGCATGCCTATTGGTCGGACCTGACACGGACCACCGCGCGCATTCCCAAAGGCACGCGGAAATCATTCGCCGTGACGATGCGCGACGACCTCAGGCTGAATGCCGGGGAGCGCGCCCGCTTGCGGGCGTTTGTGGAAGGGTTCAACGCGGCGCCCGCCGGGCGCATCAGCGCCGAGGCCATCCGCGCCGAGCACGGCGGGGTCGACAGCCCGCAATCGCGCCCGGCCCGCGGCTACCAACCCGTGGTGGACCTGCTCGTGCGCCAGCTGGGCCGGGCCGGGGTCGCGCTGCACTTCGACTCGCCCGTCACGGATGTGCGCTGGCATCACGGCCGGGTTGAGATCCAGGCCGGCCGGCAGACTTTCCACGCCCGGGCCGCGGTGATCACGCTGCCGCTGGGCGTGCTGCGCGCCGGGGCGGTTCGCTTCACGCCTTCGCTCGGCGACAAGAACAAGGTCATCCGCCGCCTTGGCTGGGGCGAGGTCGCGCGGGTCACGCTGCGCTTCGGCCCGGACCTGTGGAAAACGGGCGTGGTGCCGCCCGAGCTGCGCCGGCGCGGGCGCGCCAGCTTCGGATTCCTGAGCGTGCCCGGGTTGGATTTCCCCACGTGGTGGACGCCGGCGCCGGGCGCCCCGTTCATCGTGGGGTGGTGCGGCGGCCCGGCCGCGGCCAAGCTGAACAAGTGGCCGGAGAATGCGCGCGTGGACCGCGCCCTGCGCTCACTGGCCCTCGCCTGGGACCGGCCGGTCGAGAAATTGCGCCGGCACCTGCGCGAATCCTGGCTGCACAACTGGGCGGCCGACCCGTGGACCCGGGGTGCCTACAGTTATCCGGTCGCCGGCTTCGAGTCCGGCCCGGCGCGGCTGGCGCTGCCACTGGCCGGCACGCTCTTTTTCGCGGGCGAAGCCACCGCGGAGGAACTCGGCACCGTGCACGGCGCCCTCGCCAGCGGCGTGCGCGCCGCCGGGGAAGTGAACCGGCGGCTCGCGGACGAACGGGCGTCAGCGGTTTGAATTCTCCTCGTCGGTCCGGCGCGGGTGCTCGGGATCGTCCTCGGGCAGGCCGGACTCCACCAACGGATCCTCGCCCGGCGTCTCGTGCGCCGCCGGGATCACATTGGAGTCATTGCGCTTCGCGGCCTCGAGGCCGTCGTCGCTCAGCGGCTGCTGCTCGGGAAAACGCTTCGGCAGGTCGCCGGGCGGCGGCTCGATCTCCGGCCGGGGCTTCGCGGATTTTGGTTTTTGGTTCATAAAAGGGGAACGCCCTCCGCGGCCGCGCCGGGGAGGGCCGGGATGGATCAACGGCTGGAATTGCGCCGGCCCCGGCCGGCGGGACGACCCTTGCCCTCGTAGTAGCCGCGCGGGGCGACTTGTCCGCGCTCCGGTCGCGCCTCCTCCTCGTAGTCGCGCTGCGAGCGCGCCGACGCGTGATAGTAACCGTCGTTGTAGCCGCGCGCGTACTCCTCGGAATGGGACTGGTAGCCGCGCCGGTCGGAAAAATCGTCCCCGGCGTAACGCGGATCCCCGGGCTGGCTGCGGCCGCTGCCCCGGTGTTCGTCCGCGCCGCTCCAGCTGCGGCCCTCTGCGCGGGAGCGCTGCGCGTAGTCCTCCTCGCGGCCGCGGCCCGGGAACGGACGGTTGTAATCGTCGTAATCCCGGCGGTCGGCCGCACCTTGGAACTCGCCGGAGAAGCCGCGGTTGGCCTGCGACTGCCGGTAATCGTCCTCGCGGTACTGGCCGCCTGCGCCGGAATAACCGCGGTCATCGTGTTCCGGGCGGTTGTCCTCCGCCTGGCGCCGTTGGCTGCCGCGGCCCGGGGCCGAACCGCCGCCGCGCGCGGCGAGGGACGGACGATCTTCCATCGCCGCAGCCGGGAATTCGCGGCCGGAGAACTCGCGGTCGTTGCGGCTGCCCGACCGCTGCCGGCCGGAGAGGGAAGCGCGTTTGCCGCCGGTGCGGCGGCGCTGGCTCGAACTGACGGAACTGGAGGAGTTGCGGGGCATGATGATGTTTTTTGAAACCGATCGGGAACGGGGAAGGGCGGCGCGGACATCTCCCGGAAGATCGGGGAATTACAGGAGAGCGAACCGGCGCCGGGATTTGGCCCAACGTAGCGCACGGGCCGCGGCCCCGCCATCGGGCGGAATGCGGGAAGCGGCACGGAGGTTTCTCCCACGTGCCGTCAAAAGCGCGGCCGGGCAGGGCACCGCCCGCGGCGGCGGCTGTCCCCATCGTGATGGACGACAAGCAGACCGTCCCCGTCGTGGCCCTCGATGCGCGGGTGATCTTTCCCGGCGCGCCCGTGCGACTGAACCTGCGGCAGCCGGCGTCGCGCCGGGCCGTGGAGGAAGCCGCGCACCACCGGGGGCGGATCGCGCTGTTCACACGCCGCTACGACCGGCACGAAGCCAACGGGCACGGGCCGCAGGAACTCTGCCGCATCGGCGTGCTCGCGGAAGTCGGCCGGATCAGCGCGAACGGCACGGGGCCGGTGACGGCGCTGACGGTCCAGCCGCTGCGCCGCCTGCGGCTCGTGCGCTTGCGCGACACTGCGTCCTTCCTCGATGCGCAGGTGGCCCCCTGCCGGCTCGAGCAACCCGGGCACGCCAACGGCCACTGGACCGCGACGGTGCGGGAACTGGGCGAAGCCACGGCCGGGCTGGTGCGGCTGGGGATTTTGGCGGAGCCGCCGGCCCCGCTCCGGCGCGACCCGGGCGGGCTCGCCGACTACATCGCGGCGGCCCTGCCGCTCGACGTTTCCATCCAGCAGGACCTGCTGGAGGAACTCGATGTCGCGCGCCGCGTGCGCGCGGTCCTCGAACGGGCCAACAGCGAACTCGCCCTGGCGCAGCTGCGCCGGAAACTGCGCCGCGACCTCGCCGCCCACTTCGCCACCGGCCGGCGGCGCGAGTACCTGCTCGGTCAGCTGCGCGTGATCCGCGGCGAACTGGGCGACAACCTGGGCGAAGGGGAGCGCATGGCCGGCACGCTGGCGCAGCGCTTCGACGCGGCCGGCATGCCGCCGGCGGTGCGGCACGAAATCCTGCCGGAGCTCCGCCGGCTGGCCCAGCTGCGTCCGTCCGACGCCGAATTCCCGCTGCTGGCCGACTACCTGGAAAACCTGGCCGAGCTGCCGTGGGCCCGCGCGACGGACCGCGCCGTCTCGCTGCCGCGGCTGCGCGCCGCGCTGGACCGCGAGCTCTACGACATGCTGCCGGTCAAGCAGCGGATCATCGAGCATCTCGCGACGCGCCAGCGCAATCCCGCCGGGAAGTTTCCCGTGCTGTGCCTGTGGGGACCGCCCGGCGTCGGCAAGCGCACGCTGGCCCGCACCATCGCCACGGCGCTCGGGCGCAAGTACGCGCGCCTGCAACTCGCCGGCGTGCAGGACGACGCGGAGATCATCGGCGGACGCCGCGCGCGGCCCGGCGCCACGCCCGGCCGGCCGATGGAGGAGCTGCGCAAGGCCGGCGTGCGCAACCCGGTCCTGCTGCTGGAGGGCATCGACCGTTTCTCCTTCGACTGCCATGGCGACCCGGCGAGCGCGCTGCTCCAGGTCATCGACCCGTGGAGCAACGCGGGCTTCGTGGACCGGTTCCTCAACGTGCCGTTCGACCTGTCGGGCGTGCTCTTTCTCGCGACCGCCAACCATGCCGATGATATTCCCGCGGTGCTGCGCGACCGCCTGGAGCTGGTGCGCGTCCCGGGCTGCAGCGACGCCGACAAGCTCCGGATCGCCCGGCGGTACCTGCTGCCGCACCAGCTCGCGGAACACGGGCTCGACGGCAGCTGCCGCATCGGCAACGACGTCGTCAACCTGCTCGTGCACGAGTACACGCGCGAGGCCGGCGTCCGTGCCCTGGACCGCTGCCTCGGCGTGCTGTGCCGCAACGCCGTGACGAAGCTGAAGGCGCACGGGCCGGCGGCGCCGGTGATCGTCACGCCGGCCACCGTGGCCGAGGTGCTCGGTCCGCCGCGCTACCTGCGGGAAACCAAGCTCGCGGCGGCCGACCTCGGCGTCGCAACCGGGCTCGCCTGGACCAGCGTCGGCGGCGAGATCATGCACATCGAGGCGCTGCGTTACCCGGGCAACGGCCAGATCCAGCTCACCGGCCAGATCGGCAGCGTCATGAAGGAGAGCGCCCAGGCCGCGCTGAGCCTGCTGAAAAGCCGCGCCAGCCAGCTCGGCATCGACGGCGGCACGATCCTCAACCACGACCTGCACGTCCATGTGCCGGCGGGGGCGGTGCCGAAGGACGGCCCGTCCGCCGGCGTCGCGATCTTCACGGCCATCACCTCGCGCTGGACCGGCCGCGCGGTGCGCCCTGACGTCGCCATGACCGGCGAGATCACCCTGCGCGGCGTCGTGCTGCCGGTCGGCGGGCTGCGCGAGAAGATCCTCGCAGCGCAACGCGCCGGAATCTTCACGGTCATCTACCCGGCGCAGAACGAGAAGGATCTCGTCGAGCTGCCCGCCTCGGTGCGGAAGCGGATGCGTTTCATCCCGGTGACGACCGTCGACGAGGTGCTCGCGGCCGCGCTGCGTCCCGCGCGCGCCGCACGAAAGCCGGCGGCGGTGAAGGATGGCAATAAACCGAAAGGTGGAGCACGGTGACCCCACCGCGTTGGAGAGGGAAACTCCGCCCGAAAGGAGCGCCTTGGGGACAAGTCGCTCCACCTTCAACCACATGATTCCGGCTCAGGCGCCGGTTTTGCCGTGCGGCGCGCCGAGCGGCTTGGATTCGGGCGAATTCCTTTCGCGCAGGAAGATGCTCAGGACCACCATGGAGCCGATGGCGAGAAACTCGCTTTGCCAGTTCTGGAAGGATTCAAACCAGAACTGCGCGCCCTCCAAGTGCTCGGCCAGCGAGAGGCGGGGGATGCCCTCCGCGGCCCGGCGTTCGTTTTCCAGCGCCCTGCTGCCCACGGCGTGGAGCGCGAACGAGACGAGGAACAACAGCGCGAAGGCGAGCGACAGCGAGTGCGCATACAGCGCGCGCCACCAGCCGCCGCGGCGGACCGGCCAGGGCGAATGCCGCCCCACCGGGTGCGCGGCGAGCGGACGGTCGGGATCGTTGGACTCCGCCGAACCCCGCTGGAAGAGGAACGCGGTCATGAACACATAGACGAACATCTGGAGGAATTCGCTTTCCCAGTTCTCCATCGTCGCCTCGAGAAAATGCGCGCTGCGCAGGTACGCCGGCAGCGACAGCGCGTCGCGGTGATGCACGCGGCGCTCGGCATTGTGCACCTTCCAGCCCGTCACGACCTGGCCGCCCGCGTAGGTGCCGAGAAAAAGGACGGCGATGGCCAGCGTGAGCCCTTGGTTGCGCAGGAACCGCCGCGGGGAAAACCGAAGGGAAGACGGCATGGGAAATCAGTCCGCTCCCGGCGGCGACCTGTTCCCAAAATCGAAAAAATCAGCGGGGAGATAACCCCATCCCGCCGCCTCCGGATTCACCGGGCTGGATTCGGGGAATCGGGCCGATAACGCCGCCGCGCATCGTGGGCTATGGTGGGTCCGTTCAGTTAAACCCGATCCGTCAACCCTCAACCGTCCAAATCAAATGGCTAACCAAAACAATCCCAACCAGCAGCGCGGCTCGTCCTCCCAGCAGCAGTCCGAGGAGGAAAAGCGCAACGCGAGTTCGAAGCAGCAGAACGTTCCGTCCAGCGAACGTTCCCTGAGCCCGGCCCGCGAGCAGAACTCCGGCAGCAGCTCGAGTTCGAACAGCGGCCGCCAGTCCTCGCCGGAACAGCGCCAGAATCCGGGCAAGTACGATCCGTCGCAGCAGAACGCCGGTTCGCGCCAGTCCTCCGACGACGACTCCAGCGGCCAGTCCGCGCAGCGCTCGGGCAGCTCCAGCGGCGGCCCCGGCAACAGCTCGTCCAATCGCCAAGGCTCCGGCATGCGTCGTTCCGACGACGAACGCATCAGCGAGCCGGCCTGAACCCGACTCATGCAAATGAAGGTGGAGCGACTTGTCCCCAAGGCGCTTCTTTCCGTCGGAGTTTCCTCAGCGCGGTGGGGTCACCGCGCTCCACCTTTCAGAGCAATGGCATGATCTCGGTTGAGTGCCGTGATTCCCGATCCCAGCCGCACCTGCGGCTGCCGATCCTGACCTGATCGCTTCCGGGGCGATCCAAACATCGCGGATTCCGCACCTCGCGGGTCCGCGATGACATTTTTTTAGCAGGGCAGGGCGCGGATTTTTTGCGCGGCACCGATTGCCAAGGGATGTGTCTGTAAAAGAACTCCCTTTCATGAAGTCCTCCTCTTCCCGCAGCCCGCAGGCCGAAAGGCCTTCCCCGCCGCCGGCGCCCGCAGCCGAGACCTCAACCCCCGCCGGGCGCGTCCGCATTTTCCTGGTCGATGACCATCCCCTGATGCGCCAGGGCATGAAGACGCTGATCGAGCAGCACCCGCGCTTCGAGGTGTGCGGCGAGGCCGACAGCGCGCCGCGCGCCCTCGATCTCGCCGGCAAGCTCCAGCCGAACCTCGCCATCGTCGACATCACGCTCAAGTCCACGAACGGCATCGAGCTCACCAAGGGCCTGCGCAGCCAGATCCCGAACATGCAGGTCCTCATCATCTCGATGCACGACGAGGATGTGTACGCGGAGCGTGCCCTGCGCGCCGGCGCCATGGGCTACCTGATGAAGCAGGAGGCCAGCGAGAAGGTGATCGCGGCGCTCGAGCAGATCCTGCGCGGCGAGATTTATCTCAGCGACAGCGTGAAGGGGAAGATGCTGCACCGCTACGTGAAGCACCGCACGGACGTGCTGGTTTCCCCCATGGAGAAGCTGAGCGACCGCGAGATGGAAGTCTTCCAGCTGCTCGGCAACGGCTATGGCACGCGCGAGATCGCGAACCTGCTCAACCTGAGCGTCAAGACGATCGACTCCTACCGCGAGCACCTGAAGGAGAAGCTAAACCTCGGCACCGGCAGCGACCTCGTCCGCCACGCCATCCAGTGGACGAAGGGCCAGTCGATCTAGAAAATCCCGGGCCGGGTTGCGCCCTGTCCCCCGGAGCAAGCTCCGGGACATTTCCGAAATGGAGGCAGGACTATCAGCCCTGCGAAACATGCGCCGCGACTGTTTCCAAACGCGGGACTGGTAGTCCCGCCTCCATTCAAGCCGGACAAGCCCGGGAGATTGATGGATTGAGCGGATCGCTCGTGATTACCGTAG
>JBEHYX010000138.1:0-7702 GCA_048497945.1 Verrucomicrobiota bacterium | reverse complement strand
CGCTCGCCCTCGAGCACGTGATCGGTCGCCTCGGAGAAAGCCTGGTGCAGGGTATGATGGGTGATGGTGCGTTCGGTCATCCGCAGCGCTTCGGCCGTGGTGATGCCGTTCTCCAGAAGCACGGCCAGCGTTTGGCTGAAACCATGAACGGTTGTTTGCGTGATGAAACTGCCCGCCCACGGCGCACGCAGGATCCAGGCGTCCGTTGCGGCGCGACCCGCCGGGGTGCGCCGCCAGCGCCAGAACAGGACGCCGCCGAGGACCAGCGCCACAATCGCGAGGGGCCCGTAGTTGACCAGCAGGTGAGAGAACCAAACCAGGGCGCGGGTGGCCAAAGGCAGCTTCCCGCCGAGCGACGACAGCAGGGTTTGCAGGCGGGGCAGCAGAAAGAGAACGAAAAAGAGAATCACGCCCAGGGCGACGAGACAGATAAAGACCGGGTAGGCGAGGGCTGCGACCAGCTTTCGCCGGAATTCCCGCTGCTCGGTGAAATATTGGATGAGCCTCTGCAACACTTCGCGCAAGTTGCCGGTAGCCTCGCCGGCGGCGATGAGGCTGATCGTTCGTGGATCGAAGACGGCCGGTTGCGAGGCCAACGCCTGGGACAGGGGCTGGCCCTCGGCCAGCCGTGCCCACAGCTCAACGCACAGGGCGCGGCGGCGCGGAGCCTTGAGCCGCGCGCTCAAGAGCCGGATTGCTTCGCCCGCCGGAAGCCCGCTGGCGATGAGCTCCACCAGGGCTTGAAGGAATGGCAGGCGCTCGGCGGCCGTCAGCCTGGTGGACAACGCCGGACTGCGCGTCGACGGGGCTGGTTCTCTTCCAGCCTGGTTTCCCGCGCCCGTATTGCCCGCGGTTTCCCTCAATCCCGATGCCCGGATCCCGCGCGCCGTCAGGATGCGAATCACATCCCGGCGGGTGGGGGCGGTCAGCGAGGCGCGAATGGCTTTTCCCGAAGCTTCCCGGGCAGTATATTCGAAGACGGGCATGGCGCGGTCTGTTTGCCGATCAGCCCTCGGTGACCGTGATGACACGCAGGACCTCGTCGATCGTGGTCTGGCCGGACACGATTTTGGCCCAGCCGGACTGCTGCAGGGTTCGCATGCCCTGGCTGCGGGCACAGCGGGTGAGTGCCCGGCTCGATTCCCGCTTGACCACGAGATCGTGCAGTTCGGGGGAGGGCTTCAGGATTTCAAAAAGCCCGATGCGCCCCCGGTAGCCGGTCCCCCGGCAGCGCTCGCAACCATGGGCGCGTTTCACGGCCCGGGCCTGATTTCCTTCCGTGAGATCGAGGCCGAGGGTGCGAAGAGTGCGTTGGAGGCGATCGGGCGGCAGGATCTCGGCCTTTGCGCAGTGCGGGCAAAGCCGGCGGACGAGGCGCTGGGCGATCACCAGTTCGACGGAGGACGCGACCAGGAAGGGTTCGATACCCATGTCGACGAGTCGCGTGATTGCGCCCGGCGCATCATTTGTGTGCAGGGTGGAAAGCACGAGGTGGCCCGTGAGCGAAGCGCGGATGGCGATGTCGGCGGTTTCACGGTCGCGGATTTCGCCGACCATGATGACGTCGGGATCCTGGCGCAGCACATGGCGGAGGGCGCTGGCAAACGTCAGGCCGATTTCGGGGCGGACCTGCAGTTGGTTGACGCCGGGAACCTCGTACTCGATCGGATCCTCCACCGTCACGATGCGCAGGTCGTCCGCGTTGATCTGCCGGAGAAAGGCGTTCAGGGAGGTGGATTTGCCGGATCCGGTAGGACCCGTGACGAGAATGATCCCATGCGGATATTCCAGCACGCGATTGATGGCGGCTTGTTCCGCAGCATCCATGCCCAGTCGCTCCATGGTGAAGGCTTCGCGCTTTTGGTTCAAAAGACGCAAGCTGACGCTTTCGGCGTAGATCGTCGGGATCGTCGAAACCCGGATGTCGAGGGTGTCGGCCTCCGCGCGAAAGGAGATGCGTCCGTCCTGGGGCAGCCGGCGTTCGGAGATGTTCAGCCGGGCCATGATCTTCAACCGGGAGATGATGGCGTCCTGATAGCGTTGGAGATTCTCCGGCAGCGGCACGGGTACCAGCAGGCCGTCGACCCGATAGCGGATGCGCAGCTGGCCCTCTTGCGGCTCGAAATGGATGTCGGTGGCGCCATCGGCAACCGCCTGGCGGATGACGTCCGTGACAAAGCGGACAACAGCGGCATCGGCGTCAGCCTCCATGAGGCCCTCGACCGGCGCGTCTGCCAGGGCGTCGGATTCGTCGAGGCTGCCGGAGCCCACTCCGTAGTTTTCGACCAGGGCCTGTTGGATGCGGTCGACGGGGGCGAGATGCCAGCACAGGGCGCGCGGCGTGAAGAGAGCCAGCCAGTCGCTTGTTTCGTCATCGGGCGGCCAGGCCGTCGCCAGGTGCAAGCGGTCATCGGCGGCTTCCGAGATCCGGATCGGTATCAACTGGTATTCATGCGTCAGGCGGGCGGGGAGCAGGGCGATGGCATCGGCATCCGGCTTGAGCTGCGTGACGATGTCCAAGCCGGAAAGGCGGGAAATTTCCTCCAGGGTGGCGGCTTCGCTTTGGGCGGTGAGTTTGGCCAGAAGGCCGGTCCGCTCGCGGCGCGGCGCTTCCAGCAGCGGTTGGCGGTGCTCCTCGGCGAACCAAGTGGCCGGGTTCCCGGCGGCGGACGGATGGATTACAGCCATGGTTCAATTCTGCGAAAGGGGGGCGATGGCCTTTTCGACCTGCTCCCGTTGCTTGCGCGGAAAGGATTCCAGCTGGTGAAGCGCCGGAACATTGTCCGCCGGGGTATTGGTCAGCACCGTCGGCCGCAGGAAGAAAACGAGATCGGTGCGGGTGTCCTCCCGGCTGCGCGTGCCGAGAAGATCGCCAAGGATCGGCACGGGCCCGAGGCGGCTGTTGCTGCGCGATTTGGAAGTGCGCTGCAGGCCGCCGAGAACGACAATCTCGCCGCTGCGGGCGCTGATGAACGAATCGGTGGAGCGCTTGCCGATCCGCGGCTGGGGGTTGCCGTCGATGGTGATTTCGCCGAGGATATCGTTCACTTCCTGTTTGATCTCGAGCTGGACGGAGCCGTCGGTACCGATCAGGGGCTTGACGGTAAGGTCGATGCCGATGTCGCGGGACGAGATGGTGGAACGATAGCCGGAGCCGATGCCCCCGTTGGTCGCGCCGCCACTGGCGTCGTTGAGATAGCTGCTGATGACGGGGCGGGATTCGCCGACAAAGATCTTCCCCTCCTTGTTGTGGGTGGTGATGATGTTTGGCTGGGAAAGGATGGTGGCATGGCTTTTCCGCGGGGTGGTGCCGAGCGAAACGGCGGCCGCCAGGTCCCAAGGCCCTGGGCCGATCACGCCCGGCCGGGTGACGACACCGTCCTTGACGCCCGTACCGGCCAGCGTGCCTTCGAATCCGACCAGCTTGTCCGCTTCGATCTTGAGTCCGAGCGCGCTGATGCCGGAAGTCGCGTTGTCGCCGAGAGTCACCTCCGCGATCACGACCTCGATCCGAACCTGGGCAAGCAGCACATCGATCTTGCCGACGAGCTCATTGATGAGCCGGATGTCATCCACCGTGCCGGAAACCACGATGGAATTGCTGCGTTCCTCCGGCAGGATGGTGAGGAGCGAACTGAACTGGTTGGAGGTTTCGAGCATGGCAGTCAGTCCGACTGGCGGAATGACCGGCGCGGCCGGAGGTGCGGTCGGTGCCGGCGGGGAAGCCCCCGATGCGGGTGGGGACGAAACTGGCGCCGTCGTGCGTGCCGGTTCCAAACCTCCGCTGCGCGTCGCATTATTTTGCCCGGCGACCAACTGGCTCAGGATGGACGCGACGTCTTTGGCTGCCGCGTGTTTGAGGTGAATGACATCGTTGCGCGTGTTGGGATCGGATTTGACGTCGAACCTGGCAACCAGCTCGTCGAAAAACGCATATTGGCGCGGATCGCACACCAGCACGATCTGGTTGGTGCGATCATCCGGGCTGAATGACGTGGCGGAGCCGATCTGCCCCTGGAGCGGACCGGTGAACACAGCCTTCATCTTGTTCACCACATCGCTGGCTTTGGCGAAGTTGAGCGAGTAGAACTTCGGCTGCAGTCCGGCAAGCAGCGGTTTGTCGAGCTGGTTGGCAAGCGTTTCGATGCGTTGCAACGTACTGATGCTATCCGTGACGAGGGCGGCGTTGGCCTTTTCGAAAACGACCGCGGGGCTGGCGGCGCCGGGATTCAGCAACCCGGAGATTTGCGGCATGAATTCGCTTACCCGCAGAAAGCTGAACTGAAATACCTTGCTCGCGATCCGGCCGCTGGGCGGGCGATTGAGGGTCGTGCCCTCAATCAGCTCGGGGGCTTCTGATTTCACACCAGACATCGGCGTTACCTTGATGAATTTCTCATCGAGATCGCTGATCGCGACACCGTTTAATCCCAAAACGGTCTCCAAGGCGCGAATGGCCTCCTCGCGGGTGACATCTCCGCGCAGGCTGATCGTAATCTGGTTGGCCGGCAATGCTTGCGGTCGCAGGATCATCCGGCCGGTCAATCGCTCGAGAAGGACGAGAACCTGGTCGATGCTTTCATCCCTTAGAATCACCGGGCCGACGGTATCGCGTGCAGCAGCCGTCTTCCCTTCATTTGCTAAGGCGGGCACGGCCAAGGCCAAACATAGACCCAGGAGTCGAACTGGGCGTGAGAAATCAGACGGGGAATTGCCGAAATGCCGGGAGAGGGCGAGGATCGGTGACATGGCCTGATGATTGAGGGTAGCCGGCGTGAAAACGGCTGTTCCAGAAGGCAAGCCGGCCTGGCGGTACCCTCAATGCTCTGATCTCCCCTAAATAGGGGAGATGAAGTCGCCCGGCCGGGGGATTTGGCACCACTCTAGGATTTCACAAGTGTTGAATGGTAAACAAAAAGCTCCGGCAACCCAACGGGTTGCCGGAGCTTTAAAGTGGTGCGGGCATAGGGAGTCGAACCCCAAACCTTCAGATTCGTAGTCTGACGCTCTATCCAGTTGAGCTATGCCCGCACGAAGGAAGGGCGAATAAGCGAACTTAGCCGGACGACAGCAAGCAGAATTTTGTCGGCTAAAAATCAACCGAATCCGGCCACGAAACGCGCCAAATACACGAAAGGGAGGCTCCAGGGTTATTGGGTATGTTTGGCGTATTTCGTGGTGCAAAAACCTCAATCCGGGAGGCGCTTCACCCGGATGTTGCGGTAGTGGACGATGCTCGTCGGGTCATGGGCCTGGAGGGCGAAAGTGCCGGCGCCGAGCTTGCGCTCGAAGTCCTTGCCGGGCTGGACGCCCTCGGGTTCGTCGTATTCCACGACCTTCTTGCCGTCGATCAGGACGGTGACGGTCTGGCCCTGCACGATGATCTCCTGGGTCCACCACTTGTTGTCCTGCGGCACGGCCACGCCGATGTTGGCGATGCCGTAGATGCTCCCGGTCTTCTTCCAATCGGACTGGGTGTTGTTCACCTGGCATTCGAAGCCGCCTTTCGGCCAGCCGGTTTCCTGGTACCGGGTGTGGAAATAAATGCCGCCGTTGGCGCCGGGTTCGGTCATCACCTCGACCTTGAGATCGAAATTTTTGAACGGCTTGTCGTCGCCGACATAGAAGAGGTGGCAGCGCGAACCGCGCGCAACGAAGGCGCCATCCTCGAGTTTCCACGTGCCGGAATTCTCGGTGGCGGGTTTCCAGCCGGTGAAGGTCTGGCCGTCGGTGAGGGGGACGAAGCCTTCCTCGGATTCCTTGGCGAGGGCGGCGGAAGCGAGCAGGGCGAGGGGCAGCAGGAGGCGGAGGCGGCGGGGGATCATGGGGGGCGGGGTTGGCAACAGACGACAGGGATAGGAGACGGAGAACACACTGCAAGATTGGCGGAGTGGCCGTGGGCGCAAATTCAAACAAGGAAGCAGTGCCCTGATTTGTCATTGCGAGTCGCCCGCCTGACGGGCGGCGAAGCAATCCACCGGATGGATCGCCACGGCGCGCTACGCGCACCTCGCGATGACAGGTCAAAATGAGCCACTGCCAACAAAAAAGCCCGCCGGTGAAGGCGGGCTGGCTGAAATGGCCAATGGCGATTGGCTGATGCCCATTGGCTATTGTCGCGCCAAGGCGCGACTAGATCGCCTTCGGCAGGTCGACGTCGGTGAACTCGATCGAGCGCGGGTGGTTGCGCTTGTCCTTATGCTGCCCGTGGCGCTTGTGGAGGACGTGGTCGATCTTGTCGATGAGCAGGTCGACGGACTTGTGCATTTCCTCGGATTCGGCGGTGCAATTGATGTTGGGGCCCCGGATCTCGACCTGGGCCTTGGCGACGAACTTGTGGGCGTGGTCGTGCTTGCGATCGCACTCCAGCTCGACGCGGATCCGCACGATATGGGCCTCGTGACGAAACAGTCGCTCCATCTTGTCCTGCACGTAATTTTTCAGGGACGGCGTGAGGTCGAGGTGGATACCGGTCACAATAACTTCGTGGGAACGATTGGATGTGTTCATGGTTTATCTTTCGGTTTTTGACTCACTGTCACGAAACGCAGGCGAGAAGCTCGCTGGTTTCTAAATTGGTTCCTGTCCGTTTAGCCGTCCCGAGGACCGGCTCGCGCGACACTGGAATAACCACAGTCATTCGACTGTAGAGATTCGTAATCGGGTGCCCCGGCTTTGCAATTCTTCTCGGCTTCATAACCCGGAAAAAATATTGAACGTTCCCAGCATGACGCATGCCGCCGATCCGCTTCCGCCCGCCGAGGCTCCCCTGGTCAATCCCACGGACCTGCCGGGCTGGGTTTTGTTAAGCGATGAACGGCTGCTGGTAATGGACAAACCGGGCTGGCTGGTCGTCCATCCCTCGAAAAACGGCCCATGGTCGAGCCTCGCGGGCGCCATCAGGGAAGGGCTGGGATTGGAGACCATCCGCTTCATCTATCGGCTCGATCGCGAGACTTCTGGAGTGATTGTTTTGGGCAAGGACGAGGCCACCGGCAGCCGCCTGCAGAAGGCCATGGGGAAGCGCCTGATTGGCAAAGCGTATGTCGCCCTGCTCGAGGGCGAGCTGACCGCACCGCTGGTCGTCGAGCAGTGGCTCGGTCCGGACCCGTCGGCCAATGTCACGGTGAAGCAGCGCGTCGTGCTGCCGGAAACGGCGGGAGGGCAGGCGGCGAAGACGATCTTTCATCCGCTGGTCGCGCGCAACGGCGCGACCCTCGTCGGGGTGGAGCTGCTGACCGGTCGCAAGCACCAGATCCGGGCGCATGCCGAGTTCATCGGCCACCGCGTGCTCGGCGACAAACTCTACGGCCCGGACCCGACGCTCTACCTTGAGTTCGCGCAGAAGGGGTGGACCGAGCGGCACTCACAGCTGCTGGCACTAACGCGCCAGGCGCTGCATTGCGCGGCGATCGACCTGCGGCCGGCGCGCATGGATTATTTGCTGCGCGCGCCGTGGCCCGCGGACCTTGCCCGCTATGCAGAACGCGAAATGAAGCTGCCGCCGGCGGAGGCCCAAGTGCTAATCGATGAATTTGTGGCACGTGTTTTGGCTGAGCCTTTGCCGTCGCAGCCCGCGGCGAATCCGTAGGGGCGCAGACTTGCTGCGCCCAATGTTCGCAAAGCGAACATTCCGGTTTGGAGGTTGGGAGATTCAGCTGGCGCCGAATGGGCGCAGCAAGTCTGCGCCCCTACAAGAAAT
>JBEHYX010000137.1:0-7980 GCA_048497945.1 Verrucomicrobiota bacterium | reverse complement strand
GATGGCGAAGGCGAGCTACGTCGGAGTCACCGACCTCACCGCGGAGATCATGATGGTCGCCGCCGGCACGCACCACGTGCCGCTCGGCGAGGCCTGCCCCGATCCGTCGCTCTTCCCGAACAAGAAGCTGGCGCGACTCCTCGGTGCCGTCGGCCGCGACGATCCGATGGCGATGGGCCGCTACGCCATGAACTCGGCGTACGATCCGCTCACGCGCGAGATCGCCCGGCGCTACCTCCAGGCCGGCACCCCCCTCGCCCACGACGAGCTCGTGGTCACCATCGGCTGCACCGAGGCGCTCAACCTCTCCCTCCGCGCGGTCACCAAGCCCGGCGACACCGTCGCGCTCGAATCGCCCGCCTACTTCGGCTTCCTCCAGATCATCCAGAGCCTCAACCTCAAGGTGCTGGAGGTGCCGACCGATCCCCGCACGGGCATCTGCCTCGACGCCATGCGCGACGCGCTCGAGCACCACGACGTGAAGGCGGTCCTGGTCATGCCCAGCTACCAGAACCCGCTCGGCTCCTGCATGCCCGACGAGAAGAAGGAGCAGCTCTACCGCCTGCTCGCCGAGTTCGACGTGCCCGCGGTCGAGGACGACATCTACGGCGACCTGCATTTCGGCGAGCGCCGGCCCAAGCCGCTCAAGGCCTGGGACACCGACGGCCGCGTGCTGCTCTGCAGCTCCTTCGGCAAGACGCTCGCGCCGAGCCTGCGGGTCGGCTGGTGCGCGCCCGGACGCTACCTCGAGCGGGTGCGACGCCTGAAGTTCACCAACACCCTCGGCTCGCCCGTGGTGCTGCAGAAGACCGTCTCGGATTTCCTGCGCAACGGCGGCTACGACCACCACCTCCGCTCGCTCCGCCGCGCCTACCAGAACCAGCTGCACCTGTTCTCGCAGGCCGTGCTGCGGCATTTTCCCGAGGGCACGCGGCTCAGCCGGCCGCAGGGCGGCTTCATCCTCTGGATCGAGCTGCCGCCGGGAGTCGACACGCTGCGGCTGCACCGCGATGCGTGGAAGCACCGCATCAACATCGCGCCGGGCGCGCTTTTCTCGGTCAAGGACCGCTACCGCAACTGCCTCCGCCTGAACTGCGGCCTGCCGTGGAACGAGGCGATCGAGGCCGCCGTGCGCACGATCGGCGAACTGGCCCGCGCGCAGGTGGCGTAGGCGGCGAACGGAAACACGCGCACGAACGCGACGGTTCATCGCCGCATGCCGCCACGCACCTCCGACGAAACCCGCGGGCTCCTGCTCGGCGGTCTCGGCATCCTCGGCTTCAGCCTGACGCTGCCGATGACGCGCCTGGCCGTGGCCGAGCTCGATCCGATCGTGGTCGGCCTCGGACGCGCGCTGGTGGCCGCGTTCCTGGCGGCGATCGTCCTGTCAATCCGGCGCCAGCCGTTTCCCGGCCGGCGCCATCTGCCGTCGCTCGCGGTGGTCGCCGGCGGGGCGATCGTCGGCTTTCCGCTGTTCTCCTCGCTCGCGATGCGGCAGGTGCCCGCGTCGCACGGTGCGGTGGTCACCGGGCTGATTCCGCTCGTCACGGTGGCGATCGCCACCCTGCGCGGCCATGAGCGGCCGTCGCCCGCCTTCTGGTGCGCCGCCGGCGCCGGCAGCCTGGCGGTGGTGGCGTTCGCGCTGGCCGAAAGCGGCTGGAGTCTCCGCGCAGCCGACGGCCTTCTGCTCGTCGCCGTGGTTGTGTGCGGCTTCGGCTATGCGGAAGGCGGGCGCCTGGCGCGCGAGATCGGCGGCGGCAACGTGGTCCTCTGGGCGCTGCTGCTCTCGGTGCCCATGGCCGCGGTGCCGGTGGCGCGCGTGCTCCTGCTCCACGGCGCCCACGCCTCGCTCCGCGCGTGGGCGGCGTTCGGCTACACGAGCGTGATCAGCGTGTTTCTGGCCTTCTGGATCTGGTACCGCGGGCTCGCGCTCGGCGGAGTCGCGCGGGTGAGCCAGATTCAGCTGCTGCAGGCGTTCCTCACGCTCGGCTGGGCAGCGCTGCTGCTCCACGAGCCGATCACGCACCGCACGCTGGTCACGGCGGCGATCGTCGTCGCCACGGTGGCGGTCGGCCGGCGCACGGCAGTGCGGCGAACGGTGACGGCGGGAGGAAATCCGGCGTGAAGGACGGAGGCCGGCGCCGCCGCGTCACCGCGGCGGCTACATTCTGGAGTTCAAGGGTGGCCGTCGACCTCCGGGCGGCGGCTGAGCGAGCCGGACAATCCACTCATGATAGGATTCTCGAGGTCACATCTGATTCCAATCCGACTGTTGGAGCGGCGACCTCCCGGTCGCCGAACGCGACCGGGAGATCGCGTCTCCATCCCTCCTCCGCCGCCCGGAGGTCGGCGGCCACCGCGAACATGCGTGGAGGACAGGACGTGATCGCGGATTCGACCCATCCCGCCGCCTTATGGCGGCGGCTATCTTCGTGGGGCCGTTGAACCGAAATCTGTCGTGAACTCCGCTTCCTCGGCTCCGGCTTCCCGCTCCGCGCTGATTTTGGCGTTTGCCACGATCTATCTCGTCTGGGGCAGCACGTACCTCGCAATCCGCGTGGCGGTGGAAACGATTCCGCCCTTCCTGATGGCAGGGGCGCGCTTCACGCTGGCGGGTACGCTCCTGCTTTCCTTCCTGCGCTGGCGGGGCACCGCCTGGCCGACCGCGCGCCAGTGGGGCATCAACGCGGTCATCGGCACGTTCCTGCTCCTGGGCGGGAATGGGCTCGTGGTCTGGGCGGAGCAGACGATTCCCTCCGGCATCACGGCGCTGCTGATCGGGGTCGGCCCTCTCTTCATCGTGCTGACCGAATGGGCCTGGCCCGGCGGACAGCGGCCCGGCGTGGTGACGTTCATCGCGCTGCTGATCGGCTTCGCGGGCGTGACCTGGCTGGCGGCGCCGTGGGAGGACGCCGCGCAGGGCGGATTCAATTCCGGCGGCATGATCGCAATTCTGGCGGCGTGCTGCTTCTGGGGCATCGGCTCGATCTATTCCCGGCACGCGCAGCACGGCGCCAACGCCTTCGTCGCCTCCGCGCTGCAGATGCTCGGCGGCGGCGGCGCGCTGCTCCTCGTGGCGGCGCTGCACGGTGACTTCCAGGCGTTCGATTCCGCGCGGGTGACCGCGGCGTCCTGGCGGGCTTTCTTCTACCTGATCGGCATGGGCTCGCTCGTCGGCTTTTCCACGTTCGTCTGGCTGATGAAGCACGCCGCGCCGGCGCGCGTCGCCACGTATGCGTACGTCAATCCGATCGTCGCCATCTTCCTCGGCTGGCTGCTGCTCGACGAACCGATCGGGCCGCGCACGCTGGGCGCGTCGGCGGTGATCGTGACCGCGGTGGCGATCATCACGATGCAGCAGGGCAAGCGCCCGGCAGCGCCGAGCCCGGCGCCCTCCGTGGAACGCAAACCGGCTACATAACCTCGCGCAGATTTTTTTCGGCGGGCTTGCGCGAGATTTCGCGGATGCCAAGCTGGGTGGGCATGCCCACCCCATCGTCCCCCCAAGATGACGTGGTGCACAGCGAGACGTTCCTCCGTTCGCTGATGCGCCGCCAGTTGAGCCTCTCCACCGTCTGCGCCGCGACCTTCCTCGTCGTGCTGCTGGGCCTTCCGCTCTTCAACTATTTCCTGCCCGACCTCATGGCCACCCGGGTGGCGGGCTTCACGCTCACCTGGCTGATCCTCGGCGTGCTGTTCTTCCCCTTCGTCTGGATCATCTCCTGGACCTTCATCAAGCGCTCGATCGCGCTGGAGGAAGACGAAGTGAATTCGGTGAAACGCTAAACCCCCGCGCCATGACCGATCTCCTTCCCTCCCTCGCTTTCCTCAACGGCGTCGATCCCTGGATCTTCACCTTCTCGCTCCTCACGGTGGTCGTGACCATCGCAATGGGCTTCTGGTCGGCCCGCCAGTCGAAGACCGCCAGCGACTTCTTCGTCGCGGGCCGCTCGGTCTCGGTCGGCTGGAACGCCTCGGCCATTTCCGGCGAATACCTCTCCGCGGCGTCCTTCATGGGCGTGGCCGGCATGGTCATGTCGTCCGGCTACGACGCCCTCTGGTATCCGGTCTGCTATGCCTGCGGCTATCTCTTCCTGCTCCTCTTCATCGCCGGGCCGCTGCGGCGCTTCGGGGCGTACACCATTCCGGATTTCGCCGAAGGCCGGTACGATTCCCCGGTCTTCCGCAAGATCGCCGTCTGCTTCGTGCTCTTCATCGGCTTCTTCTACACCATGCCCCAGATGAAGGGCGCGGGCGTGACGCTCGCGTACGTCTTCCCGGGCATGCCGTACTGGGGCGGCGTGGTCCTCGTCGGCGCCGTGATCACGCTCAACGTCGCGCTCGGCGGCATGAAGGGCATCACCCTCGTGCAGGCGTTCCAGTATTGGGCGAAGATGTTCGCGATTTCCGTGCCGGTCTTCGTGCTGATGACCGTCGTCGGCTTCTACAACGGCCAGATCGGCGCCAACGCCACTTCCCGCGAAACCGCCGCGCCGGCCGCCCAGGTCGTCGAGCGCAAGCCCCTCGATCCGAAAGCACCGAAGGACGACAAGTGGGTCGCGCCGTTCGGGCCGCTCACCACCAAGGCCGTCACCGCCGCCGCCGCCGCACTGCCGGCTGACCAGCGCGCCGCCTATCTCGAGAAATACCAGAAGCCCTACTCGCTGCTCTACACCTATTCCCTGATCATGGCGCTCGTCTGCGGTACGGCCGGGCTTCCGCACATCCTTGTCCGGTTCTACACGAATCCCGACGGTGCCGCCGCCAAGCGGACCACGATGTGGGTGATGATTCTGATCGGCATCTTCTACGTCTTCCCGCCGGTCTTCGGCGTGATCGGGCGAAACTTCATGCCGGAGCTCTATTCCGGGGTCGGCGCGAAGGGCACCGACAAAGTGGTGCTCGAGCTGCCGACCCTCGTCGCCTCCCGCTACGGCGTGCTCGGCTCGATCCTGAGCGGCATCACCTGCGCGGGCGCGTTCGCCGCGTTCATGAGCACCTTCAGCGGCCTGCTGGTCTCGATGACGGGCGCGCTCGCCCACGACGTCTACGGCCGCATCCTCAAGCCGAACGCCACGGCGGAGGAGCGGCTGCGGATGTTCAAGTGGTGCGCCGTCCTGATCGGCGCCGTGGCCATCGTGCTCGGCACCTTCGTCGAGAAGCTCGAGATCAACTTCATGGTCGGCCAAGCCTTCGCGATCGCGGCGGCGAGTTATTTCCCGCTGCTCTTCATGAGCGTGTGGTGGCGAGGCATGACGATGAAAGGCGCAGCCGCCGGCATGCTCGTCGGCGGCCTGTGCGCGCTCGCCGGCGCGGCGCTGACGAATTTCAGCACGCTGGCCCTCGATACCGGTCCGATGGGCAAGGTCTTCGCGGGTTTCAAGGGCCTGAACGTCTTCTGGGCCTCGCATCCCCTGCTCCGCATCCTCTGCGAGCAGCCCGCGATCTGGTCCGTGCCGCTCGCCCTGGTGCTGATGGTGGTGATCTCGAAGGCCACCGCCGCGCAGGTGCCGGACGACATCCGCATGAAGATGCTCGTCCTCCACGCGCCCGAAAAGCTCGGGCTCAAGCAGGAGTACATCCAGGAGCACGTCGGGCCGGCGCACTGAGATCCAAGTTGAAGACAACGGCCGCCTCACTGCGGCCGCCACGCAGGGCGGGTCTTCGACCCGCCCTTTTTATTTTCATCGCAGGGCGCCGCGCGCAGCGCGAAGAGCGAATGAGCTGTTGCGCAAACCCAGCCGCCTCACGGCAGCTGCTACATTTCGAGCCCTCGGCAGCCGACCATCCGACCCTCTGATCATCCGGCCATCTGGTCATCCGGCCACCCGGCCCTCTGGCCATCCGGCCTTCGAAAAGGCGGGGCGAAGACCCGCTCTCCGTTTCAGGCTCGGGCGACCGCCGGGGCGGTCTCGCGCTTGAGCTCGCGGGTCATCAGGGCGGCCAGCGCGGCGGCGGGCTTTTTCCCGGAGAACAGAATTGCGTGGGTCTCGCGCAGGATCGGGGCGTCGATCTTCTTTTCGGCGCACAGGCCGGCAAAGGATGCGGCGGTGTTGTAGCCCTCGACCACGGTGCGCCGGTGCGCGATCAGCTCCGCGGCGCTGCGGCCTTCGCCGATCAGCTGGCCGAACTCGCGGTTGCGGCTCCAGCCGCCGTGGCAGGTCGCCACGAGATCGCCGAATCCGCTCAGCCCGTAGAAAGTCTCCGGCCGCGCGCCGAGGGCCGCGCCAACCCGCACCATTTCCGCCAGCGCCCGGGTGAGCAGCGCGGCCTTGGCGTTGTCGCCCAGTTTCAATCCGTCGCAGCAGCCGGCGGCGATCGCGTAGATGTTCTTGAGACAGCCGCCATATTCGACACCGGCCGGGTCGTCGCTGGTGTAGATGCGCAGCGTCAGGCCGCTGAGAGCGGTCTGGACATCGGTCACGCAGGGATTCGCGCGATCCGCCGCCAGCACCATCGCGGCGGGAAGGCCGCGCGCCACCTCGGCGGCATTGGTGGGACCGGTGAGCGCGGCCACGGTCTGTTCCGGCAGGACCTCGGCGAGAACCTGCGAGGGACGGAGATAGGTCTCGCGCTCCAGTCCCTTGACCAGGCTCACGACCAGCCGCAGCCGGGAAGCTCCGTCGCGGGCCTCGCGCAGGCGCTGACCGGTCTCGCGCAGGGCATGCGACGGGCTCGCGATCAGGACGACCTCGGCGCCCTCCACTCCTGCCGCCAGATCGCCGGTGATCCGCAATTCGGCCGGCAGCGGGCAGCCCGGCAGGTAATCCTTGTTCTCGCGCGTCACGGCCATCGCGGCCGCCTGCTCCGCCCGGCGTGGCACGAGGACGACCTCGTGTCCCAGACGCACGAGGTGCACGGCAAAAGCCGTACCCCACGCCCCGGCGCCGACGACGCAGAAATTCATGCCGCGAGGTCTAGCCCACGGAGCGCGCGAAGAACACGAAAAAGTTCGACGTCACCGAAACGTGCAAAGCCCATCTCCCGCAGAAGGACTGGGTTCCAATCCGGTAAATTCAGAAGCCAGGAAGCCAGGTATTTTTTGTGGCTTTCCGGCTTCTGAATCTCTCCCGGGATTGTCGTGTAAACCCTTCCGGGTTTTCCGCCTTATTTCAGGAAGGCCGGGATTTTTTCGCTGGCGACGATCTGCTCGAAGGTCTCGCGGGCGTTGACCAGTTCGAAGGCCGAGCCCTTGACCAGCACCTCCGCGGGCAGCGAGCGGGTGTTGTAGCGGCTCGCCATGACGTAGCCGTAGGCGCCGGCGCTCATGAACGCGAGTAGCTCGCCCTCGCCCACTTCCTGGAGCTGGCGGTCCTTGGCAAAGCAGTCGCCGCTTTCGCAGATCGGTCCGACGACGTCGGCCACGAGGGCGCGCCGGGCGGTGTCGCGGTGCAGCGGCACGATTTCGTGGTAGCTGTCGTACATTGCCGGGCGGACGAGATCGTTCATCGCGGCATCGACGATGAGGAAGTTCTTGCCGGCGCCGCGCTTGAGGTGCTCGACGCGCGAGAGCAGCACCCCGGCGTTGCCGACCATGAACCGGCCGTGCTCGAGGAGAATCTTGAGGCCGAGGGGGCGGAGCAGCGGCACGAGCGCCGCGCCGTAGGTTTCCGGGGTGAGCGGGCGCTGGTCGGCGGGCTGCGCGTCCCACCAGGCCTGCTGGCCGCTCGCGAGGGCGTCGCGATAGACGATGCCCATGCCGCCGCCGATCGAGAAATAGGTGATGCCGTACTTGGCTTTCAGGTCGGCGACGAACGCGGAGACCTTCTCCACCGCCTCGACGAAGGGCTTCACCGACGTGAGCTGCGAGCCGATGTGCATCTGCACGCCGCGGAGCTGGATGTGCGGGTACTTCGACGCCGCCTCATAGGCGGCCGCGGCGTACTTCAGCGGAATGCCGAACTTGTTGTCGCTCTTGCCGGTGGTGATCTTCGCATGGGTATGGGCATCGACGTCCGGATTGATCCGGATGGCGATCGG
>JBEHYX010000136.1:0-8155 GCA_048497945.1 Verrucomicrobiota bacterium | reverse complement strand
CATCTTCACGCGCACGTGCGGCATCGCCACGCCGAGGCCGAGGTAGGTCGTCATCGTGCTCTCGCGGCGCAGCAGGCCCTTGAGCAGCGTGTCCTTGTTGAGGTCGGGAAAGCGCTCGACCGTCAGGTTGAGCAGCTCGACCAGCGCGCCCTCGAGGTCGGCGCTGCCCAGGTCCACCACGCGGCTGCGGGAGATGTATTTGTCGAGACGCACGGGCTTAAAAATTCCAAATCACAAAATCCAAACGCCAAACAAACCTCAGTTCGAAAATTCCAAAACGTTCCGTCCGGTTGTGATTTTGGCCTTGGACCGCTTGGTGATTGTTTGGCTCCTGGAATTTGGCGTTTGGGATTTGCCGCCGCCCGGCGGCCGTTACTTCTCCCACTCCAGCGCGCCCTTCTTCACCTCGTAGAAGAGGCCGAGGACGAGCACGCCGAGGAAGAACATCATCGGCGCCAGGATCGCGATGTGGTTGGCGAGAAAGTTGCGGTAGACGAACGTCCACGGAATGAGGAACACGACCTCGATGTCGAACAGGATGAAGAGCATCGCCGTGACGTAGAACTTCACCGAGAAGCGCGTGTGGGTGCTGCCGTCGGAGTGGATGCCGCACTCGTAGGCCGCGTCCTTGATCTTGCTGCCCTTGGCGCGCTGGCCGAGGAAGTGGCTCACGGCGATCACGACGATCGTGATCGAACCGGCGAGGACCACCTGGATGAGGAAGGGCAGATAAGCCGTGTAGGACATCGGCTCCAACACTCCCGAGCCTGCGGCCGGGTTCAAGGGGAAAGTGTTGTCCAGTCCGCGATTGCTAGTCCGCGCCGGTTCGCCCTTTCTGGACGGGCTTCCGCCCCTTCATGCTGCTTTCCCTTCTCCGGAAAATCCCGCGTCTCCTGATCCTCGCCGCCGGCTGCGCCGCGCTCGCGGCGGCGGCGGCCGTCCAGCCCTGGCCGTTCGAGGGGAGCGACGTGCCGCCCGACCCGGCCATCCGCTGGGGTCGCCTCGAGAACGGGCTGCGTTACGCCGTCCGCAAGAACACCGAGCCCGCCGGCCGCGTCTACCTCGTCATGCAGGTCGCCGCCGGCTCGCTCCACGAGCGCGAGGACCAGAGCGGCTACGCGCACTTCGTCGAACACATGATGTTCCGGGGCACGAAAAAATATCCCGCCACCTCGATCGTCACCTTCCTGCAGCACGAGGGGCTCGCGATGGGCGCGGACACGAGCGCGTTCACCACCTACAACGCCACCTTCTACAACCTCGACATCCCGCACAACTCGCCGGAGAAGATCGGCCTCGGCCTGTCCATCCTCCGCGACTTCAGCGACGGTGCGCTTTTCAACAAGGCCGAGGTGAAGCGCGAGGCCAAGGTCGTCGCCAGCGAGCGCCGGACCCGCGACACGTCGGCCTCGCGCGTCGGCGAGGCGATCACCGCCTTCCTCTATCCCGATTCCCGCACCACGACGCATTCGCCCATCGGCCGCGCCGAGTCGGTCGAATCCGCCACCGCCGAGGGCCTGCAGGAATTCTACCGCACCTGGTACCGCCCGTCGCGCATCACCATCATCGCCGTCGGCGACGCCGAACCGGACCTGCTCGAAAAACTCATCCGGGAGAAATTCGGCTCGATGAAGGCCGCCACGCCGGCCGAGCCCGCCGATCCGGACATCAACCTCAAACCCGGCCCCGACGGCATCCAGGCGCGCTTCATCCCCAACCCGACCCCGGGCGGCACCTCGAGCATGCTCTACGCACTCGCGGAGATCGACAATCCCCCCGACACGCTGGAACGCCGCCGCCGCCAGATCGCCGCGAACGCCGGCTTCTCCATCCTCAATTTCCGGCTCGCCGACATCGAGCGGAAGCGCGCCAACGAGATCGGCGAGGCGCAGGCGGGCTGGAGCTACGAGTCCGGCCTCGTCCGCCAGGCCTATGTGCGCATCGACACGCTGCCGCAGCTGTGGCGCGCCGGCGTGCGCCTGGCCGAGCAGGAGCTGCGCCGCGCCCTGTTGCACGGCTTCACCGCCGATGAGGTCAAGCTGCAGGTGCAGGGTTACCAGAACGGCCTGAAAGAAAGCGTCCGCACCGCCGCCACCCGCCAGTCCCAGTTCCTCGCGCAGGCCATCCGCACCTCGCTCGAATACAACTTCGTCGTCACGTCGCCCGAGGCCGAGCTCGAGATCGCCGGCCCGGTCGTGGCCGCGCTCACCCCGGAGAACTGCGGCGCGGCCTTCCGCGGCATCTGGGCGCCGGACAACCGCCGCATCGCCGTCGTCGGCCACTACCCGTCGCCGCTCACGGAACAGGAGGTGCGCACCGCGTACGACGACAGCGCCTACGCCAGCTTCTTCAGCGAACAGGACACCAAGGACATCGCGCCGTTCGACTACACCAACTTCGGCCCGGCCGGCACCGTCACCCGCCGCACGCGCGACGAGCGCGTCGACGTGCACTCGGTGGTGTTCGCCAACGGCGTGCGCGCGAACGTCAAGCAGACCGACTACGAGAAGGGCCGCGTCCAGCTGCGCCTGCGCCTCGGCCGCGGCCTCGCCGCCGAACCGGCCAACCAGCCCGGCCTCGGCGTGCTCGCCGAGGGCTACCTCACCGCCGGCGGCCTCGGCCATTACGACAACATCGAGCTCGGCCGGCGCCTCGCCGGCGACAGCGTCAGCTTCAACTTCTCGATCGAGGAGGACGGCTGTTTCTTCACCGGCTATTGCGCCCCCGACAAGGTCGAGCGCCTGCTGCAGGTGATCACGGCCTTCATCACCGACCCCGCCTACCGGCCGGAGGGATTCCAGACCTCGTTCTCGCGCCTGCAATCCCTCTACCCGACGATCTACCGCGAACCCTCCCAGTTCATCAGCTGGGCCTGCCCCACCATCATGGCGGGCGGCGACATGCGCTACGGGCTCGTGCCGCTCGACCGGCTCTCCCAGCGCACGCCCGCCGAGGTCCAGGCCTGGCTGAAACCCATCCTCGCGCACGGCGCGATGGAGATCGGCATCGCCGGCGACCTCGACATCGAGGACGCGTTCGGCGCGGTCAGCCGCACGCTCGGCGCCCTGCCCGCGCGACAGGTCGACCCCAAGCCCGACCTCGCCCGCCGGCCTCGCTTGCCGGCCAAACCGATCAAGCAGCTCTGGATGCTCGAGGCCGGCGAGCCCGGCAAGGCCGCCGTGCGCGTCTACTGGCCGGGGGTCGATGACGACGACTTCCGCTCCATCCGCCGGCTGCAGGTGCTCGCGGAAATCCTCAACGACCGCCTGCGCGTGCGGATCCGCGAGGAGCTTGGCGCCACCTATGGCCCCCTCAGCACGGTCTGGGGCAGCAGCGCATGGCCGGGTTACGGCTATTTCTACGTCGATATCGAGACCGCGCCGGACATGGCCGAGAAGGTCGCGCAGCTCACCCGCAAGATCGCAACCGACATCGCGACGAAGGGCATCTCGCAGGACGAATTCGAGCGCGTGATCGAGCCGCGCCTCGCCAGCCTCAAGCAGGAGCTGCGCAACAACGGCTACTGGACGCACTACGTGCTCTGCCGCATGCAGGAGAATCCCGGCCGCATCAGCTGGCCGCTCACGCGCAGCATCGATTACCAAGGCATGCTGAAGAAGGAAGTGGAGGAGATCGCCCGCCGCTACATCGGCAACGGCACGAACTGCTACACCTTCATCGCCCGCCCGAAGTGACGCGCCCGGGCAGCCGGGCCAGCGACCGGTCGTGCCAGCCGGAGAACAGCAGCACCGCCAGCAGGGCGCCGGCCAGCGCGCACGCCATGTCCGACTGCGTGTCCCACCCGTAGCCCTGCGTGCCCAGAAACTCGTCCGCCGCCGAACCGCTCGCCTCGGCGACCCACCATTCGATCAGCTCGTAGAACGCGCTGAAGGCGAGGCACACGCTCACCACCAGAAACCCGGTCCACCGGCTGGGGTGAACCGCGGTGGGACCTGACCTCCGGGCAGGTTCGGATGGCGTGCCCGCGCCAGCCCGCCCGGAGGGCGGGCTCCACCTGCCGAGCGGCGAGGTGCGCAGCAGGATCTCGCGCGTCAGGATCGCCGGGACGAAGCCCTGCGCCAGGTGGCCGAGCTTGTCGTAGTTGTTCCGCGTCCAGCCGAACCATTCCATCGCCCAGTTGCCGAGCGGCACACGGGCGTAGGTGTAGTGCCCGCCGACCATCAGGATCACGCTGTGCCACCACAGCAGCACCAGCAGCAGCGTGGAAAGCGGAAAGCGGCGCTGCACGGCAAACGCCAGCGGCACGCCGGCCAGGATCGGCATGACTTCCAGAAACCACGTGAAGGTGTCATGCGGCCGCACCGCCGACCAGACGAAGGGCGGCAGGAGCAGGATGACAAACCAGAGGAGGAGGCGGTCCATCGTCAGGCACGGATCGCCAGGTTTCGCAGCACCAATTCACGCACCGCCGGATCCAGGGAGCTCGCGCTCTCGAGAAATTCGTCTCGCAACCAAGCCCACGGCACGTCGCCGTCCGGTACGAGGATCGGGGAAAGGCCGCTGCCGGGCGCACGGCTGCCCGTGTCCACGCGCGCATGCGAAAATCCCTTGCCCACCCGCCAGGTTAGGGCGTGTTCACTTCTGCCCAAGGCCCGGTAGCACAGCTGGAAACCGGTCGGCACGTCGGCCCTGTCGTACCAAACGATCAGATCCATGCCACCATCCTGAAACCAGCGTCGGTGCGTCGGCGCATCCGGCTCCTGTCGCACGCCTGGAAATTCCTTCAGCATGTGGCCTATGCTGCGCGGACGCTCGACCGTCGCAAGACGCCATAAGCCTCTACCGCAGCCCGGCGATGAACTCCACTCCCTGTCGGACGACATCGGGGGTCGAGAGGATGCGGTAGTGCCCGCGCCCCGGGCACGGCACCAGCTGCGCCCCGCTCCACGCGCGCACGAAACCTTCGGTATCGGCGTACGCGGCGTCCGGGTCGTCCGGATCGTGCAACGCCAGCAACGGACACGGCGCGAGCTTCGCCACGTAATGCATGTCGGATTTCTCCAGTGACAGCCCGGCGCGGCGCGCGACGGCGGCGCGAAAGGCCTCGGCTGCCTCCGGCGCGAGCTGGGAGCGGAGGGCCATGCGATCGAGGCGATCGCGCTGGCTGAGCGGTGGCGCCAGGAAGACCATCCCGCGCGGGTGCGCCCCGTGCGTGGCCGCCATTGCCGCGGCCGCCGCACCCATCGAATGCGCGACAAAGCTGTGGAAAATCCCGAGCTGCGGCTCGATCTCGAGCAGCAACCGGCCGATCAGCGGCGCGCTGCATTCCTCGCCCGGCGATTCACCATGACCGGGTGCGTCGAACGCCAGCACCCGGAAACCCGCGGCCACGAGCGGCGCCGCGAAGGCCCCGAGTTGCGCGCCGTGTCCTTCCCAGCCGTGCAGCAACCCGACCAGCGGCCGGTCGTCCGCCCCCCACACCCACGCGGCCAGTTCGCCGGAGCTGGTTGGCACCGCGAGCCGCCGCGCGGTCTCCAGGTAACCCAGCTCGCGTGGCATCTTCCGCATGGCTCGCAGCGGATGCAGGTACACGCTGGCCGCCAGTTCCCCGATGGCCTCCGCCGTGTGCGGCGGCGGCGGAACGACGACCCCGCGCGCAGCGGCATAGGCGGTCAACTTGTCCGACATGGCCGCAGCAAGCACGCGACGGTTGTTGCTGTCGATGCCGCTTATTGGCCTCACGCCAAGGGCGCAAAGTTCGCCAAGGAAGGATTTGAAATACGCCGCGCCAAACCGGATGCTGCCGGCGCATGAAAACGGAAAATGAGATAGCACGGGCCGTTTTGAATGCAGCCTACAAGATTCATACGAACCTTGGCCCAGGCTTGTTGGAGTCAGTCTATGAATCAGTGCTCGCCTACGAACTCAGCAAAGCGGAAATTGCTGTCCGCCGGCAGGTGGCGATCCCGATAAGATACGAAGCCCTCCTTTTTGAGGAAGGATACCGCGCCGATATTCTTGCGGGCGAGAGCGTCGTGGTTGAACTGAAATCGGTGGAGAAACTGCTGCCGGTCCACGCCAAGCAAGTGCTCACGCAACTTCGCCTAAGCCGGCATCGACTGGGCCTCCTGATAAATTTTGGAGAACTCCATCTCAAAGATGGCATCAAACGAATAGCGAACGGACTGCCGGGCTAGCCTGCCCTGATCCTTGGCGCCCTTTGCGCCCTTGGCGTGAGGCAGGACAATTCCCATCCTGCGGCGTCAGGATGTCGCTTTGACATCACCACGCGCCCGAACCACCGTTCCGGTCGCATGGATCATCTGCACGCCTATTGGCGCATGGAGTACATCGAGGCGCCCCGCCTCGCCGACGGCGCCAATCCGTTCACCGCGCTGCCCGCGCTGGGCAACGACGTCGAGGCGTTGATCCTCCACCGCAGCCCGCTGTCCTACCTCATGCTCAACCGCTACCCGTACAACCCCGGCCACCTGCTCGCGGTGCCGTTCCGGGAAGTGACGGACCTCACCGACCTCAACCCGGCGGAGCGCGCCGACCTGATGGACCTGATCATCTTCGGCAAGGACCTCCTCAAGGCCGCGGTCAGCCCCAATGCCTTCAACGTCGGTTTCAACCTCGGCTCCGCCGCCGGCGGCAGCATCCCGCATCTCCACGCGCACATCGTGCCGCGCTGGAACGGCGACACCAACTTCATGCCCGTGATCGGCAAGACCCGCGTGCTGCCGCAGTCCCTCGACGCGATGTACGCGCGGCTCAAGGAAACCGCCACCAAGCGCGCCACCTGAATCTCTGGCGCCTGTCTACTGTCCTCTGTCCCCTGAAACCGCCCGTGCCCGCCACCAAGACCCTCACCTACCCCAATGCGCGCCACCTCAGCCAGCTTTATTGCGGCACCGAGGACAACCTCGCCCAGGTCGAAAAGGCGCTCGGCGTCCGGATCGTCACGCGCGACGACTGGCTGAAGCTCGACGGCCCCGCCGAGGCCGTGGCCCGCGCGGAGGAGTTTTTCACGCTCCTTAACACCGGCCGCGCCCAGGGCCTCGCCTACCGCACGCCGGATTTCCGCCGCCTGCTCGAGCTCTACGCCAAGGACGACGGCGCCGGCTTGCGCGCGCTGATCAACGAGCCGCTGGTCATCGCCACGCGCCGCAAGAGCATCGTCCCGAAAACGCTCGGCCAGAAACTCTACCTGCAGGCGATCCAGAAGAACCCGGTCGTGTTCGGCATCGGCCCCGCCGGCACCGGCAAGACCTATCTCGCGATGGCCGCGGCCATCTCCGCCCTCCTCAAGAACCAGGTGCAGCGCATCGTGCTCACCCGCCCGGCGGTCGAGGCCGGCGAGGCGCTCGGCTTCCTGCCCGGCGACCTGCGCGAAAAGATCCTGCCGTACCTGCGCCCGCTGTACGACGCGCTCCACGACATGCTCGACGCCGAGGACGTTGCGACGCTTTCCGAGAAGGGCGTCATCGAGATCGCCCCGCTCGCCTACATGCGCGGCCGCACCCTCGCCAACGCCTACATCATCCTCGACGAGGCGCAGAACACCACGCCCGAGCAGATGATGATGTTCCTCACGCGCCTCGGCGACGAGTCGCGCATGATCGTCACCGGCGACATCACGCAGATCGACCTGCCGCGCGCCAAGGTCTCGGGCCTCGTGCAGGCGCCGCGCATCCTGCGCAACATCCCCGGCATCGACTTCCACCACTTCACCGCCGCGGACGTCGTCCGCCACCCGCTCGTGCAGAAGATCATCGACGCCTACGAGCAGGCGAAAGGCGCCGAGCCGATCGGGCCCGCTTAAATTTGGAGGGCCCGCGTCCCTGCGGGCCGGCTCGCAGAAACGCGAGCCCTCCACCACCCCATGCCCCGCGACATCGCCATCTCCAATCGTCATCCGCGCCTGAAGATTCCGCGCGGCGCGGTGGCCCGGGCCATCGCCGTGCTCGACGAGAACGCCGCCGCTTTCCTCGGCGGCTGCCCGGCCGGCGAACTGTCCCTCGCCTTCCTGACCGATCCCGCCCTCGCCAAGATTCATGCGGACTTCATGGACGACCCGACCGCCACCGACGTCATCACCTTCGAGGGCGACCGGGCCGCCGGCCTTGCCGGTGAAGTGTGCGTGTCGGCCGACACCGCCGCCAAATATGTTGGTTTGGTGGAGGGCCCGCGT
>JBEHYX010000135.1:0-8878 GCA_048497945.1 Verrucomicrobiota bacterium | reverse complement strand
CTTCGAGCGCTACAACATCGAGCGCCAGATCGAGCAGACCTTCCAGCGCAAGGTCACGCTCCCGTCCGGCGGCCAGATCGTCATCGACGAGACCGAGGCTCTCATCGCCATCGACGTCAACACCGGCTCGCACAAGTCGAAGTCCGGCGACGAGAAGAACACGATCTTCCAGGTGAACATGGAGGCCGCCGTCGAGATGGCCCGCCAGATCCGCCTGCGCAACATCGGCGGCCTCGTGATCATGGACTTCATCGACATGAAGGAGCGCCGCCACCGCAACGCGGTGTACGACAAGATGGTCGAGCTGATGTCCGAGGACAAAGCCAAGACGCACATCCTCCCGATCTCGTCGCTCGGCATCATGCAGATGACCCGCCAGCGCCAGTCGGAGTCGCTCTCGAGCAACTTGTACACGCCCTGCCCGTACTGTCACGGCCGCGGCTCGGTGAAGAGTGCGACGACGATGAGCGTGGAGCTGCAGCGCCGCCTCAGCTCCGTCGCCCGCCGCCTGCAGATGCGCAAGGACGGCAAGGAATACAGCCTCCGCGTCCACGTGCACCCCGGCATCCTCGAGCGCCTCCGCTCCGAGGACTCGGATCTCTTGGTCCGCATGGAGAAACTGTTCTCCGTCAAGCTGGCCTTCCGCGCCGACCCGAATTATCACGTTGAAAACTTTAAGATAATTAACGCCAACACCAACGAAGAGTACCGTTAACATCTTCGCTGGAGTTTAGTTTCCCGACGCCCGGCGAACAACCGGGCGTTTTATTTTGGCCACGTCGAGAACTCCTGTCGGCCGCAGGCTGGGCGAAGGCTGATCAAAATCATCAACGCGAACCCGAACGCGGAGCATCGGTAAAGCCAAAGGAGGCGGGGCGTCCTCACCCCGCTGATCGAGATCGCTTTCGCGCCCGGCCCCAAAAGCCGGGCGCCTTCATTTGGGGGCGCCCCTTGGGCGGGCACGAAAGACACAATGCGTTCAAACGCGCGACTCATCCCTCGTCCCATGTCGGGAAGCTGCGCCGCGTCCGCAGCCCGGGCTACGCCAGCCAGCGCGCCAGGTTGCGGGCGACAAAATCATCATCGACGAACGCGGGATGCAGGCGTGCCACCCGGGTGATCTCCTTCGCCTGGCCCGGCGACAACACCTCGTGCGGATCAAGGCAACCCACGCTGGTCAGCAGCCCTTGCCGTCGCAGGACTTCATGAATGCCGGGAAGACAGCCGGCAAAACCATGGGCGGGATCGAAGATGGCGGCATTGATATCCGTCAGCGCGGCATTCCGTTCCCACCACTCGCGCCCGAGGCGGCCGGCCCGCCGCGCCTTTTGCACCTGGCGGAAGAGCGCCACGGCGCGCTCCGTCCACACTCCCCACTGGCCCAGCAGGCCGCCGTCGATGTGCCGCACGCGGTCGCCGAAGCGAAACGGCGTCAGCAGGTCGGCGATGATGTTGTCGTCATTGCCGGTGTAGAGCGCCACGTCATCGCGTCCGGCCGCGACGATCGCGCGCACGACATCGATCGTCTGGTAGCGGTTGAACGGGGCGATCTTCACCGCGACGAGCTCCGGGATGTCGGCGAAGGCGCGCCAGAAATCGTAGCTGAAAACCCGGCCGCCGACCGAAGGCTGCAGGTAGAAGCCGATAAGGGGAATTTCCGCGGCCACGCGCCGGCAATGGCGGAGGATTTTCGATTCGGGATCGCGGTTCCAGGCGGCCATGCTCAACAGGCCCGCGTGATAGCCGAGACCGCGGGCGAGGTGCGCCTCGCGCTGCGCCTGGTCGGTGCGGCCGCACAAGCCGGCGATCCGGATCCATGGGCGCGATTTTCTTCCCAGCCAGGCGTCGGCGGTTTCCGCCGCCAGCCGGAGCACCGGCTCGTAGAGTGCGATGTTCGGGTCACGGATGGCGAACTGCGTGGAATGAACCCCGACGGCCAGGCCGCCCGTGCCGGCATCGAGGTAATACCGCACCAAGGCGCGCTGGTGCGCTTCATCCCAGTGACGGTTGCGGTCGAGGGCCAGCGGCAGGGCGGGAATGACCTGCCCCGCGCGTAGATGAGTCCGGATGTCCAAAGCCATGGGGATACGGCGGGCCGCGTCAGGTCGAGCGGTCGAAAATCTCGAGCGTCACCGGGGCCTGCAGGGCGGCGCCGCGCGCGTAACGCTCGATGTTCGCCACCGCCAGTTCGCCGATGGCGGAGTACTGGTCCAGCGTCGGCCCGGCGATGTGCGGCGACAGGACCGCGCCCTTGATGCGGGAGACGGCGGACGCCGGCGTCAGCGGCTCCGCGGCCACGACATCGAGCGCGACGCGAATGCGGCCGGACGCCGCCTCCCGCACCAGCGCATCCTCGTCCACCAGGTCGCCCCGCGCGATGTTCACAAACACCGCGTCGTTGTGCAGGAGGGCCAGCATGCCCGTCGAAACGCTGCCGCGCGTCGCCGCGGTGAGCGCCTCGCACTCGAACAGCACGTCGCTCCGGGCAAAAAGTTGCGCCAGCGAGGGCGCCGGCTCGACGCCGTGGGCGCGGAAGACGTCGGCCGGCACGCCCGCGGAATAACTTTGGATCGAGACGTTGAAGGGCTGCAGCAGCCGGACGAGCGCCTGGGCGACGCCGCCAAAGCCGTGGATGCCCACGCGTTTCCCGGTGAGGCTCTGCGTGCCCAGCGTCCGCGTGGCCGGGCGGTTTCTCGGGCCGGCGATCACGGGACCCCACTGCGGCAGGTTGCGCATCGCGGCAAGCGCCAGCAGCAGCGCGTGCTCCGCCACCGCGGGATTGGCCACGGCGCCCCAGTTGGTCACGCAACCGCCTTGCTCGATAAAGCTTCGCGGCACCAGGTTGCGGACCGAGCCGGTCAGGTGACACACGTACTTCAACCGGCAGCCCGGCTGGTCGAGCAACAGCTCCAGGTGCGGCGTCGACCACGCGGTGACGAGAATCTCGGCATTGGCCGCGTGCAGTTTCTCCAACCTCGGGCCGGAGGCCGAGGTTGCGTCGACGATTTCCGCCACGGCTTTCAGCCGGTCCAAACGCCCGTCCAGAAAAGCGGAGCGCTCTTCGGAGCTTATCGCCAAAGCCAGCCGTGGCTTTTCTCCGCTAGTCTCTGGTTGGGATATAGATGCATTTGAACTCATGTGGGAAACCCATCTTCTCCATCGCGTGCAAAAAGAGCCATCCGGAGTTAGTTCGCTCAGGTGAAATCGGCTGCCGTTCGGAGGGTCCCCGGGATTCAGGTCCGCAAGCTTGCGCCGTCATGCCACAGGCCTTCGACGTGGATCCGCTGGGGTTGCGCGGGCACCCCGCGAATGCCGTGCTGAATCATGCCGACGAGAAAATCCACGGCCACCTCCCCGATGTGGAAGGAGTCCTCGACGATGCCGGCGAGTTCCGGGTCGGCGGCCGGCATGCTGGCGCAGAGCACCGCGATGTCCTGGGGCACGCGCAGCCCGAATGTCCGCAGGATGGACAGCACGCGGAAATTATTCGTCACGATCGCATCGGGCCGGCTGTCCGCGAGCCAGCGCTCCATCGCGCCGCCGCGGGCCCACGTGTTGTATTCGCCGAGGAACGGCGGCAGCGGCACGCCCTGCTTGTTCAGGTACTCCTGTGCGAGGTAGGCGGAAAGGTAGGCATCATCGACGCGCGCATCGTCGCTGCCGGCGATGGCCAGCGCCACCCGGCGGAATCCGCGCTCCTTCAGCGCCAGCACGCAGCGCCGCACCGCCTGCGCGTGCGCGGCCGTCACCATGTGCAGGCGCGGCGACACGAGCGAATGCCCGAACGTCACGTGCGAGAACGATTCCCAGGGAAAAACCAGCTCGCGCTGGTCGTGCGGTTGCGGACACACGAGAATCCCCGAGATGTTCCGCGCCCGCATGATCCCGCCGAGACGGGCCGGATTCATGCCGCGCGTATTGAGGTCCAGCACGTCCACTTGGTAACCGTGCTGGCGCGCCCGCTCCCGCGCGCCCGCGTGGTATTTCCCATAGTGCTGGTTGTTCTTCCAGTCGAAGCCCGGCCGGCTGTTCACCAGCCAGGCCAGCGTGCCGTGAAACGACGCCTGCCTCTGCCGGTGGCGGTAGGCGGCGAGCGCGGCCAGCATCGGATCGGGGGTGTAGCCCATCGCCGCCGCGGTCTTCAACACGCTCTGCTTGGTCTCCTCCGCGATGCCCGGATGATTCTTGAACACCAGGGACACGGTCGACCGGTGGATGCCGAGCTTGTCCGCGATGTCCTTCTGGGTCGGCCGGGGGAGCTCCATAATTCACCTGTGTTAATTCGCCACCGTTGCCGGGCAAGTCCGGATTCTCCATTTCCGCGGGGTGCGCGGCTTCCGTCCCCCGCGCCGACTTCCTTCCTGATGCAACAATCCCTCAACGGCCTGTGGGAGATCGCGGAATCCTTTTCCGCCGAGACCCCGCTCGCCTACGCGCGGCGCGTGCCGGTGCCGGGCTTGGCGCGCCTGGCCGAGCCGGCCTTCCCGGGCTTGAGCGTGGGCGAGATCGGCTGGCTTCCGCTGGAGGCGCGCCAGCGGGCCCGCGCCGATCCGCGGCGCGACTACTTCTGGTACCGGCGTTCGTTCACCGTGCCGCCGGGACATGCGGTAACGCTCCTGCGTTTCGCCAAGGCGCAATTCGGCATCCGGGTCTGGCTCAATGGCCGCGTGGTCGGGGAACACCACGCCTGTTTCAGCTCCGCAACCTTCGATGTCACCCGGCACCTGCAGCCCGGCTCCAACGAAATCGTCGTGCGCGTCGGCGCGCACCCGCTGGTGCTGCCCGCCGGCGTGCCCACGGGCTCCGATCACGAGAAATACCTCTGGACCGCCGGCCTCTACGACAACGTCGAACTCCTGCTGAGCGATTCGCCGACGATCGAGGCGATCCAGGTGACGCCGAATCTCCGCGACAACTCCGTGAGCGTCGGCTGGACCGTGCGCAACCGCTCCGCAGCCGCGGTCCGCTGCCTCCCGCAGCTTTCCGTCGTCACGCGGGCCGGGCGGGAACCGGTGGCCGCCCAGCCGGCGCCCGAATGCGTGCTCGCAGCCGGCGAAGCCAGATCCTACCTGGAAACGATCGCGATCCCGGACGCGCGCTGGTGGACGCCCGACTCGCCCTTCCTCTACGAGTTGGAGATCGCGACCGCCGGCGACCGCCACAGCGTGGCCTTCGGCCTGCGCGAGTTCCGCTTCGATTCCGTGACGCGGCGGGCGTGGTTGAACGGCCGCATCTGCTATCTGCGCGGCACCAACATCACGCTGCACCGCTTTTTCGAGGACGACGCCTGCGGCACGCTCCCGTGGGACCGAACCTGGCTGCGCCGGCTGCTGGGCGAGCTGCCGAAGCGCTATCACTGGAACGCGATGCGCTGGTCGATCAGCGCGGTGCCGGAGTGCTGGCTCGAAATCGCCGACGAGGTCGGGCTGCTGGTCGAATACGAGTTTCCGATCTGGACCTGGCGGACGGAGTGGGACCACGCGCTCGCCACGGAACACGTGAAGGCCTGGATGGCCGACAGCTGGAACCATCCCAGCGTCGCTTGGTGGAGCCTCTCCAACGAAACGCGTCATCCGCCCCTGGTGCACCTGGTGGCCGCGGTCCGGGCGTCCGACCGCTCCGGCCGCGCCTGGAGCAACGGGTACAACCTGCCCGAGGGCGAGCACGACCCGATCGACGACCACCCCTACAAGTGGCATGCGCCCGTGGCCTGGCCGGCGGAACTCTGGTCGAACGAAAAATACGCAAAGACCACCGCGGAGAATTCCGCGAACGCCCCGCATCCGTCCGCCCACGCCTCGGTGGCCAACGAATACTGCTGGTTCTGGCTGAAGCGCGACGGCTCGCCCACGGAACTGACGGGCGGCGCCTACGCGCGCTACTTCGCCCAGGCCCGCACCGCGGCGCAGCGCCGCGAGCTGTACGCCTATTACCTCGCCGCCGAGACCGAATACTTCCGCGCGCACCGGAACTTCGCCGGCGTGATGCACTTCGTCTTCCTCACCTGCGATCACCCATGGGCGCTGACCGGCGACTTGTTCCGCGACGTGGCCACGCTGGCCGTGCACGACGCCTTCGATACGGCGCTTCGCCACGCCTTCCACCCGCTCGGCGTCTATCTCAACTACTGGGAGACGACCGCAGCGGCCGGCTCCGCGCCCGAACTCCACGTGATGCTGCTCAACGACGATGCGTGCGCGCACCAAGGCGAGCTCGAGCTCTCGATTCAAGACGACCAGGACCGCACCATCGCTTCCGTGCTTCTGCCCTTCTCCATTTCGCCGCTCTGCCAGCGCACGCTGCGCTGCGACTCGCTCCGGCTTCCGGCTCTCGCGGGCGCCTGCCGCCTCGTCGCCACCGCCCGGAGTTCGCTCGGCCCGGTCGTCGTCAGTCATCGCAGGCTCCAGGTGGTCGATTCCGTGACGTAGCCGCGAGCGCCCTTAGCGCGCCGCAGGCGCGGGTTGCAGCACCGCCTCGGGCAGCTGCCCGCTGGAGCTGTCGCAAGCCATCGCGCTCGTGACGCCGTGGATCCTGCGGAAATGGGCGAGCAAGCGCGTTACCCGCCAGGGCGTGGCGTCCACCGTGAAGAACAAGGCGACGTGCGTCCCGTCCGCCCGATAGTCGAGGCGGTGCGGCATCGTTCCCTGCCAGGTCAGAACCCGCACCACTCTGGCCAGCAAGTGGGGTGTCACGGTGGCGCGAATCGTGACGTCGTAATTCGTTCCTTCCTCGTTTTCGAAGGAAGCTGTCGGCGGCCAGGTCATGGAAATCATCCGGAATCAAGGCACTCAGGCCCTCGAGCGGTGGCTCGAGGGCCTGGCACACACTTGATCAGGCATGCCGCCCGCTTGCGCCGGCGGCATCCGGTCAGAAGTCAGTCCGGACCGTGAGGCGCCAGGTCATGCCCTCGCCATAGGCGCCGCTCGTGGGGCCGTAGGTCCGGTAGTAGGTCTTGTCGAAGAGATTCTGGACGTTGAGCTGACAGTGCACGTCATGGCCCATCATCTTCGCCGTGTAGCCGAGGAACACATTGTAGAGCGTGTAGCCCGGCGAGTACTCGTCCTTGGCCACCCCGTCGAGGTCCAGGTCGATGCGGCCCATGTACGCCTTGTCGCGGAATTGGATGGCGCCGCCGACGTTGAGCCCGCGGAGACGGCCCGAGGTGAAGGTGTAATTTGAAATCAGGTTCGAACGGACCTTCGTGTAGCCAAACCGCGGCGTGCCGTCGGGCGCGGACGACAGGTGCGCATCGAGCAGGGGCGTGTCCACCCCAAGCTTGTCGGCCTCGGCTTGGAAATACTTGAGCGCGGGAAACCGATTGGTGAGCTCGAGCTTGTTCGTCGAGATGTTCCAGGTCAGGCGCCAGTTCTTCATGAGGTTGACCGTGGTCTCGAACTCGAGGCCGCTGGCCGTTTCATCCTGGGTGTCGCTGCCGGAGGGATTGAACTGCGAGCCGAAGATGCCGCTCAGCTCGGCGAGGACCGCCGCGCTCGGTCCGGGCGAACCGAAGGTTTTCACGTTGCTCGTCTTGTAAGCGGTCCAGTTGGTTTCGAGGCGGCCGTCGAGGAAGGACCAGCGCAGGCCGAACTCGGTGCCCGCACCCTGGCCGAGCTCGCGGAGCGCGCCGGCCACGAAAGCCGGCGAACCGATCGGAGACTGCGAGATCGAGACGCTCTGGGCGTAGTTGGCGTAGATGCTCAGGAACGAGAACGGATGGACGACAATGCCGTAGTTGTAGCTGTCCTTGCCGACCGGAGCCACCACGGTCACCTGCCCGGCCGCCGGGTTGACCGGCAGGTCCTGGTTCAGCGTGGCATTGTAGTAGTCAGGGGTGCGCCGCGAATAGAACTGGTCGCGCCGCCAGCCGACGAGGGTGTTGACCCGGCCGTCGAGATAGGTGCCGGAAGAGCCGACGCCCCAGCCCGGTACCATGAACTTGTAGTCCGAGCTGAAGAAGCGGCCCGAGTCGCCGTCCGTCTCGGTGTCGAGACCGGTGCGCTGGAACGTGGAAACACCGGGGATCGGATTGAAGGCCGTGTAGCGCTCGCTGTCGCCGTCTTTCAGATAAAACCGACGATAGAGGTGGTTCCGCCGCCAGACCGCCTCGTTGGCGTCGGCCTGTGCCTTGTTCGTCTCGGTGACCAGCGTGCCCTTGAAGTTGGGGTTCTTCGGATCCACGAACTCCGAGTACCATTTGCCCTCGAGCGAGTCCTCGTTGTAGGTGCCCTGGGCGATGATCTTCTGCGTCATGAAAGGCAGCTCGAGATTGTAGACGGCGGAGAGACGGGCCATGCGGCGCGGCTCGTGCAGGTAGCGCCGCGTCATGTAGTATTCCGTGTAGAGCTCGTTGTAGTACGGATTCGCGGAACCGTCGGCGCGCGTGGGATTCATGTCGCGGAAAATGCCGCCGGACAGGGTGCCGGACGGATACAGCGAGTCGCGGATCATGTCGAACTGCGCCAGGCTCCCCTGGATGGTGAGGTGGGAACCGACCTTCTGTTCGATGTCGAGCATCACGCTGTTGTACCTGACGTTGAAGAAGGAATCGGGCCCGAAGTAATTGGTCTCCGACGGATAGATCGCACCCGGATTCGGGATGAGCTCGGCCGGCACGATCGGCAGCGCGTAGGAGGTGCCGGTGGACAGCCGGTCGCCGAACGTGTTGATGAAGGCCCCGGTGGCCGGCAGATAGGTCAGGCCGGAGGTCTGGTCCGAGCTGCGCACCGGCCCGAGCGTGCCGCGCGTGGCGGTCAGGCTGTAGCCGTCGGCGAGGATGCCCGCCTGGCGCCGCTCCTCGCTGCGACCCACCTCAAAATCCGCGTAGATCGTGGTGGAGCGGAAAGGCCGCCACATCGCGGAGAGATCGATGCCGCGAAAA
>JBEHYX010000134.1:0-8926 GCA_048497945.1 Verrucomicrobiota bacterium | reverse complement strand
GCGGCGCTCTATGAGCGCCGTTCTTTCCGGAGTCGGCGGTCATCGACCGCCGCTACAGGTATTGCGTCAGGAAATCGCGGAATTTTTCTAACGAATTCCCGGCGGCAGCGTCATACCTGAAACAACCGACCGGGGGCCGGGTCGGTCAACGCACCCTCCTGCACCCCATGCTCGCCGACTTCCGTTTCGCGCTGCGCTCCCTCGGTCGTGCGCGCGGCTTCACCTTGGTGACGGTCCTCACGCTCGCGCTCGGCATCGGCTCGGCGGCGGCGATCTTCAGCGTCGCGGATTGGGTCCTGTTCCGGGCGGAAAAATTTCCCACGGATGTCTTCCTGATCGGCGGGCAGACGGGGACCAATCCGTTCAACCCGGTCCGCATGGAGTCCATGACCCGGGTCTACGAGCAGGAGAAGCGGGCGTTCACGGAGTTCGCCAAGGCGGGGCGCAGCCAGGGCAATGTCGTGATCGAGGGCCGGCCCGTGGCCACCGGCTGGCTCGGCGTCACCCCGAATCTCCTGCCGATGCTGGGCATCAAGCCGATGCTCGGCCGCAGCTTCCTGCCGGGCGAAGACAAGGAGGGTTCCGACCAGGTGATCATCGTGAACTACTGGTTTTGGAAACAGAGGCTCGGTGGCGGGCCGGACGCACTCGGCCGGAAGGTGCTCGTCGGCGAAACCGTCTGCACGGTGGTGGGCGTCCTGGCGAAGGACCAGACGTTCCCACCGTACATCTATTCCTCGGTCCTGCGCCCGCTGACCTACCGGCTCGACCCCGCGATGCCGTGGATGCCGCAGTTTTTCCTGTTTGGCCGCACCGCGGCCGGGGTCACGCAGGAGCAGGCGCAGGCGGCATTGCGCGGCCTCAAGGTCGACCTGCCCGCGCAGGTGGCGCAATTCTACACCGACGACCGGGTGGTGCTCTCGAGCCTGGCGGAGATGAACAAGCTGTCCCGGCCGGAAATCTACTGGGTGATGGTGGGCGCGGTCGGCTTTCTCTACGCGATCGCCTGCCTCAACGCCTCGAACCTCATGCTCGTGCGCATGCTGGGGCAGCGGCGCGAGCTGAGTGTGCGCCTGGCGCTCGGCGCGGGCCGCAGCCGCATCGTCCGCCTGCTCGTGGCGGAGAGCGTGACCCTCGCCGTGCTGGCCGGGCTCACGGGCCTGTTGGTGGCGAACTGGCTGTTCCCGCTGCTGCTGAGCGCGACCGGCGGCCCGGGCGGCGGTGCGCGCGACTGGGCGAGCTGGACGCTCGGCTGGCGCGTCGTCGGCGTGATGGGCCTGCTCACGGTCGTGACCAGCCTGGCGATCGCGCTCATCCCGGCGGTCCGCGTGCTGCACACCGACATCAACTCCGGCCTGAAGGACGGGGGCGCGGCGGTCGGCGAGAGCCGCGCGCTCGGGCGGTTGCGCGGGGCGCTGGTCGTGCTGCAGGCGGCGTTTGCGGTGATCCTGCTCGCGGGCGCCGGGCTGATGATCCGCACGTTTGCCAATTTCCAGCGGATCGACCTCGGCTTTGAACCGGCCGGCATCGCGAAGGTTTTCATCGGCTTCCCGCCCGGCTATCCCGGCGAGCGCGACTGGGAGCCGCGGCTCAACCGGCTCAAGGAGATCAGCGCGGAACTGATGCACGTGCCCGGGGCGAAGGCCGTCGGCTTCGGCAACGACGTGCTGCTGCCGGGCTACAGCTACACGAGCCATACCCTGGCGGGCCCGGATGGCCAGCCGGTGAAGACCATGATGATGAGTTTCAGCATCGGCTTCCAGGAGGCGTCCGGCATCCGGCTCAAGCGCGGCAAATGGCTCGACCAGCCGCGGGGCAACGCGGTCCTGCTCAACGAAACCCTGGCGCGCGCGCTTTTTCCGGACCAGGATCCGGTCGGCCGGTTCGTGCGGCCGCTGGGCGCCAATCCCGGGGTGCCGCCGGACTGGAAGGGTTGGGAGGTGGCCGGGGTGGTGGGCGACATTCGCAGCACCCTGCGCGACGCGCCGGGCAACATGATCTACAGCCCGGAAGGCTGGGCCCCCGGCGGGTTCAGCGTGATGATCGTGCGCATGGGCCGCGAATTCGACGTGTCCTTTGCCGATGCGCTGCGGCGCCGGCTCTATGCCTTCGATTCGCGCATCGTGGTCCATGCCGTGATGTCGGTGAGCGAACTGCGCGACAACCAGCTGTGGGTGGAGCGCATGGCGAACTCCGTGCTCAAGGTGCTCGCGGGCATCGCGCTGCTCCTGACCGTCGTCGGCATGTTCTCGGTGCTGGCCTACACCGTCGACCGGCGGATGGGCGAGTTCGGCGTGCGCATGGCGCTCGGCGCCACCAAGCGCGACCTGGTTGCCCTGGTGATGAAGCGCGGCCTGCTGCTGACCGCCATCGGCGTGGTGCTCGGCCTCGCGGGCACGCTGGCGCTGTCGAAGTTCGTCAAGACGCTGCTTTTCGGCACCACGTCCAACGATCCGTGGGTGTTGGTCGCCGTGGGCGTCGTCCTGCTGCTCACCTCGGTGCTGGCCTGCGCGGTGCCCGCGCGCCGGGCCGCCCGGGTGGACGTGGCGCACTTGCTGCGTTCGGAGTAATCCCGGCTCGCGGAAACCGGAAAGCTGGTTTTGATAACGGCAGCTTTCCACCCCATGAAAATGTACCCCCGCCGGACCGCCGCGGTCCTCGCCTGTGTTGCGTCGTTAACTGCATCCGCCGCCGTGCCGTCCGCGAACGCCCCGGCCGCCGCGGCTCCCGCGGCGCCGCCCGCGCCCGCCGCCGCGGCGCGGCCCCCGCGCCCGCCGATGCCGACCCGCGCGCCCGACGGGCCCGGCGCGCCGAAATTCTCCGTGCCGGGCGCCAAGCCCGGCGACGCCGGCTGGCACGTGGCGCCGGGCGTGAACCCGCCGGTCGATGCCGAGGGCGACTGGCTCGTCGGCCCGGAATACGTGCCCGCGCCGGAATCGAAGGAGGTGGCCGGCGTGCCGCAGGGCCGCGTGGTGCAGATCACGCTGGATTCGGCGGAGAGCAAATTCTATCCGGGCATCGGGCGCGACAAGTTCGGCACGGTCGACCCCGCCAACCCGCTCACGCTGGTCGTGCAGACGCACCCGGCGCCGTACCAGCGCACGATCACCGTCTACATCCCGAGCCAGTACGTGCCGGGCACCGCCGCGCCGTTCCTCGTTTCCCACGACGGCCCCGCGCCGGGCAAGTCCGACCCGCTGCTGGTGAACACGCTCAACAACCTCATCGCGCAGCAGCGCGTGCCCGCGCTCATCGCCATCATGATCCAGAACGGCGGCGGCGACGCCCAGGGCAACGAGCGCGGACTCGAGTACGACACGATGTCCGGCAAGTTCGCCGAGTTCATCCAGGCCGAGGTGCTGCCCGCGGTGGAGGCGCAGTGCCACGTGAAGCTGACCGACGATCCCGACGGCCGCGCCACGATGGGCTGCAGCTCGGGCGCCGCCGCGGCCTTCACCATGGCGTGGTACCATCCCGAGTGGTATCGCCGCGTCGTTTCCTATTCCGGCACCTACGTCAACCAGCAGTGGCCGTACGACCCGGTGACGCCGGGTGGCGCGTGGGAGTACCACAACCGCCTGATCGCCGCGAGCGACCCGAAGCCGATCCGCATCTGGATGCAGGTGAGCGACGGCGACCTCTACAACCCGAATGTCCTGCGCGACGGCATGCACGATTGGGTGGCGGCCAACCACCGCATGGCCGCGGTGCTCCGCGAAAAGGGTTACCACTGCCAGTACACCTTCTCGCTCAATTCCCGCCACTGCGACTACAAGGTGAAGCAGCAGATCATGCCGCAGGCGCTCGAATGGGTCTGGAAGGGGTATCAGCCGAAAGGCTGATGCTCGGAAAACAGAGGACAGGTGACAGAGAACAGATCGGCTGTAGCGGCGCTCCATGAGCGCCGTTATGTTTTTATCGGAGGCGGGACTATCAGCCCCACGAGTTATCGCGCGATTCGCGGGACTGGTAGTCCCGCCTCCAAGTGCGGTTTCTCAGCGTTTAAACGGTGCGCCCTCAGAAGCTCCGCTGGCCGAGCACGACCTTGCCGCGCGGCTGGTCGGGCGCCGCCGGGGTCGTGGCGTCCTCGACGGTGACGAACAGCTGCGGGCGGCCGGCCTTGCCGGCGCCCTCCGGGTCGAGGGTGAAGGAATAGAGCCCGCGATTCAGGCCGGCCAGCGGAAGAGTACCGGCATCCCGGACCCGACCGGTAGCGGCGTCGGCGACCCAGAGATGATAGCGTTGGTTGGCGCTGAGCGCGGGAATCTGTTCGATGGCGATGAAGCCCTGCTGGCTGGCGGGATCGAAGACCGCGTAGCCGCGGCTGTCGCCGGTGGTGGCGGCGGCCGGCGCCGGCAGCGCGGCGGGATTGCGCCAGTAGTTGTCGGCCAGCGAGGCGAGCTGGATGAAGCGGGTGTCGGCGTCCTTGGCGCCGCCGGTCTGCGGGAGCTCCGTGACCGTGCTGCGGTTGGCGTCGAGGCCGACGACCACGAACACGGGCTGGGCGGCGGAGCGGCGCAGGCTTTGGATGGCCAGCGTCGCGAGGCTGAGAGCGATCACGGCGGCGATGCCCCATTGGGCGAACGCAGTCCAACGCCACAAGGTGGAACCTGACCTCCGGGCAGGTTGCGCGGCGGGCGTATCGGATTCAACCCGCCCGGAGGTCGGGTTCCACCCTGCGGCTTCGATTTTCGTTTCGATCCGGGCGAAGAGGTCCGCCGGCGGTTCGCGGCGCGGCAGCGCGCGGACGGCGCGGGCGAGGCCGGACTCGAGCTCGCGCACGTGGGCGGCGAGCTCGGGCTCGCGCAGCAGGCGGGCCTCGAAGGCCGCGCGCGCGGCGGTGTCGAGCTGGTCGAGGACGTAGAGCGCGGCGGTTTCCTGGGCAGTGTCGTTCATGACGGGGAGGCGTTGAGGTTGGCGTGCAGCGCGAGCAGGCTGCGGCGGATGTCGAGAGCGGCCTCGGTCTGGCGCACGAGCCGCGCGAGCGAGGAGTCCGCGGACACGAGCGCCTCGAAGGCGGCGCGTTGCTGGCGGTCGAGCCGGCCGAGGAGGTACGGGCAGACGAAATCTTCGGGATGTTCGTTCATGATGCGGTGGAGGATAGGGTGTGGCGGAGTTCGAGCAGGCCGCGCCGGATCCAGGTCTTCACGGTGCCGGCCGGTTGGGCGAGGCGCGTGGCGATCTCGGCGTGGGTGAGCGTGGAAAAAAGGGCGAGCTCGAGGGCGGAGCGGCGCGGCTGCTCGATCGTGGCAAGGAGGCCGCGCACGCGCTCGGCCGTCTCGTGGGCCTCGGCGGTCGCGCGTGCGGTTTCGCTGACGCCGGGCACGGCATCCTCCACGGGCAGGGCGTCGAGGACCGGCGCGCGGTGGTGGCGGCGGAGATGGTCGATCGCGGTGCGGCGGAGGATGGTGACGGCCCAGGTGAACGGCTGGGCCTTGCGCGCGTCGTAGCCGGCGGCGTGGCGCCAGATCTTCACGAAGGTGTCCTGGAGGATTTCCTCGGCCGCGCCCGCGTCCCCGACCAGCCGCAGCGCCAGCGAGAACAGCGGCGCGCTGAGGTGCCCGTAGAGTTCGCGGAACGCCGCCCGGTCGCCGCCGCCGGCGGCGACAAGCAGGGCGGTTTCCTCGCGGACTTCGTTTTGCGATGCGGGCATGGACGCGGCCTTACTTCTTCCTTTCGTCTTTTTTCAAGCCGGGGAAGAGCAGGGGCTCGACTTTGTCGGCGATGGCCTGGGCCTCGGCGAGGAACACCTTCTCGTAGGTGTCGTCGAAATTCTCGCCCAGGCGGGCGCTGTAGCGGCCGCTGACGATGCCGAAATCCTGCTTCTTCCCGTCGAGTTGGAGCGTGACCCAGGCGCGGATGACGTAGTCCTGGATCGGCTCGCGGCTGACCCGCTGGATGGTGATGCGCAGCTCGGTCGGATAGTCGGGCGTATTGCCGGCGAGGCGGGAGACGTCGAGCTTGACGGGCCACTTGCGCTTCTCCGCCACGCGCGTCAGGGCGACGTCGAGCCGGTCGAAATCGGTGTACGCATTGGCACTGCCGTTGAAATTGACGGAATCGATGACGCTGACATGCAGCACGGGTTCCGGAAAAAGGAGCGGCTGGGCCTTGTCCGCGATCGCGCCGGCGCCGCCGCGGAAGATCTTTTCGTAGAGCGTGTCGAGATTCTCGCCCAGGCGCGCGGCGTGGCGGTACGTGACGAGGCCGAGATTGGTTTCCTTGCCGTTGGCCAGCACGAACACCGTGGCCCGGAACAGGTATTCATCACCCAGCTCGTGGCTCACGGCCTGCAGCACGATCCGCAACTCGGGATTGTAGGAAGTGACGGCATCGCCCAGGAGCCTTTCGGCCTTCACACGCACCGGCCAGTTGCGCTGTTTGGCCATCGCCGTGAGCGCGACATCCAGCCGGTCGAAGTCGGTGTAGCTGTTGCCGGAGGTGTAGGCGACGGTTTCCATGACCGTCACATGGAGGACCGGACGGTTGTCCTCGGCCCCGGGCGTGGCTTTGGTTTCCGCGCGGCCCGGGACGGCGATCAGCAGGGCGGCGGCCAGGAACGGGAGGCAGGGGTGGGCTTTCATGGTTGCTTTTACGCAGGCTCCCGGGGGGCGGATTCAGAAAAACTGCTTTTGACGCGGAGGACGCGAAAGCGCGGAAGCTGGTCCGGCGCGGCGCGAACTCCAGGACTCCGCGCGGTTAAGGGCGAAGACAGGGTGAGTGTCCGGAGGCCCATCCGGACGGCAAAAGCAATAGGCGGATAATCCCCGGATGCAACCATCGCTTCAATGACAGCGCCAGGCACGGGCGCAAAAAAAACGGGCGGGGTGAGCCGCCCGTCGCGAGAGGTGACCAAAGAAACCGGCGACACCGTAACCGTGGGGCCCTCCGGGTTTCCGTTCGGAATGAATGCAGGTGCTTCAACCGACCGGACGCGCTGCCGCATGGTTCCGGGATATTTTCCCGTGTTTTCGGGAGCCAAAAAACGCGCCGACGGATCGGCTGGCGCGGGATCGCCTTGCGCGGACAATCCGGCGGGCGCCTCACTTGATGCCAGGCGCCGACGTGTCGGAGGGCGGGCGGCCGGAGTACCAGTTTTGCTGCAGGTAGGACTCGTACGCCATCGCCTGCTGCTGGCGCTGGAGTTCGTCCGCCGTGCGGAAGAGGACTTCGTTCACCGTGGCGCAACCCGCGGACGCAAGCAGGGCGGCCGCGGCGAACACGATCAGGATAAGGCGGGGCAGGGCGTTTTTCATGGGAGGGTACCATGACTACGCGCGGGCCCGCGACTTCTTAGCCGGAATCATGCCGCTGAAGGTGGAGCGGCTTGTCCCCAAGGCGCTTTCTTCCGGCGGGGTTTCCTCAGCGCGGTGAGGTCACCGCGCTCCAACTTTCAGTGAGCCCGCGGGCACCTACTCTTCGTCGGGCGTCCCGCCGGAAGCGGTGATGTCCTCGGGCTTGATCCGGTCGAGGTTCATGCGCTCGACCTTGCCATTCGACGCGCGGCCCGAGTGCCGCTTGCTCATGGCGTGCCGCCGCGGCGAATGGCCCTGAGCAAGCAAAGCGCGTCGAAGGGCTACTCTTCGTCTGAAGAACCACCCCCTGAGGCGGTGATGTCCTCCTGCCGGATTTTATCGACGTTGAATTTGGAGACCTTGCTTTCGATCGTCTTGATCAGTTCCTCAAGCTCCGGCGGTTCCTTCATGAAGCGGAGCGGGTTCGAGCGCGCGACGACGAAGGTCTTCAGGTACGGGCTGACGAAGCCCTTCGCCTTCAGCTTGGCGACGACCTCGGCGACCTTCGCGTCGAGCTCGAGCAGCATCGCGGCGATCTTCTCGTGCGCCTTGAGGGATTTGGCGAGGGGCTCGTCGCTGAAAGCGGTCAGGCGCCGGACGAAGGAGTTGTACACGCCGCCGCTGAAGCGCGCGTGCTGCTCGTAGCACAGGCCCATCGTGATGAGCGACGCCTCCTCGAAATAATAGGCGAAGTCCTTCTCCGGCTTGGCCGCGGAATCCTCGAGCAGGTTGCGGAAGATGCGGATGACCTCGAGGGACTTGTCCTTGAGGTTGTGCGCCTTCTCGGTGTTGAGGGCGAGGATCTGCCAGGCGACCTCGCGCTTCGGCACGACGAGCGCGGTGATGGATTTCGCGCCGAGGCGCTTCATTGCGGCGAGGCGGTGGCCGCCGTTGGGCGTCCAGAAGCCGGCGTTCGGCGCGGTGATCGCGATGATCGGGTCGAGGAACATGCCCGTGCGGTCGATGACGTCCGCCAGCTTCTTGTGGTGCATGTCGGACACGTCGCGCTGGAACGGGGTCGGCTCGACGCTCGCGACCGGGAGGACGGCGAGCAGGAGCGGGTGCTGGCCGATGGGGTCGAGGTACTGGCCGGTGACCACGCCGCCGGCCTTCTCGATGGCGGCCTTGGTTTCGGCGGCGACGCCGGTCAGCTCGGCCAGCAGGGCGGCGGAGGCGTCGGCGCCGCGGGTGCCGGCCTTGGCCTTGCGCGGACGTTTTTTGGGCGGGAGGCGTTTGAGGGCGGATTTGGTCGGCATGGGGAATTTCGGGTTGGCCACAAAGAGGCACAAAAAGCGCAAAAAGGGGAGCTTCAGAATAACGACGAACGAGGCATGCCGTGAAGGACAGCGGGCACAAACTTGGCTCCGAGGGCGGAGGGGCTTTATGCCCCGACAGTTTGGACTAGGGCGTGTTTTCAAACCGCCGGAAGGATTGACCACGAATGCTCCGCCTACCGGCTCCGCTACTTGGTGCGCTTCGCCTGATCGGCTCCGCCGTGGGTTCCGGGGGTCGGCTAATCGCCGACGGGAGATACGAACGCCTTCCCCAACGGCGATTAGCCGTTCCCCGGAACCCAAACCGGAACCGATCAGGTGAAGGGGATCTACAAGCGGAGCCGGTAGGCGGAGCAT
>JBEHYX010000133.1:0-9178 GCA_048497945.1 Verrucomicrobiota bacterium | reverse complement strand
ATCACTTGCGCGGGGTGAGGGCACCCCGCGCAAGTGATGCCTCGCGGGGTGAGGGCACCCCGCCTCCAGGTTACGCCGACCGCGCGCGGCGCACGCTCGAGGCGCTGCGCCCGGCGTGGACGCGGATGCCGCAGGCGCTGCCGCAGATGCTGTGCGCGCTCGAGCTGGTGCTGGCGGAGCCGCGCACGGTCGTGCTGGCGGGCGACCCGAGTTCGCCCGACTGGCGCGCCCTGGCGGCCGTGCTCACCGCCGCGCCCGGACCGCGCCGCGCCGTGCTGGGCGCCGACGGTGGCGCCGGCCAGCAGTGGCTGGCCTCGCGCCGGCCGTACCTTGCCGCGATGAAGCCGATCGAGGGCCGGGCCGCGGCCTATGTGTGCGAGAGCTACACCTGCCGCGCCCCGGTGAACACCCCGGCTGCTTTTGGTTTGGCACTCCAAGCCTGATCCGGTTGCTTTGCCGCCGCGCCGGATCGCGGGCGCGATCCCTTGAAACCAACTGATTCAACCGACCGGCTGGCGCGATGGTTTGGTCTCGGCGGTGCGCTGATTTTCAGCCTGGGAGTGGCGGTCATCGCCGGCCGTTTCACCGGGCATCCGGCGTGGGCCAGCGTGCTGCCCTCCACGCCGCCCATGGCTTTCACCACCGCCGTGGGCTGCCTGCTGGCCGGCTTGTCCTTCATCGCCCACGGCACCGGATGGCGCAGGAGCGCCCGGTTCCTGGGCGGGGCGACGGCGCTGCTGGGCCTCGTGATCCTCGGGGTGTATGTGCTGGGCGGCCAGTCGTCGCTCGCGGCGCTGATCTTTCGCCAGGGCCAGTACGACTCGCCGGTGGGCTTCGAAGGCCGGATGGCCGCGTCCAGCGCGCTGTCCTTCGGCCTGCTCGGCATCGCGCTGATCCTGCTCAATTCCGGGAAAAATTACGCCCGCACGCTGGTCGTGCTCAGCACCGTCTGGATGTCCATCGCCATGCTCTCGGTCTGCAGCCAGTTTGTCGGCCTGCGCGGGACCTCGTCGTGGTGGAGTTATACCGGCATGGCGCTCAACGCCGGCCTCATGTTCCTGCTGGCCGGCGTGCTCGTCGCGCGCCGGGTCGTCCGGGAGGCGGCCGGGCCGAAGGAGAGCTCCGCGCAGTCGCTGCCGCTGTTCGCCGCAGCGGGCAGCCTCATCCTGATGGTCGGGGTCGTTTCCTACCAGGCGAACCTCCAGCTGATCGAGGCCTCCAACCTCGTCGTGCACACGCACAAGGTGCGCGGCAACGTCGACCACCTCGTGGCGGCGATCGCCCGCATGGAATCGTCCGCCCGCGGCTACGCCCTGACCGGGCAGGACGGCTTCCGCACCCGGGTGGATGTCCATTGGGAGGTGGTCGCGGCCGAGCTCGCCCAGGTGCGAAGCCTGGTGCAGGACAATCCCATCCAGGTGGAGCGCGTCAACCGGCTGCAGGAGCTGGCGGAGCAGAAGCGCGAGCAGACCGCGCGACTCCTGCGGGCCCGCGACCGGCAGGGGGCGCTCGAGGCCGCCCACCTGCTCGCGGACCAGCCCGCCAGCGTCGGCGGCGCGCTGGTCAACCTGGCGGACGAGATTCGCGCGGAGGAAGCGAGCCTGCTCGTCGGGCGGAGCCAGGAGATGGAGAAGATCGAGTCCGCCGTGCTGAAGGTGCAGGTCCTGGCGGGCGGGCTGGCGCTGGCGCTCGTGTGGCTGGCCTTCACCCTCGAGTCGCGCGGCCGGCAGGCCCGCCGCCGCGTGGAAATCCAGCTGCGCCAGAGCGAGGAGCGGACGCGGCTGTTCGCCGAGCACGCGCCCGCGTCGGTCGCCATGTTCGACCGCGAGATGCGCTACCTCGTGCACAGCGCGAAGTGGCTGAAGGACTACGGCCTGGAGGGCCGCGACATCATCGGCCGCTCGCACTGCGAGATTTTCCCCGAGATCGGCGCGACATGGAGGGAAATCCACCGCCACTGCCTCGCCGGCGCCACCGAGGTCAACGCGGCGGACCGGTTCGAGCGCGCCGACGGCCGCCGCCAGTGGCTCAGCTGGCGCGTGCAGCCCTGGCACAACGACGACGGCGCCATCGGCGGCATCGTGATGTTCACGGAGGACATCACGCAGCGCAAGGAGCTGGAGGAAAGCCTGGCGCTGGCGCGCGACCAGGCGCTCGCGGCGTCGCGCCTGAAATCGGAGTTCCTTGCCAACATGAGCCATGAGATCCGCACGCCGATGAACGGCGTGATCGGCATGGCCGACCTCCTGATGGGCACGCCGCTGACGCCCGACCAGCAGCAGATGGGCCGGGTGATCCGTAACGGCGCGGAGAACTTGCTGACGATCATCAACGACATCCTGGATTTTTCGAAGATCGAGGCGGGGAAGCTGACGATCGAGCCGATGGACTTCAGCCTGGCGGAGCAGGTGCAGCAGGCCGCGGCGCTGCTCAAGCCGCGGGCGGCGGCGCGCCACCTGACCCTCACGGTGGCGATGCCCGGCGACCTGCCGGCCGGCCTGAGCGGCGATGCGATCCGCATCCAGCAGGTGCTGGTGAACCTCGCGGGCAACGCCGTGAAATTCACCGAGGAGGGCGGCGTGGCGATCAACGTCCGCACGCTGCCGGCCCCGGCGCCGGGCCGCTACGCCTTCCGGGTGGAGGTGCGGGACACCGGCATCGGCATCACGCCGGAGCAAAGGACGCGGCTGTTCCAGTCCTTCTCGCAGGCGGACGGTTCCACCACGCGCAAGTACGGCGGCACCGGCCTCGGCCTCGCCATCTCGCGGCAGCTGGTCGAGCTGATGCACGGGCGGATCGGGGTGGAAAGCGAACCGGGCCGCGGCTCGACGTTCTGGTTCGAGCTGGAGCTGCCGGTCGTGACCGTCGACTCGCCGGTGTTCGCCGCCGCGCCCGCCGCGCCCCCGGCCCGGTCGGCGCCGCCGTTCCGGGCCACGATCCTCGTGGCCGAGGACAACCCCGCGAATCAGCTCGTGGCGCGGCTGTTGCTCGAGAAGGCCGGCTTCGGGTGCGAGATCGTCGGCGACGGGCTGGCGGCGCTGCAGCGGCTGTCCCAGCGGGATTTCGACGTCGTGCTCATGGACTGCCAGATGCCCCGGCTCGACGGCTACGACACGACCCGTCGCATCCGCGCCGGCGCCGACGGCGTGCGCCAGCCGCAGGTGCCGATCATCGCGCTCACGGCGCATGCCATGGCCAGCGACCGCGAGCAGTGCCTCGCCGCGGGCATGAACGATTACCTCGCGAAACCGATCCGCCTCGAGACGCTGCAGGCGGCGCTGCAGCGCCAGGGCATCAAGGCGTCCGTGGCCGAGGTGGCCGCCCCGGCGGCGAAGCCGGAGGCGGTGCTGGAAGCGGAGCAGGTTGCCCAGTTGCGCGACCTGCCCGGGCGCAACCACCCGACGCTGCTGGGCGACCTGCGCGAGATGTTCATCAAGGACACGCCCCCGGACCTCGCGCGCCTGCAGGAACTGCTCGCGGCGCGCCACGGCCCCGAAGGGGCGCAGCTCGCCCACCGGCTCGCCGGCAGCGCCGCGAGCATGGGCGCAGCCCTGCTGGGTCGCCGGCTGCGCAGCCTGGAGGAGGCCGGACGCGTCGCCGATTGGGCGGTGGTCGACGGCTTGCGGGCGGAACTGGAGCGGGACTGGCGGCTGACCTGCGAGGCGCTGGCGGCCCTTGAAGCCGGGGCATGAAAATTTTTGCGGGCCGGCAGTGCCTTCTTGCGCGGTCCCGGGGAGGGACTTAACTGGCTGAACCGCACCGCATGGGGACCGCATCCGACAAGCCCTCGCCACGTCCGGCCATCCTTGATCCCGAGCAGCTGGACCAGCTGCGCGAACTGCCCGGCAACGGCGACGGGACGCTGCTCGACGAACTGATCGAGATCGTGTCGCGCGACGTGCCGCCGGATCTCGCCCGGCTGCAGGCGATGGTGCGGCAACGCTCCAGCCCGGAGGTGGCCCAGCTCGCGCACCGCATCGCCGGCAGCGCCGCCAGCCTCGGCGCCGTTTCCCTCCGCCAGGCCCTGCACGAACTCGAGCAGGCCGGCCGCAAGGCCGACTGGGCGGCGGCCGACCGGCTGCTCGCCGGCCTCGACGAGGAATGGACCGGCACGTGCGTCGCGCTGCGGACCGCCGCCGGCCGGCCGGCGCCATGAAGATCCTGATCCTCGAGGACGACCCGATCGCCTGCGCCGTGCTGCAGGGGTTGCTGCAGGCGCTCGGCCACGGGTTCACCGTGGCCACCACCGGCGAGGAAGGCTGGGCGAAGTTTTCCGCCGAGCCCCACCGGCTGGTCGTCTGCGACTGGATCCTGCCGGGCATCGACGGGCTGGAACTGTGCCGGCGCATTCGCCAGCGCGGCGGCGACTACACCTATTTCATCCTGCTCTCCACGCAGACGACGAGCGCCGACAACCTCGACCAGGCGACGGCGGCGGGCGTGGACGATTTCCTGACCAAACCCGCGAAGCTGGCCGAGCTGAAGGCGCGCCTGCACGTGGCCGATCGCATCCTTCATTATGCCACGCAGGTCCAGCAGCTCGAGTCGTTCATCCCGATCTGCTCCCACTGCAAGCGGGTGCGCGACGACAGGAACTACTGGAACCAGATCGAGAGCTATATCAAGGCGCGCACCGGCTCGAGTTTCAGCCACGGCGTCTGTCCCGACTGCTACAATGCCGTGTACGTGCCGCAGATGAGGGCCCTGGGGATCGAGGTGCCGCCGTATGGCGGGAGAGCCGCGCCGGAAAAGAAAGACTGAATGGGCGACCCGGTCGTCAGCGGTCCTCCGCCGCACTGAGCTGCGAGACGTGATCCGTGCCTTTGCCCGTCAGCAGATCCTGGACGGATTCGACGATCGCGAGCACTTCGGGGTGCTCGGCGGCGAAGATCAGCAGACGTACCTGGCGTTCGGTCAGCCGGTTGCGGCGGGTTGTTTCCGCCAGTTGCTGGATGGCCAAGCCGGTGCTTTTGCCATAACCGGCGAGCTTTTGCTGCGCCTGGTTCAGCTTGGCAGGATCAGCCAGTTCCAGCCCGCTTACCGATTCCAGCCACAACAAAGCCAGACTGGCCATTTCCGGCGAATTACTTGGATAACCCATCTTCGCCATCAAAGCGGCCATGGTTGCAAATTTCACCCGGCGGCCGCCCTCGACGTTCACTACCGTGTTACGGTGCCGGCGGGCCAGTTTGGCCAAGGCGTCATGACTGAGGCCTTTTTGCTCCCGCAACTTGCGGAAAAGCTGGGCATAATGCATGCGGACGGGATGGGGCGTGAGTGAACATTTGTCAACGGGTGCCCGTTAATGGGGAATATGTTGACAAAACATGGGCGCACATAACATCTGTGCGTGAAGATAATGAAGACCCACCGTCAGGGCCGGACGGAGGCGGCTTCGGCCGTTTCTGTTGAATCACATGCCCGGCGATTGTGGTTGGCGTTGCTTGCCATCAGCCGACAGCTGCGAAAAGCCCAGCATGACCCCGTCGCGCGCCGGGCCTACCGCCAGGTGGAAGCCATGCTCATCCAGCATGCGAAGCCGGCGCGGCGGCGCAAAAGCAGGAGCGCCTAGGTATGCCGCCGGACAAAAGATCCGCCCGGGCGCGGATCCTGATCGTGGACGAAAGTCCGCCAGTGAGCCGGCCGCTGGCCGAATGGCTGCACCTTGCCGGCTACGAAACGGATTGGGCGGGCAGCGTGCGCGAAGCCCTGTTGCTGGCCCAAACGGGTCGTTGGGATGCCATCGTGCTCGATGTGGGCGTGCGGGCGATGAATGGCGTGGAATTTTATGCCCGAATGGCGGGCAGTTCGGGGCGTGAATGCCTGCCGATCATTTTCGTCACGGAATACAGCCGGCAGGGTTTGTTGCGCTCCCTGGGCCGCCTGGCGGATGTATCTCCGACGCCGGAACAAAACCGGGCGCGGGCTTTCCTGCAGGTGCTGGGCGAACGCCTGCAAAAGGCGCAAGACCTCAGCGCTTGAGCGCGGCGTGAACCAGCTTGGAGCCGCCGTCGTTGGGCGCCGGCGTGATCCCGAGGGCGGCGCAGAGCAGGTTGTAGACATCGATGTTGTCCACGTCGGGGATTTCCACGCCATGGCGGAAGGCGGGGCCGCGGGCGATGAAGAGCGCACCCATGTTGGACGTGGCCGGATCCCAGCCGTGCGAGCCGAGGTTGTAGGTCGGGGCGCGCTTCGGCCAGCCCACCTTGCTCTCGAAGTTCCAGTGGTCGTCGCACACGAGCACGACGTCAGGGATGCGCGGGTTGTCGCGATAGTGGAATTTCGCGGGCGTTTCGTCGCGCAGGTAGACATGGAGCTGCGGCGGGGCCTTGGCGCGGATCGAGGCGGCGAGCTGGGCGGCGCTGACGGTGCCCGGCTTCGGGCGCACGCCGCCGACGGGGCCGGTGGAGTCGACCTGGACTTGGGAAACGTCCATCAGGTCCTCGAGGAAGATGACCTGGTCCGGGCCGCACGGCGACATGCCGTGGTCGGCGACGAGCACGAGGTTGACCGAGTCCGCGAGCCCGAGCTTGGCGAGCCCCTCGAGCAGGTGCTGCACCGCGGCGTCGGCCTCCTGGACCGCCGCGCCGGTCTCGGGCGCGTCGGGGCCGTACTTGTGGCCGGCATCGTCCACGAGGTTGAAGTAGAGCGTGCACAGTTTCGGGCGCTCCGCCTCGGGCCCCGCGAGCCAGGAGAGGAGTTCGTCGACGCGGGCGAGCGTGGGCACCTTCACGTTGAAGGGCTTGAACCGGCTCGGGCGCACGCCGTGGTTCTCGGCCTCCGAGCCGGGCCAGAAATAGCAGAAGCTGCGCACGTGCTGCTTCTCGGCGGTGATCCAGACCGGCTCGCCCTCGTGCCACCAGCGTTCCTCCCTGTTGCTCGCGGGCTTGCTCATGCCGAAGGTCTCGGCGTACGCGGGGTCGTAGAACCAGTTGCCGACGATGCCGTGGTGCGCCGGCCGCAGGCCGGTGACGAGCGTGTAGTGGTTGGGAAACGTCTTCGACGGGAAGCTCGGCGTCATCCGCGTGGCATGCACGCCCTCCGCGGCGAGGCGCCGCAGCGTCGGGGCCTCGTACTTCCGCAGGTAGTCCCAGCGGAAGCCGTCGATGGAGAGGAGGATCAACGGGCCCCCGGCCGGCCGCGCGGGGGGAGTCGAGCACGAGGCCAGCGCGAGGCTGGCCACGACGAGGAGGAACGCGAAAGAACGGCGCATGTTGTGTTGGCGCGGAAACTAGGGTTTGTGCGGGCTCCGGCAATCCGCATTCTGACGGGATGATCGACGCGGAACGACTGACCCGGCTGGAGGAACGCTACGCCCACCTGCAAAAGCACGTGGGCCAGCAGGACAAGGCCATGCTCGAGCTGGCCGACGAGCTGAAGAAGCTGCGGCAGGAACTCGCGCAGCTCCGCGCCATGCATCCGGGCGCGGGCGAGCCGGGCGAAATGCCGGACGAGCGCCCGCCGCATTACTAATTTTCCAGGGTAGGGGCCGAGCTTGCTCGGCCCTTCTTGGGGGGTGATTGGAGACCGAGCAAGCTCGGCCCCTACCGGCAGTGGAATCAGATCTTGAGCGGCGGCCCCACGATCTCCATCCCGTGGTCGGCCCAGAGTTTCTTCAGGGCCGTCTCCTGGTTCTTCGGGATGTCTTTGCCCAGGCGGGCCATCTCCTGGAAGAAATGCTCCATGCTGCCGGCGGGCTGGAACAGGACGAGCATCTGGCCCTCGCCCTCGCTCGTCAGGGCAAAGGCATGCGGGACCTTGCGCGGCGCGAACGCCGAGTCGCCGGGACCGACCTGCAGGGTTTCCTCGCCGACGCGGACGATGAATTCGCCGCGGATCACATAGAACCACTCGTCCTGCTGGTGGTGAAAGTGAAGCGCGGGCCCGCCCTTCGCGTTGCGCACGGTGTCGTAGATCAGGAGGTCGCCCCCGCTGTCACGGCTCGACACCTTGAGGTCGAAGCGGCCGCCCATGATCATCAGCTCCTCTTCGTAGCGGTCGCGTCCGGCCGCCACCTTGATCCCGCCGGGGGCGCGCGTGACGCCGGCGGTTTCCGTGGCGGCGCGCGCCGAAAGGGCGAGGGCGCTCGCCACGAGCGGGAATTGCAGGAAGGACCGGCGGTTCATGGCAGCCCGGGCGGGTTGCTCAGAACAGTGCCGTCACCTCGACGTGCTTGCCGGGCTCGAGGAAGATCTCGCCGGAGAGCGCGGCGGTTTCGTCGTTCTTGTAGAGCTTGCAGGCGACCGGCGTGGCGACGTCGTGCGACGCCCAGCCCCACTTGCCGATGGAGACGAACTGCATGGGCACGCCCTTGTCCCAGCTGAGCCCCGGGCCGTCGCCGCGGATGAAAAGCTTGTTGCCGATGCCGATGTAGGCGGTGACGAGCAGGCGCGTGGCGCCGTCGGACGAGGCGGAGGATTCGAACGACGCGGCCGGGGCCTCGTCGGCCGGGGCGGCGGCGGGCGCGGCTTCGGCGCCGTTGGCGGCTTCCGCGGCCGGTTCCGCCGACATCGCCGCGAGCGTGTCCTCGGGCTTCGGTTTGCGCGGGGCGCGGGGCTTCTTCGGTTTCACTTCCTCGATCGGCGCGGCGGCGGGTTCGGAAATTGTGACGGATTCGATCACCGTGGGCGCGGCGGCCTCGGCGGCGGGCGCGGGTTCCGGAACCGGGGCGGGCGCGGCGACGGGCTCGTCTTCCTGTAGCGGCGGTCTCTGACCGCCGGCGTTGGTCGGCGCGGGCTCCGGCTCCGGCGCAGACAACGGCGACGTGGACTGTTGTGTGCCGTACACGGACAATGAGGCGTGGACGTCGGGCTTGGGCTTCAATGTCGCTGCCCCGTGGCGGCCGTGGACCGTCAACAGTCAAGTCGCAGGGTATGTCACGGTGTACGACGTCAATCAGTTCACGTTCCTCACCGTCAAAGGCGCTGGGCACAGTACGTCGTTCATCTTCGCTCTTACGCTTCGCTTCCTCCCTCGTCACAACGCGTGTGTTGTGATGACATGCAGTGGTGCCGCAATACAAGCCGGTGCAGGCGTTTCAGATGTTCTCGCGCTTCATCAATAACCAACCCTTCTAAGCACAGCATACATGTACCCTCGCGATAATCACTCGTCACAAACGCAGTGCGCATTGATGCCACTCTCTCTCGCAACACCGTCTGTTGCGTTCCTTTAGAAC
>JBEHYX010000132.1:0-9505 GCA_048497945.1 Verrucomicrobiota bacterium | reverse complement strand
ATGCTCCGCCTACCGGCTCCGCTTGTAGATCCCCTTCACCTGATCGGTTCCGGTTTGGGTTCCGGGGAACGGCTAATCGCCGTTGGGGAAGGCGTTCGTGTCTCCCGTCGGCGATTAGCCGACCCCCAGAACCCACGGCGGAGCCGATCAGGCGGAGCGCACCAAGTAGCGGAGCCGGTAGGCGGAGCATTCGTGGTCAATCCTTCCGGCGGTTTGAAAACACGCCCTAATCCTGTCCGGGAAAATCGGGGTGGACTTTGCAGAGGGTGGAAGGTTTCTTGCCCGTCTCAGTTGCCCGAGTGGCGGAATTGGCAGACGCAGTGGACTCAAAATCCACCGACCTCTAAAGTCTTGTGGGTTCGACCCCCACCTCGGGCATACCACTTCAATCCGAACGTTGAACGTTCAACGTCGAACATTCGACGTTCAATGAGAAGCCGCGGAATGCGGCAGCCAGCTGCAATCACTTCGCCGCGACTTCGCGGTACTCGCCGAGGGCGCGGTAGCGCTCGTAGCGGAGGTCGACGAGCTTCCCGGTGTCGAGGCCGACGAGATCGTTGAGGTGTTTCTGCAGCGCATACTTCAACGCGGCGGCCGCCTTGTCGGGGGCGTAGTGGGCGCCGCCGAGGGGCTCGGCAATGACTTCATCGATCACACCGAGCTCGAGCAGCGAGGCGGCGTTGAGCTTGAGGGCTTCCGCGGCCTTGGGGGCGTGGGCGCGATCCTTCCAGAGGATCGCGGCGCAGCCTTCGGGGGAAATGACCGAATAGTAGGCGTTCTCGAACACCAGCACGCGATCCGTGACCGCAATGCCGAGCGCACCACCCGAGCCGCCTTCGCCGACGACGATGGAGATCGATGGGGTCTTGAGCATGGCCATTTCGCGCAGATTGACGGCAATGGCCTCGGACACGTGGCGGGCTTCGGACTCCACGCCCGGGTAGGCACCCATGGTGTCCACGAAAGTGATGACCGGCAGGCGGAACTTCTCGGCGAGCTTCATCAGGCGCAGCGCCTTCCGGTAGCCCTCGGGTTGCGGCATGCCGTAGTTGCGCAGGATGTTTTCCTTGGCGTCGCGGCCTTTTTGCTGGGCGATCACCATGACCGCCCGGCCTTCGAAGAAGGCGGTGCCGCCATAGAGCGCACGGTCGTCATTGAACTGGCGGTCGCCATGAAGCTCCTGAAAGTCGGTGAAAAGCGCCGTGATGTAGTCCAAGGCGTACGGGCGCTTCGGATGACGAGCGACCTGGACGCGCTGCCACGGGGTGAGATTCGTGTAGATCTCCTTCTTCGTGGCTTCGATCTTCTCCTCGATGGCCGCCAGTTCGGCGGACATGTCGATGTTGTTCTCCAGCGATTGCTGGTGGAGCGTATCGAGCTGCTTCTCGAGTTCGCGCAGGGGCTTCTCAAACTCAAGGAGGTAGGCGGGTCTTTCCATGGGAGCGGGAGGTTGCGGGGTGGTTTGCCCTCTGTCAACGGGCCGGTGCGGAAACGGGGATTTCCTCTAAAATGACCCGAAATCAGGCAAAAAAGGCCAAAAAATCGCAAAATTGAGCGTTTTTTCGGGGTTTTCGTGGATCGGCAGGATTGGCCTTACAGGCCCCCTTTGGTGGCTTCGGGGTTCTTCAATTGGTCCTTCCAACCCTGGATTTTGGCCTGCGCGCCGTAGTGCTCGGCCTTGGCCTTGTCGCCCTTCTCCATCCAGATGCGGGAAAGGGTGGTGTTGATGAAAAGATCGTCGGGCCGGAGTTGGTGGGCCGCGTTGGCGGCGACCAGCGCGTCGTCGAACCGGCGGAGGCTGAAATTGACCTCGGCCAGCGCATGCCAGGCGGGAAACGATCCCGGCGCGGCCGCGGTGGCGCGGGCGAGTTTGGCGAGGGCGTCGTCGTTCGCGCCCATCGTGTAGTCGAAGGTCGCGTCCTCGATCAGGTGCTGGATCTCGTCGTCGGTCACGGCGCCAACGTAGCAGCCACCGGGCAAAAAGAAAGGCCGGCGTTGCCGCCGGCCGGGAAAGAGAGGGCCATTGCGAGAAGCCCGAAGGGCGACGAAGCAATCCAGCTGGATCGCCACGGCCCGCGAAGCGGGCCTCGCGATGACAAGCGGATTACTTGGCGGCGGGCTTGTGGCCGGCCTCGACGCTGATGTTGAGCGTCACGTCATCGCCGAGCACCTTGCTGAGCATCGCCGGACCGGCGAGGCCGAAGTCGGACTTCTTGATCGTGGTGGTCGCTTCCCAACCGGTCAGCGTGGCGCCGCCCATGCCGGGGCCGCTGCCGACGAGCGTGGTCTTGAAGGTGACGGACTTGGTCACGTCCTTGAGCGTCAGGTCGCCCGTGACATCGAAGGTGTCGTCGCCGGTCTTCTTCCACGAGGTGCTCTTGAACGTGGCGGTCGGGAACTTGGCGGCATCGAAGAAATCCGGGCTCTTGATGTGGTTGTCGCGCTTCTCGTTCGCCGTGGCGATGGAGGCGATCTCGACGGTGGCCTCGACCTTGCTGGCTTCGGGCTGGGCGGCGTCGTACTCAACCGTGCCGCTGACCTTCGTGAAGCTGCTGGAGAATTTCGAGACGAGGTGGCGGAGGCTGAAGCCGGCCGACGAGTGGACGGAATCGATGGTGTAGGTCTCGGCCTGCGCGCTGAGGACGGCGGCGGAGGCGAGGAGAGTGAGAATGAGGCGTTTCATGTTGGATATGGGTTGGGAGTGCGAAACAGACGGGTAGCGCGATTCGTTGTGTGCGCAAATAAAATGTTTCGAGTTCAAAGCATCACAGGATCAGCATGGCGTCGCCATAACTGAAGAAGCGGTATTCCCGCGCCACCGCCTCGGCATAGATCTCCTTCAGCCACGCAATGCCGTCGGTCGAACCCGGGGCGAGGAACGCGGAGACGAGGCACAGCAAAGTGGAGCGAGGCTGGTGGAAATTGGTGATCAATGCGTCGACGCCCCGGAAGGTGCGCGGCGGATAGATGAAGATGCCGGCCTCCCCGATGAACAGTCCTTCTGCCTTGTCATTGCGAGAAGCGGAGCGACGAAGCAATCCAGCTGGATCGCCACGGCTTCCGGAGGAAGCCTCGCGATGACCTTCAGGTTTTTTTTCCAGGAAATCCTCGATCGAGCGCACCGACGTTGTGCCGACCGCGATGCGGCGGCCCGGCGGTGCGAACAGCGCCTGCTGGGCGGCGACCGGCATTTCGTAGACCTCGCGGTGGATGGCGTGGTCCTCGATCTGCGGGGCGCTGATCGGACGGAAGGTGCCGAGACCGACGTGCAGCGTCAGGTCGGCGAACGCCACGCCCTGGCCGCCAATCTTGGCCAGCAATTCCGGCGTGAAATGCAGCCCGGCGGTCGGCGCCGCCGCGGCGACCTGGTGGCCGCGGTCGGCATAGACGGTCTGGTAGCGTTCGCGATCGAAGGCGCGCGCCGGATCGTTTTCGCGGTCGAGGATGTACGGCGGCAGCGGCATCTCGCCGATGCGGTTGGCGACGGCGAGGATGTCGCCCTCGCGCGTCGTGAACGCGACACGGCACGGGCCGTCGTCGGTTTTTTCGACGACCGTGCCCGTGAACAGGCCCTCGACGCCAAAGGTCGCGCCGACCGGCAGCTTCTTGCCGGGGCGGAGGAGGCACCACCAGCTGTCGGAAACCTGAGACCTGGGACCTGAAACCTGAAGGGGGCTGACAGCTGACAGCTGGGAGCTGACCGCCGGGCGCAACAACAGGCACTCCACCTGGCCGCCGGTCGGGCGGGTGGCGTGAAGGCGGGCGGGGATGACGGCGGCGTTGTTGCGGAAGAGCGTGTCGCCGGCGCGCAGGTATTCGGGCAAATCGCGGAAATGCCGGTGCGCGATCGCGTGCGCCTTGCGATCCACGACCAGCAGGCGCGACTCGTCGCGGCGCTGGGCCGGCTGTTGCGCGATCAGGCGCTCGGGCAGCGGGTAGTCGAAGAGGTCGGCGGAAAGGGAAGGCACTTCCCCAAATGAAGGCTTGCCCTGCATCGGCCGGCGAGTTTCTTCCGCCTCTCGGTTAGTCGCCAACATAGCTCAGCTGGTAGAGCAACGCTTTCGTAAAGCGTGGGTCGTCGGTTCAAATCCGACTGTTGGCTCCAGCCTTCGCCGAGCGGAGCGAGAGGGAGGCTGCCCGCCGTAGGCTCAGCGAAGGTGGGCTCTCATGCATGCCGGCTAAGGTTGAGTGGCTACGGCTGGCAGGCCAGCCAAGGCTCGCCGAGCGGAGCGAGAGCGGAGGCTGCCCGCCGTAGGCTTGGCGGAGGAGGGCTCTGATATGCGCCGGCGTGGGGCGGGTGGCTTCGGCTGGCGAGCCAGCCAGCCTACAGCGGGCACCTGCAAGTCAACCTGTTGAAAGGGATTGTGCGGCCAAAGGCGCATTTTCACAAACGGCTTTCTTTAGGATATTTCCGGGATTTGGAAGGCGTTCGGTTGTTAATTAATTCTAAAGGGAAACCCCCGGCCGGCCGATGTTGCCGGCACATAGATTCGCGGGTCGCCCGCGGGTAGCTTTCTCGGACGGGATATCCAGGCCCGTAAGTCGAAGGCACGATCAAGCACCTCCCTTCGCGGGGACGTTTGGCCGTGCCTTTTTTGCTGCCCAAGGCGCGCGCGATCACCTCCACCAGCAACCTTCACCCTATGAAATCCAAGCTCATCGTCATCGCCAGCCTCGCCACCCTGTGCGCGGGTCTCCTCACCACCCGTGTCGCCGCAGCCATCCCGCTGGGCGAAAACAGCCACATCCAGATCGGTGGCTTCCTCAGCCAGGGCTACATCAAGTCCAGCGGCAACAACTACCCGTTCGAGGACAAGGATGGCACCTACGACTTCCGCGAGATGGCGTTCAACGCCTCCGGCACGATCGGCGCGCACCTGCGCATCGGCGGCCAGCTCTTCGCGCAGCGCCTCGGCAACTACGGCGACGACAAGGTGAAGCTCGACTGGGCCAACGCCGACTACAACTTCCGCCAGGAAATCGGCGTCCGCGTCGGCCGCATCAAGTACCCGAAGGGCCTCTACGGCGAGGCGCTCGACCTCGACGTCATCCGTCCGTTCGTGTTCCTGCCGATGTCGGTCTACAACCCGATCCTGCGCGACTTTTCGGCGTCCTTCGACGGCGCGATGGTCTACGGCACGCTCACGCTCGGCAAGCAGGGCGGCTCGCTCGACTACAAGCTGTTCTACGGCGACATCCAGATGAACAAGGACCAGGGCGTCGCGGACTTCTTCAACAACGCCCACCTGTATGCCGGCACCGGCGTGCAGGCGCTCGGCCTCGACCACGTCTCGGGCATCGCCCTCGACTGGAGCACGCCGCTCAGCGGCCTGAAGATCCACGGTTCCTATTCCCAGCTGAAGGATGTCTTCGGTGACGGCCAGTTCGCCGCCATGCCGGCCCTCCCGGTCAGCATCAAGCTCTCCACCCTCGGCTACACCTCCTTCGGCGCCGAGTACGCCCGCAACAACTGGACCTTCGCGGCCGAGTACTTCACGCAGTCCGGCGACTCGCTCGTCCAGGCCCTCCCGGCGCTCAACTCGGCCGGCAAGTACGGCACCAACAGCTGGTACGTCTCCGCCGCCCGCCGCCTCAACGACAAGTGGGAGATCGGCGGCTACTATTCCTTCTCGGAAAACAAGTATCCCGCCGCCACCGCCACCACGGACGCCAAGCAGCTGGGCGACTGGGCCCTGAGCGTCCGCTACGACGTCAACGAGCATGTCACGGTCAAGCTCGAGGGCCACTCGGTCGACGGCAACTACAACGTGTTCAATACCGCCAAGACGCCGAACCCGGTGCTGAAGCACTCCACGACGTTCTTCGCGGCGAAGACGACCCTCAGCTTCTAAGCGGAACGTGCCGTAATCCCTCAACGGAGAACCCTCACCATGAAAACCACCTTCCTCCGCCGCGCGCTCGCGCTGGCCGCGCTGTGCCTCGGCACCTCGGCCTTCGCCGCCCCGGTCCTGATCGGCAACAAGAACGTCGCGGGCGAAAAGCTCGACGCCGCCACCGTCAAGGCCGTGTTCCTCGGCAAGAAAGTCTCCTGGGACGGCGCCGGCCGCGTCGCCCTCGCCGTCCTCAAGTCCGGCCCCGTTGCCGACGCCTTCCTGCAGGGCGCCGTCGACATGAACACCAGCGCCTTCAACAACCACTGGCGCCGCCTCGCCATGACCGGCGGCGGCACCGCGCCCAAGTCCTTCGAGAAGGAGGAGGACCTGCGCAAGTTCGTCGCCGAGACGCCGGGCGCCATCGGCTTCGTCGACAGCGCCAGCGCCGACGCCTCCGTCAGCGTGCTCACCGCCAACTAACCGTCCGTTTCCCGTCACCACCTCGCCCCCTCCCGTTCCCGCCATGTCCCGCCCGACCTCCAGCCTGTTCCGCCTGAGTCTCAAACGCGCCTTCCACGGCATCACCTTCGGCTACGTCTTCCTGGCGTTGCTGATCGTGGCGCTCGGGACGACGTCGTTCCAGCTCTCCAAGACGGGCACGGCCCGGAGCGCCGAGCTGAGCGAGCGCCTGCTGCCCGCGCTGCAGGCCCTCGCCGGGCTGCAGGAAGCCACCCTGAAGTACAACCTCTCCAACCTGGAGTACGTCACGGGGCGCGACGAGGAGACGCAGGCGCGCAAGCTCGCGCAGGCGGCCGGGCACCGCAAGGCCATCGACCGCCAGGCCGCCGAACTGGCCCGCCAGCTTAACGCGACCGAGGACCGCGACCTGCAGGACAAGGTGACCGCCGCGATCAAGGCCTACGACGAGTCGATCGCCCGCCTCCAAAAATCGCTCAAGGCGAGCGAATTTGACGAGGCCATGAAGATCCTGGATGGCGACGTGGCGAAGAACTACGCCGCCATCGAGGCCGCCCTCACCAAGCTCAGCCAGTTCGTGTTCAACCTCTCCGACCACAACGGTCGCGAGACGCAGGGCGTGCTCGACCGCAACCTCCGCATCACGCTCATCCTCAGCACCACCATCGCCGGCCTCGCCCTGGTCGGCGTGGGCCTCGTGCAGTGGCTGTCGGTCCGCATCAGCCGCACCATCGGCCAGATCTCCGGCTCCCTCTCCACCATGGCCGAGGACATGCTCGGCAAGGCGGGCGGCTTCGCCTCCAGCAGCAGCCGCCTCGCCGACGGCGCCAGCCAGCAGGCCGCCTCGCTCGAGGAGACCAGCGCCTCGCTCGAGGAAATCACCGGCATGACCCGCCGCAACGCCGAGGCCGCCAACAACGCCAAGCAGATCGCGACCGAGACCCGCGCCGCGGTCGACCACGGCACCGACGGCATGAAGCGCATGACGAGCGCGATGGACGGCATCAAGACCTCCAGCGCCGAGATTTCCAAGATCATCAAGACGATCGACGAGATCGCGTTCCAGACGAACATCCTCGCGCTCAACGCCGCCGTCGAGGCCGCCCGCGCCGGCGAGGCCGGCGCCGGGTTCGCCGTCGTCGCGGAGGAAGTCCGCGCGCTCGCCCAGCGCTCCGCCACCGCGGCGCGCGAGACCGCCGACAAGATCGAGGCCGCGCTGCAGAAGAGCAACGAAGGCGCCAGGACCAGCGTCGAGGTCGCGCAGATGCTGGAACAGATCGTCGACCAGGTCCGCAAGATGGACACGCTGGTCGCCGAGATCGCCACCGCCTCCGGCGAGCAGTCGCAGGGCCTGGACCAGATCACCAAGGCCGTGACCGAGATGGACCGCATCACGCAGGCCAACGCCGCGACCGCCGAGGAATCGGCCAGCGTCGCGCACGAACTCTCCGCCCAGTCCACCGAGCTCGGTGCCGCGGTCGGCCGCCTCAACACCTTCACCGGTGCCGGCGCCCAGCCCATCGCGCAGCCCGCGGTGGTGACCCCGGTCGTGGCCCGCCGCAAGGCGCCGGCCGCCGCCAAGACCGCCGCCGCGGCCCCGGCCAAGGCGTCCGCCCAGCCGTCGGCCCCGGTGCAGACGATCCGCCCGGAAACCGCCGCCGCGCCGGCCCGGAAGGCGGCCAAGGGCAGCGAAGAGGATTTCTGGAAGTAAGCCGTGTATGCTCCGTTTCCCATCGCGCCGGATCCCGGCGCAGGGCCGGCGGAGCCGTTAGCCGCTGAATCCGCCTCGACTCCCGACCGGGTGCTTGCAACGGTGCCCGGTAGCGGAGGCCGGCCTGCCCCCGCCCAGTCCCTGGGCCGGCTCGAGCGCACCATGAAGATTCTCATCGCGGATGACCATGACCTCAGCCGGCAAATGATTGCCGACGTCGTCGCGACGATGGGCCACGAGGTGATCGTGATGGAGGACGGCCCGTCGGCGCTGCTCGGCGCCCGCGTGCACATGCCGGACCTGATGATCCTCGACGTCGAGATGCCCGGCCTGACCGGCTTCGAGGTCTGCCGGCTGCTGCGCGCGCAGGAAGCCACGGCCAAGATCCCGATCATCATGCTCACCGCACTGCAGGAGGCCGAGGACCGCGTGTACGGCCTCGACATCGGGGCGGACGACTACCTGACCAAGCCCTTCAACACGCGCGAGCTGATCGCCCGCATCGAGAAGCGCCTGCGCGCGAAGCAGGAGTCGGACGACCTGCGCACCCGCCAGGCCGCCATCCGCCGCACCTTCGAGCGCTTCGTCGCGCCGCAGGTGGTGGAGAAGCTCCTGCAGGACCCGTCGCTCGTGAAGCTCGGCGGCGAGATGCAGGAGGTCACCGTGATGTTCGCCGACCTCGAGGGCTTCACCCGCATGTCGGAGCGCATGCATCCCGGCAAGCTGCTCAGCATCCTCAACGAATACCACCAGCTCGTCGTCGAGGTGGTGCAGCGCCATCACGGCACCGTGGACAAGTTCATGGGCGATGGCGTCATGGTGCTGTTCAACACGCCGCTGCCCCATCCGGACCACGCGCTGCACGCCGTGGGCGCGGCGCTGGAGATCCGCGAGCGCCTCACGGAATTCCACGGGAAGCTCGAGGAAGGACACCGCCTCGCGGTTAACATCGGCATCCACACCGGCCCGGCCGTCGTCGGCAACGTCGGCACGGCGCGCATCATGGACTTCACCGCAGTCGGCGACTCGGTGAACCTCGCCGCGCGCCTGTGCGAGCTCGCGCGCAACAGCCAGATTCTCATCAGCGACAAGACCTACACGAAGCTCTCCGACCGCATCGCGGTGCGGATCGTCGGCCCGCAGCAGCTCAAGAACCGCAGCGACCCGGTGATGACCTGCGAGGTCCTCAGCTGGCGCGCCGGCTCGGCGCCGCAGTCACAGTCGGCGTGAATTGATGTAGCGGCGCTCTATGTGCGCCGTCTTTCTCCAACCGGCGGTCATAGACCGCCGCTACAGGCCGGGCGCGGACTCCGTTCCGCACCAGGGCTTGGAGGCGGGACTAGCAGTCCCGCGGGATTGACTGTAGCGGCGCTGTATGGGCGCCGGTTCCCAGGCCGGCGGTTACAGACCGCCGCTACAGGGGGGGAAGTGTTTTCAAATGTGGTATGGGCTTTATGCCCCGACGTTAGTGCTTCGTCGGGGC
>JBEHYX010000131.1:0-9641 GCA_048497945.1 Verrucomicrobiota bacterium | reverse complement strand
GTGTTGGGGCAGAAAGCCCCTCCCACCCTCGCCCAAGCGCCGCGCCTGCCGTCAACCAATTGCACGTTGCCGCGGTGCGACCGGATCGTAACATAAGCGGGTGATTGGATGGATCGCAGATTTCTTCCGCTTTTGGTGGGCCCTCGCCTATTGGAATGCGCGCAAAACCTGGTTTCGCCTCAACGGCGCCCATCGCGATTCCTGCCCCTGCCAGAACTTCAGCGACTCCGGCCTCGCCCTGGATTCGCGCTGCGCGGCCGTCACCGACTGGCACCGGCCGAAGCGCTTCCGGAAGGTTTGCCCGCTGCTCGTCGAGACCAAGGACGGCTGGCGCTGCGGCGTCGACGCCGAGCGGGTCCGGCCGTTCTGGGGCCGCGCCTTCGCCTACAGCGGCAGCGCCCTGCTGGGCCTGTACCTGCTCGCCTCCGTGGCGCTCTACGCCACGTTGCGGACGACCGGCTACCAGCTCGGTTACCTGACCACGGTCCTGCCGTGGCGCTGGACGGAACTGCGCAACGCCCAGGAGCAGCTTCATGCCACGCGCGCCCAGCAGGCGCTGGCGGCCGGCGACTATCCCGCCGCTATCCTCGCGCTGCAAACCGTCTGCCAGCTCAACCCGCACAACTACCAGGCCGCCATCACGCTGGCGGGACTCCTGCAAATTTCCGGCCAGCCCTCCGTGGCCGAGTCCATCTACGAGCGCCTGATGCAGGATATCCCCGAGCAACGCCCGGCCACCGCCCAGGTCTGGTTCCGGGTGCTGCTGGCCCGCGCCGACTACGAACAGATCAAGACCCTCGCCATCGCCATGCTGTCCGAGGATTCAGGGCATCGGGAAGCGTGGCTGCACGCGCTGATTTTTTCCGCCCGCCAGACCGGCGATGACCACACGCTTGGCGCGCTGCTGGCCAGCGAACACGGCCTGCCCGACTGGTGCGTCGAGGCCGTTACGATCGAGCAACTGGTCCTGCAGCGACAAGTGGACAAGGCCCTACCCCGGCTCAACCGCCGTTTCCCAGTCACCGTCGCCAACTACCTGCCCTACTACCAGGCGGACCGCCTGCTGCGCCTCGGCCTGCCCGACCAGGCGGCCGCGTTGCTGGACAACTACGGCGACAACCGCCTGCCGGCCGACGAAATGAGCCTGCTGCGCCTTCGCGCATTCCGGGCGCGAGGCTGGGCGGTGCCGGCGGACTCGGAGTACGACACCTTGCTGCACTACCCGATGTCCCCGCGACTCGCGACCCTGCTCTGTGCCTTCCTGATCGACCGGACGTCCCAGCCGCTGCGGTCCGCCTTTCTCGAGCGCTTCCTGGCGGCCGGGCCGCCGCTGACCACCGACACCCTGCCGCTCTACCACGCCGCCTATCTTGTGACCGAACTCAGTGGCGACAGAGCCCGCACCGCCCAGTTGGCGAATCAGATCGACCGTTTCACCCGATCCGAAGCCAAGCCGCTCCGCGGGCTCGCCGGTTTGCTGAAGGACAACCCCCAGCCGGCGCAAGTGAACGCGCTGTTGCCCCTCGTGCCACTCCCGCTTGAAGTGGTGTATGCCGTGCAGGAATTGCCCGTGAAAAGCGCCACACGATGACGTTTTTCCGCGAAGACCTTCCCTTGAACCGTGACCGGCCGCAGGCGGCGGTGCTGGCGGCGGCTCTCATGCTGGCCGGCCTGACCCTGGCCTACTGTGCGGTGCTCTGGCCGGAATGGCGGCAAAACCCCGATCTCTCGCACGGCTTTTTCGCCCCGCTGATCTTTGGCCTTCTGGTTTGGGAGAGCCGGCGCCTGGGGCCGTTGCGCTGGATCCGGCCCGGCCGGGTCCAGCAGGTCGTCCAAGTGTTCCTGGCCGCGGGCGCGGTGGCCGGATTTGGCTTTGCCGGGCTTTTTGCCGCATCGGTGGGGTGGTCGCACTCCCTCGTCCTGTTCCTCCTCGGGGTCAGCCTCGCGGGATTGTTGCTGGCCGGGCTGATCGTGCTCGCCGACGAGCGCGTGCGCGTGCTGCCCGGCAACTGGATCAACCTGACCGCCATTTTTCTCCTGGTCCTGGTCGCGCCCCTGCCCACCGGCACCTACGCGCGTCTCACCCTCAGCCTGCAGGAATCCGTCACCACCGGCGTGATGAACGTCCTCCAATTCTTCGGCGTGCCCGCCCGCCAGCATGGGAATGTGATCGAACTCGCCCGCACCACGGTCGGCATCGCCGACGCCTGCAGCGGCGTGCGCAGCCTGATCTCGTGCGTCTACGCCGGGTTTTTCTTCGCCGCCTGGCAGGTGCGGCGACCCGCGCGGCGCGTCATTCTGATCGTCATCGCGCCGCTCCTGGCGCTCGGCATGAATTTCATCCGCTCGCTGATCCTCACGCTGCTGGCAAACCGCGGGGTCGACATCAGCGGCACCTGGCACGACGTCACCGGCTTTGCGATTCTCGGGCTGACCGCCACGATCCTCGCCGGGCTGGCCATGTGGCTGGAGACGAAGGATCAACCGCCCGCGCCGGCCGCACTTCCCGCCCCGGCCGCCATCGCCCCGCGTGCCTCCCTCCTCACTTTCTGGACCGGCGCGGTCCTCGTGATCGCCCTCGCCGCTTTCTTTTGCGCCAATTTCCGCTCGGCCCAAGGCAACACGGAGGCGGCGCCCGCGCTGGCCGGAATGCTTCCGGCGGCCGCTCCGGGCTGGGAAGTCCGCACTGCCGACGATCTCTACCAGTTCTCCGGCATCCTGCAGACTACGTACCTCGCGCAGCGCTCCTACCTGCGCCTCGATGCGGCGAAGGGCGTGACCGAACTGACGGTGTACATCGCTTACTGGCCGCCGGGCCAGACCTCGGTCAGCCGCGTCGCCTCCCACACGCCGGACGCGTGCTGGCCCGGCACCGGCTGGGTTGCCGAGCCCGGCAAGAGTTTGCATCGCACCGCTCCCGCGCTCGAGGGCTTGGCGGTGGCCCCGGCCGAATACCGCCTCTTCCACAACGAGCGCAATTACCCGCAACATGTGTGGTTCTGGCACGTGTTCGATGGCCGGGTCATCGATTACCAGGATCCCTATTCGATCCCGGCGCTGCTGCAGATCGCCCTGAAGTACGGCTTTCGCCGGCAGGGCAGCCAGTACTTCATCCGCATTTCCAGCAACCGCCCGTGGGCGGAACTCGCGGGCGACCCGCTGATGCGGCAGATCATCGCGAACCTGAAATCCGCCGGACTCTGACGGATCACGATCATGCCCTTCGCCCTCACCCGGAATGAACGCATCCTCCTCGCGCTGCTGGCGCTGGCCTTGGTCGTGGCGGTCGCCGCCGGCCTGACCGCCTAGTCGGCCCGGGGAATATCGCATCCAACGGCGGCTCTCACCCGTAGTCACGATATGCCATGCTCCTTATCCATGAACCGCTGCCCGCCTGGTGCGGGCGCGGCACGGTGGGAAAAGTCGCGATCCCGCGCCCTCGCCTGAGCATGGCCTTCCCCGAACAGCCTCCCGGCGAAGACCGCAACCGGCAGCAGGCCGGGCTGCTGGCGGCGATGGCCCGCGGGGAGAAAGCGGGACTGTCCTCGCTCTACGACCAGTTGTCCGGTCCGCTCTACTCGCTTGCCTACCGCATGCTGGCGGATCCGACCGAGGCCCAGGACCTCATCCAGGATATCTTCCTCCAAGCCTGGCACACCGCCGGCAGCTACGATCCCGCCCGCGGCAGCGTGTTTTCCTGGCTGGCCACGCTGGTGCGCAACCGCGCAATCGACCGCATCCGCATGCGGCAGCGCCGCACCGAACTGCTGGCCGAAGCGGCGCCCGACCTGCAGCCCGCCGGCGGCGAGGATTCAGGCGGCGCGCTCTGGCGCCGGGAGAAGGCGGACGCCGTCCGCACCGCGCTCGCCGGCCTCGACCCCGACCAGCTGCAGGCCATCGAGCTGGCCTACTTCAGCGGGCTCACCCAGCAGGAGATCGCCGCCCGCCTCAACGCGCCGCTTGGCACGATCAAGGCCCGCATCCGCCGCGGCCTGCTCAAGCTCAAGGACCTTCTTCCCGCCCGGTTATGATCACCGAACGCCACGAGGAACTCGCCGCTCTGCACGCCTTCGACCTGCTCGAAGGCGCGGAGCGGCTGGCGTTCGAGCGGGAGCTGGCGGGCAACGCGGAACTCGCCGGGTTCGTCGCGTCGCTGCGGGAAACCACCGCCCAGCTCGCGCTGGCGGCGCCGCCGGTGGCCCCGCCTTCCGCGCTGAGGGAACGCCTCCTTGCCGCAGCCGCTGTTCCCGCCGCCCCCGGCATCGTGCCGTTTTCCCTCGCGCGGTTCGCGCCATGGGGGCTTGCCGCCGCGTTTGCCTTGGTCGCCGCGCTGCTGCTGACCCGCAACCTCACCCTGCGCACCGAAAACGAAACCCTGCTGACCGAACGGCGCCTCGCCGAGATCGCTTACCAGACCGCGCAGAACCAGCTCACCGAACGCTCGCTCCTGGCGGAGAAAATGATCAGCCAGCTCGGCAACCAGTTGCGCCGCTCGGAGGATCTCGCCCGCCTCAAGGTCTCGGCGCTCGCCTCGCTGGCCGGCAATACCAAGGAGGCCCGCGCCATCGCGGTGTGGGATCCCGACCAGAAGGCCGGCCTGCTCACGCTCGAGAAAATGCCGGCGATCGCCGACTGGCAGGATTACCAGCTGTGGGTCGTCGACCCGGCGCATCCCAATCCGGTCAACGGCGGCATCGTCCATATCGACGAAAACGGCCGTGCCGTCCTCGCCTTCTGGCCCGACCAGCCCGTCAATCAGGCCGCCGCCTTCGCCATCAGCCTCGAGAAGAAGGGCGGCGCGCCGAAGGCCGAGGGGCCGATCGTGCTGCTGGGCAAGGTGCCGAGCATCTAAGCGGCATGCCGATTGCCGCAAAGGTGGAACCTGGCCTCCGGGCAGGTTGCTCCGATCCCGCACGCCTCAAGCCCGCCCGGAGGTCGGGCTCCACCATCCGCTCACCGCGTCGGGAGAAGCGCGCGCGTCACGGCAAGCAAGATTTTCGCGATCGTAACTTGGCTCTTGTCAGGGGTGACCCCGGCGCAAGAATTCCGCGACAATGATCATCAAACCGAAGGTCCGCGGCTTCGTCTGCGTGACCGCCCACCCCACCGGTTGTGCTGCGCACATCCAGCAGCAGATCGACCACGTCAAGGCGAAGGGCCCGATCAAGAACGGACCGAAGAAGGTCCTCGTCATCGGCGCCTCGACCGGCTTCGGCCTGTCGTCCCGCATCGCCGCCGCCTTCGGCTCCGGCGCCGCCACCGTCGGCATCTTCTTCGAGCGCCCTTCCGAGGAAGGGCGCTCCGCCACGCCGGGCTGGTACAACACCATCGCCTTCACCCAGGCGGCCCGCGCGGCCGGCCTCTATGCCCACAATCTCAACGGCGACGCCTTCTCCGACGACATGAAGAAGCAGGCAATCGAGGTCATCAAACGCGACCTTGGCCAGGTGGACCTCGTCGTCTACTCCCTCGCCTCCCCCCGCCGCCAGCACCCGAAGACCGGCGTCGTCCACAAGTCCACGCTCCAGCCGATCGGCGCCCCGTACACCAACAAGACCGTCGACACCGACAAAGGCATTGTCAGCGAAGTCACCATCCAGCCCGCCGACGAGGCCGGCATCGCCGACACCGTCGCCGTGATGGGCGGCGAGGATTGGGAGATGTGGATCGATGCGCTGCTCGAGGCCAAGGTCCTCGCGCCCGGCGCCACGGCGATTTCCTACTCCTACATCGGGCCGGTTCACACCTGGCCGATCTACAAGGACGGCACCATCGGCCGCGCCAAGATCGACCTCGAGCGCGCCGCCAAGGCGATCGACGCCAAGCTCAAGGCCCACGGCAACGGCCGCGCCTTCATCTCCGTCAACAAGGCGCTCGTCACGCAGGCCAGCTCGGCGATCCCCGTCGTGCCGCTCTACATTTCGATCCTCTACAAGGTCATGAAGGCAAAAGGCCTCCATGAGGCCACCGGCGAGCAGATGCAGCGCCTCTTCTCCACCCAGCTCTACAACGGCAGCCAGCCGAAGTTCGACAGTGAGGGCCGCGTCCGCATCGACGACTGGGAGATGCGCGACGACGTGCAGGCCGAGGTCGCGAAGATCTGGCCGCAGGCCACGACCGAAAACCTCGAGCAACTCACGGACATCTCGGGCTACCGCGCCGAATTCCTGAAAATGTTCGGCTTCGGCCTCCCCGGCGTGAACTACGACGCCGAGGTCGAGCCGCATCAGCCGATGCTCTGAGCGGCGCAAGGCGCCGCAAGTGACAAGGAACAAGTATCAAGTAACAAGAAAGCAGCCTGCTGCTGATCTTGATACTTGTGACCTGATACTTGGTACTTCCTCCGCCATGCGCATCGTCCTCCAACGGGTTTCAGCGGCCAGCGTCACCATCGCCGGCGAAGTTGTCGGTCGCATCGGCACCGGGTTGATGATCCTCGTCGGCATCGAGGCCGCGGACGCCGCGGAGGATGGCGACTGGCTTGCCGGCAAGGTCGCGAAGCTCCGCCTCTTTCCCGATGACGCCGGCCAGATGAACCGCTCGATCGTCGAGGTCGGCGGCGAAATTTTGCTGGTGAGCCAGTTCACGTTGCACGCCAGCACCGCCAAAGGCACGCGGCCGTCCTTCAACGCCGCCGCCCGGCCGGAACAGGCGATTCCGCTCTACGACCTGTTCATCAAACAATTACAAGCCGCCATCGGGCGCCCCATCGCCACCGGGCGCTTCGGTGCGATGATGGACGTCGCGATTACAAATTCCGGGCCCGTCACGCTCATCCTGGATTCAAAATCCCGCGTATAAGGCGGCAATCAAAGGGCCATGGATTTTGGGCCCGAACCAACTACATTAACCTTATCCCCCCACTCACCATGAAAAAGTTCATCTCCTACGCGCTTGTCCTGTCGGTCCTCGCGGTCGCCCCGGTGTTCGCCAAGAAAAAGGAGGAGAAGCCCTCGAACGTCACCGTGAACTTCAAGGACCCCGACAAGTTCACCGACGCGAGCTCCAGCTTCGGCTTCGGCACCGATGAAGGCTATCTTGCGATGCTGGCCGACCATCTGAAGGAAGTCGCCGGCAAGAAGCTGGCCGCGGGCCAGAAGCTCGAGGTCACCTTCACCGATGTCGATCTCGCCGGCGAGTTCCTGCCGACCGGCCGGCCCGACCAGGTCCGCGTCATCAAGGAAATCTTCATGCCGCGCCTGACGTTCAGCTTCAAGCTGACCGACGCCAGCGGCGCCGTGGTGAAGGAAGGCGAGCGCAGGCTCACCGACCTGAACTTCATGAGCAACCTGAGCGTCGTGGGTCGCAACGAGCCGCTGTTCTACGACAAGGCGCTGCTCACCGATTGGGTGCGCGCCGACTTCAAGTAAGGCGCCAGCCACTTCACCCCTCCTCCCCTGCCCGGCCTGACCGCCGGGCTTTTTTTATTCCCTTTGGGTCCAATACCTCGGGGCTTGCTCGCTGAGCTGGAGGCGGGACTACCAGTCCCGCGTTTGGAAACATTCGCGGCGCATGTTTCGCAGGACTGATAGTCCTGCCTCCGTTTCGGAAATGCCCCGGAGCTTGCTCCGGGGATCTTTACTTACAGGAGGGACGTGAAGCCCTCCTGCCTTCGAGCCGGAATAAGCCGCCTCAGTCCTCAAACGCGCCCACGCTCAGCGAGCGGCCGTTGTCCTTCGGGCCGAGTTGCAGGATGAACGGCGCGGCGGTCCTGGCCCAGACATCCGCCTTCGGGTAGCTGGCCGCCCCGTCGCTCCACGCCTGCCGCAGCATGTCGGTGTCGATCACGCCCGGGTTGAGCGGAATCGCCGCCATGCCCTGCGGCAACTCGTGCGCCAGCGCCAGCGTGAGGCCCTCGATCGCATACTTGGAAGCGCAGTAAGGCGCGACTTCCGGCGCCACGCTGCGGCCCCAGCCGGAGCTGAGGTTGACGATGACGCCGGATTTTCTGGCGACCATCGCCGGCACGAAGTGGCGGATCACGGTCGCCACGCCCTTGAGATTCACATCGACGAGCTTGTTGAAATCCCTCGCGGGCACCTCCCAAAGGGGCGCCGGGGTGTTCATCAGCGCGGCATTGTTGATCAAAATGTCGGGCGCGCCGTGCGCCGCGAGCGTCTTCTCCGCCCACAGCGCGACCTTGTTTTCCTCCGTCACGTCCACGACCGCGAAGTCGTTCGGCGCGGGATGCGTGAAGCGCATGTCGAGGATCTCCGCGCTGCGCCCGCAACCGACGACCGTGTGGCCGTTGGCGATGTACCATTCGGCGAGCGCCCGTCCCAGGCCCTTGGTCACGCCGGTGATGACGATGGTTTTCGGCATGGGCCGAGCAATAAGCTTTAAGCGGTAAGCGAAAAGCTTTTTAGCCGAGCCAAGCTTAGCGCTTAAAGCTTACTGCTTACCGCTTCGCTCAGCGCGTCTGCAGCCGGATCTTGTTCAACCCGTGCTTGCGGCAGACATCCATCGCCTGGAGCGCGTAGCGCAGCTCGGCGGTTTCGTCGGAACGCACCAGCACGGTGACGTCCTTGCTGACCTTGCCGATCTCGGCCGCCAAGCCCTCGAGCTGCTGCATCGTGGCCGGCTTGCCGTTGACCTCCATCTTGCCCTCCTTGGAGACGCTGATGGTGAAGGAATCCTTCAGCTCGCTTTTGCCCGCGGTCTCGGCCTTGGGCAGCGTGAGGTTCATCGTCGTCAGCGAGCGAAACTGCATCGTGACGAACGAAAAGAAGATCAGCATCACGAGCACGTCGATCAGCGGCACGAGGTTCATCTCGGGCCGCTTGCGGCGCTTCTGGTACAGCCCGCTCATGATTTCGCGTGGCCGGCGAGGATGCGCTCCAGCAAGAGATCGAGCTTGGCGGCGTAGTTCTCCACCTTGCGCTGGAGATAGCCCGCGGGCACGAGGGCCACGAGCGCGACCCCCAGGCCGATCAGCGTGGCAGACAGCGCCAGCGACACGCCCTTGGTGAAGGCGACGGGATCAGGCAGGCCGGTCTCGGGGGAAATCTGGCCGAACACGCGGAGGAGGCCGGACACCGTGCCGGTGAGGCCAAGGAGCGGCGCGGCGACATAGATGACGTCCAGGTACGGGACGCCCCGTTCCATGCGGTTCACCTCCAGACGGGCGAAGGCCTTGATCGCTTCCGGGTCACCCTTGTGGCGCTCGGCAAACTCCACGATGCGGGCGAGGACCGAATTCCGACCGATCTGGGTCGACCGGCCTTCCACGATGGCGGAAACCAGCTCGTCGGGGAGCACGGCATCATTGCGCAACGCGTAGAGCCGTTCGAAGATGATGTAGACCGCGATGACAGAACAGAGACCGAGCGGGTAGATGAGCAGGCCGGCGCCCTTGATGATTTCGAGCATGGGAGATGATTCGGGGAGTGAAGCCGGGTCTATGACGCCTACAAGGCGGAAAAGGTTCACCAGCCGGCCGCTTTTTTGCAGATTTCCGGGGGCCAAGCACCACCGCGAGGTGCGCCTTCTAAGTCCAACGGTTTGCCGGAATTGCCCATGGTTTGTAAATCCGCCGCCACGTTCTCCGCGCCACCTCCTCGAATCTTCTTTCCGTCATCCTGAGCCGTGCGGAGCAGCCAAGGTGGTCGCCGCCGTCCCGGCGGCGACAGGCGTCGGTGTGG
>JBEHYX010000130.1:0-9647 GCA_048497945.1 Verrucomicrobiota bacterium | reverse complement strand
ATCGCCTTCATCGTCAAGTTCACCGTCGGCCTCAAGCCGACCTCCGAAGTCGAATCCGCCGGCCTGGACATCTCCGAGCACGGTGAGGAAGGCTACATCGGCTAACCCTCTACTCCTTACACCACATGAAACTCATCATCGCCATCATCAAGCCGTTCAAGCTCGACGAAGTGAAGGAAGCCCTGTCCCAGGTCGGGATCGAGGGCATGACGGTATCCGAGGTCAAGGGCTTCGGCCGCCAGAAGGGCCACACCGAGATCTATCGTGGCAGCGAATACACCGTCGACTTCCTGCCCAAGGTGAAGATCGAAGTGGGCGTGGCCTCCGACCAGGTCGCCAAGGTTGTCGAAGCCATTTCCAAGGGCGCCAAGACCGGCAAGATCGGTGACGGCAAGATCTTCGTGCTTCCTCTGGAAGACGTCCTGCGCATCCGCACGGATGAGCGCGGTGACGCCGCCTTGTAAGCACGCACACACACCGACCGAACCGAGACCCCGCCACCCTCACCGGTGGCGGGGTTTTGCTTTAGCCGGCCTCATTTCGTGAAAAAGCGCCTGTTCTACAGCATAACCTAATAATCTTCATGGCTTGGCCTGTTGCTTGCTATTTGGTTCATAGGTGAGCCCCGCTGGCTTGGAATTCGCACTCCAGGCCGGCGGCCTGACCCACAAACCAAATCCAAACCTACCCATCATGAAGAAGACTGCCCTCATCCTCGCTGCGCTGATTTCCGGCGCCGCGCTGTCTGCAGACGAAGCCCCCGCGGCCCCGGCGAGTTCCTACTCGATCACGGCCGACATCCCGTATGTCAGCACCTACGTGTTCCGCGGCACCAAGGTGGCCAGCGGCTCCTTCCAACCGTCCCTCAAGCTGACCTCCGGTGCGGCCTATGGCGGCATCTGGTTCAGCGAGCCGGTCAACAGCGATTTCGGCAATGAAATCGACTTCTACGGCGGCTACACCTTCGCCCTGAACAAGAGCTGGGGGCTCGATGTCGGCGCCACCTACTACTACTATCCCGAGCTCGACACCAGCGGCGGCGCCGACTCCGGCACCTTCGAAGGCTATGTCGGCCTCACGGGCACGATCACCGGCGCCCTGACCGGCAGCGTGTACGTCTACCAGGACTTCACGCTCAAGAACACCACCGTTCAGGGCTCGCTCGGCTACGCCGTTCCGCTCGACGACAAGCTCACGATGAACTTCACCGCGACCGTGGGCGGCGTGAAGGTCGATCAGGGTCCCGACTACGCCTACTACGGCGCTTCCCTGACCTTCCCGTGGAAGATCAGTGACAAGGCCACGATCACCTCGGGCTTCAACTACGCCACCAACGATATCGACGGCGCCGACGACAACCTGTTCTGGGTCAACATCGGCTTCACCTACAACTTCTAAGCCCGCCCGGCCTTTCCAAAACAAAGCCCGTCCGGCTCGCGCCGGACGGGCTTTTTCGTAAGCGGAAACGGCTCAGGCCGAGGCTTTCCTGCCCAGGGTCGCCAGCATCTGCTCGATGCGGTCGCAGGCGGCATTGAGCTTCTGCTCGTTGGCCGTGAAACAGGCGCGGACATGACCCTTGCCGGCGTCGCCGAAGGCCGTGCCGGGAACCACCGCCACCTTGTGCTCGAGCAGCAGGCGCTTGGCGAACTCGCCCTCGTCCAGGCCGGTCGAAACGACCGACGGGAACGCATAGAACGAGCCGCGCGGCGAATGGCACTTGATGCCGGCCGCGTTGATGCGGCGCACGAACAGGTCGCGGCGCTCGCGGTAGCGGTCGCGCATGAACTTCGTGGCATCGTCGCCGAGGCGCAGCGCCGCGAGGGCACCCTCCTGGCTGATGCTCGGGGCGCACAGCATGGAATACTGGTGCACCTTCATCATGGCCTCGATCAGCGGCGACGGGCCGCAGGCGTAGCCCAGGCGGAAGCCGGTCATCGCAAAGGCCTTCGAGAAACCGTGCAGCAGCAGCGTGCGCTCGCGCATGCCCGGCAGGCTGGCGATGCTCGTGTGCGTACCCTCGAAGATCAGCTCCGAGTAGATCTCGTCGCTGATGACGATGAGGTCCTTCTCGATCGCGAACTTCGCGATGCGCTCGAGCTGCTCCTTCGAGCAGACGCCGCCGGTCGGGTTGCAGGGCAGGTTGAGGAGCAGGAGCTTGCAGCCCGGCTTCCAGGCCGCGCGCAACGCCGGCTCGTCGAGCGAGAACTGCTCGGCCGCGCTGGTCGCCACCGGCACGCCGACGCCGTGGACGAGCTCCACCGTGGGGGCGTAGGAAACGTAGCAGGGCTGGTGATAGAGCACCTTGTCGCCCGGGTTGAGCAGGGCGCGCATGGCGAGGTCGAGGGCCTCGGACACGCCCACGGTGACGAGGATCTCGTCTTCCCAGCTGTACGGGACGTGGAAGTAGCTTTCGACGTAGCGGCTGATCTCCTTGCGGAGGTCGGGCTGGCCGAGGTTGGACGTGTAGTGGGTCTTGCCCGTGTCCATCGCCGTCTTGACGGCATCGCGGATGGGCTGCGGGGTGTCGAAATCGGGTTCGCCGATGCCGAGGGAGATGACGCCGTCGGTCTTGGCCACCAGCTCGAAGAAGTCGCGGATGCCGGAGCGTCGCAGACCCGCCACGTGCTTCGCAATGAAGCGCGAGGTATCGAGGGATTTGGAGGAGGAATTCATGGGAGGAGGATTTTCTGACGATCGGCCACCTGGGCCGTTGGGTTTAGCGCTTGAGGCGTGCGCGGACTGCATCGCCCATTTGGGTCGTGTTGACTGGCTTGGCCGCACCGAGGTCGCCGGTGTGGATGCCTTCGTCAATGGCGGCGCCGACGGCCGCCTCAATAGCTCGCGCCTCGGCCTCCAAACCGAGGGAATGACGGAGCAGCATGGCGGCCGAAAGGATGGTACCCGTGGGATTGGCGATGCCCTTGCCCGCGATGTCCGGGGCCGAGCCGTGGATGGGCTCGTACAGGCCGAGCCTGCCCTCGCCGAGCGACGCGCTGGGGAGCAGGCCGAGCGAACCGGCCAGCACGGCCGCTTCGTCGGTGAGGATGTCGCCGAACATGTTCTCAGTCACGATCACGTCGAACTGCGCGGCGTGCGTCACGAGGCGCATGGCGGCGGAGTCGACGAGCTGGTGCTCCAGCTTCACGTCCGGGAACTCCTTGCCCACCTCGATCGCGATCTTGCGCCACAGGCGTGACGACTCGAGCACGTTGGCCTTGTCGATCGACGTGACGAGCTTGCGGCGGCCGCGCGCCAGCTGGAACGCCAGGCGCACGATGCGGCGGATCTCGACGTCCGTGTAGATGAGCGTGTCGACCGCCTGCTCGCCGCCCTCGGGCGTCGCGCTGCGGCCCTTCGGCTGGCCGAAATACAGGCCGCCGGTGAGCTCGCGGATGACGATGAAGTCCACGCCGGCCACGCGCTCGGGCTTGAGCGGCGACAGCTTCGCCAGCGATGGAATCGCCTTCACCGGGCGCAGGTTGGCATAAAGGCCGAGACCCTTGCGGATCGCCAGCAGGCCCTGCTCCGGACGCACCTTGGCCTGCGGATCGTCCCATTTCGGGCCGCCGACGGCGCCGAGGAGAATCGCATTCGCGGCCTTCGCAGCCGTCAGCGTGGCTTCGGGCATGGCGGTGCCGGTCGCATCGATGGCGCAGCCACCGAGCAGGTGCGTGGAATACTCAAAGGTGTGACCGAAGAGCTTGGCCACCGCGTCGAGGACGAGGCGGGCTTCATTGACGACTTCAGGACCGATGCCGTCACCCGGCAAAAGGACGATTTTGGCGTTCATGCTAAAGAATGGTTCGTCGGTGGAACCTGCACTCCGTGCAGGTTGGGTTGGAGGCTCAGGCCAGCGCCTCCTTCGGCGCGATTACCGGTGAAGCCGTCAGCGCGTACTCGTAGCCGTCCGCCAGCGCCAGCCAGGTGGCGTCCAGGATGTTGGTGCCGGCGCCGACCGTGCTCCAACGGCGTTCGCTGCCGTCGTGCCAGTCGATCAGCACGCGCGTGATCGCGCCCGTGCCGTTGTTGCCGTTCAGGATGCGCACCTTGTAGTCGGCCAGCTGGATCTGGGCGACCTGGGGGAAAGTCGGCTGCAGCGCCTTGCGGATCGCCGTGTCGAAGGCGTTGACCGGGCCGTTGCCCTCCGCCGCCGTGTGGACCGCGTGGCCCTGCACGTCGAGCTTGATGGTCGCCTCGGCCATCGAGCGCTCGCCGTGGCGGCTGACCATGCCGCGGTAATCGAGCAGCTTGAACACCGGCTGGTAATCGTCCGACAGGCGGCGCACGAGCAGCGCGACGCTGGCCTCGGCGGCCTCGAACGAGAAGCCCTCGTGCTCCTTCGCCTTGATCACCTCGACGACCTTCGCGCCGAGCTTGTCGTCGAGCTTGGACAGGCCGAGCTGTGCCGCCTTCTCCACAATGTTGGAGCGGCCGGAAAGCTCGCTGACGACCACGCGCATCTCGTTGCCGACGAGCTTCGGGTCGATGTGCTGGTAGGCGTCGGGATGGCGCTGCATCGCGGACACGTGCACGCCGGCCTTGTGGGCAAACGCGCTGTTGCCGACGTACGCCATCTGGTCGTTCGGCGCGAAGTTCGCCACCTCGGCCACGAAGTTCGCCACCTCGTGCAGGTGCGCCAGGCCGCCTTCCGGCAGCGCGCGCAGCTTCAGCTTCAACTCGATGTTCGGGATGACGACGCAGAGGTTCGCGTTGCCGCAGCGCTCGCCGTAGCCGTTGATCGTGCCCTGCACGTGCACCGCGCCGGCATGGATCGCCGCGACGCTGTTGGCGACGCCGCAGCCGGAGTCGTCATGCAGGTGGATGCCCACGCGCACGGACGGGCCGAAATGCTTCTGCACCGCCTGGACGATGCCGGCGACTTCCCACGGCAGGTGGCCGCCGTTGGTATCACACAGGACGAGCGTCTCCGCCCCACCCTTGTTCGCCGCACCGAGGCACCTGAGCGCGTACTCGGAGTTCTTGTCGTAGCCGTCGAAGAAGTGCTCCGCGTCGTAGATCACGCGCTTCCCCTTCGAACGCAGGAAGGCGACCGTGTCCTCGATCATCCTGAGGTTCTCCTCGAGCGTGGTGCGGAGGACCTCCTCCACCTGCAGCACCGAGGACTTGCCGAAGATCGCGCATACTTCCGTGCCGGCGTCGACCAGGGCGCGCACGCTCGGGTCTTCCTCCGGCTTGAGCTTGGCGCGGCGCGTGGCGCCGAACGCCACGATCTTGGCGTGCTTCCACGTCTCCTTCCGCGCCTGCTCGAAAAAGAGGGCGTCTTTGGGGTTGGAACCCGGCCAGCCGCCCTCGATGAAGGCCACGCCCAGTTCGTCGAGCTTCCGCGCGATGCGCAGCTTGTCGTCGACCGAGTAGGAAATACCCTCGGTCTGACCACCGTCGCGCAGCGTGGTATCGAAGATCTCGACGGAACGGGGGGCGTGGCTCGACATAGATTAGGCGCGAACCTCCGATTTTTCGGAAGTCTTCTGCGGGTGTTGGGCACGCGTGGTGCCGTGGCGGGAAAGGACGTGGTTGATCGCCGAGATGTAGGCCTTGGCGCTCGCCACCACGATGTCCGTGTCGGCCCCGTGGCCGTGGCTGGAACGCTGGTCCTCGTGGCGCACGCGCACGCTCGCTTCCGCGAGCGCGTCGATGCCCTCGGTCACGGCGTTGATGCCGAACTCGAGGAGCTTCACGGGCGTCTTCACGATCGAGTCGATCGCCTTGTACGTCGCGTCCACCGGGCCGGTGCCGACGCTGGCCACGACGTGCAGCTTGCCGTCGGGATCGCGAAGACGAACCGTGGCCGTGGGCAAACCGGTGCTGCCGCAGACGACCTGGAGATTCTCCAGCGCCCAGAGCTCGGGCACGGGGGCGCGCTCGTCGGACGCGAGCGCGATGAGGTCGGCGTCGTGCACCGACTTCTTGCGGTCGGCCAGCTTCTTGAACTCGCCAAAGGCCTTGAGGAGCGCGTCGCCCTCCAGCGGGAAGCCCAGCTCGGTGAGGCGCTTCGAGAACGCCGCGCGGCCGGAATGCTTGCCGAGCACGAGCTCGGTCTGCGTCGCGCCGACGTCCTGCGGGCGCATGATCTCGTACGTCTGGGCGTTCTTGATCATGCCGTCCTGGTGGATGCCGGACTCGTGCGCGAAGGCGTTGCCACCCACGATCGCCTTGTTCGGCGGGACCGGGTAGCTGGTGCTGCGGGAGACGAGCTTGGACAGGCGGCAGAGCTGCGTGGCGTCGATGCCGGTCTGGAGGCCCAGCTTGTCGGCGCGGGTCTTGAGGACCATGACGATCTCCTCGAGCGAGGCGTTGCCCGCGCGCTCGCCAATGCCGTTGACGGTGCACTCCGCCTGGCGGGCGCCGGCGCGGAGACCTGCGACGGAGTTCGCCACCGCGTGGCCGAGGTCGTCGTGGCAGTGCACGGAAATGGTCACGTCCTTGGCGCCGGGCGTGTTCTTGATGATGCCGGCGATGAGCGCGCCGAACTCGTCGGGCATGGTGTAGCCGACGGTGTCCGGGATGTTGAGCGTGGTCGCGCCGGCCTTGATGACGGCTTCGAGCACCTCGTACAGGAAGAGCGGGTCGCTGCGGCCGGCGTCCTCGGGAGAAAACTCGACATCCGGGCAGAGCGAGCGGGCAAAGGTGACCATCTCGACCGCCTTGGCCTTCATCTCCGCGCGGGACATGCGGAGCTTGTGCTCCAGGTGGAGATCGCTCGTGGCGAGGAACGTATGGATGCGCGGATGCTTGGCGCCCTTGACGCCCTGCCACGCGGCTTCGATGTCGTTCTTGGTGCAGCGCGCGAGACCGCAGATGACCGGCGGCTCGGCCTGTGGGCGGCCCGCAATCGGCGTCTGGCCGATCTCGGCCGCGATGGCTTGCACGGCGGCGAGATCGTCGGGGGAAGCGGCCGGGAAGCCGGCTTCGATGACGTCCACGCCGAGACGCGCCAGCCCACGGGCGACCTCGAGCTTTTCGGCCGAGGTCATGGAGGCGCCGGGAGCTTGCTCACCGTCGCGCAGGCTGGTGTCGAAGATGCGAACGTAGTTGGAGGAGGAAGGTTTCATGAAGTAAGAGTGAAGGGACTGTGGTTGAGGAACGTTTATGACAGAAGCGGGAGTCCGGCGGAAGACCGTTCCTGCTGCGTCTGGGACGCACAGGAACAGCCGGCCGCGAACTCCTCGCTAAGTCGCAGTCGCAGACCCGCCGTCGTCAGGCCAAGCGCCCGCACCACCCCGAAGGAGGCGGAACCGGATTGGGACTGACGGTGGGTGGTCATGGCACTCTTACCCGGAAATTACTTCGAGATGACGACCGGGTTGAGGAACGGCATCATCGCGCGCAGCTTGGCGCCGACGACTTCGATCTTCTGGCCGCGCTCGGTGTTCCGGAACTTGTTCATGGTCTTGCGGCCATACTTGTTGTTCTCGTCGATGAAGCGCTTGGCGAACTTGCCGGTGGTGATGTCCTTGAGGATGCGCTTCATCTCGGCCTGCGTCTTCTTGGTGACGACGCGCGGGCCGGAGACGTAGTCGCCCCACTCCGCGGTGTCGGAAACCGAGTAGCGCATGTAGTTCAGGCCGCCGCGGTACATCAGGTCCACGATCAGCTTCAGCTCATGCATGCACTCGAAGTAGGCGATCTCGGGCTGGTAGCCCGCGTCGACGAGGGTCTTGAAGCCGGCCTTCACCAGCTCGGCGCAGCCGCCGCACAGCACGGCCTGCTCGCCGAACAAGTCGGTCTCGGTCTCCTCGCTGAAGGTCGTCTCGAGGACGCCCGCGCGGGTGCAGCCGATGCCGCGGCCGTAGGACAGGGCCAGCTTCTTGGCGTTGCCGGTGGCGTTCTGGTAGACGGCGATGAGGCCGGGGACGCCGCCGCCCTCCTGGAACACTTCGCGCACGCGATGGCCGGGGGACTTCGGCGCGATCATCGTCACGTCGACGTTCTTCGGCGGGACGATGCCCTTGAAGCGGATGTTGAAGCCGTGGGCGAACATGAGCATCTTGCCCTTGGTCAGGTTCGGCTCGATCTCGGACTTGTAGAGGCGGGCCTGGACGTGGTCCGGCACGAGCACCATGATGACGTCGGCCCAGGCGGTGACGTCGGCGACGGAGCCGACGGTCAGGCCGGCCTTCTTGGCCTTGGCGACGGACTTGCTCTTCGGCGAGAGGCCGACGCGGACCTTGACGCCGCTGTCCTTGAGATTGAGCGCGTGGGCGTGGCCTTGGGAGCCGTAGCCGACGATCGCGACTTTCTTAGCACGGATGAGCGAGAGGTTCGCGTCCTTGTCGTAGTAGATTTTAGCCATGGTAGTAGAGGATTTGAGGTTTGAAATTTAAGATTTGAGATCGGATTAGACGGACATCGAGAGACCGGAGGTGTCGTGGTGATCGGCCTTGGCGCGAACCGCGGACGGGACCGTGGAGATCGGTTCGTGGCCGCGAGCCATCGAGACGGCGCCGGTGCGGACCATCTCGACGATGCCGTACGGGCGCATGACCATCTCGAATTTCACGATCTTCTCCGGCGTGCCGGTGACCTCGACCGTGATGGTCTTCTCGTCGACGTCGACCACGCGGGCGCGGAAAACATCGACGAGCTGCAGCACCTGCGTGCGCGTGTCGGCGTTGACCTTGATCTTCACCAGGCCGAGCTCGCGGGTGAGCGAGGCCTTGTGCGTCAGGTCGTCGACGCGGAGGACGTTGACCAGCTTGTAGAGGTTGGCCTCGACGATGCGGGCGCCGGCCTCGGTCGTCTCGACGACGACCGTCAGGCGCGAGACGCCCGGCTGGTCGGTGCCGCCGACCGTGAGGGACTCGATGTTGAAGTTGCGGCGGCGGAAGAGCGAGGCGACGCGGTTGAGCACGCCGGGCACGTCTTCCACATAGGCGATGAGGGTATGTTTGGCCATGGTCGGAATGGGTTAGCGGCGGGCCTTCGCGGGTTTGGCGGCCTTGCGCGACTTCGCGGCCGGCTTGGCGGTCTTGCCGTTGAGCGCCTTGGCCTCGGCCTTCGCCTCGGTGAAGACGTTCGGCAGGGCGGCGGAGGGCATCTCCCACTCCTGGTCGTCGGCAGACTCCAGCATGACGTCCTGCTTCGGGCGGCGGATCATCTTGTCGAGGTCGGCGCCGGCGGGGACCATCGGGAACACCGTGTCCTCCTTCTCGACAACGAAATCGATGACGACCGTCTCCTTCGCGGCGAGGGTCTTCTCGACGGTGGACTTGACGTCCGGGCGCTTGTTGCAGCGCAGGCCCTTCAGGCGATAGGCCTCGGCCAGCTTGACGAAGTCGGGACCCGTCATCGGCGTCGCGGCGTAGCGCTTGTCGTAGAAGAATTCCTGCCACTGGCGCACCATGCCGAGGAACGCGTTGTTGATGATCGCGACGTTGACCTTGATGCCTTCCTGCTCGGCCGTGGCCAGTTCGCAGGAGGTCATCTGGAAGCCGCCGTCACCGACGACAACCCAGACGTCCTTCTCGGGACACGCGAACTTGGCGCCGATGGCCGCTGGGAGGGCGAAGCCCATCGTGCCGAGGCCACCCGAGGTGATCAGGGAGCGCGGCTTGTCGTGGTGGAAATACTGGGCTTCCCACATCTGGTGCTGGCCGACGTCCGTGACGACGATCGTGTCGCGCTTC
>JBEHYX010000129.1:0-9684 GCA_048497945.1 Verrucomicrobiota bacterium | reverse complement strand
GATGCTCACCCAGCGGCCCGATCTTTTCGGCGCCGTCGTCTGCCAGGTGCCGCTGCTCGACATGAAGCGCTACAACCACCTGCTGGCGGGCAATTCGTGGATGGGGGAGTACGGCAACCCGGACCTGCCCGCGGAGTGGGCGTACATCTCCAAATATTCCCCCTACCAGAACGTGTTTGCGGACAAAAAGTACCCGCGGGTGCTCTTCACGACCTCGACGCGCGACGACCGGGTGCATCCCGGCCATGCGCGCAAGATGGCGGCGCGGATGCTGGAGCAGGGGCACGACCTCCTTTACTACGAAAACATCGAGGGCGGCCACGCCGGCGCGGCCAACAACGAGCAGCGCGCCTACATGAGCGCGCTGGAGTACACCTTCCTGTGGCGGCAGCTCGCCGGCGGCAAATAAGCGGCCCAAGGGGTAATTTCCCAAGTTGCCTTGTCATCGCGAGGGGCGCGAAGCGCGCCGTGGCGATCCAGCGAGATGGATTCCTTCGCCGCCCGCCAAGCAGGCGGCTCGCAATGACAAATTAGGACACTACCGCCTAAGGCTTGTTTTTGCCCGCGATTTTCCCAACCTGACCGTCATGCGAGCCTCCCTTTCGCGTTGCGCCTTCCTCCTCGTCCTTCTCGCCGGGCCGGCGCTGGCCCAGGGCGATTCCCGCGCCGAGCTGGCCGCCCTGCGCCAGGATATGCTCGAACTCCGCCAGCGCGTCGGGGCGCTGGAGCTGGCCAACGAACAGCTCAACCGCGACAACAATGCGCTCCAGGACAAGGCCAACCGGAGCTACGCCACCGTCGAGCAGCTCAACAAGGCCATCGCCGACGTGAACCGCACGCTGCAGTCGGAGCTCGGCGACCAGAAGCGCGAGATCCTCGCCCACGTCTCCGGCCAGCTCGAAAAACTTGGCCGCCAGACCAACGCCGCGCTCGACGCGATGGCGAAGAGCCAGGTGACGCGTCCGGCGGTGCAGACGACGTTCAGCGACGATTTCCCGAAGGAGGGCGTGAACTACACCGTGGTGGCCGGCGACACGCTTTCCGGCATCGCCAGGAAAACCGGCGGCAAGCTTTCCGACATCCGCAACGCAAACAAGATCGCCGACGACACCAAGATCCGCGTCGGCCAGACCCTTTTCATCCCGCAGGGCAAATAACATGGCAAAACCCGCTTCACGCCTCGGCCGCGGTCTCGGCGCACTCATCACCAGTGCGGCGGCCGCGCCCAAGTCCACAGTGCCCGCACCCGCCGCCCCGCCCGCGGCGGGCCCGGCTCCGGCCCACGACGGCCTGCCCGGCTATCGCGAGGTCGCGGTGGCGCTGGTCGAGCCCAATCCCTACCAGCCGCGCAAGGAGTTCTCCGACGAGGCGCTGTCCGACCTCGTGGAAAGCATCCGCGCCGAGGGCCTGCTCCAGCCGATCGTGGTGCGCCCGGTGGGCGACCGCTTCCAGCTGATCGCCGGCGAACGCCGCTGGCGCGCGTTCCAGAAGCTGGCGATCAAGACGATCCCGGCGCGCGTGATGACGTCGAGCGACGCCTCGTCGGCCTCGCTGGCGCTGATCGAGAATCTCCAGCGCGCCGACCTCAACCCGATCGAGGAGGCGCACGGCTACGCCAGCCTCATCCGCGACTTCGACCTGACCCAGGACGCCGCCGCGCAGCGCGTCGGCAAGGGCCGCGCCACCGTCGCCAATTCCCTCCGCCTGCTCGGCCTCGAAGGCGAGCTGCAGGCGTACGTCGGCAAGGGCATGCTCAGCGTCGGCCACGCCAAGGTGTTGCTCGGGGTCGAGAATTCCCCCGAGCGCCTCGTGCTGGCGCGCCGTGCGCTCGAACAGGGCCTGAGCGTCCGCGCGCTCGAGGAACTGCTGCGCCACCATCCGGCCGCCGGCGCCCCCGGCAAGAAGCGCCGCATGCCCGGCGCCACCGCCACCGCGCTGGCCGACATCGAGAAAAAGCTCACTTCGCACCTCGGCGCCCGGACCACCTTGAAGCATTCCGAGAAGCACGGGCGCATCATCATCGAGTACGCCGGCAACGAAGACCTCCAGCGCGTGATCGAGAAGATGGGCTTACCCCCTGCCTGAACGTGGTTTGACGGGTGGAGCCCGACCTCCGGGCGGGCTTTTTTGAGCGCAAATTCCCTGAACCTGCCCGGAGGTCAGGTTCCACCAAAGCGAGCCCACTGCCGGATCGGAACTTTGGTTGACAAAGCCCGTCGGACTAAGCTCCATCTCGACCCTTTATGAGTCTCTTGATCAACGTCCTGACTTTCATCCTGGTCCTCACCTCGCTGTTCCTGGTGCTGGTTGTGCTCATGCAGCGCGCCAAGTCCGACGGCGGCATGGGTGCCGCCATGGGCGGCGGTGCGACCGAGTCCGCCTTCGGCGCGGAAACCAACAACGTGCTCAGCACCGCCACCATCCGTGGCGCGATCGTTTTCTTCGTCCTCGGTTTCATGCTCTACATGGCCAACATCTACCAGGCCAAGCACCACGCCGCCGCCGACAACAAGCTGCCCACCGTCAACGCCCCGGCGCTGGCCCCGAAGCCCGCCGCCGCGCCGCTGACCACGCCGTCCACGCAGCCCACGACGCCGCCGGCTGATGCCAAGAAGCCCTGATCTTCGAAGCCCGGTTTACCACCGGGCTTTGTTATTTGTGCTGGCGGCGTGCAGCGCCGTCCCCGTCCTGGCGCAGGCCGACAAGTTCGGCGGCCAGCCGGCGGACCGCCCCGCGCTGGGCAAGGCCGACCAGGCCGAGGGCGCGAAGATCCTCACGGAATTCCGCCGCGCCGGCATCGCGGGCGACTACTGGCTCTCGTTCGAGCTGCGCGTCATGCCGCGCCAGGGCGACGAACGCGTCGTCGCCGGCACCTTGATCGGCACGCGCGGCGTCTCCGGCCCGTTGTCGCGCCTCGAGGCGGACGGCCAGCGCTGGCTGGTCGAATCCGGCCCGCAATCGTCCGCCTGGCTGATGGCCGGCGGTGCGGCCCCGCGCGCCATCGGGGCGGGTGAGGCGCTCGCCGGCACGGGCGTGACCGTCTTCGACGTGCAGATGCCCTTCTTTTACTGGACCGACTTCACCTACGAGGGCGAGGCGAAGGTCCGCGGCCGCCCGACGCACAGCTTCGTGCTGCGCCCTCCGGCGGGCCAGCCGGCGCCGGTTCCGGGCCTGACCGCCGTGCGTGTGCTGATCGACCGCGAATTCGAGGCGATGGTGCAGGCGGACGAACTTGGTGCCGGTGGCGCGGTGGAGAAGACCATCAGCCTGCTCGACCTGAAGAAGGTGGGCGAACAGTGGCTGGTGAAGACGATTGACGTGCGCGATGCCCGCACGCGCAACAAGACGCGCTTCTCCGTGACTTCCGCCGCGCTCGGCCTGGAGTGGCCGGTGGCGCTTTTCGGTCCCGACGGGCTCGCGACCGCGGCGCCGGCGGTGCCGCCGGAGAAAATCGTCCGCTTCTGAAGCGGAATTGAACTCTGATGCCCGTGTCCGCAGCCTTCCTCAATCTCCACTGCCGTCATCCTGAGCCGTGCGATCCAAGGTGGTCGCCGCCGTCCCGGCGGCGACAGGCGTCGGTGCGGAGACCGACGCCCACCTATTCCTTCGCACGGCTCAGGATGACGATGGCAGGAATATGAACAGATTCGGGTCTAGCTGATTTCTACCGATGTCCTCCAAGCCGCGTCCGTTTCCCATCCAGGTGGAGGTCGAGTTCCTCGACCGCCTGAGCGAGCCCGTGCGCGAGGGCCGCGCGAAGTCGGTCAGCGACATCATCCGCACGGCGCTCGAGCGTTACGACTTCTCGAACATCGTCGTCATGCACCCCGCGCAGGTGGCGATCTCGGTGCGGCTGGCGCCCGAGATCCGGCGCAGCCTGAAGCAGATTTCCCGCGCCAAGCACACCAGCGTCGGCCAGCTCGTGCGCGCCGCGGTCGAGGCGTACCTGCCGCAGCTCGAAACGGGTGCGGTCAACCAATTGGAGATCCCGGACGTGCCCGTGCCGCCGGTCGTCGAGCCCGTGCTCGTGCCGCAGCCAAAGCCGGCGAAGGCGCGCAAGCCCGCGAAGAAGAAAAAAGCCACGGCGAAGAAGAGCAGGGCCCCGAAAAAAGCGAAACCACGCAAGCGGTGAAAGCTTGGTTTTGTCATTGCGAGAAGCCCCGCATCGCCGGGCGACGAAGCAATCCAGCTGGATCGCCACGGCGCGCTTCGCGCCCCTCGCGATGACACCCCCTGGAGGGTGTTCGGTTCCCGTGTCGGGGCACTGTGCGAGTATGACAGCCCGGTGGGAACGCCCTGCTTGCCATCGCCTCCCGCAGCCCCTTTATCCTGATCCTCGCCACCAATGAGCACTCCGCATCCGTTATCCGTCTGGGCCCGCAACGTTTCGCCTTCACCGACCCTGGCCATCGACGCCAAGGCCAAGGCGCTCATCGCCGCGGGCGAGGATGTCTGCAGCTTCGCCGCCGGCGAACCGGATTTCGACACGCCGGAGCACATCAAGGAAGCCGCCATCGCCGCCCTCAAGTCGGGCAAGACCAAGTACGCGCCGACGCCCGGCATCGAGCCGCTGCGCGCCGCGATCGCCGAGCGCTACCAGGCCGAGTACGGCTACACCATCACGCCGGCGCAGGTTGTCGTGAGCCCCGGCGGCAAGTATTCCTGCTTCATCGGCCTGCTCGCCGTGTGCAACCCGGGCGACGAGGTCCTCATCCCGACGCCGTTCTGGGTCAGCTACCCGGAGATGGTGAAGCTCACCGGCGCCACGCCGCGCTTCCTCGAGACTTCCGACAAGACCGGCTTCAAGATCCTGCCCGCGCAGCTCGAGGCGGCGATCACGCCGAAGACCAAGGTCCTCGTGTTCAACAGCCCGTCCAACCCGACCGGCGCCGTCTATTCGCGCGCCGAGATCGCCGCCCTCGTGGCCGTCGCGGTGAAGCACAACCTCTACATCCTTTCCGACGAGATGTACGAGCACCTGATGTACGACGGCGCGCAGGCGACCTGCCTCGCGACGCTCAGCCCCGAGGCTGCGGCCCGCACGATCACCGTCGCCGGTTTCTCCAAGACCTATTCGATGACCGGCTGGCGCCTTGGCACGCTCGTCGCGCCGGCGCCCGTCGCCAAAGCCGTCTCCGAGCTCCAGAGCCAGATGTCGTCCAATGCCACGACCTTCGCCCAGTACGGCGCGCTCGCCGCGCTGAAGGAGAAGGAGAAGACCGCGGCCGCGCTCAAGGTCATGCTCGCGGCGTTCGACCGCCGGCGGAAGACCCTCCACGCCGGGCTCAACCAGATCCCGGGCGTCACCTGCCTCCTCGCGCAGGGGGCGTTCTATCTTTTTCCGAACATCTCCAGCTTCGGCCTCAAGGACACCGAGTTCTGCGCCAAGCTGCTCGAGCAGGAGAAGGTCGCCGCCGTGCCGGGCTCGTCGTTCGGCGCCGAGGGCTACCTCCGCCTGAGCTACGCGACCTCGGACGAGATCATCGCCAAGGGCCTCGAGCGCCTGAAGCGTTTTTGCGCCGGGCTGAAGAAGTAAGCTCTGCTGGAGGCGGGGTGCCCTCACCCCGCGAGGTGCGGGCTACGCATCGTTGGATCCCGCGGGGTGAGGGCACCCCGCCTCCAACCGGCCGACCACTACGCCACGTCCTGCACCCGGTCCAGCATGCGCGTGAGGTAGAGCTGCTCGGGTCCGACCTGGGCGAGGCTGAGCGCCTGGCGGAAGCTTTCGGCGGCGGCCTGGTGATTCTTCAGGCGCCAGTGCAGTTCGCCGACGACGGCGTGCAGCAGGTAGTTGGATTCGAGGCGGTCGCGGTCGGGTATGGCGGCCACCGCGTCCAAGCCCGCCTGCGGGCCGTGCACCTGCGCCACGGCGACCGCGCGGTTCAGCAGCACGACCGGCGAGGGTTTGATGCGGTTGAGCTCGTCGTAGTGCCGCAGGATGCGCGGCCAGTCCGTCGCGGCATAGTCGGGGGCGGTCGCGTGGATCGCGGCGATGCCGGCCTGCAGGTGGTACTCGCCGAGTTCGCCACCCTGGGCAGCCTCGGCGAGGTGGCGCAGGCCACGGGCGATGAATTGCTGGTCCCACTTGGAACGGTCCTGGTGGTCGAGCCGCAGGAGCGTGCCGTCCTCGTCGACGCGGGCGGGGAAGCGGGCGGCGGTCAGCAGCATCAGCGCGAGCAGGGCATGGCTGCGGGGCGTGTTGCCGACGGGGTGGGTGACCAGCAGCGCCGCCAGGCGGATGGCCTCCCGGCTGAGTTCCTCGCGCACGAGGTGGTCGCCGGACGAAGCCTTGTAGCCTTCGTTGAAAAGCAGGTAGAGCGAGGCAAGCACGCCGTCGAGCCGCGGCGCGAGGTCGGCGCCCTCCGGGAGCTCGAAGCCAAGGCCGGCGTCGTGGATGCGCTGCTTGGTGCGCGTGAGCTGTTTCTCGATGGCGGCCTCGCTGCTGAGGAACGCCCGGGCGATCTCGCCGGTGCTGAAACCGCAGAGCACCTTCAGCGCGAGCACCACCTGGGCGTCGGCGGCGACCGACGGATGGGCGCAGACGAACATCAGGCGCAGGGCGTCGTCGCGGATTTCGTGCGCGGCGCCCCACGCGACCGCGGGCGTGCCGAGCGCGACCTCGTGGTGCGTGACGATGGCGGTTTCCTTGCCGGTGGCCATGCGCTGGTGGCGGAGGGCGTCGCGGCCGAGATTCATCGCGACCTGCGTGATCCACGCGGACGGGTTGGCCGGGACGCCGGCCATGGACCACGTGCGCAGGGCACGGAGCATGGCCTCCTGGGCGACATCCTCGGCCAGCGCCATGTTATGGACGCCGAGCAGGCGGATCAGCGCGCCGTGGAGGCGGCCGGTTTCATGACGGAAGAAGTGCTCGACGAGCCCCGTGGGGTTCGCCGGCTTCGATGCCGCTGCTGGATCAACCTCGGCCATGACACATCGTTTCAGCTCAGCCACGCGCGAAGCGCGTCGGCTGTAACGGTTGTTTAGGTGCTTTCTTTCTTCGGAATAGGAGCACCGTGATCACGACAAATGGCAGAACTGCCGAGGAGTATGCGATGGCCACGTAGGAGTAGCCTAGCTCTGAAACCAGAGCGGGGCCAACGTCCGGGCTTCTCACACCATCGAGCAACAGCGCCGCCGAAATCGTAGAGATTGGAAGAGCAACGACGGCGAGCCACTTCTTCCAACCAACAAGCGCAAGTGCGATCAACGTGCTCATCAATCCGACGCTAGCGAGCATCCCAACTGAGGGCTCTTTGTCTGCGACTTCCGCAAGAACTAGAGGAATAAGCGCCATCTTCAGCTTATCAGGTGTTCGCCGCGGCAACCTGCTCGCGCTTGGCCTTGGCGGTGGTGGTGACGCCCAGGTGGCAGCCGGCGCCGAACTGGCGGACCTCGATGATCATGCCGTGGGCGAGGGCGGGGTGTTTCTGCGCGATGGCGGTCGCCTCGTCGCGGTCGGTCGTGGTCAGGAGCACATAGCCGCCGACGGCTTCCTTGGCCTCCGGAAACGGGCCGTCGGTGACGCGCGAGCCGCCGGGGCCCGACACGATGCGGGTGTCGAGTTCGAGCGGCTGGCCTTCCACGGCCTTGCCGTCGGCGAGGAGGCCCTCGAACCAGGCGTTCCAGTCGTTGATCAGGCCCTGGCGCTGGGCCGGGGACAGGGGGCGGAAGACTTCGGGGCCGGTGTTGCGGAAAAGCAGCATGAAGGGACCGGGGGCGGAGGCGGTGTCGATGGCCATGGCGGGGGAGGGTTGAGGTTCGGGGGCGGTTACCAACTACGACGAGGCACCATACCGTTTCCGGACATTTCTCCAAAACTAAAATACCCTGTCCGGAACCCGCCGGTCCGTTCGTTGTTACTGTAAGCAGGCATCAACCGCAGCCCCCAACCACAGGACATCATCATGAGCCTCTATACCGACGGATTCGTCATTCCCGTGCCGAAGCGCAAACTGGCGGCGTACTTCAAGATGGCCCGCCAGGCGGCCAGGATCTGGCGCGAGTACGGCGCCCTGGACTACAAGGAGTGCGTCGGTGACGACCTCGCGTCGAAGTTTTCGATGTCATTTCCCAAGGGCATTCGCACCAAGGCCGGCGAGACCGTCGTGTTCTCATGGATCGTCTACAAATCCAAGGCGCACCGCGACAAGGTGAACGCCAAGGTCATGCAGGACAAACGCATCGCCGCCATGTGCGACCCGAACGACATGCCTTTCGACGCCAAGCGCATGCTTTACGGCGGCTTCAAGGTGATGGTTTCCGGCTGACCCGCCCATGCTCGTCGCCGCCACCGACCGCCTCCTGCTGGCCCGCTTCAACGCCCTGCGCGCGGAGCTGGCCGACCTGGCGTACGAACTCGAATGTCAGGGTCGCTGCGACGCGGCCGACATCGCCAACCACCTCGGCCTGCGCCTGGCGGAATTCGCCGGCGAACTCGGCGATCCTGCCGCGGCCGCTTCCCTCAATCCCGAATCAGATCCATCATGAGTACCGACACGCTCAATTATCCCCCGGCCGTTTCCCGCACCGAGTGGCTCCAGGCGCGGGCCAGGCTGCTCGCCGAGGAAAAGGAACTCACGCGCGCCCGCGACCGCATCAACCAACACCGGCGCGAACTGCCGATGGTGCGCATCGACCAGCCGTACGTTTTTGCAAGCGAGAACGGCAGGAAGCGCCTCCTCGACCTGTTCGGCGCCCGCCAGCAGCTGATCATCTATCATTTCATGTGGCGCTGGGAAAAGGGCCAGCCGCTCGAGGAACCGTGTCGCGGCTGCGCCGGCTGGGTCGACGAGATCGCGCGCGGCCAGGTGAACCAGCTGCACGCCCGCAACACCGAGCTCGTGCTGGTCACCCGCGGGCCGTTGGAGAAGCTCACGGCGTTCAAAAAACGCATGGGCTGGAAGCTGCCGTGGTACTCGTCGTTCGGCAGCCCCTTCAACTACGACTTCCATGTTTCCTTCGACGCCAAGGTCGCGCCGGTGCAGTACAACTACCGGACACCGGAGGAGCATGCCAAGGCCGGGACGGAATACTATTTCCAAGGCGAGCAGCCCTTCGACCTGTCGGGCATGAGCTGCTTTCTTCGCAAGGGCGACGAGGTTTATCACACCTATTCGACCTTTGGCCGCGGGGCGGAAATCGGCGGCGCCTACGCCTTGCTCGATCTCACCGCGTTGGGACGGCAGGAAAACTGGGAGGAGCCGAAGGGCCGCGTCGCTGGCGGCGGTTTGCTGCCGCGGCCGGACCTCATGCCGTTTCCCGACCAATATGAGGCGTGAGCTTGGAGGCGGGACTATCAGTCCCGCAGCGTGACGATGAAAGCGAACGAACATGCGGGACCAATGGTCCCGCCTCCAGCCAGGCGGAGTTTTGGCGTCGGCTGGCTCGGCGCGGGCGGGGCGGCGCTCATCCTGCCCAAGTGTTTCGGCTGCGTGCTGGGTTACGCGGCGCTGATCGGCGGCCCGGAATTATGCGGCGCGACTGCTGGCGATCACCGCTGGGTGATCGCCGGAACGGTGGTGGGATTGGCGGGTTTGGCTGTAGCGGCGGTCTATGACCGCCGGATCCGAAAAACACGGCGGTCATCGACACGGGTTCCGCCGACCGCGACGGCCATCTCAAGAGCGCGGACTTCTTCAAGACCGACGAGTTCCCGACCATGACCTTCCGTTCCACCAAGGC
>JBEHYX010000128.1:0-9756 GCA_048497945.1 Verrucomicrobiota bacterium | reverse complement strand
CCTCACCCCGCAATGCAGCCACGCGGGGTGAGGGCACCCCGCCTCCAATTAAGATCCCAGTTCGGGTCTACGGCTTGGCCGCGGCGTCGCGCAGGGCCTTGGCCTCGGCCGGGTCGGCGGCGTCGAGCGCCTTCGCCACGGCTGACACGTCGGAGTTCAGCTCCTGCTTCTTGGCGCGGGCCTTTTCCTCGTAGGCGCGTTCCACCACCGAGGTGCCGAACAGCGGCAGCGTGAATTTGTTGAGCGCCTGGTCGAGCTGCGTGGACTTCTTCAGGAAGATCTCGCTGGCCCCCTTGTCGTTGGCGACGAGGTCGGGATTCAGGCGCGGGCGGGGCTTTTGCCTCACCTTCATCGTCGGCAGGACGAGCACGTCGGGCGCGTTGTCGGGATTCGCGGCGCGCGCGATGTCCTCCTTGGTCATCGGCTTGACCGGGTCGCCCGGCTTCGGCTCGGCGGCCTCGGCCTGTTTCGCGGCGGCAGCCGCGGCCGCGTCGTACTTCGGCAGCGCCTTGGTGAGCTGCTCGCTGACGTTGGCCGAGGGCTTCCGGGCCGCCGGGTTGTCGTCGGTGACCTTCGGGGGCGGCGCCTCGTCAGCCGCGAAAGCGGTCGCGGCGAGGGCGGCCAGAATGAAACCGAGATGAGGCATCGTGGTTTTCATATAAGAGGAAGGGAATCCGGTTTGGACGTACTATCCAGAGAAAAGATCCGTGAACTTACCGGCGTTTCGGCGCGCGGCGGCCGAGGATGCCGGCCAGTTCGTCGTACATGCCGTTCAGGCCCCTGGCTTCCTCGGGGGAAAGCAGGTCGGCCAGGCGGTCGAGTTCCTGGCCGAGCGCAATGGCACGGCCCTTGGCCGCGGCGGACGGGCTGAACAGCGGGATCGTGTGGCTGTTGAGGAAGGACTCCAGCGCGCCATCCTTCGCGAGTTCGTCGCGGTACAGGTTGCGCATCTTCCGGTTGTATTCGCGCGAGCCCAGCAGGTAGCGCGCGGCGTCGCCGGGCAGCTCGCGCTTTTCCTTCACGGTGAGCTTCGGCAGGACGAGCACATCGGGATCGAGCGGATGGTTCTCGGTGAAAATGGGCGAGTCGCCTTCGCCGGCCGGCCGGATGGCTGGCGGGGGCTCGTAGTTCGGCAGGCCTTCGCGAATGTGGGCCTTGATTTCTGCCGACACCAAGCCGGTGGATGCGGGTTCGGACGCCGCGTCCGCGATGCCCGCCAAGCCGACCGGGATGAACAGGAGGTATCCAGCCGGTTTCATGGTGTGCGCACTGCTTTGAACCCCCGGCGGCGCCTTTGGTTCCCGGCAAAACCGGGTTTCGCGGGCGGCGTCAGGTGGATTCAGCGAGGATTGGCTGCAGGAAATAGTAGGGGAACGAGGGCCCGATGTTCAGCTTGCGGGCGAGGTCGAAGTAGGTCGCGCGGTTCGCCGGGTCATGCACGCCGAGCGCGGTCAGCAGGATGCGCTTCTCCTCAAGCGGCAGGCGCACAGCGCAGATATTCTTGGGGTCCACGGCCGGGGTCGTGAGCAGGCCGGCGACGCGCCGGTGCTTGCTGTCCTCCTGCTTCATCAGCTCCAGCGCGTGTTGGAAATGGGTTTCGGCGGCGGCATCGCCGGCGCGCTGGGCGAGCAGGTAGAGGAGGAAATGGCGTCCGCTGCCGGGCCTCTGGATGGTCTTCAGCACCTCGCCCGCCTGCTTGAGGTCGCTCTTCGTGCAGGCCGCCTCGAACTTGTAGTAGGGCGAGTCCATGCCCGCGGCGGCCTTGGCGTGGCGGTCCCAATCCTGCAACTGGTACGCGAGCCCGTAATCGAGATAGGTGGCGATGCTCGCCAGGTAATCCTTGGAGGTGCCCTGGGCCTTGAAGACGCCGAGGCAGTCGGCCTTCAGCTTTTCCGCGGCCGCCTTGTCGTGCCGGAAGAACAGCGTGGTGCGGATCTCCTCGTCGACGAGTTCGAGGTTGGTCGGCGTGCTTTTGCGCTCCGCGGCCAGCTCGCCGAGCAGGACGTCGGCGCGGCCGAGCGCGAAGAGCGCCTGCCGGCGGTAGCCGCGGCGGGAATCGGAGACCAGCCCGGCCTTTTCCGACGCGGTGTAACCGTCGAGGGCGTCGGCAAAGCGACCGTCGCTCATGGCATCGTAGGCCATCGCGCCATAGGCGTGCGCACAGGCCGGCGTCGCGGCGACGGCCTGCTGCCAGAGGCGCGTCGATTCCGCCTCGTCGGTGGTTTCGCGGGCGAGCAGGTACATCAGCGCGCCGTTGGCGGGCTCGGCCTGCAGGAGCGCGCGGTACTCCGCGACGAGGTCGTGCTCGGGATGCAGGGTTTCCATGCTGTTCTGGTAGTAGCGGTGCCACTCCACCAGCACGGGGCGATCCGCCAGGTGGGCCTTGAAGAACGCGGCGTGGTCGGCGGGCTTGAGGTTCTTCATCGCGGCGACGAGGAAGGCCTCGCTGCTTTCATGGCGTGCGCGGATCATCAGGTGCTCGCGGGCCGCGTCGTAGCCGTTTTTCCCCGCGATGTCCGCGACGAGGGTGTCGGCATGCCTGCCGGTGACGTTGTCGAGGTGCTTCCGCACCGTGCGGGGCGTGCCCTGCGGCATGGTGATGCGATCGTCGGGCTTGGTCAGGAGGTAGTCGGGCTTGGCGAGGAAGTAGGACGGCTGGTTGACGAAGAGGGTGTAGGGGAGGTCCTCGTTGTCGGGGTGGGACTCGCCATCGCGGTAATAGACGACATCCGACAGCAGGAGCACCGCGGCGCGATCGGGGTTGATGACGCCGACCCGGTCCTGCGAGAGGTGGTCGAAGAACGGCAGCGCGAAGGTGACGTGCTCCGTCTGGCCGTCGTGTTCCACCGTGACGTCGCCCTCGGGCAGGGTCAGGTTGCGGACCCCGTGCGGCGGGAGCACGTAGCTCTGGCCATTGACCGTGACCGCCTGCTGCTGGTCGAGGCCGGAGACGAGCACGACGGGAAGTTCCTGCTGCCGGACCCAGCAGTAGACGCTGAGGCCGAGCAGGACGATGAGGGAAATGGCGCCGGCGATGAGGCCGGCGGCGCGGTAGTTGAATCCCTGCGGCGGTGGCGGCGGAGTGCGCAGGGCGGTCGGGGCCGGGGCGGGAGCGGGCCGGGCTGCGGTGGTCGCGACAGCGGCAACGGATGAGGCGACCGGCGGCGGGGTGGCGAACTGGCGCAGGAAATCCTCGGTGACATCGATGCCGCCGCAGAGATTCCGGTAGATGGTTTCGATGGTGTAGATCGGACCCCACGGGATACCCCACCAGCCGAAGAGGAGCGAAATGACGATCCACGGCCAGCTGCCGGCGGCGGCGTTGTGGCCGGCCCGGACCAAGCGGATGTCCGCCGGCCGCTTGAATGTCATGACGAGGATCGAGATGCAGTAGGTGTAGATCACCAGTCTGCCGCCACGGTTCAGTTCCTGCCGGATGTCCTCCGCGGACATGCCATCGATGCCATGGATCTTCATAGGGGTGTGGGGGGTGTGCGATGGGCCCGTCGCGCGGCGACCCTAGCAAGCGCGGTCCGCTTGACAATGAAAACGGCGGGCATGACGCGCCCGCCGGGCTTAAATCCGGATTAACCGTCGAAAAGCGGGAGGGGCTTCACGCCCCGACGGGATGGCAGTCGCGAACGGAGTCGGGGCATGAAGCCCCTCCCACATTCAAAACCACCACCTTCAGCGCAGCGATTCCGCGAGGGTGCGCAGGCGCGGCCAGTGCGTGTCGGGAATGCTCGCGCCGAGGTGCTGCACGCATTCGGCACCGAGGGCGGAGCCGAGCGCGCCGGCGGCGGCGAGGGATTTGCCGCGCAGGTGGCCGAAGAGGAAACCCGCGGCCCAGGCGTCGCCGGCACCGGTGGTGTCGGTGACCTGGCTGACCTTCACCGGCGCGATGCGGTGGAGCTCGGAACCCTGGGCGACCCACGCGCCGTCCTTGCCGATCTTCACGCAGGCGATGCCGCCGAAGCCGGCGAGCTTGCGGGCGTAGGCGTCGTAGGAGGCGTCGGTTCGGAAAAGCGCGCGGGCCTCGTCCTCGTTGGCGAACACGACGTGCACGCCGGCCTTGAGCTGCGCGAGGATCCAGTCGCGGGCGACGTTGACGACCTCGAAGGAGGAAAGCTCGAGGCTGATGGTGCAGCCGGCGGCGCGGGCGGAATCGATGACCTTCTGGGCCAGGGCCGGATTGAACATCAGGTAGCCCTCGATGTGGGCGTGGCGCGCGCCGGCGAAGTCGGCGGGCGAGACCTCGTCCGGGCTCAGGGTCATCGCGGCGCCGAGGTGCGTGCGCATCGTGCGCTGGCCGTCGGGCGTGACCATCGAGAGGCAGCGGCCATTGGGCAGGGTGGCGTGCTTGAAGCGCGCGTCGTCGCCGCCGGCGGCCTTGAAGTTGGCGCGGTAGTCCTGCGCGGTCTTGTCGGCGCCGATCTTGCCGAGGAAGGTGGTGCGCAGGCCGAGCCTGGTCGCGCCCAGCGTGGCGTTGGCGGCGGAGCCGCCGGGGGCGGTGGCGAGCGCGGAGCCGAGCTGGCCGACGAGCTGCTCGATGTCGTGGCCGTCCACCAGGACCATGCCACCCTTGTCGCCGGTGACGTGGCGCTGCAGGAAGTCGTCGTTAACGTGGGCGAGGATATCCATGATCGGATTGCCGACGCCGATGAGTTCGAAGGAGGAGGACATGGGGGAAATAGTTATTAACTATCAGCCAGTGGGCATTGGCTATATCAGAATTATGCCATGCCCGCATTCGCCGGGGATCGATATAACCAATAACGATTAGCTATTCGGTGATAACTATTCAGCCCGCTCCGCTCAGTTCACGGTGAGGCTCGTCGCCAGGATCGGCTCGTCGTCCACCTCGATCAGGATGGAGTAGTCGCCGGGCTGGTCGAACCGCAGCTTGCGCAGCTCGTTGATCAGGTTGATGCGGTGCAGCGGCGACTTGGACTCGAACTCGCGGTCGAGGAGCTCGGTCGGGTTGGCCGGGTTGAGGCCCATCGACATCTTGATGCGATGGATGCCCGGCTGGACATCGGTCAGGGTCAGGAACCACACCATGTACGGGTGCGTGACCGGGAAGGACAGCGCCTTGATGTTCGAGAAGACGCCGAGGATGGTGTGCTTGCCCGAGGCGGGGTCGATGTGGACGCCGTCGCAGGTGATCCAGGCGAGCAGGGTGGGTTTGGACTGCACGGGGCGACGCTTGGGTCGCAAGGAACAAGTAACAAGTTCCAAGTATCAGGAAGGAAGCTTGGTAGGGGTTTTCCTGTTACTTGCCGCTTGGTACTTCCCGTCCGCGGGCATGCGGCAACCTTTTCCTCGGCGGCGCGGGGCAAAATCACCCCGAATTAACCTTTTTCTTGTGTATGGCCGGGTGCCCGCTTCTTTCGGTGCCCGTGAAGTATATTTTCGTCACGGGTGGTGTCGTTTCTTCTTTGGGCAAAGGGCTCACGGCGGGCTCGCTCGGCGCCCTCCTCGAGATGCGCGGGCTGACCGTCCGCATCCAGAAGTTCGACCCCTATCTCAACGTGGATCCGGGCACGATGAGCCCCTTCCAGCACGGCGAGGTATACGTGCTCGACGACGGCGCGGAGACCGACCTCGACCTCGGCCACTACGAGCGTTTCACCTCCGGCAAGCTCTCGCGCGCGAACAGCCTTTCCTCCGGCCAGGTTTACGAGTCGGTCATCGCCAAGGAGCGCCGCGGCGACTACCTCGGCAAGACCGTGCAGGTGATCCCGCACGTCACGAACGAGATCAAAGACCGCATCTACAAGGGCGGCAAGGGGGTCGACGTGCTGATCACGGAGATCGGCGGCACCACCGGCGACATCGAGGGCCTGCCGTTCCTCGAGGCGCTGCGCCAGTTCGCCCTCGAGGTCGGCCCGAAGGACTGCATTTTCATCCACGTCACGCTGGTGCCGTACGTCACCGCCGCCGGCGAGCTGAAGACCAAGCCCACGCAGCAGAGCGTGGCCAAGCTCCGCGAGATCGGCATCCAGCCGCAGGTCCTCGTGTGCCGCTGCGAAAAACCGCTGACGCTCGAGATGCGCGAGAAGCTTTCCATGTTCTGCAACGTGCCGGTGAAGGCGGTGTTCGCCGCCGAGGACGTGCAGTCGTCGATCTACGAGCTGCCGATCATGCTGCAGAAGCAGGGCATGGACCAGCACGTGTGCGAACTGCTCGGCATCAAGGCCCGCCCGAACCCGAAGAACATCTGGGCCGACATCGTCCACCGCATCAAGTCGCCCAAGCACACCGTCAACATCGGCGTCGTCGGCAAGTACATCGAGCTGCAGGACGCCTACAAGTCGGTCTACGAGTCGCTCGCCCATGCCGGCATCGCGAACCACGCGCGCGTAAACGTCATCCGCGTCGACGCCGAGAGCCTCGAGACCAAGGCCGGCCTGGCCAAGCTCGGCAAGCTCGACGGCATCCTCGTCCCCGGCGGCTTCGGCAACCGCGGCATCGAGGGCAAGATCGCCGCCGCCGGCTACGCCCGGCAGCACAAGATCCCGTATTTCGGCCTCTGTCTCGGGCTCCAGATCGCGATGGTGGAGTTCGCCCGCAACGTCCTCGGCCTGAAGAAGGCCAACTCGATGGAGATCGACCCGAAGACGACCGAGCCCGTCATCGTGCTGATGGACGAGCAGCGCAACGTCGTCGCCAAGGGCGGCACGATGCGCCTCGGCGCCTACGAGACCAAGCTCAAGCCCGGCACGCTCGCCCGCAAGGCCTACGGCGCCGACAGCGTTTCCGAGCGCCACCGCCACCGCTACGAGGTGAACAACGACTACATCGCCCGCTTCGAGAAGGCCGGCATGATCATCTCCGGCTGGAACCCGAAGCGCGGCCTGGTCGAGGTCGGCGAGCTGAAGAACCACCCGTGGTTCCTCGGCGTGCAGTGCCACCCCGAATTCCAGTCCAAGCCCAACAAGGCCCACCCGCTCTTCGCGTCCTTCATCGCCGCGGCGATCAAGAACCAGAAGCGCAAATAACTCCGTTCCCCGTCATCCTGAGCGCAGCGAAGGATCCACGAAATCGTTTATCATGACCGCAGACGTGGATTCTTCGCTTTGCTCAGAATGACACGCCGGGTTGATTTTATGCTCTTCGATTCCAACAAACTCCTCCTCATCGCCGGGCCGTGCTCGCTCGAGAACGAGACCGTGTGCCGCACCGTGGCCGACACGCTCGCCAAGCTTGCGAAGAAGCACAAGGAGCTGAACATCGTCTTCAAGGGCTCCTTCGACAAAGCCAACCGCACGTCGCTCGGCGGCCGTGGCACCGGCCTGAAGGAAGGCCTGCGGCTCCTCGCGCTGATCAAGAAGGAGTACGGCTTCCCGGTGCTCACCGACATCCACGAGCGCCAGCAGGCCGCGCCCGTCGCCAAGGTGTGCGACGTGCTGCAGATCCCCGCGTTTCTCTCGCGCCAGACCGACCTGCTCCTCGCCGCCGCCAAGACCGGCGCCGTGGTCAACGTGAAGAAGGGCCAGTTCCTTTCGCCGCAGGAGATGGAATTCGTCGTCGGCAAGCTCCGCCAGGGCAAGGCGAAGGAGATCTGGCAGACGGAACGCGGCACGACCTTCGGCTACCAGAACCTCGTCGTCGACATGCGCAGCTTCGCCCTGATGAAGGCGCACGGCACCCCGACGGTGTTCGACGCCACGCACAGCGTGCAGCTGCCCGGCGCCGGCGGCGGCAAGAGCAGCGGCAAGCGCGAGTTCGTCCCGCCGCTCGCCAAGGCCGCGCTCGGCGCGGGCGCCGACGGCCTGTTCATCGAGACGCATCCCGACCCGGACAACGCGATCTCCGACGGCCCCAACATGGTGCCGCTCGACCAGCTTCCCGCGTTGATCGCGACCTGCGTCGCGGTGTGGAAAGCGGTGCGGGCTTAGTTTCTTTGCCGCGCGCAAAGGACGTAAAGGTCGCCAAGGAATTGAATCCTGGGTTCGGATCCATTGCGCCCTTGGCGGACTTGGCGTGAGGAAATTCAGGCCGAGCCCAGCTCGTTGCTCAGGATGCTGAGCGCGTAGAGCGCGGCGGTGTCGCTGCGCAGCACGAGCGGGCCGAGCGTCACCGGCACGAAGCCGGCCGTGATGGCCGCGGTCATTTCGGCGGGGGAAAAATCGCCCTCGGGACCGACGAGCCACACGACCGACTTCGGGGCATGGCCGTGCTTGGCGGAATACGTGGCGAGGGCTTGCTTCAGCGACGTCGTGCCCGCGTGCAGGCTGGCGATTAATTTGAGTGGATGGGCGTCGGTTTCCGCACCGCCGCCAGTCGCCGCCAGGGACGGCGGCGACCACCTGAGAAACTCCCCGAATTTCGTCAGCGGCGCGATTTCCGGCAGCCACGGATTGCCACACTGCTTGGCGGCTTCGATCGCGCCCGTGCGCCATTTCTCGACCTTCTTGTCGGCCCGGTCGCCGTCGAGATGGACCTGCGTGCGTTCGCTGAGCAACGGGATGATGCGTGCCGCGCCGATCTCGGTGGCCTGGCGGACGATGTCGTCCATCGTCGCGCCCTTCGGCAGCGCTTGCGCGAGGGTGATGGAAAATTTCCGCGCGGCGGCGGGACGGGCGGACTTCACGCGCAGCACGGTCGCCGCCTTGCCCGGGTCCACGCACTCGGTCAGCCACTCGCGGCCGTGGCCGTCGAACGCGACGACCGGGTCGCCGCGGCCGCAGCGGTTCACGACGACGAGGTGGTGGCTCTCCTCCGGCGACAGCCGGATTTCCGCGGGCGCGGATTCGGTCGTCGGGGCATAGGCGCGAAAGTCAGGCACGCGCGACGATTACGTCGCGAAGCAACAAGTTCCAAGTACCAAGTGCCGGGAGGCCAAGTACCAAGTATCAAGGTATCAAGTAGCAAGAGCAGGCAACGCGGGTGCTTCCGTCGCGCCGGTTCTTGGTACTTGTTACTTGCCACTTGGTACTTCGTTTTCCGGCCGCCGGAAAACGAACAGGTGATTCAGGCCGAGCTGGAAAGTCTCATGATGCTCCAGTTCGAGGCCGGCGGCGCAGAAGATCGGCCGGGTGTCGGAGGGTTTGAAGCCGTGGTGCTCCTCGAGGCTCATGCCGTCGGCGAGGCCGAGGCGCACCAGCGTGTGGACGATGTCGTCCACGCGCGGCGAGGGCACGGTCATGATCAGCCGGCCGCCCGGCGACAGCAGGCGCCCCGCCTCGCGGGCGAGCGGGGCCTTGTCGCGGATGTGCTCCAGCGTGGCGAGCAGCACGATGGCGTCGAAGCGCCGGGCCGGAAAGGGCGCGGGCTCGGCGAAAAGCGTCGTCTGCAGCTCGTAGGTGGCGGTCTTCGCCGGGCGGGCGAGCGGGTCGAGCCCGATGCTGTCCCGGATTCCGTCGCCGAGCCGGGCGAGGAATTCCCCCTGGTGGCAGCCGATGTCGAGGACCCGTGCGCCGGGCCGGAGCCACGCCCGCGCCTTGCGCTCGCGCCAGGACTGGAGGAAACGGTCGACGGCTTTCATGGAGGGTCGCAGGGTGGTGGTTCGCCTCCTGCGGATCAAGGCAGGGTTGGCCGCAAAGAGGCGCAAAGGGATTGGTCCCGCCGCGGATAAATTCCCGTGCGCCTAGAGGCGCCTCGTAAGTTTCATTCGCCGTCGGATTTTCGGCGCCTTTTTGCGGCTAGGGAGTGTCTTCAACCCCCGAACATCGCATAAAGCGACGAGGCCGCAGCGCCAAGGAACCGATCCGGGTTTAACCACGAATGCTCCGCCTACCGGCTCCGCTTGTA
>JBEHYX010000127.1:0-9896 GCA_048497945.1 Verrucomicrobiota bacterium | reverse complement strand
TTCCTTGTAGACGGCCTCGGCGAGCACGGTGGCGGTGGTGGTACCGTCGCCGGCGGCGTCGTTGGTCTTGGAGGCGACTTCCTTCACGAGCTGCGCGCCAATGTTTTCATAGGCGTCGGCGAGCTCGATTTCCTTGGCGACGGTCACGCCGTCCTTGGTAACGGTCGGGGAACCGAATTTCTTGTCGATCACGACATTCCGGCCCTTGGGCCCGAGGGTGACCTTGACGGCGCGGGAGAGGAGTTCGACGCCGCGGAGAACCTTCTGACGTGCGGCCTCATCGAAGAGGAGTTGTTTGGCTGCCATAGTATGTAGTTTTTTAGATTTTAAATTTCAGATTTCAGCGGGGCCTCAGGCGATGACGCCGAGGATGTCGTCCTCGCGGACCAGGGTGTACTTCTGGTCGTCGATCTTCACCTCGGTGCCGCCGTATTTGCTGATGAGGACCTTGTCGCCGACCTTCACTTCGAAGGCCGTGACCTTGCCGTTCTCATCGCGCTTGCCGGTGCCAAGGGCGATGACCTTGGCCTCCTGCGGCTTTTCCTTGGCGGAGTCCGGGATGATGATGCCACCGCGGACTTGTTCTTTTTCCTCGATGTGCTGCACAAGCACGCGATCACCGATGGGTTTGATGTTCACTTTAGCCATATGGGTATTGGTTTGGATTAAACTAGCTGAGAGTTGAGGGCTGAGAGCCGGGAGAGAAAATAAAGCGAACCCGCTCCTTAACAGGAAACGGGTTCGCGAGGGAAGTTACTTTTTGTCCTCGTCGACGATCTCGACGTCGGCGTCGACGACCTTGCCTTCAGGCTTCTGGGCCTTCTTGGGCTCGGGCGTGTCGCCACCGGCGGAAGCTTCGGGAGCCGCCCCACCCTGCGCGCCGGCGGCCGCCTGGGCGGCCTGGGCCTGCTGGTAGAGCTCGCCACCGACCTTCTGGAGGTTTTCGAGGGCGGACTTCATCTTGGCCGGGTCGTTGGACTCGAGGTCCTTCTTCGCGGACGCGATGGCCTCCTCGAACTTGCCCTTGGCGTCGGCGGGGAGCTTGTCGCCCGCGTCCTTCAAGGTCTTCTCGAGTTGGTAGATGTTCGTGTCGAGCTGGTTCTTGGTCTCGACGGCTTCCTTGCGCTTGGCGTCCTCGGCGGCGTGGAGTTCAGCCTCCTTGGTCATCTTCTCGACCTCTTCCTTGGAGAGGCCGGACGAGCCTTGGATGGTGATCTTCTGCTCCTTGCCGGTGCCGAGGTCCTTGGCGTGGACGTTGAGGATGCCGTTGGCGTCGATGTCGAAGGTGACCTCGATCTGCGGCGTGCCGCGCGGCGCCGGCGGGATGCCGTCGAGCTTGAACGTGCCGAGGCTCTTGTTGTCGCGGGCCATCGGGCGCTCGCCCTGCAGGACCACGATTTCGACGCCCGGCTGGTTGTCGCTGTAGGTGGAGAACGTCTGCGCCTTCTTCGACGGGATCGTCGTGTTGCGCGGGATCATCGGCGTGGAGACGTCGCCCGCGGTCATGATGCCGAGGGTCAGCGGGGTCACGTCGAGCAGGAGCACGTCGCGGACCTCGCCCTTGAGCACGCCGCCCTGGACGGCCGCGCCGATGGCGACGACTTCATCCGGGTTGACGCCCTGGTGCGGGGCCTTGCCGCCGAGCTGCTTGGCGATGTCGACGACCTTGGGCATGCGGGTCATGCCGCCGACGAGCACGAGCTCGTCGATCTTGTCGGTGGTGACGCCGGAGTCCTTGAGGCAGTTCTTGAACGGCTGGATGCAGCGCTCGAAGAGGCTGTCGCAGATCTGCTCCATCTTCGCGCGGGTCAGCTGCACGTTGAGGTGCTTCGGGCCGGACGCGTCCGCCGTGATGAACGGCAGGTTGATGTCGTAGGTCGTGGCGGAAGAGAGGGCGATCTTGCCCTTCTCGGCCTCTTCCTTGAGACGCTGGAGCGCCATCGCATCCTTGCGGAGGTCGATGCCGTTTTCCTTCTTAAAGGTTTCGACGAGCCAGTTGATGAGGGCCTCGTCCCAGTTGTCGCCACCCAGGTGGGTGTCGCCGTTGGTGGCCTTCACTTCGAAGACGCCGTCGCCGATCTCGAGGATCGACACGTCGAACGTGCCGCCACCCAAGTCGAACACCGCGATCTTCTCGTCCTTCTTCTTGTCGAGGCCGTACGCCAGCGAGGCGGCGGTCGGCTCGTTGATGATGCGGAGCACCTCGAGGCCGGCGATCTTGCCGGCGTCCTTGGTGGCCTGGCGCTGCGCGTCGTTGAAGTACGCGGGGACCGTGATGACGGCCTGCGTGACCTTCTCGCCGAGGTAGGCCTCGGCGTCGGCCTTCAGCTTGCCGAGGACGAACGCCGCGATCTGCTGCGGGGCGAAGGTCTCGGTCTTGTCGCCGGCCTGCACCTCGATGTACGCGTCGCCGTTTTTGCCTTCGACGACCTTGAAGGGCATGTTCGCCGCTTCAGCTTTAACCTCGGTGAATTTGCGACCGATGAAACGCTTGGCGGAGAAAATGGTGTTTTTGGGATTGGTCACGGCCTGACGCTTGGCGGCCTGGCCGACGACGCGTTCACCGGTTTTGGTGAAGGCGACAATGGACGGCGTCGTGCGCGCGCCCTCGGCGTTCGGAATGACGACAGGTTCGCCGCCCTCCATAATGGCCATACACGAGTTGGTCGTGCCTAAATCGATGCCTAGAATCTTACTCATAATGCCCTTCGCCTAGCTGGCCGTGTGCCCTCTTGGAAACAGTGGTAATTAATAATTAATGATTAACGATTAAGGTGATTTATCGGGTAATCGGGGCATGGCCAAAACCGTCATTTTCGTGCCCGAATGTCACACCTGCACAGCGGTCCCCTGACCCACTGGGCGGACTGTGTCTCACATACTTAGCCGCCTAACCATCAGCCATTAGGCGTCCAAGCCGCAGTTTTTCTCCGCACAGCACGATCCCCTTTCGGCATAGCAGTCCGGGCAAAGCGCAATGTGCCCGAAACCCACCGCGCCGAACGCGCCGCATTCCTCGCACCGCACCGACGCATCCGGGACCGGCGCGCTGGCGGCCGGGAGCACGGGAGTTGGCGCGGTCGCATCGGAACTGTTCACGCCGGATACGTAATCGTGTTGTTGCGCCGCCGCAAGCAGGCGGGGCGAACCGACCAGCCGCGCGGCCCAATCGCGCGGAAACCTGACCTGAAATTCCTGCAGGCGCCGCACGGACGAGCATTGCGGACACGCCTTGTAGCAACAGTTGGGATTCAGCCGGAGCGTTTCCATGGGCAAACCCTGCGCTTCAATCGACGATCCGGTCGGCGCCGGCGTAGAGGTTCATCCGCCCGTCGCGCAGGAAACCCACCAGCGTCTGTCCGCTGCTGCGCGCAAAATCCACCGCCAGGCTCGTCGGCGCCGAAATCGCCGCGATGAAACCGACCCGCGCCGCCAGCGCCTTCTGGACGATCTCGAACGCCACGCGTCCGCTGACGAGCAACACCGCTTCCGCCGGCGCAATTTTCCCACCGAGCAGCAGATGGCCGATGACCTTGTCGACCGCGTTGTGCCGGCCGACGTCTTCGCGCAGCACGAGCAGCTTGCCGTCCGCCGAGAAAAGTGCCGCCGCATGGAGACCGCCGGTGCGCTGGAAAGTCGCCTGCCCTTCCCGAAGCGCGGCGGGCATGCCCGCGAGGACTTCGCGGCGCACCGCCGGCGCGTCATCAGGCCCGAGCGAGGGATGCTTTGCCTGCACGGCGGCGATCGTGGCCTTGCCGCACAGGCCGCAGCTGCTCGCGGTGAAAACATGGCGGGTCAGCCGCGCGAAATCCACGGCATCGGGCCGCGCGAGCGTGACGTCCACCAGATTGGCCTCCTCTCCCCCGCCCTTCGCCGCCACCGGCTCGATCGCGCGAATGTCGTCGCGCCGGGCGACCACGCCCTCGGTCAGCAGGAAACCGGCGGCAAGCTCCTCGTCGTGGCCCGGCGTGCGCATCGTCACCGCCACCGGGCGGCCGGCGACGCGGATTTCCAGCGGCTCTTCGACAGCAAGATCATCGCGCTCCTCGGCAAACTGCCCCGCGCGCTGGCGCTTCACGGTGCGCGCGGCGTGGGGAGCTGATGAATGCGATTTCGTTTTCAAACGCGTGTCATTGCGAAGGAGGCGTAGCCGACTGCGGCCATCCAGCTGGATCGCCACGGTCCGCTGCGCGGCCCTCGCGATGACAGAAGAGTGAATCCATCCGGGCTCATCCGTGCAATCCGTGATCAAGAAACCGCCTCAATCCGCACCAGCGCGTTGTAGTCCGGCACGCCACCGCCGCGGTCCTCGATGCCGCGCCGGATGAGGTGATTTCCCTCGGGCCAGTGGATCTGCAGGTTGCCGGCGGCGAGCGGGGCGAGGAAGACGCGGCCCTCGTAGCGGCCGTTGTCGTTCACCAGCGTGATGCGGTCGCCCTGCTTCAGGTGCCGCGCGGCGGCATCCTCGGCGTTCATCAGCACGGCATCGCGCGCCGCGCCGTTGAGCGGGTCGGTCTCGGCGTAGATGAGCGTGTTGAACTGCTTGCCGCGGCGCGTGCTGACATGGAACACGCCTTCCGGCCGCGGCGCGCGCCCGGGCACCTCAACCGCGGCGAAATGGGCGCGTCCGTCCGGCGTCGGGCACACGCCGCCCGGACAAAGGTGCGGCCCGCCGTACTGGAAGGCATCGCCGGTCTTCCTCAGGTTTTGCACCCCGTCGTAGAAAGGCACCACGCGCGCGATCTCCTCGCGCATTTCCTGGCCGGTACGGCAGCCAAGCTGCGCCGCGCGCTCGGGCCACGCGGCGGCCGCGACCTGCAGCAGGATTTTCCATTCGGCCCGCGCCTCGCCGACGGCGCGCGGGATTTCCGGCGTGAACATCACGCGGCGTTCCGTGCTGGTCTCCGTGCCGCCGTCGTCCTGCTCGTAGCGCGTCTTCGCCGGCAGCAGGATGACCTCGCCGGCGGGATCGATCAGCATCTGGTCGGTGAGGATGATGTCCTGGTGCACGCGGAACGGCATGCGCCCGACGGCGGCGACGACGTGGTCCGGATCGGGCAGCGTGCGCAGGAAGTTGCCGCCGATCTGGTAGAAGACGTCGAGTTCGCCGCGGTATCCCGCCTCGACCATCTCGGTCGTCGTGAGGCCGGGCCAGTCGGGCACCGGAAAACCATATTGTTGCGCCAGCTCCGCCGCGTTGGCGGCGTTGACCGTCTTGCCCCCGGGGAACGCCGTCGAATACGCGCCCATCTCGGCGCCGCCCTGCACGGACGAGTGGCCGCGGATCGGCATGACGCCGCACTTGTCGCGGCCGAGGAAACCGCGGGCCAGCGCGACATTGAGGATCATGCGCACGTTGTCCGCGCCCCACTGGTGCTGCGTGATGCCCATGCTCCAGACGAAGACCGCGCTGCGCGCGTTGCCGACGAGCTCGGCGAACTCGACGATGCTCGCGCGCGACAGCCCGGCGCCCTTCGCCAGCTCGTCCCAGTCGAGCGCACGCGCCTTCGCCTCGACCTCGGCCCAGTCGGTCGTGTGGGCGTCGATGAAGCTGCGGTCGAGCTTGCCGGTCTCGACGAGGTGCTTGAGCACGCCGTACAGGAAGGGAATGTCGCCGCCCTGCCCGACGGGGAACCAGTAGTCGGCGAGGTTCGACCCGAAGAGCGCGCTGCTGGCGGTCGACGGCACCCAGTAGCGCTTCATGCCCGGCTCGAGGTAGGGATTCACCAGCACGATCTTCGTGCCGCGCTCCTTCGCGATGTGGAGGTACTTGGTGGAGACCGGCTGGTCATTGGCCGGGTTGGCGCCAAAGAAAACGACGAGGTCGGAGCCCATCCAGTCCGTGTAGCTGCAGGTCGTCGCCGCGAGGCCGAGCATGTGCTTCATGGCCGCCGTCGACGGCGAGTGGCAGAGGCGCGCGGCGTTGTCGACGTTGTTGGTCCCGAGGAACCGCGCCGCCTTCTGCGCCGCGTAGTAGATTTCGTTGGTCACGCCGCGCGCGGTCACAAAAAACGCCATGCGGCGCACGTCGGTGGCGCGCAACCGGGCGCCGATCGTCGCGAGGGCGTCGTCCCAGCTGATGCGCGTGAACCCCTTCTCGCCCTTCCGCCGGCGCATGGGGTAGGCGAGCCGCCCGAGGTCGCGCAGCGCGCGGTTGTCCTGGCCGCGCAAGGCGGAGACGTCCGCCAGCACCGCCGGGGCCATTTCCGGCATGGTGTTCAGGCGGAGGAGATTCAGCCGCGTCATGCACAGGTGCACCCCGTCGATGGTCCAGTCGTGCAACCCGGCCACGCCCAGCGCGCAGCCGTCGCACACACCGCGGTTCAGCACCTTCCAGGCGTAGCCGAGGTTGTCGCGGTTGGCCCAAGCCACCTTGAGCATGTCGCGAAAGTGCTTGGGCTTGGTATGGCCGATGCCAAACGGGGCCAGGCGGGCCAGGCGGTCGCCCAAGGGAGTGACGATTCGGTGCGAAGTCATCGGGGGTGTCGTGGAAAAGGTGAAAGGAGGTAAGGATTGGGCGAGGGCTTGCGGATTCAACCGTTAAGCGTCAGCCTGCCCCCGTCGTCCGGTTACGCTTTGGTTGCCTAAAGGATAGCCCATTCCGGCCGATATAACAGGGCCTGGGCGAGTCACGCGATCCCATCGCGGGGCCCGCCGATCTATTTGAAGACCCGTGTTCCCCCTGTTACATCCTCGATCCTGGTGGCTCCTCCGTGTCACCCTCTGGCTTGGCATTGTGGCCACGGGGGCGGCGGCGCCCTTGGCCGCGGACGCCGTCACGCTGCATGAGCTCGTCGACAATCCAAGGCTCAACGCCAAGAAGTTCGCGGGTTACTTCGGCAACTTCGCCTACGAATTCAACAGCGCCATCCAGCCGCCCGAGGTGTTCCTGGCGCGCGAGCGCGGCGATTGCGACGACTACGCCGTGCTGGCGGATTTCGTCCTCAAGCAGCACGGCTTCGGCACCCGCCTCATCCACGTCCGCTTCGCCGGTCGCGTCGCGCACGCCGTCTGCTACGTCAATGAGAACGGCGCCTACCTCGACTACAACAACCGCGCCGTGTTCTTCACCCTCGCCCGCTCGGGCTCCGACATCCGCGACATCGCCGGCAAGGTGGCGGCGTCGTTCCAGGTCAACTGGACCACGGCCTCCGAATTTGTTTACTCGTATGATACCCGCCGAAAGACCATGATCTCCACCGTCTCCAAGACGGGTGGCGGCGACACCGCCCCGGGCCAGAATTCCCCCTTCCATGTCCAGTGACCCCGCCCCTTTGACCGAATCCGACCACCGCAATTTCCGGCGCGTGCTCGCGTTCTTCATTTTGATCCTCGTCGTGCTCGTCGGCGTCGTGGTCGCCTCGCTGCGCAACCTCAACCGCTCGATCGCCACCGCCGACTGGGTCAACCACACGCACGCGCTCATCACGGAGCTCGACTCGCTCCAACCCCTGCTCGCCGCCGCCGAGGGCGACCTGAGCCGCTACCTGCTGACCTCCGACCAGCGCGACCACGTCGACTACCAGGACAAGTTCGCGCAGCTCGGCGAGAGCATCAACGTGGTCAACGCCCTGATCGCCGGGTCGCCGGACGAGCAGGCCCTGTTCGCCCCGATCGCCGCCATACTGACCCGCCGCGCGGAGCTCGCCAACCGCATCGTGCAGCTCAAGAAGACCGGCGACACCGACACCCTGAAGAAGCTCCTCTCCGACGACGCCGAGAGCAACGAGCGCCGCGAGCTCGCCCGCGCCGTGGAGAAATTCCGCGAAAAGCAGGCCGAGCTGCTCAGCGACCGCGACCGCCTCTCCTACATCCAGGCCGAGACCACGCGCTGGACCGTGCTGAGCGGCGTCGTCCTCGACTTCCTCCTGCTCTGCGGCGCCGCCTGGCTGATCCGCGACGACCTCGCCGCCCGCCGCCGCGCCACGCACCTCCTCGAGCAGACCAACGAGCAGCTCGAGGCCAAGGTCCGCCAGCGCACCGTCGAGCTGTCCGACACCAATGCCAAGCTCGTCCTGCAGAACATCGAGGATCGCTGGGCCCGCCAGGCGCTGGAGCACCAGAACCGCTACAACCTGCTCATCATCGATTCCATTTCCGATGCGGTGTTCGTGATCACCAAGCTCATGAACATCTCGCGGATGAACCCGGCCGCGGTCCACCTCACCGGGCTCGAACCCGTCGACCTCGTCGACCGGCCCCTGTCGCGCGTCCTTCGCCTCGAAGGCCACGACCCGGCCCAGACCACCTACGACCCGCTGGCCCGCACGCTCGTCGACGGGCACGAATTGCGCGCCAAGCCGGCGGTCCTCACCACCAAGCCCGGCAACTCCGTGCGCATCCTGCTCAGCATCTTCCCGCTCCGTGACGGCGACAAGGTCGTCGGCGGTGTCGTCGTCATCGAAACTCCCGACCAATCATGAGCTCCGCCCCCCTTCACATCCTCGCGATCGATGACGAGGCCCCGATCCTCGACCTGCTGCGCGAATACCTGCAGGCCCACGGCTATCGTGTCAGCACGGCCCACACCGCGGCCGAGGCCAAGCGCATCGTCGCCAGCGACGCCCCGCAGCTCATCCTTTCCGACCTGCAGCTGCAGGAAACCGACGGCCTCCAGCTCATCGACGAAATCCGCGTGACGCTGCCGGCGGTGCCCGTGATCCTGCTGACCGGCGTGATGTTCGACAACCAGTCCGTGGAGCAGAACCTCAAGTGGAAGATCTCGGCCTACGTCAGCAAGACCGCGCCGCTGCAAACCCTGCTCGCCGAGATCCGCCGGCTGATCGCCTGAGGATTTGCAAACCCGACGTTGTCATCACGAGCCTGGCGTAGCCAGGCGTGGCGATCCAGCTGGATTGCTTCGTCGGCCCTTCCGGGCCTCCTCGCAATGACAGGTTTTTGGAATGCCTTCCCCCGACCACCACCCGATCGGCAGTTGATAAACGGCGGCGCTCCGTTTCACTGGCGGCCATGGATACGCTCCATGTGCCCGAGACGCTGCCGGTGATGACGCTGCCGGACACGGTCTTCTTCCCGCAGGCGCTGCTGCCGCTGCACATTTTCGAACCGCGCTACCGGCAGATGCTGCGCGACGTGCTCGTCCGCGACCGCCTCTTCGCCGTCGCCCGCCTCGACCAGTCGCCCGGCGCCCCCGCCGGCGCACCCGAACCGGCCCATCCCATCGCCTGCGTGGGCATCATCCGCGCCTGCCAGAAGGCGGAGGGCGAAACCTCCAATCTCCTGCTCCAGGGCATCTGCCGCGTCGAGATCCAGTCGATCGTGCGCGAGCATCCCTACCGCCTGATCTCCGTGCGTCCCCTGGCCACGACCGCCGGCGGCAGCCATTCGCAGCTCGAGGTCGAGCGGCTCGAGGTGATGCGCCTCCTCAACCTGCGCCGCCGCCTCGGCACGCCGTCGCCCAAGGGCATGACCCAGTTCCTGGAAAGCATCGAGGACATCGACACCTTCGCCGACATCGCCGCGTTCAATCTCTGCGAGGATGCCGCGTGCAAGCAGAAGCTGCTCGAGGAACTCGACACGCGCCGCCGCCTGCAGCTTTTCGCCGCGCAGCTGAAGTCCGAGATCGAGGCCCAGAAGCTGCGCCGCAAGCTGCAGGGCCACCTGACGGACGACCATATTGCGGACAATTGACCTACCCGCTTGCGGGCAGGTCATCCTGAGGTCGCAACGCGACCGAAGGATCCAGCAATCTTGCGCAGGCTTGTGGACAGGTCACCCTGAGCGGCGGTACGCCGCGAAGGATCCAGCGCAATTTGGAGGCGGGACCACCGGTCCCGCGCGTCGACGCAGCGGAGGTTCAATCCCGCGCAGTCCAAAGATGTGGGAGGGGCTTTATGCCCCGACGAAGCACTAACGTCGGGGCTTTATGCCCCGAC
>JBEHYX010000126.1:0-10358 GCA_048497945.1 Verrucomicrobiota bacterium | reverse complement strand
GCTGCGCCCGCCGCGTCCGCGGGCCGACGGCACGCCGGTGTTCTGAACCGGCCAATGTGGCCTGCAAACCTGCGTTGGATTGCGCCCGATTCAGAGGCGTGGAAGGGGCTTTATGCCCCGACGGGATATCGGCTGCACCAGCAGTCGGGGCATAAAGCCCCTCCCACATTTTTGAACCAATGCTACTGACCGTCGCTGCGCTCGACCGAGCGCACGGTGGACTGCGGGCGGCCGTTGATCGTAAGGAACATCCGGCCGAGGTATTCGCCGATCAGGCCGAGCATCACCAGCTGCGTGCCGGAGAACACCAGCAGCGCGCCCATCAGCATGCCCCAGCCGTATTCGGGACCCTGGTTGGTGATGCGCAGGTAGAACACGACCGCGAGGCCCGCGAGGCCGCCGGTGGCGATGATCAAGCCCAGCAGCGTGGCCAAACGCAGGGGCATCACCGAAAAATTCACGAACGTGCTCGCCCATAGCCGCACGAGGCGGCGCAGCGTATAGCCGCTCTGGCCCGCGGTGCGCTCGTCGTGCCGCACCTCGAGGGCGCCGACATTCTGCGTGACCTGCAGGATCAAGCCGTCGATGTAGGGATAAGGCCCCTCGTGCTTCGCCACCTCGCGGGCGATGAAGGCGCTGACGCAGCGGAAGCTGGAAAGGTAGAAGCCCGCGGGCTTGTCGAGCACCCAGTCGGTGAGGCGGTTCGTAACCCAGCTGCCGGCGTTGCGCCAGATGGCGTGCTTTTTGACCGCATAGTGGCCATAGACGACATCGTACGAGTTGTCCTTCGCATGCTGCCAGAGCCGCAACGCCTCCTCCGGCGGGTTCTGCCCGTCGTCGTCGAGGTTGATGATGTAAGCGCCGCGCGCGTGGCGGTAGCCGGTGAGCACGGCGTTGTGCTCGCCGAAATTGCGCGCGTGGTTGACGAAGCTGATGGGCACCCGGGCCTCGCGCAGCAGCTCGCGACACAGGCCGGCCGTCGCGTCGCGACTCCCGTCGTTGACCAGCACGATCTCATGGCCGCCCGCCACTTCCAGCTGTTCGATGGTTTTGACGAGGGGAACGATGGTCTCCGCGCTGTAATACAGCGGGATGACGAAACTCAGGGCCGGGGGCATGCGGGGTGACGACGGCGGCCATGCAGGCGGATTTTCCGGCCCGCGTCAGCAATGAATTACGCTGCATTGGGATTGGCGCAGGCGCCCAAATCAGGCATGGCCAAGCTGTTCAATGTCCCGCCAAGCACTCACTCCGCCCCGCTGGCTGCAAGGCGTCATCATCGCCACCCTGACCGTGCTGGTCGTCGGGATTCTTTTCCAGCGCCACGGCTGGGCGGACTGGGCGCGGCCCAACTGGCTGGAAGGCGACCCGCTCGAAGTGTATGCCCGCGTCAAGATCGCGGGGGAAAACCCGGGACGCGCGATCGTCGATTTCACGCACATCGACCGGCTGGGCGCGCCGGCCGGCGCGGATTGGTCGGCCTACCCCGTGCCCGACCGGCTGGTGCTGGCCCTGACCGGCTCGCTCGCGCGCGCCACCGGCCTGATCGCCGCGGTGAACCTCATGTCGGCGCTGATCCTCGGGTTGAACGCCGCCTCCTTTTACTGGTGCGCGCGCTGGTTGCGCTGCCGCTGGGAATGGGCCGCGGGACTCGCGCTGGTTTTCGCCACCAGCAGCTACGGCATCCGCTGGGGCATCACGCTCAGCTTCAGCCAGGTGTTCGTGCTGCCGCCGCTGGTGCTGCTGTGCGCCCGGGCCGCGCGGCGCGCGCCGGCGATCCGCTTCGGCGGGCCGTGGAAAACCCTGGCCGCGGCGCTCGGGCTCTGGCTCGGCACCGCCAATCCCTACCTTGCGTTCTTCGCAGGCTTCGTCGCCGGCGGCACGCTGCTGCTCGGCCTCGCGCGCCGGGTGTCCGCGGCCCGGCGCGCCCCCCTGCTCCTTTTCCTCGGCGGCCTGCTTGCCTGCTTCCTGCTCAGCAACGCCGCCTACATCATGCCGCGCCTGGCCGGGGCGACGGACACCGCGCTGCAGCGCAGCCCCGGCGACTTCGCGGCCTACGCGCTGCACCCGCTCGAATGGTTCGTGCCGCCGGCCGACCACCGGCTGCCCGCGTTCGCCCGGCTCGGCCGCGCCTATCTCAACGCGCGTCACGGCGTCGGCGAATTTTTCTACAACTACCTCGGCCTGCTCGGCCTCGCGGGCGGCGCCCTGTTCCTCCTGCGCGCGGGCGGCAGCGTCGCCCGCCGCCGCTGGTCGCGGCTCGACGCCCTGCTGGGGTTGCTCTGGATCGTGATCTTCGCGATGCCAGGCGGACTCAACCGCTGGCTCGGTGCCGCCGGGCTCGACGTGTTCCGCGCCGGCACGCGCATCGGCATCTACGCCCACGTCTGGATCCTGCTCTTTCTCTGCGGCTGGCTCAGCCGCCGCGCCGGCCGGCTGCCGCACTTCGCCTCCGTGGGCCTGGCGATCCTGCTGGCCGCCGCGGCAGTCTGGGAACAGACGCCCCCGCTGGGCGACCCGCTCGTGCGGGCGATCAACCAGACCCGCCTTCAGGCGTACACGCAGCTGACAGCCGCGCTCGAATCCGCGCTGCCGCGCGCGTCAATCTTCCAGCTGCCGGTCGTGCCCTTCCCCGAGGCCGGCCGCACGGTGAACATGGCGGACTATGAGCACGTGCTGCCGCTGCTGACTTCGCATACGCTGCGCTTTTCCTACGGTCAGGTGCGCGGCGCGCCCGAGCTCGCGTGGGGCCGCCACGTCGGCCGGCTGCCTGCGGCGGAAATGATCGCGGAGCTGGAACGGGCGGGCTTCGCCGCGCTGTGGATCGACCCGCGCGGGTATGCCGACGGCGGCAAAAAACTGCTGGCCGAACTCGAGGCCGCCGGACGCAAGGGGCTCGAGGCGCCGGCCCAGGCCAACGGCATCCTGGTCGTCCGCCTCCATCCCGCCGCCCAGCCGGTCACGCCCGACTACCATGACCCGCGCCTTCACGAGCGTTGGAACGAGCGCGCGCCCGACTCGCGTCCGCTCGTGCTCGCCCTCCCCGGCTGGTTTCCCGCGGAATACGACGGCGCGGCCCAGTGGCGCTGGGCGACGCGTGGCGCCGCGATCGGCCTGTGGTGCGAGGGTGGCCCGGCCCACGCCACCCTGCGCTTCAGGCTCGGCGGCCTGGCCCGCAATGCCGTGACGCTGCGCCTCAATGGCCGCGACCTGACCGCCGTCTCCCCCGGACCGGAGGCCCGTGAAATCCCGGTCGACCTGGCGGCCGGCCTGAACACCTTGGAATGGACGCTCCACGGGGAGACTTTTCACCCGGGCGGCGCCGATCCCCGCGAGCTCGGATTCATGGTTGAAAATCTCTCGGTGTCTGTTCCCTAAATCGGGTGACTGGCATGTCTTTCCGCTTCCGTCCCAAGTTCACCGGCCTGTTTCACGACGAAGTCGCCACCGACTCGTTCTGGATCCGCGAGCAGGGGCGCCTTTCCCTTCCGTCCCTCGAAGGCACTGGCGTGCTTGCCGTGGTCGGCGAGGTGCTGCCGCCGATGGCGGATGACCCGACCTCGATTGGCACCCCCGGCCTGGCAGTGCAGCTGGACGGGCGCGATGTCGCCACGTCGCCCGCGCTGCCGGTCGGCCCGTTTCGCCTCGAGGTTTCCGTTCCCGCCGGTGCGGGTTCCGCGGGCCACGTTCTCGCGCTGCGGCTGCTGGGCGTGAGCGGCGGCAACTTCAAGGCCTGGCTCGGCCGCCTTACCGGCCTCGGTTTCCTGCAGCCCTGGCGCAAGCAGGCGCTCAACCGCCGCCTGCGCATCCAGCGCGTCGAGGCCGGCGGCGAGGTGCTCTTCGATTTCGGCAACCGCTCGGCGCCGTGGAACATCGCCTTCGCGCGCCGCTTCCTCCGCCTCGGCCTGAACATCGCGGGCTTCTTCCGCGCCGACCTCGGCGTCGGCGAATCCGTGCGCTGCATGGCACGCGCGGCCGACGCCGCCGCGCTCGAGACGGCGCTCGTCAACCTCAAGCTGCACACGATCAACCCGCAGACCGACGACACCTTCGTGCCGCGCCTGCAGGAGGCGAATCCGCACCCGGTGAACGTGTTCCATCTCGACGCGCCGGTGTCGGCCGACGTCGACCACCACCACGGGAAGGCGTTTCGCGCGGGAAAATACAACATCGGCTACTGGGCGTGGGAGCTGCCGGAGTTCCCCGATGCGTGGATCCACCACGCCAATCATTTCGACGAGATCTGGACGCCGTCGCGCTTCACCACCGAGGCGATCTCCGCCAAGCTGCCGCTGCCGGTGCTCACGATGCCGCACGCGATCTCGTTCGCGCGGCCGGCGGGCGATTTCCGCCGCAAGTACGGCCTGCCCGCGGACAAGTTCCTGTTCCTTTTCCTCTACGACCTGAACTCCTACTCGGAACGCAAGAACCCCGCCGCGGTGCTCGACGCCTTCCGCCGCTCGGGACTGGCGGGTCGCGGCGCGGCGCTGGTCATCAAGGTGCACAATGTCCCGCGCAATCCCGCCGACTTCGAGCGCCTCCGCGAGGCCGCCGCCAGCCTGCCCGGCACGACGCTCATCACCCAGACCCTCACCCGCGCCGAGATCTACGAGCTGCAGTCCGCCTGCGACTGCTTCGTGTCGCTCCACCGCTCGGAAGGCTTCGGCCTGGCCGTCGCCGAGTGCATGTATCTCGGCAAGCCGGTGATTTCCACCAACTGGTCCGGCACGACGGACTTCGTCAACGACGAGAACGGCTGCCCCGTGCATTGCGCGCTCGTCACGCTCGACCGCACGCACGGGCCCTACGCCAAGGGCCAGACCTGGGCGGCGCCCGACATCGACCACGCCGCGTGGTGGATGCAGCAACTGCAGGGCGATCCCGCGCTCGCGCGCAAGCTTGGCGCCGCCGCGCGCGCGTCGGTCGAGCGCGACCTTTCCCCCGCCGCCATCGGCGCCCGCTACCGCCGCCGGCTCGAGGCGATCGCCTGCTGGTAAGCCGCACCCATGAACCAACTCGAGGGTCTTCTCATCCTGCTGGGCCTGCCGGTCGGCCTGTTGCTCAGCGGCTACTGGCTGGCCGCGCTGCTGGCGGAGAACGATGCCGGGGAGCGGCTGGCATTCGCGCTGCCCTGCGGCCTCGGCGTGCTGCTGGCCGAGATCGCCGCGGTGAACTTCTTCCAGCCGCTGGCCGGCGTCTGGGCTTACGCCTGCCTCGCTCCCGCCGCCTTCACGCTGCTCCTGCCGCGCAGCCGCGCCGGCCTCGGCCGCGATTTGCTCGGCGCCGTGAAGACCGCGCCGCGCGGCGCGGTCATGGCCAGCGTGCTGTTCTTCGTCCTCCTGCTCTGGCCCGTGCTGCAGACGCCGTCCTCGCTGTTCTACGACGGCACCAGCAACCACGACAGCTTCTTCTGGATCGCCGGCGCGGAGCACCTGAAGCGGCATACCTACATGGAGATGCCCGTGATCAGCGCGGTGCAGCCGCTGACCAACCAGACCTCGGCGATCATCGGCTGGCAGCCCGCCTGGGGACGCATCGGCGGCGAGGGCCTGCTCGCGCTTGCCTCTTCCATCGTCGGCCTCTCCCCGCTCAAGATCTACCTCTACGGCACGGCCAGCCTCGCGCTGGTGTGGATCGCGCTGGCCTACCTCGGCGTGCGGACGTTCGTCACGGAAACGCCGTCCCGGGTCGCGCTCGCCGCGCTCTTCGGCCTGCAGCCGGTTTTCATCTTCTTCTACGGCAACGCCAACCTGCCCAACCTCTGCGGCACGCTGACGGGCACCGCCGCGATCATCGGCTTGGAGCGCGCGCTGCGCGCCGGGCCCGGCCGCCGCGCCGAGTTCACCGCGTGGGGCGCGCTGGTCGTGCTGTCCCTCCACGGCCTCGTCTGCAGCTACCCCGAGATGGTGCCGTTCATCCTGCTGCCCTGCGGGCTGCTTTGGCTCCGGCCGTGGTTCACGCGCGGACCCCGTGCCTACTGGCGCGCCGCCGGCCTCCTCGCCGCGATCATCATCGCTGGCTTTGCCCTCAATCCCGCGACCACCCTTCGCGGCGTAAATGGCTTCAAGGTCTCGTTCGACGCCGCCCGGGCCGACAACAACTGGGCGAATCTTTTCAACCCGCTGGATCTCGCCGAGTACATCCCGGGGCTCGTCACGCTCAACATCTCCGGCGCCAAGGAGCTGGAATGGTGGTTCGGCATCCCGCTCAGCCTCCTGCTCCTTGCGGCCGGCGGCCTGGTCGTCTGGCGCAGCCGCGACCGCTTCGGCCTGCTCGCCGGCCTTTCCGGCGGCGCCATCCTGCTCGTCTACACCCTCGCGACCGGCTTTCTCTACGGCCTGCAGAAGACGGTGCAGTTCTCCGGCCTGTTCGTGGCGATCGTCTTTCCCTTCGCCGCCATCGACACCCTGTGGAAGCTGCGCGACCGGTCGCCGGCCTGGCGCCGGACGGGCCTCGCGGCGGTGGCCGCGCTGGCGGTGTTCTTCGCCTATGCGACGGTGATGAACTGCCGCGACATCTACAAGTGGAGCGACCGCAAGGTCATCTCGACGGACTGGTTCGCCCTGCGCGACCAGTCGCGCACGACCTTCGCCCAGGCGCCGGTGCTCGTCGAGGCCGGCTCGTTCAAGATGGCGTTCTTCCACGGCATGTGGGCCGCGTATTTCCTCCCGGACAGCCACATCTATTATGGCATGCGCGGTGAGGAAAGCGGCGGTTACCTGCGCAGCAACGTGGTCAACGAAGCCACGCAGAAAATCCCGCAGCCGGCCGCCGTGCTCGTGGGAAGCGCGTGGGCCGATACCTTCGACGCCAACTCCCCCCGCCTCCTGACGGGCCGCGAGTACGTCCTGCTGCAGAAGAGCAACCGCGTCTTCACGGCCAGCGGCGTTTTCCCGCTCAACGGCCCGCCGGAATATTGCACCGGGGTGATCAAGTGGGAGATCCTGCCGCACTCCGACAGCCTGCTGCTGCTGGACATCATGCCGCGCAACAAGGGCGGCTGGCCCGCCGGGGAATGGCGCGCGCGGCGCCACGTCGACGGCCTGCCGGACCAGGCCACCGCCGTTTCCGGCGCCTCGCCATGGCAGCTGAGGATTCCCCTCGCCGGGGGCCGCCTGAACCGGCTGGAGATTTCGCTGACCGGCCAGGAAGAAATCGGCACCCCCCTCTCCTTCCACCTGCGCAACCTCCGCATCGTCAACGCCCCGTGAGCGCGCTCCCCCTGCTTTTCGACGCCAGCCATACCAGCCACACGGCGGCCCAGACCGGCATCCAGCGCGTCGTGCGCTCGCTGTTCGCCGAGCTCGCCGCGCGGCACGAGGCCGAGCCCATCTGCTACGACCCGCACCTCGAGGGCTGGCGTGCGCTGGGCGTCGGGGAACGCGCCGTGCTCACCGACCGCAGCGGCGGCAAGGGCAAGTCCCGCGGCGCGAAGTGGACGCTCGGCCAGAAATTTTCCGGCGCCTCGCAACGCTGGCTGAACCGCCGGCCCGCCCTGCCCGCGGCCTCGGGCCTGCTCTGCCCCGAGCTTTTCTCCGCCAAGGTCGGCGCGCAGCTGCCGCAACTGCTCGCACAGGTCGCCGGCCCGCGCGCCGCGATCTTCTACGACGCCATTGCGCTGAAATTCCCGGAGTACACTCCCGCCGGCACGGTCGCGCGCTTTCCCGCCTACCTGCGCGAGCTGCTCGTGTTCGACGGCATCACGGCCATCTCCGAGGATTCCGCCGCCAGCCTGCGCGACTACTGGCACTGGCTCGGCGTGAATAACGCCCCGCCCGTGCAGGCCATTCCGCTGGGCATCGAGAATTCCCTCGCCCCCGCGGCGGGCGAAACCGCAGCCCCCGCCACGCCCCGCGTGCTGTGCGTGTGCACGATCGAGGGCCGCAAGAACCATCTCGCCTTGCTCGAGGCGAGCGAGCGGCTCTGGCGGGAGGGATTGAAATTCGAGCTGCAGCTGGTCGGCATGGCGCGCGCGGACACCGCCGGCGCCGCCCTGGCCCGCATCCGCGACCTGCAACAGGCCGGCCGGCCGCTGCTTTTTCCCGGCGCAGTCGCGGAGGCCGCGCTGCACGCGGCCTACCGCCAGTGCAGCTTCACCGTCTATCCCTCGATCATCGAGGGCTTCGGCATGCCGGTGCTGGAAAGCCTGCAGTACGGCAAACCGTGCATCTGCTCCGGCGCCGGTGCGCTCGGCGAATCCGCCCATGGCGGCGGCTGCCTGCCGCTGGCGTCGGTGGACAGCGCCACGCTCGCCGCAACCATGCGCCGCCTGCTGCGCGATCCCGCGGAACTCGCCACCCTCGCCGGCGCGGCCCGCGCACGCAAACTGAAGCGCTGGCCCGACTACGCCGCGGAAATCACGGCGTGGATGCGCACGCTCAAGCGCCGCGGCTGAGCCGCTTGGGCCCGCAGGCGATGGAGGCTTGCTAAGGCCTGCCAACTGACCCTGTATCAGCCCGATTCCCATGGCCCTGTCCCTTTTCACGAGCAAGTCCAAGAAAGCCATCATCGAGCGCGCCAAGGACGATTACGCGACGAAGATGCGGCTGAAGTACAAGCCGTACTACCACACGATGGAGTCGCAGTCCGGCACCCGCATCCGCCTGGACGGCCGCGACATGGTGATGCTTTCGAGCAACGACTACCTCGGACTGTCGTTCCATCCCAAGGTCATCGAGGCCTGCGCCGCCGCGGCCCGGACTTGGGGCACCAGCACCACCGGAGCGCGCGTGTCCAATGGCTCCCGCGCCTACCACACTGACCTGGAGAACAAGCTCGCCGCATTCCTCGGCCGCGAGGCCTGCCACGTCAGCGTCGCCGGCTACATTTCCTGCTGCTCGGCGGTCGCGGCGTTCGCGCAGAAGGGTGACGTCATCCTCGCCGACAAGAACATCCATTCCTGCCTTGTGGACGCCACCCGCCTGTCGATGGCGACGGTGGAGCGCTTCAGCCACAACAACGCCGAGGATCTCCGCCAGATCGTCAAGACCGTGCCGCACAACGCGCCGAAGATGCTCGTGGTCGAAGGCGTGTACTCGATGGAAGGCCACATCTGCCGCCTGCCCGAGATCGCGCAGATCGGCGAGGAGCACGGCTGCTTCACCGTGCTCGACGACGCCCATGGCTTTGGTGTGCTTGGCCGCCAGGGCCGCGGCACCGCGGACCACTTCAAACTGAACGAGCAGGTCGACATCATCTGCGGCTCCCTCTCCAAGTCGCTCGCCAGCACCGGCGGCTTCGTCGCCGGCTCGCGCGAGCTCATCGACTATCTTCGCACCAATTCGCGCCAGACGCTCTTCAGCGCCGCGATCAGCCCCGCGATGGCCGCCACCGCCTCCGCCTCGCTCGACATCATGCAGCACGAGCCGCAGCACCTCGACCGCCTGTGGAAGAACACCAAGCGCTACCGCGAGATGCTCAAGGGCCTCGGCCTCGACACGTGGGGCAGCGAGACGCCCGCCGTGCCGATCGTGCTGGGCTCGAAGGAACTCGTCTACCGCTTCTGGAACGCCCTGCTCGAAAAGGGCGTGTTCACCGTCATGTCCATCGCCCCGGCTGTGCCGCCGGGCAAGGACCTGATCCGCACCGCCGTCTCCGCCCTGCACAGCGACGAGGATCTCGAGAAGATCGCCGCCGCCATGGCCTACGCGGTGAAGCAGATGTAAGCCGGCGGAGCCGGTAAATCACAAACACCAGACTCCAAACCCCAAAGGCAGGGCCTTCGGTTTATTTTCCCGTTTTCCACTCCTTGTTTGGAGTTTGGGTTTTGGAATCTGGTATTTCAGGACTTCTTTTCGAGAAGTCCGTCCGTCAGCGTCCGCGCCGTGTCCGCCCAGCGCGGCAGCGGCCGGGCCATCGCCTCGCGCTGCAGGCGCGCCCCGGTGTCGCGGTCGTTCAGCGCCGTCCGGAGCTTCGCCTTCCAGTCGGCCAGGTCGTTGACCTGCGCCACGAGGCAGCCGCCGCCGTCCGCGTTCTCACGCAGCACCGGCAGGTCGCTGCACACGCACGGCACGCCGTGCCACAGCGCCTCGAGCAGCGGCAGGCCGCAACCCTCGGCGATGGTCGGGAACGCCACCGCGCGCGCCGTGGCGTAGAGCCGGCCGAGCAGCTCGTCGCTCGCGGCGGCATGGAAATGGAAACGCGCCTCGCCGCGCGCCAGGGAGCGCATGCGCGCGGCAAGCGGCGGGCCGAAGTGCGGGTTGACCCGTCCGACGACGTGCAGCTCGAAGTCCAGCCCGTCCGCCCAGAGCGCCTCCGCCACGTCGAGCAGGAAGGCCTGGTTCTTGCGCGGCTCGACAATGCCGACGAAGGTAGATATCCTTACGGACCGCACCAATACGATCCGCGCTTCGGTGAAC
>JBEHYX010000125.1:0-10358 GCA_048497945.1 Verrucomicrobiota bacterium | reverse complement strand
TGGCGTTGTCGGATTGGGCAACGTCGGTTCCGGTACGTTAGCAATCCTGGCGGAAAATGCCGGCCAGATCGCGCTGAAGCTTGGATTTCGCCTTCGCGTTACGGCGGTGTGCAGCCGGCACGTGGATTCCATCACGATTCCGGAGGGCCTGGCGCCGCTCCTCGCTGCGACCCACCTCAAAATCCGCGTAGATCGTGGTGGAGCGGAAAGGCCGCCACATCGCGGAGAGATCGATGCCGCGAAAATCGCGGCCGACAAAGTGGTTCGGGCTGTCCTGTGTCTGCTCGGCGATGTTGAGGCGGAGACCGGCCTTGTCGCCCAAGGTGCGGTTCACGTCGAGTTCACCGCGCAGGAGCCCGTCCGAGCCGGCCCGTGCCGTGACACGCGTGAAATCCTTCGGCATCGGCCTTTTGCTGATCTGGTTCATCGAACCGCTCGGTCCGCTCTCGCCGTAGAGAAAGGCATTGGGCCCGCGCAGGATCTCGACGCGCTCGATGTTGTAGGAATCGAGGGGCGAGCGCCACAGGATGCCGTCGCGGAGCGGGTACTGGGAAACGAGGCCGCGGAACTCGTAGAAGGGATTCGTCGCGTTGCCGGCCTGGCTCGGCGTCGGCGACGCGCTGAGCGCGGAGAGTTCGCCGGTGATGCTGTAGGACAGCAGCTCGGTGACGCTGCCGGCCGCCAGGTCGTCCATCAGCTCGCGGTTCAGCACCGAAATCGAGTTGGGCGTGTTGCGGAGATTCTCGACCGTGCGCGAGCCGCTGATGGTCTGCGTGGAGCGGTAGCCTTCATCCTTCTCGCCGGTGACGACGAACGTGGACAGTTCCACGGTGCCATCGTCCTTGGTTTTTTTGGCTTCGGTCGAAGCCGGCACGGCGGCCGTCTGGGCGTGAATCACGCCGGGGAGGAGAAGCAGCGCGGCGATCACGGAACGTGTCGCGAATGACCTCTGTCGGAGAGGCGCCGGGTCGGGAATATGCATGGTGCAGCTTGGTTGAGGTGACGGGATGTTGGGGAAGGCAACCAGCAGCCGGGCTGCTGGCGGGAGTTGGGAGCGAACCTCCCTCAGTCGCCGTCCGCTATGCACCGTGAAAACCAGGTGAACAATCTGGCCGTAATTCACCCAGTCGAAATCAGCGCCAGCCGCATGCTGGCTTTTTCGCACCGGCGCGCAGCTGAAATCTTCGGGCGCAGCCGGACGGCGCTGATTTCGCCTGCGTGAACGTCCGCCCCATTGTGCCGCCGACTCCGCGGCGTCAGTTCGGAACCCTCCTCATTTCCCATGGCTGTCTTCGATCTCCCTTTGCCCGAGCTTCACCGTTATGCCGGCCGCAACCCGCGCCCGGCGGATTTCGACGCCTACTGGGACGAGGCGTTGCGCGAACTGGCGGCCACTCCCGCGCGCCCGCAGCTCGTGCCCGCCGCCGGGTGCGCCGTGCGCGAGGCCGAGTGCTTCGAGCTCTGGTTCGAGGGCGCCGGCGGCGCCCGCCAGCACGCCAAATATCTGCGCCCCCGGGGCGCGCAAAATCTTCCGGCCGTGCTCCTCTTCCATGGCTACTCGGGCAACAGCGGCGACTGGTTCGAGAAGCTCGCCTGGGTGCACGCGGGCTTCTGCGTGGCGGCCCTCGACTGCCGCGGCCAGGGCGGGCGGTCGGAGGACAGCTTTCCGGTGCAGGGCACGACGCTCCGTGGCCACATCATCCGCGGCCTGGCCGCCGCCGACCCGCGGGCACTCGCCTACCGCCGGATGTTCCTCGACACCGTGCAGCTCGCCCGCGTGGTGATGGATTTTCCCGAAGTGGACGCGGCGCGGGTCGGCTGCTTCGGCGAATCGCAGGGGGGCGCGCTGACCCTCGCCTGCGCGGCGCTCGAACCCCGCATCTGTCGCGCGGCGTCCGTGTTCCCGTTTCTGTGCGACTACCAGCGCGTGTGGGAGATGGACCTCGCGCGCGATGCCTACGAGGAGCTGCGTTACTATTTCCGGTCCTTCGACCCGCAGCATCTCCACGCGCCGGAAATTTTCACCCGGCTGGGCTACATCGATTGCCAGCATCTCGCGCCGCGGATCCGCGCCCAGGTTCTCCTCTTCACCGGGCTGATGGATACGGTGTGCCCCCCGAGCTCCCAGTTCGCCGCCTACAACAAGATCACGGCGGAAAAGGACGTGAAGATTTATCCCGACTTCGGCCATGAGCGGCTGCCAGGCCAGTCCGACCTCGTGCTCGCCTTCATGCAGGGACTGCAGGAGTGATCCGCGCCGCATTCCGGCTGTTTCGCTTTCCCATGCCCGCTCCGACCGCCAATGCCAGAAAGCTGCTCCGTGAAATGGTCGCCCTCCCCAGCGTCCATCCGGAAGCCGAGTCCGGCGGCACGCCGCGAGGCGAAGCCGCCATGGGGACATGGCTGGCCGATTATCTGCGGCGGCTCGGCGCGGACGTCTCCGTTCGTCCGCTCGCTCCGGGCCGGCCCAATGTGATCGGCGTTTTCGAACCGGCGAAGGCCACGGCCACCGTCGCGTTCGCGCCCCACCTCGACACGGTGGGGGTGGCGGGCATGACCGTCCCGCCTTTTCAGCTGCAAGCCCGCGGCGGGAAACTCCACGGCCGCGGCGCCTGCGACACCAAGGGTCCGGCGGCCGCGCTGCTGGCCGCGCTCGCCCGCTGGGTGAAGTCGCCGGCCCGCCGGGCCTCGCGCACGCGCTGGATGGTCGTGGCGACCGCGGGCGAGGAACAGGGCAGCCTCGGCGCGCAAGCGCTGGTCGAATCCGGCTTGCGTCCCGATTTTCTCGTCGCGCTGGAACCGACCAATCTTGCCGTGGTGCATGCCGCGAAGGGCCTCCTGCGGGTCTGGCTCGAGGTGCCGGGTCGCGCCGTCCACGGCGCCACGCCGGAACGCGGCGTCAACGCGGTCTACCGCGCATTGCCCCTGCTGGCGGCGCTGCGCGATGAATTCGCGCCGCTCCTCGCCGGCCGCAAACACCCCGTGCTCGGCGGCGGCAGCCTGAACCTCGGCATCGTCCAGGGCGGCAAGGAACTGAACCTCGTGCCCGCCAGCTGCCGCCTCGGGCTGGACATCCGCCTGCACCCCGGTTTTCCGGCGGCGGAAGTCATCTCGCGCCTGCGCGCGCTCAGCGCCCGGCATGCGCCAGGCACCACGCTCCGCATCCATCGCGCGGGACCGGCCTTCATCACCGACCGGCGTTCCCCCTGGACGCGCCAGCTGCGGGACGCGGCGCGGGGCTGGGCGGTGGCGCACTGGTTCTGTGACGCCAACGTCTTCGGCGCCGCCGGCGTGCCCGCGGTGGCGTTCGGCCCGGGCAGCATCGCCCAGGCGCACACCCGGAACGAGTTCATCCTCGAATCCGAATTGAATGCGGGGACGGACGCCTTCCTTCGCTTTCTGTCCGCGCCGCGGTAATCCCGCTGGCAGAACGGACGCTTTTTTCGGCAGTCCCGTCATTCTGGCCGCAAAGATTCCCCGTTACTCTGGGGCCCGCGGAAATTCCGCCTCGTTGCCGCCGCCCATCCATAAGGGATTGCGACGCCCCCGCCTGTCTTTCATCACTCCACCATTCCCTTGTCCGCTCCTCCCAAGACCTGGACCGCCGGCACCCTCACCTACACCTCCGCCGGGCTGGTCGCGCTCTTCTGCTGGCTTCTCTTCGGGGATTTCGCCTGGTCGATGCACGATCGCTCCGTCGCGCCGATGGCGCAGTGGTACTTGAAGCAGCTCGGCGTCTCCAACGTCCTCTTCGGCCTGCTCATCAGTTCCTTCCCGGCTGCGATCAACCTGGTCTTCGTTCCGGTCATCAGCATGAAGTCGGACCGGCATCGCGGGTCGCGCGGCCGCCGCATCCCGTTCCTCCTCGTCACCACGCCGATCGCCGCGCTCGGCATGCTCGGGCTCGCGGCGACGCCGGCCCTCGCGGGTTGGATCCACGCGCATTTCCCGGCGCGGGACGAAACCGGCGTCGCCCTGGTGTGCTTCGGCGTTTTCTGGGCGGCCTTCGAGTTCGCCACCATCGCCGGGCTCGCCGTCTTCGGCGGCCTGATCAACGACGTGGTGCCCCCCGCCCTGCTCGGCCGCTTCTACGGGCTTTTTCGTGCCGTCAGCCTCGTCGACGGGATCATTTTCAACTACTGGGTCATCGGCCATGTGCCCGCGCACTTCAGCGTGATCCTCGCGGCGGTCGGCGTCTTTTATTGCGCGGCGTTTTTTTGGGTGTGCTTCAAGGTGCGCGAAGGCGAATACCCGCCGCCGCCCGCCCCGGCGGCGGCCGGCGGCGAGGCCCGCGGGTTCGGCGCGGTGCGCACGTACTTCCGCGAATGCTTCGGCAACCCGTACTATTTCTCAATCTTCGCGATGCTCATGCTCGGCACGCTGGCGCTGACGCCGGTCAACGCCTTCGCGATTCCCTACGCGCGCAGCGTCAACCTGAGCATGGAGGCGTATGGTAGGTGCCTCGCCCTCACCTTTCTCGTTTCCTTCGGCCTTTCCTGGTTTCTGGGGTGGCTGGCCGATCGTTTTCATCCCGTCCGCACCAGCATCGTCGCGCTCGTGGCCTACGCCGCCGTCGCCGCCTGGGCGTGGCAGGGAGCGACCACCGCCGGGACCTTCGCCGTCGCCTTCGTGCTGCACGCCGTGCTTTCCGGCATCTATCTCACCAGCGTCGCCTCGCTCGGCCAGCGGCTTTATCCGCGGACGCACTATGCCCAGTTCGCCAGCGCCGCGGGCATGGTGCTTTCCGTCTGCACGATCGGGCTCAGCCCGCTGGTCGGCTTGGTGATCGACCGGACCGGCCAGGCCTATCGCCACGTCTTCTTGGTGGGCGGCCTGATTTCCCTCGTCGCCATCGGCGCCTCGCTCTCGGTTCTCCGCCAGTTTCTGAAACTCGGCGGCCCTGACCGCTACCGGGCGCCCGAATGATCGCCCGCGCCCGCGCTTCGTCTGGGTGAATTCCGCGCCCGTTGTCCGCGGTCGCGCCTGTGGCAGGCTCGCCCCGGCTCGCTGATTTTTCCCGCCGCCCGGCTGCAACCCGCGAGCCGCTGGGCGCCAACCCGAACCGGTTGATCCTCCCCATGAAAACGCTGCCTGATCCCAACCCATCCCCCCGTGCCGGCGCCCGATCGCCGGTCCTTTCGCTGGCGCGCCAGCTCGCGCCCCTGCTGATCCTGGCCCTGCTCCCGGCCACGGCCGGCGCCACCACGTACTATTTCTCCACCTCGGGCAACGATGCCAACGCCGGTACCGATGCCGCCGCGCCGAAGCAAAGCCTCGCGGCCGCCGCGGATCTCGCCCTGCCGGGCAACACGCTGCTGCTGAAACGCGGCGACACCTGGTACCGGCCCGCGGCGAATCCCGCCCCGCTCGACCTGCGCAACAAGGCGGGCACCGCCGACGCCTTCATCCGCTTCGACGCGTATGGCGAAGGCGCCAAGCCCGTGATCGCCAGCCTGGCCCGTCTCGATGACGCGGGTTGGAGCAACGTGCCCGGCACGAACACCTGGCAGCAGACCGTTTCCGGTTACTCCGACGCCTGGCGCCTCTACGTCGACGGCGTCTCCAAATACCGGGTCAACGCCAGCAATGCCGCGGCGAACGAAACCGCCGTCGACCAGCCGCACGAGTGGTACATCAAACCGGTCGCCGCCGGCGCGAGCGCCATCGTCTACGTCAACACCGGCTCCGCCACGACCGCGCCGCACAACGTCGAGGTGCACCCCGTGACCGCATCCTCCGTCGTGCTGATGAAGAACACGCACTACCTTTCGCTGCGCAACCTGGATTTCCGCGGCGGCTCGCAGTACAACGTCATCTACATCGAGGCGGCCAGCTCGCACCTCGTCCTCGACGAAAACATCATCCAGCGCGCCAACGCCTCCGGCCTCCTCGTCACGAACCTCGAGTCGGGCGTGGACGAGTACGTCTCCGACATCACCATCACGAACAACCTCGTCGACAAGGTCTGGAGCGCGCAGGAGAACGATCCGGCCGTCACCCTCAGCGGCGACGGCATCTTCATCCTCCACGCGGTCGACGGCGGCCTGATCAAGGGCAACACGGTGCGGAACTGGGGCCATGTCGCCATCACGCTCTCGTCCTACCGCGCCGGCTTCCATGGCGTGCACAACATGGTCGTCGAGCAGAACACCGTCTACTCGGACGCCTCCGGCTACATGCACGGGCTCGATGTCGACGGCTTCGAGGGCCTCACCAGCTACAATATCATTCGCCGGAACCTGTTTCACGACTACCAGGCGACGATCCACGCGCAGGGCGACCACAACCAGTATTACAGCAACATCTTCACCGGCGTGACGCTCACCTCGCAGCCGCTGCACAGCCAGCAGCCGTGGGGCATGGATTTGATCCCGTGGAAGTACACCGACGGCAACTGGATGGCTGCGCATGACAATTACATCGTCAACAACACCATTGTCGGCACCCAGCAGTACCCGATCGTGATGAGCGACGACCCGGCGAGCACGAGCGTGGTCGGCAACAACGTCATCGCGAACAATATCATCTACAGCTACGGCCCCTCCAGCAGCGGCGAGATCGGCCTCAACATCACGCCCGCCGTCCGCGGCGAAATTCCCGTCCGCAACAATGCCTTCTGGGACTTCAGCGCCACCGCCGCGGTCGCCCGTTACAAGAGCTCGAGCAACTCCACCGCCGCGCAGTTGAACTCGCAGTTTCCCGCCACCTGCAGCGGCAATGTCCAGGTCGACCCGGGCTTCGCCAACGTGAACCTGCGCGACTTCCGTCTCACCGCCGCGTCGCCCGACGCGGTCAAGTCCGGCGGCCTCGACCTGTCGGCGACGCTGGGCGCGGGCTTCGTCGATTTCAACGGCGATCCCTGGCAGCCGGGCACGCCGAGCATCGGCGCCCTCCAGTTCTCGGCCGCCGGACAGCCGGCCAACCTCAACGCCAATATCGCGCCCGGCATCATCGCCGGTCCCGTCAACCAGACCGCCCTTGCCGGCGACAGCGCCAGCTTCAGCGTGATCGCCAACGGCAACACGCCGCTTTCCTACCAGTGGCGCAAGGCCGGCACGCCCATCGCCGGCGCCACCGCCGCGACCTACACGATCGCGTCCACCGCCGCCACCGACGCCGGCAGCTACGATGTCGTGCTCACCAATCCCGTCGGCAGCACGACCAGCAGCGCGGCGACGCTCACCGTGAATCCCATTCCGCCGGACCAGGAACAAAACCTGTCCAAGGGAAAAACGGTGACCTACAGCGCCATCCGCTCCGGCGAGTCGACCGGGGTTCCCGTCTCCTACCTGACGGATGGCGACACGTCGCTGACCCACCTCGTGGCCGTCGGCAACGCCAGCCAGCTCGTCAGCGTCACGGTCAATCTGCCGCAGGCGAGCACGATCACCCGCTTGAAAATGTGGCACTACTGGGGCGACGGCCGCACTTATCACGACGTTATCGTCCAGCTCTCCTCCACGGCGAACTTCAGCAGCGGCGTGACCACGGTGTTCAACAACGACACGAACAATTCCGCCGGCCTCGGCGTCGGCACGGACGCCGAGTACGCGGAAACCTCCGCGGGCAAGGAAATCGTCCTGCCCGCCCCGGTGATCGCGCAATACGCGCGTTTCTACATCGCCGCGAACTCCGTCAATACCTTCAACCACTACGTGGAGCTGCAGGTGTTCGGCTACCTCGGCATCAACACCGCGCCGGCCATCGCCACCGGACCCTCCAGCCAGGCCGCCACGGTCGGCGACGGCGTCACCTTCAGCGTCGCCGCCACCGGCGCGCCGGCGCCTTCCTACCAGTGGCGCAAAGGCGGTGCGCCCATCGCCGGCGCCACCGACGCCAGTTACGTCCTGCCCTCCGTGCTTGTCGCCGATGCCGGCAGCTATGACGTGGTCGTGAAGAACATGCTCGGGACCGTCACGAGCCCACCCGCCGTGCTCACGGTGAATCCGGCCGCCGCTGCCGTGACGCTGGGCGACCTGATCCAAACCTATGATGGCACCCCGCGGGTCGTCGCGGTCACGACGATTCCGGCCGGCCTCCCGTACGCCATCACCTACGACGGCGCGCCGGCTCCCCCGGTCAACGCCGGCTTGCACGCCATCACCGTCACGGTGACGGACGCCAACTACACCGGCAGTGCAAACGACACGCTCGTCGTCGGCGTGGCTCCCGCCGGCGTGACGCTGGGTTCGCTCGCACAAACCTACGACGGCTCGCCCAAACCCGTCACCGTCGCGACCAATCCCGCGGGTCTGCCGGTCACGCTGACGTACAATGGCTCGGCCGGCATCCCCACCAACGCCGGCAGCTACGCCGTGTCGGCCAGCGTCAGCGATCCGAATTACGCGGGAGGCTCCTCTGGCACGCTGGTGATCGCGCCCGCGGCGGCTTCGCTCTCGCTGTCCGGGTTGCTCCAATCCTACGACGGCTCGGCCCGCGTCGTCACGCCCACCGTCACGCCGGCGAGCCTGCCGGTGGCGGTCACCTACGACGACTCGGCCACCGCGCCGGTGCTGCCGGGCGTCTACGCCGTCGTGGCCACCGTCACCGATCCCAACTACCACGCGATCGCCAGCGATTCGCTGGTGGTCACGGTCACCGCGCTCGTCCGCCGCGCGCCAAGCCTCAACGGCGGGCTCGACGGTTCGCTGCAGCTTGCGGAGCCGGGCAATGTCACGCTCGGCGGCAACGCCTGGATCTCGGGCGACCTGCTCACGCCCGGCACACCCACGGTGAGGCTCAACGGCGCCGCGCTCTACGGCAGCACGCTGAACGCCGGCGGCGCCGCGGATCCCGCCTCGTACGTTGTCACGCTCAACGGCAACACGGCGCTGCGGCACGTCATGCGCCGGGTCGACGCCACGCCGTTTCCCGTCATCCCCGCGCCGCCGGCGCCAGCCGGCACGCGCAACGTGTCGATCAACGCGGCCGGCCAGTCTCCCGGTGACTTCGCCACCCTGCGCAACCTCACGCTCAACGGCAACGCCGGCGATCTCGCCGTGCCGCCGGGCACCTACGGCGCATTCACGGTCAACGGCAGCAGCCGGCTCATCCTCGGCATCACCGGCGCGGTCGAGTCCTCCGTCTACAACCTGCAGTCGCTCACGCTCAACGGCGCCAGCCGGCTGGTCCTCTCCGGGCCGGTCGTACTCAAGCTCGCGCAGGGCACCGGCGTCAGCGGTTCCATCAACGAATCCGGCTCCCCCGACTGGCTGGAACTCGAAGTCGCCGCCGGCGGCGTCACGCTGAACGGCGGCGTCGTGCTCAACGGCTACGTGGTCGCGCCGGACGGCACCGTCACCATCAACGGCGGCACCGTCCTCAGCGGCGGGATCATCGCCGATCAACTCGTGATCAACGGCAGCGGCCGGCTGCAGCAGCCCGCCGACTGAGCGTCGGCGCACAATCGTTCCGCTTCGGGGCGCCGCGCACCGCGACGCCCCTTTTATTTTGCCGCGCGGCCGCTCACTCGCCCCGGCGCTGCGCCGTGGCGAAGGACTTCGGCGGGCGGCCCCAGTATTTCCGGAAAGCGCGGCTGAAGGAATACGGTGTTTCCCAGCCGCAGGCGGCCGACGCTTCCGTCACGTTGGCCCGGCCCGTCGCGAGCAGCTCCGCGGCGTGGCGTAGGCGGAATTCGCGCAGGAAACGACCGAGGCTGATGCCCGCGGTTTCCTGGAAGCGCTGCCGCAGGTGACTCGGGGAAAAGCCGAGCTGTTTCGCCAGCTGTGATACGGAGAGCGGACTCTGGATATGCGCCGCCGACAGGGTGCTGACGCGGAGCAGAAGCTCGTCGCGCACCACGGGCGCCCCTTCGGCCGGCGTCGCAATCGCCGTGGCGTCCAACCGGTCCAGCAGCAGCGCCAGCCGCCAGGCGAGCCGGTCGGAAGCGTGGCGTCCGGCCGGATCCTGGAAATCGCGCACGAGCTCCGCCAGGTCGCGCTGGAACGCATCGGAAAGCGGGAAAATCCCCGTCCCGATGCCGGCCGGCGGCAGGCTGCCGTAGGTGAAGGTGACGAAGAGCCAGTCGATCTGCGGCGAGGCCAGCGCCGTGTAATGATGGAAATGAAAGGGGGCGATGAGCATGCCGCGCCCCGGCGCCAGCGAAAAGGTCTGCGCGTTGGCGATCACGCGTCCGCTGCCGCGCAAGGGCACGATCAGCACATAGCGCTGGTGAAACGCCTTGGCGCCCGTCCCCTGGTTGAGCCGCGATTCCCGGGTGCGGTGAAAGAGCAGGATGTCATCCGGCAGCGGCCGCCCCGCGTGCCGGTGCCCGGCGTAGAAGTCCGCCGGCTCGGGGAGCGGGGGGGGAGGGGGGGGGAGGGGGGGGGGGTGGGGTGGCGGGGGGGAGGAGGGGGATG
>JBEHYX010000124.1:0-10413 GCA_048497945.1 Verrucomicrobiota bacterium | reverse complement strand
TAAAGCTCCGTGGGCAATCCACGCGCAATCCCTGATTGTCTCGGATCTGAGGGCACCCCGCCTCCAGTGATTGCCACCTTGATGATCTTGATGGCGTGCGTCGGGCAGGCCTGGGCGCAGGCGGGCGCCTCGCCGGCGCCGAGGCGCTGGTGACACATGTCGCACTTGCGGACGATGCCAAGGCGCTCGTTGTACTTCGGCACATCGTACGGGCATTTCAGGATGCAGTACTGGCAGCCGATGCACTGGTCATCGAGGTGGCGGACGATGCCGGTGACCGGGTCCTTCTCGTACGCGAGCACCGGGCAGCCGTTCAGGCAGCCCGGATCGGCGCAGTGATGGCAGGCCGTGGTAACGGTCTGCTGGTAGGGGGCGGCACGGGAGCCGCCGGTGATGAAGCCGACGTCGCGCCAGGCTTCGGATTCGTCGAGGCCGTTGAGCGAATGGCAGGCGACGACGCACGCCTTGCAACCCGTGCAGGCGTCGAGGTCGACCTCGAAGGCATACTGTTCGCCCGGGTCGGGCTTGGTCAGCGGAATTAGCTGAGAGCTGAGCGCTGGGCGCTGAGCGCCGGCAGCATACTGGTCATGCGCCACGCTGGCGCGCGCCACCGGCGTCTGCAGGCGGCTTTGCTCGGCGAGCAGCTCCTCGACGAGGTCGAGCAGGGCGGGTTGTTTTCTGGGAGCAACCATCAGAAGCGCAGGTGAATTGCCGCGCGCAACGGACGCCACGGAGGCGAAGGCATGTTTTCTTGGCGACCCTGGCGGACTTGGCGTGAGGCTGAATCGATCATTGCTCAGTAGACGTCGCGCGCGTAGCGCTTCGCGGCCTTGAGGGCCTGCACGTAGGTTGCGGCCGCGGCGGGAGTCTTGCCGCCGGCCTGTTCGACGATCTGGTGCAGGGCGGCGTCGACGTCCTTGGCCATGCGCGCGGCGTCGCCGCACACGTAGAAGTGCGCGCCGGTTTCCAGCCACGCGTAGAGTTCGACCGCGTGTTCGAGCATGCGGTGCTGGACGTAGATCTTCTCCGCCTGGTCGCGCGAGAAGGCGAGGTCGAGCCGGGTGAGCACGCCGGTCGTTTGCAGCGCGGCGAGTTCGTCGCGGTAGAGGAAATCCGAGGAAGCCTTCTGGTCGCCGAAGAACAGCCAGTTCTTGCCGCGGGCGCCGGTGGCCCGGCGTTCCTCGAGGAAGGCCCGGAACGGGGCGATGCCGGTGCCGGGGCCGACCATGATGACGGGCACGTCGCCGTTGGCCGGCGGGCGGAAGGCGGGGTTTGAGTGGACGAACACGCCGACCTTGCCGGCCGCGAGCGCGCGCTCGGCGAGGAAGGTGGAGCACGCGCCCTTGCGCGCGCGGCCGTCCTTGTCGTAGCGCACGGCGCCGACTGTGAGATGGACCTGGCCGGGATGGGCCTTGGGCGAGGAGGAGATCGAGTAGAGGCGCGGCTGGATCTTCTTCAGGCGCGCGACGAAGTCGGCGGGTGAGGGCTTGGTCGTGGCGGCAAGCAGCACGTCGATGACGTGGTGGTGAGTCGCAACGGTGGGAGGGGCTTTATGCCCCGACGTTGCGCCTGAGTCGGGGGATAAACCCCCTCCTACCAAAGACAGCAGGTCGGCAGAGGGCTTGCCCAGGCAGTAGCACTCGGTGAGCGCGCGGCGCAGCGGCATCTCGGTGCCGGCGGCGGGCACGGCTTCCTCGCCGTCGCAGCCGAGCGCCGTGAGGACGTCGGCGACGAGCGCCGGGCAATTCTGCGGAACCACCCCGAGGGCATCGCCGGCTTCGTAGACGAGCCCGGAGCCTTCAAGGGAGAATTCGACGTGGTTCACCTCCTTGGCCGAGCCGGCGCCGTTCAGGTTGCGGACGGCGAGCAGCGCGGCGGGGAAGGGATTCTTCTTGGAGTAGGCCGGCTCGTTTTCCGTAGGAGGGGCTTTATGCCCCGACTCAGGTGCAATGTCGGGGCGTAAAGCCCCTCCCACGCCCGAGCCCAGCGTCTTGAGCGATTCGTCCATCCACTTCGTGAACGCGGCGTCGTAGTCGAGGTCGCAATCCACCCGCGGTGACGTGCGAAGCGCGCCGAGCTTCTCCAGCCAGCTGTCGAAGTCCTTTCCGCACTGGCAGAACTGGGCGTAATTGGTGTCGCCAAGCGCGCACACGCTATACCTGAGCGTTGGAAGCTGAACGCTGGCGGTTGAACTTTCCGCGGCGCTTTTCAGCGCCGTGTGGAGCGCCTTGGCATTGTCGGGCGGTTCGCCGTCGCCGTAGGTGCTGGTGATGACGAGCAGGTTCTTTTCCGAGGACAGCTTGGCGAGGTCGGTCTGCGCCATGTCGAGGATCGTCGGCGCGAAGCCGCGCTTGCCGGCTTCCTTGGCGACCTTCCTGGCCAGGCCTTCGGCGGTGCCGGTTTGCGAGCCGAAGAGGATCGTCAGCGGGGACAATGCGGTCTGGGAGGTGAGGGCGGAGGGTTGGGAGCTGTTCGTCCGCGAGAAGGCGCCGGCGAAGAAGCCGTTGAGCCACGCGCGCTGCTCGGGCGTGAAGGGGGCGGTGTCGGGAATGAGCGGAACGGGAGCATTCATGACGAGAGGATCTCCTGGATTTCCTTCACACTGTGGCGGCGGGACCACTGCACGAAGGTTTCGCCGGCGGCGCGTCGGGCGCGGTAGGTGACGAGGATCTTTTCCACGAGGGCGGGCAGCTCCTCGGCGGCGACGCCGCGGAAGATCTCGCGGGCGATGCCCTGCTCGTGGTCCATGCCGCCGCCGAGCACGAGGTGGTAGCCCTCGCGGCCGTCGGTGAGCTTGGTGCCCACGCCGCCGATGTCGCCGCAGTAGTGTTGGGCGCAGGAGTGCGGGCAGCCGGTGAGGTGGACGTTGACGGCGAGGTCGAGCCCCGGGTCGCGCTTGCGCAGGTGGGCCATGAGGGCCTTCGCATGGCCCTTGGTGTCGGCGGCGGCGTACTTGCAGCCCTTGTTGCCGGTGCAGGCGATGACGCAGCCGGCGGCGGCGTGCGCTTCGGTGAAGAAACCCAGGCTGTGCACGGCGCGCACGAGCGTGGCGGAGTAGGCGTCGGGCACGTGCGGGATGATGAGGCTCTGCCAGACGGTGAGGCGCAGCTCGCCCTTGCCGTAGTTGTCGGCGAGATCGGCGAGGCGCCGCATCTGTTTCGCGTTCATGCGGCCGACCGGGACGCCGACGCCAATGTAGTTCAGGCCGGGCTGCGTCTGCCTGTAGACGCCGAGGTGGCCGTGCTTGAGGACCGGACTGCGCGGCTCGGCGCAGCCGCGCGGCGCGTAGACGAGCGGGAAGGCGAGCTTCTGCTGGGTGGCCTCGAGAAATTTCGGGAAGCCGCCCCATTTCTCGAGCAGGTACTTGAGGCGCGCCTTCTTGCGGTCGGTGCGGTCGCCGTGCTCGCGGAAGACGCGGACCATGGCGGCGGCGACCGGCACGAGTTCGGCGGGCTTCAGCAGCACGCCGGTGTCGCGGGCGAAATCCTTATGGCCGGTGATGCCGCCGACCTCGCAGCGGAAATAGATGCCCGGCTCCACGCCCGGGGTCGGCGCGGCGGCGAGGGACTTCTCCGTCACGCGCACGGCGAAGAAGCCGATGTCGTTGGTGTCGGCGGCGGCGGAGATCGCGCCGCCGGAGTCGAAGGCGATGTTGAACTTGCGCGGCAGACCGTAGAGCTCGCGGTGGTTCAGGATGTAGTGGTGCAGGCCGTGCGCGTAGGGACGGACATCGATCAGCTCGTCGCGATCGAAACCGCTCGTCGGCGTGGCGGTGACGTTGCGAATGTTGTCCGCGCCGGAGCCGCGCGCGGTGAGGCCGAGTTCCTGCACGCGGGTGAGGGCGTGGACGATCGCGCGCGGCTTGAGTTCGCGCAGCTGGAGGTTGGCGCGCGTGGTGATGTCGGTGCCGCCGTTGCCGCACTCGTCGGCGAGGGCCGCGAGGCCGCGCAGCTGGTGCGTGGTGATTTCCCCGGCGGGGATGCGCAGGCGCATCATGAAGCTGTCCTGCGCCGGGGCGACGTAGAAGAGCCCGTGGAACTTGAAGCGGAAGGTGTCGGGCTCGTCGGGGAACTTGTCCGCGGCGGCGTGGGCGACGAGCTTCTCCCAGACGTCGAGGCCGTTCTGCTCGTGCTTCCAGCGCTCGGGCTTGGAGAGATCGGCGAGCGGCGTGCCGAACACGGAGTCCTCGGCGGGCGCGGCGAGGTTGCCGGTGACGGCGGCGCCGGGCGAGTCGGTCAGCTGGCCGGCGGCGTTGGCGCCGACGTAGGCGTACTGGCCGCTGGCCATGACGCCGGCCATGAAGCCCTGGAGATATTCCTTCTGGTCGGGCGAGAACGCGCCCTCCTTCGCCAAGGCTACGGAGGGCACGGCCGGGTCGGATGGAGAACTGGCGGAGGAACTCATTTTTTCAGGTAGAATTGAAGCAGGTTCAGGGCCGCGAGGGCGGCGGCGAGGAGCTGCCAGAGCAGCAGCGGGTTGCGCTCAATGAGCGGCGTGTCGGGCGCGAAGAACGGCTCGACCTTGTCCGGATGATCCAGCTCGAAGATGAGCTGCGAGTAATTCTGGTAGCGGCGCGCCGGGTCGGTCGCCACGACGCGCAAGAGCACGGCCTCGAGCCAGTCGGGCAGGGCGGGATTGAGCTTCGCCGGGCGCTTCGGGTCGGAGAAGCGCGGATTCTGGAAGCGCTCGATCTCGCCGTACGGCCAGCTGCGGGTGGCGGCCTCGAAGAGGGTCACGCCGATGCCGAAGATCTCCGTGCGCTCGGAGTGCGGCGCGCCGGTGAAGCGCTCCGGGGCGATGTAGCTGGCGGTGCCGGCGCGCGACGGCGGGGCGAAGAGCGGGGCGACGCTGCCGAAATCGAGCAGGACGAATTCCGCCGCGATGCCGCGCCGGCGGACGAGGATGTTCTCCGGTTTCACGTCGCCGTGGACGAGGTCGTGCGCGAGCAGGAATTGCGCGGCGGAGGCCAGGAAACGGCCGAGGGCGATGACCTCCTCGGTGATCAGCGGGCGTTCGGCGAGGCATTCGCGCAACGTCGGCGCCTCGATGTACTCGAGGCTGTAGCACGAAACCGGGTCGCCCGGAGGGACCTCGACCGCGGGAAAGAACGCGGACTGCAGCCGCCGCGCCTGGGCGATCTCGCTGCTGAAGAGGGCGCGCAGGCGTTCGTCATGGCGGGCGTCGTTCGGCGCGAACTTCAGCACGCGCCGGGCGTTGTCGTGCAGGCGGCGCGCGAGCCAGACGCGGTCGTCGGGGTCGAAGGAGCGGAGCAGCGTGTGGCCGGCCCATTCCTGCCCGGCGCGGAGGGCTGCGGGGACCGAAAGGGCGGGCAGCGCGGCCGCCGCGGTGCCGGGCGTGGCGATCTCGATGACCAGCGCCGTGGCGTCGTCCTCGGGATTCTCGATCTGCCGCACGAGGCTGGCGGCGTCGGGCAGGCGGGAGAGCAGGGCAGCGAGGCGTTCGCGCGGGAGCGGGCGGGTGACGCCGTCGGTGCAGATGAGCACGCGGTCGCCGGCGGCGACCTTCCAGGAAAAGAGATGCGGCGAGACGCCGGCCTCGAGGCCCAGCCCGCGCGTGATGACGTGGGCGCTTTCCGGGCCGGACATCGCGTGGCGCTCCGAGAGCGGGCGCAGTTCGCCGCCGCGCAGGATGAACACCTCGGTGTCGCCGAGGTTCACGCCCCACATCATGTCCCCCGAAATGGCGACCGCGGCGAGCGTGCACGCCAGCGCGCCCTCGGCGCCGTAGCGGTGCACGGCCTCCTCGCAGAGCTGCCGGTTGATCTGCCGGGTGAACTCGACGAGCGTGCGGTCGAGCGGCCAGCCCGCGGGGCGCGTCTCGAAATTCTCCACCAGCCGGCGCGTGGCGCGGGCCGCCGCCTCGCCTCCCGCGCGCGCGCTGCCCATGCCATCGGCCACGGCGGCGATGCAGATGCCGCCGTGCTCGCGATGGGCGCAGGCGTCGTCCGACCGGTCGCGGCCGGTGCCGGGGACGGAGGCGGTGGTGACGAACAGGCCCATGAAATCAGATGCGCGCCTGGGCGGTGGAGCCCCACGTCGTGCGCCAGCGCTTTTTGACGAGGACGAGCCCGCCGAGTGCGACGAACGCCAGCCCGGAGAAGACGATGATACCGGAGGTATAGCTACCGGTGTATTCGCGCGAGAGGCCGAAGAGCCGCCCGAGGAGGAAGCCGCCGATGCCGCCACCGCAGCCGACGAGGCCGGTCATGAGGCTGATGTCGCGGGCGAACCGCTGGGGCAGCAGCTGGAAGACCGAGCCGTTGCACATGCCGAAGGCGCCAGAGGCGACGAAGAAGGCGCCACCGCAGATCCAGAGGTTGTCGAACAGCGCCGCCACGATCATGGCGACGGCGGCCACGCTGTAGAACACGCTGAGCGAGCGGATGCCGCCGAGCTTGTCGGCGAGCGCGCCGCCAAAGGGGCGGCCGATGGCGCCGATGAGCGTGCAGAAGGCGGCCACTTCGCCGGCCTGCACCGGCTTGAGGTGAAACTGGTCGCTGAAGTAGATAGCGAACGCCGTGGCGAGGCCGACGAAGCCGCCGAAGCTGATCGTGTAGAAGAAGCAGAACCAGTGGGCGTCCTTCTCGCCGAGCAGGCGCACGTAGTCGGTGAGCTTCTTCCTTTTGAATTCGCCCGGGGGTTCCTTCGAAAAGATCGCGTAGAGGATGAAGGCGATCGCGAGCGGAATGAGCGCGGCGCCGAAGACGGCCTGCCAGCCCCAGACCGCGGCAATGCGCGGGGCGGCGAGGTGGTCGATGACGACGCCGATGTTGCCCGCGCCGGCGAGCCCGAGGACCACGCCCTGCAGCTGCGGCGGGTACCAGCGGCCGGATTGCGGCAGCGCCACGGCGAAGCTGGCGCCGGCGAGTCCGAGCGCCACGCCGAGCCACAGCGCCTCACCGAGCGTGGAGATGCCGAACTTCCACGCGGCGGCAAGGCTCGCCATCACGGCGAGCTGCGCGAGGATGCCGGTGACCTTGGTGCCGATGCGATCGACGAGCAGGCTGAGCGCGATGCGCAGGAACGCGCCCGCGAGGATCGGCATCGAGACCATCAGGAACTTCTGGTCGGCGTTGAGATGCAGCGTGGGCGCGATCAGGGCGCCGAGTGCGCCGAGCAGCGTCCACACCATGAAGCTGACGTCGAAGTACAGGAACGACGTCGCGAGCGTGGGCCAGTGGCCCTGTTGGCGGAGTTCGCGCCAGCTCATGGGGCGAGGCCCGCGCGGGCGTTGGTGATTTTGGTGAGCGACATGATGCCCGCTCATTTAGCGGGCGACATGCCAGAACCCGTCGGTTCACGCATTAACACCGTTGAAAGATTTCATGTTGGCGATGAATTCTGTTCATTGATAACCTGCCATCCCGGCATGGCGGGAGGTATTTTTCTTAAGCCCTTTCCCGTAAGGACAAGAGACACCGGCGTGTCATTGCGAGCAGTGAACGACGAAGCAATCCAGCTGGATCGCCACGGCGCGCTTCGGCACCTCGCGATGACAATGGAGGTAACTTCTTTGGGTAAGTCTCAATCAATACGAAGGCCTTTTGTCCGCCGGTGTGGCAGTAATCGTTCTAGCCGTCCGCCACACCGGCAGAGCTTTTCTCAGAGTGCGTCGAAAAAGGTGGAGCGCGTTGACCCAACGCGCTGAGGCATGCGCGCCTGCCGACGGGAAAAGTGTCTTGGGGACAAGCCGCTCCACCTGCGCGACCGGCCGACACTCTCTCAGAGGTTCAGCGTCAGCTGGACGTACACGTAGGCGGCGTCCTTCGATCCCACGGCGCGCAGGGATTCCTTGATGTAGTCGCCGCGGTAGTAGTGGCCGACGGCGGTTTCGATCTGCGCGTACGGCTTGAAGGTCCAGGCGGCGACGAAGTCGACCTCGGTGCCGAGCTGGTGGCTGTACGACGGGTTGATGCGGTAGCCACCGCCGCTGCCGACCGCCGCACCGGTGAAATTGCGCGGGACGCCGGCGACGTTGTACCAGAAGTCGGTGGTCTTATCGAGGAGCTGGTAGTGCACCTCGGCGGCGAGGCTGATGTTGGCGCGCGGCTTGGCGGTGAGGGCCAGACGCAGGTCGTGCAGGTTCTGCAGGCTGTTCAGGTCCATGTAGCCGTAGTGCAGGTGGGTCGTGGCGAAAAGATTCTGGAACGTTCCGCTCTCGCCGTCGGCGGCGACCTTGTCACCCGAGGCGTAGCTGTAGACGAGGCCGAGGCGCGGCTGCCAGGGATGCTCGGTCCAGGTGTAACCGCCCTGGAGCACGGCGGCCCAGGCATCCTGCTTCAGGCGCGGCGCGGTGAGCGCGGCGGCGACGGTCGTGGCGGGGAAGACCGCGGTGCGGTTGCCGAACTGGTGCATCAGCTCGATGCCGTAGTCCCACGCGTCGTAGGCGAGCGGCTTGGACTTGATGCGCACGCCGGCGGTATAGAGATCCTGCGCGCCGGGGAAGCGGAAGGGGGCGGCGACGCCCGACCAGTTGTCGGTGGCGATGCCGCGCTCGACGTTGCGGGCATACAGAAAGGCCTCGACGATCTCGTGTTTCGCCAGGGTCGGGAAGTTGAAGTACGCGCCGGAGAAATGATCCTGCGGGTTGGATTTGTTCAGGTTCCAGTCGTCGTTGTAGACGAGGCCGCCGGTCCAGACGTCGACGCCGAAGAGCGAATTTTGCCAGCGAACCTTCACCGCGTCGAAGGTGCGGGGGTTGTTGCTCCAGCGGAGGTGGCCGAGCAGGCGCTGCTCGCCGTAGACGAGCTCCTGGCGTCCGATTTTCAGCGAGAGGGGGAACTCCTTGTGGTTGCCGAGCATGAGGTACGCCTGGTGGACGTCCATCGGGCCGTCGCGTTCGGCGAGGCCCTGGCCGGCGGCGGAGGCGACATAGCGCTCGTCGTTGAACGAGTAGCTGGATCGGCCCTCGACAAGGAAGTTGTACCACTTCGCGGTGTAGCCGACGCGCGGCATCACGCGCGTGAGCTCGTAGTGGTTGTTGTTGTCGTCCTGGGGGCGCAGCGAGAAGTCCCAGTTGGAGCCGGCGTCGGTGAACCCGGCGTCGTCCTTGCCCTCGTAGCGGACGCGGACGTTGACGCCGACGTCCCATGCGCTGGCGTAGACGTTGTCGGCGCGGAGCTGCTCGTTGATGATGCCGGGGAACGGCCGCGCGGGTGGCGACGGCGTGTACTGGGCGTGGAGGGCAGGCAAGGCGCTGCCGAGGAGCGTCGCGAGGGCGACGCCGCGATGGAGGATTTTCATGGTGCGGTGGTGGGTTAGGCGGTCGGGAAAATCAGGCTGGGGCCAGGGCACCAAGAAAGCCGGAGCCCGGGAGGCCGGTGCGGTTTGGATAGATCACGATTGTGCCCGGCGAAGCGGATGAAACCGAGCAAGTGAGTCGCATCTTCAATGCAACCCGACGTACGGAGCGGAACCATTGATCGTGAGCTGATCATTAATCGAGTATATCGCAGTTCGGTCCCTCCGCCTTGATCCGCATCAAGCCCTCGGGGATCTCCGCTTGGACTGGCTTATCAGGCAGTCCAGCGCGGAGCCGACGGGCCAGCGCCCTGGACCCGGCCTTGACCGTCCCGGGATACCTGAGCCGGGATCATGCAAATGAAGGCGGAGCGACTTGTCTCCAAGGCGCTTCTTCCCGACGGAGTTTCCCCAGCGCGGTGGGGTCACCGCGCTCCACCTTTCAGCTTGCCCCTGCACCAGGCGAAAGCAGGCAGTAACTGCTTGATCCCGGCTGGGGGCGGACTCCTCGGGGGAGGTGTGGACCTTTTCCGGATGGTCCGGGCACATGGCCTGCGTGGGGACGGAAGTGCAACCGATGCTGGCGCGGACGCTCCGTTGTCGCCCAGCATGGGCGTGGCCTGGGTCGAGCCGGGGAAAAGGTTGTCGCGGACGGCGGCCCGGAGCGCGGAAGTTAAGCGGGGAGAAAGGCCCCGTCGGGAGGTTGGGGGAAGCTGGCATCGGTATCGGTGTGGGTCAGGGCTTGGCGATACAGGTCTTCGCGAAAAAGGGTCCGGGGCAGGTTGCCCGACAGCTGGGAGCGCGGCACGAGGCCGATGGCGACGAGCTCGGCCTGCAGCGTGGCGGCGCGCGCGGCGGTCGGGGCGTTGGCGTCGCCCTTGTGAAAGACATGGAAATCGGGAACGGACTCGACCTGGCCGGGATGCGGCGAGAACCGGCCGAGGAGCGTCGGCGCGATCACGGCGGCGGGCAGGTCGAGATAGACGGGAGCGGAGAGGAGTTGAGCGAGCTCCATGCGGTTCTGCGGTTCGTCGCACCAGCGCGCGGCCTCGACCAGGGCGCCGATCAGGCGGCGGTGTTCATCGGGGTAGCGTTGGGCGAAACCCGTGCGGACCATCAGGACCTTCTCCACGTGCCCGGGCGAGAGCGCGGC
>JBEHYX010000123.1:0-10774 GCA_048497945.1 Verrucomicrobiota bacterium | reverse complement strand
GAAGTTCGACCTGCTCGTCCACCTGCTCGAGCAGACCGAGTACAAGAGCGTCATCATCTTCTCGCGCACCAAGAGCGGCGCCGACTACGTCGCCAGCCGGCTCAAGCACGCCGGCCACACCTGCGCGGTCATGCACTCCGACCGCAGCCAGCAGGAGCGCGTCGACGCGCTCAAGGGCTTCAAGTCCGGCAAGCACGAGGTGCTTGTCGCCACCGACATCGCGGCCCGCGGCCTCGACATCGCCGGCGTGTCGCACGTCATCAACTTCGACGTCCCGGAGAATCCCGAGGACTACGTCCACCGCATCGGCCGCACCGGCCGCGCGCAGAACACCGGCGACGCGTTCACGCTCGTCACCGAGGAAACCTGGCGCGACGCGCGCAGCATCGAGCGCTTCATCGGCCAGAGCATCCCGTGGAAGAAGGTCGAGGGCTTCAACTACACCTACTCGGGCATCTTCGACGGCGGCGGCATGCCGCAGGCCGCACCCGAGAAGCCGAAGAGCCGCCTCATGCGCGGCGGCCGGCGCTGAGCCGGCGGGTCCGTTACGATCGGGTCACGGCAAAAAGGCCGCTTGATCTATATTCCTTAATTGGTATATAGAGTGGCATGGACCTGGTTGAAATCTACGCCTGCCTGTGCGACCGCACCCGCCTGAGGATCCTGAACATCCTCGGGCAGGGGCCGCTGTGCGTCTGCCATTTCCAGGAGATCCTGCAGGAGCCGCAGGTGAAGATTTCCAAGCACCTGGCGTACCTCCGCCAGCGCGGGCTGGTCGAGGTGGAGCGCGAGGGAAACTGGATGATCTACGAGCTGCCCGCCAAGCCATCGCGCGAGCTGAAGGCGAATCTGGCCTGCCTGCAGGACTGCACCCGGGAAAACGCCGTCTTCCAGCGCGACCTCGCCCGCCTGAAGAAGCTGGCGCCGCGGCTCGCCGCCTCGGGTCCCGCCGGCTGTGCCTGCGCCAGCTGCTGATCTTTATGAACCCCAGGCCGGCCATCCTCATCCTTTGCACGGGCAACTCCTGCCGCAGCCATCTCGCGGAGGGATTGCTGCGCGCCGCCGCCGGCGACCTCTTCACGGTGCACAGCGCCGGCTCGAAGCCCGCCGGCTACGTCCATCCGCTGGCCATCCGCGCGATGCAGGAGATCGGCATCGATATTTCCGGCCATCGCTCGAAGTCGATGAACGAGTTCCTGCAGACGCCGATCGAGACGGTCATCACCGTCTGCGGCCACGCCGACCAGGCGTGCCCCGTCTTCCCGGGGCAGGTCAACCGTCACCACTGGCCGTTCGACGATCCCGCCCACGCGTCCGGCACGGAGGAAGAACAGCTGGCTGTCTTCCGTCGCGTGCGGAACGAGATCCGCCGCACCCTCGACGCCTATGTCGCCGGCCGGCGCGACGCCCTCAAAGCGGCTCCCGCCCGCTGACCTTTCATCATGAACCTCGCCGAATTCAAATCCCTGCTCCTCGCGCATCCCGCGCTCGACGTTGCCATTCTCCTGCCGGACGGGCGCGCCATCCCGGCCCATTTCCACGTGACGGAGGTCGGGCATATCGCCAAGCAGTTCGTCGATTGTGGCGGAACGTTCCGGGCGGACGAAACCTGCCTGCTCCAAACGTATTTCGGTTCGCGCAAGGACGACGGCCACCGCCTGACCGCCGGCCGCCTCGCGCATATTCTCGACCTTGCCGCCCGCATCCTGCCGCACGGCGAGCTGCCGGTGCAGGTTGAATACGAGGACGGCATCGTGTCGCAGTTCCCGTTGCTCGGTGGGAAAGTTTCGGAAGGAAACTTGCAGCTGCAGCTCGGCCTGAAGCACACGGATTGCCTCGCCAAGGAAAAATGCGGCATCGACGAAGGCTGCGGTTGCGGCGGCGCCGGGGAGGCCGAATCCGCCGGGTGCTGCAGCAGCCCGGCCGGGACGGCGTGCTGTTGAGCGAAATGGTTTGCGCGCGGGGTGGCACGCGCTTCGCTGGCCATTCCGCATGAAACTGCACATTCCCGAGGGGAAGTTCGACGGCTACATCTTCGACTGCGACGGCACACTGGTGGACACCATGCCGCTGCACTACCGCGCCTGGGACCGCGCCATGCAGGCCGCCGGCCTCAAGGAGACACTCAGCGAGGAGCTGTTCTATTCTTTGGGCGGCATGCCGACCAAGAAGGTCGCCGCGACTTTCGCCAAGCACTACGGCCTCACCCTCGATGTGGAGTGGGTTTTCCACCACAAGGAGGAGTTCTTCCTTGAGATGCAGGCGGAGATGAAGGTGATCAAGCCGGTCGTCGACTTCGCCCGGAAGCTGCACGGCCAGGCGCCCATGAGCGTGGCCTCGGGTGGACCGAAGCCCGTCGTCGTGAAGACGCTCGAGCTGATGCACCTCACGGACCTGTTTCCCGTCGTCGTCACGCCGGAGGATGTCACGCACGGCAAGCCCTCGCCGGAGATGTTCCTGCTTGCGGCGAAGAAGATGGGCGTGGCGCCGGAGCGCTGCCTGGTGTTCGAGGACGCCGGCCCGGGCTTCGAGGCCGCGACGGCCGCCGGCATGCAGTTCGTGCGTGTGCCGAGCCGCGGGACGTAAACAAGTAACCGCTAATGGGTGCTAATCTCCGCTAATTCGAGCCGATTGGATTCCATTAGCGAAGATTAGCGTCAATTAGCGGTTGTCCTCGGTCTCTTCCGGGTTGTTTTTTGTTCTCATGAATTTCGCCGCGCTGGCCAACCCCGGGATCCTGACCCAGCCTGTCTACGAGCCGGGCAAGCCGATCGAAACCGTCGCCCGCGAACTCGGGCTCGATCCCGCCGGCATCATCAAGCTCGCGTCGAACGAGAACCCGTTCGGTCCGTCGCCCCAGGGCCTGGCCGCGGCGCAAAAGGCGCTGCTCGAGGCGCACCTTTATCCCGACGGCGGCTACTACGCGCTGCGCGAGAAGCTTTCCCGGAAGCTCGGCCTCGGCATGGACCAGTTCGTCATCGGCGACGGCTCCAACGAGCTGATCGAGCTGCTCGGCCACGCCTTCCTCGCGCCCGGCCGCGACTGCGTGATGCACGCCTCGGCGTTCATCGTCTACAAGCTCGTTGCCCTGATGTTCGGCGCGAAGCCCGTCGAGGTGCCGCTCGGGCCCGGCCTAAGCCAGAACCTGCCGGCGCTGCTGGCGGCCATCACGCCGCAGACGCGCCTCGTCTTTCTCGCGAGTCCGGCGAATCCGACCGGCGTGACGAATTCGGCGGAAGAGATCACGACCTTCGTCCGCGCGCTGCCGGACCACGTCATTCTCGTGATGGACGAGGCCTATGTGGAATTCATGGATGCGCCGCCCGACCTGCGCCCGCTGATCAAGGAAGGGAAGAAAGTCATTTGCCTGCGCACCTTTTCGAAGATCTACGGCCTGGCGTCGCTGCGCGTCGGCTACGGCTACGCCGCGCCGGAGCTCATCTCGATCCTTCAGCGCGCGCGCCAGCCGTTCAACGTGAACGCGATCGCGGCGGCCGCGGCCACGGCCGCGCTCGACGACGATGCATTTGTCGCGAAGGTGCGGCAGGAAAACCGCGCCGGCCTCGCCCAGCTCGGCGCCGGGTTCAAGGCGCTGGGCCTTGAGTTCATTCCGGCGCAGGGCAATTTCCTCCTCGTGAAGGTCGGCGATGGCGTCGCGGTCTTCGACAAATTGCAGCGCCAGGGCGTGATCACCCGCCCGGTGAAAGGCTACGGCCTGCCCGAATGGCTGCGCGTGACCGTCGGCACGAAGGAACAGAACGAGCGCCTGCTGAAGACGCTCACGGCGGCGCTGGGCCGATGATTCACGCTCTGCCAGGTATGGGCGCGGATCACCGGATGTATCCGGCGCCGTGGACCAGCTTGGAAGGATTCAAGGCGGCGGATTGGACGGGCTTGTTCAAGGCGCGCACGCTCTCCGAGCTGGTATCGGCAATTGTGGAGAAACAAAACATCCGTGATGGTGACACGCTGATCGGTTCCTCATTGGGTGGCATGGTCGCCTGTGAGATCACAAGGCTGCGGCACATCCCGAAATTATTTTTGGTGGGCAGCGCAATCCGACGGGATGAGATCAATCCGTGGTTGGCAGCTCTGCATCCGCTGGCGGATCTCGCCCCGATGGAGTGGCTGCGCATCTCGGCTGGCAAGGCCCCCGGCGAGCTCGCGGCGATGTTTGCCGATACTGATGCGGAATTTGTCCGGGCAATGTGCAAGGCGGTATTTCAGTGGGAAGGCTTGGGTGTGACGCAGGCCAAGGTGCTTCGCTTGCACGGCCGTCAGGATCACGTGATCCGGCCGCCAGTGAATGCAGACCTGCTGCTCGAGGGTGGCCATCTCATTGCGATGACCCACGCCCCGGAGTGCGTGGCTTTCGTGAAACGCCAGCTGGCGGCGTGATCAGGCCGCGGCGCGGCGGATACGGTCGTTGATCGCGGCGGCGAGGCCGCCGGCGGTCGGCGGCACGACTTCGATCAGGATTTCGCGGTGACCGGCGGCGTCGGCTTCGCGCAGCACGCGGTAAAGATTGTGGGCGATTTCCGCGAGGACGCCGCGCCGGCTCAGCCAATACGTACCGGCGGACGCGGGACCGGCCGGCTTGCGGAGAAAAATCATGGCACGGGTCGCCGATGCTTTCACCGGCTTGGACGTCAGGCGCAGCGGCGTGCGCGGGCTGTAATGTTTTTCAAGCAGGCCGGGCGCCCTGAGCAGGCCGCGTTTTTTCGCGCGCTTCAGCGTGGCGACGGGACGGCGCAGGACGCGCGACAGGCTCGCGGCGTCGATCGCGCCCGGGCGCAGGATCACGGGCTTCGCGGGATTCGTCAGATCGAGCACGGTCGATTCCACACCGACGGAGGATTCGCCGCCGTCGAGGATGTGCCGGATGCGGCGGCCGAGGCCCTGCTGCACGTGCAGGGCGGAGGTCGGGCTGATGTAGCTGAAAGGATTGGCGCTCGGCGCGGCGAGCGGGATGCGCGCGAGCGCGAGCAGCCGGCGGGCGAGGGGATGGGCGGGGGCGCGCAGCGCGACCGTGTCGCCGCCGGAAGTGACGAGGCCCGGCACGCAGGACTTCTTCGGCAGCACGATCGTCAGCGGCCCCGGCCAGAAACGGCGCACGACCTTGCGCGCGGCGTCGTTGAACTCGGCGAGCTGCTCGGCGTGGGCCAGGTCGAGGACGTGGACGATCAGCGGGTCGTTGGCCGGCCGGCCCTTGGCGCGGAAGATGGCGCGGCAGGCCTTGGCGTCCAGCGCGTGCGCCGCGAGCCCATAGACCGTCTCGGTCGGGATGGCCACGAGCTCGCCCCGCTGCAGGGCCTTGGCGAAGCGCCGCAGGTTGGCGGAGGACGGGGCGTGAATCCGGGCGGTCATTGGAGAGAGGGATTAACCACGAAACACACGGAACACACGAAAATCAGCCGGGGAGAAATTCATGGAGCAAAGGCAGCTTCTACGGATCGACCTTTCGGGTATTTGGTGTGTTTCGTGGTCAATCCGCTTGGAATTATCCAGGCACAAAAAAGCCGGAGCACAGGCTCCGGCGAAAGGCGGTGCGTGGGCAACCGCTTACTGCATCGTGAGCAGGTTGCGGGACGTCTTGATGATGGACGTCACCTTGCGCTGCTGCTTGGCGGAGAGGCCGGTGTACTTGCGGGGCAGGATCTTGCCGGTGTCGGTGATGAAACGGGCGAAATGCTGCGGCGCCGTCGGGGCGACGTTCTCCGGAAGGATGCTCTGTTGCTTCTGTTCGGTGCTCATGGTGAGGAAAAGGAGGGCGGAACGTTGGGATTGGGGCCGTCCCTGTCAACGGGCATTTTTAAGTTGCCAAAGCGCCCGTCCGGGCCGTTCTGGAAATCCGGTTAGTCCCCGTAGCTCAAATGGATAGAGCGCGCGTTTCCTAAACGTGTGATCCCCGTTCAATTCGGGGCGGGGGCACCAACCTTCGCCAAGCGGAGCGAAGGCTGTCCGCCGTAGGCTTGGCGCAGGAGGACATTAAATGGGCGCTCGTGATCCGAGTGGCTACGGCTGGCGAGCCAGCCAAATCACTGGAATTTTGGCGCAGCCGTCTCCAGCAGCCCGGCGTGGACCATGCGCACCACCTCGGCCAGGCGGCGGTAGTCGAGGGTGTCGGGCGTATCGGATGGTTGGTGATAATGCGGGTTACGCAGGAACGACGTGTCGGTGATCATCAGCGCGGGATAGCCCTCGGCCCAGTAACTGCGGTGGTCGGAGAAATCGATGGCGGGAACGAACGCCGGTGCGGCGATGGAAACCACGGGGATGTCCGCGGTGCCGACGCACGCCCGCTTGAAGCGGCCGACCGTATCACGCTGGTCCCAGCGGCCGACAATCGCGATGAAGTTGGCGCGCGAGGGATACATCAGGCCGAGGAGCGGCAGCGGGTAGGACTGGCTGCCGCGCTCGTCCTTGAAGAAGCCGATCATCTCCAGCGACAGCATCAGCGCGACCGGGGCTTTTTCCGCCTTCAGGCTGCGGGCGTGAACCGCGCTGCCCATGTAGGGGCCGGCGAAGAACGGCGGTTCCTCGAGGTTGTACGCCACCAGCTCGAAATGCGCGGGCAGGGCTTTTTCCCGGCCGAGCAGCCCGGCCAGTTCCAGCAGCCCGGCCACGCCGCTCGCGTTGTCATCCGCCCCGGGCTGGATGCCGCACACGTCGAAATGCGCGCCGACCACATAGCGGGGTCCGGTTTCCGGGCCGAAATGCGCGATGATATTCTCGTACTCGCCCGACGGGGTGGGGAATTTCTGCCGCTCGATGCGTCCGCCCGCCGCCTGCAACTGCGCGGCGATGTAGGCGATCGCCTTGGCCTGGTTTTCCCGCGCCAGCGAATGGCGGGGATGGCATTCGTTGCTGAGGAAGCGAACATGCTCCTCCAGGCGCGCCGGCGTGACCGTGACCGGCGAACGCGGACGTTCGGTCAGCACGGGTTGCCGCAGCACGCACGCCGTGATGGCGAGCACCGCGGCCAGCAGCGTGACGATCCGCAACAGGCTCCAGGGCCAGCGCCGGCGGGGAGGGTTCATCGGCATCCACAAATCGTTCCCGCGGGCCTGCGAGTCGACCCATTTCCCCGACCGGCGCTGACCCGCAAGGAGCTTGCCTGACCGGCTCCTTGGCCCAAATCTGCCCCGCCCATGCCCAATTCCTTCGGCAAACTCTTCACCATCTCGACCTGGGGCGAAAGCCACGGGCCGTCGGTCGGCGTCGTCATCGACGGCTGCCCGCCGGCGCTGCCGTTGACCGAGGCGGAGGTGCAGGCCGACCTCGACCGCCGCCGCCCGGGGCAGAGCGACATCACGACGCCGCGCAAGGAAGCGGACAAGGTGGAATTCCTTTCCGGCCTGTTCGAGGGTCGCACCACCGGCCACCCGCTCGCGATGCTGGTGCGCAACTCCGACGCCCGGCCCGAGGCCTACACCGAGATGCGCGAGGCCTTCCGCCCGTCGCATGCCGATTTCACCTACACCGCCAAGTACGGTTTCCGCGACCATCGCGGCGGCGGGCGTTCGTCCGCCCGCGAGACCATCGGCCGCGTGGCCGCCGGCGCCGTGGCCCGCAAGATTCTCCAGCTCGCCGGCGAGATCGAGATCCGCGCGTTCGTCACGCAGATCCATGACATCGTCGCCCCGGCCGTGACCAAGTTCCCGACGCTCGCCCAGGTCGAGGCCTCGGCCGTGCGCTGCCCGCATCCGGCCACCGCCGCGAAGATGGTCAGCCGCATCAAGCAGGTGCGCTCCAAGGGCGATTCCGTCGGCGGCGTGATCGAGTGCCGCGTGCGCGGCGTGCCCGCGGGTCTCGGCGAGCCGGTGTTCGACCGCCTCGAGGCCGACCTCGCCAAGGCGATGTTGTCGCTCCCCGCGACGAAGGGCTTTGAAATCGGCAGCGGTTTCGCCGGCGCGAGCCTCAAGGGTTCGCAGCACAACGACATTTACGTCAACAAGCGCGGCAAGGTCGGCACCCTGACCAACCGCTCGGGCGGCATCCAGGGCGGCATCAGCAACGGCGAGGAGATCGTCTTCCGCGTCGCCTTCAAGCCGACCGCCACGATCCTGCAGGCGCAGCCGACCGTCGACCTGCGCGGTGCCGTCACGGAGCTCAAGGCCCGCGGCCGCCACGACCCGTGCGTCGTGCCGCGCGCGGTCGTGATCGTCGAGGCCATGGCCGCCTTGGTGCTCGTCGACCACTGGATGCGCCACGCGGCGCAGAACCGGACTTTCAAGTTTTAACTTTTTCGAGGCCTGCACCGCTGCAGGCCAAACCGGCACGGAGTGCCGGTTCCACCTCAAAACCCGCATTGTCTTTTGCACAATTTGCGCCTCTTTGCCGCCCCATGAGCGTCGCTCCCACGGTTTATTTCATCCTCGGCACCCCGGGTTCGGGCCGCCGCGCCCTCGTGCGCGACCTGGCGGAGAACGGCCTCGCGGACGAAAAGGCGGTCGTGCTGCTGTCGGAGAGCGAGCAGGCCGATCCGGCCGACGACGCCATCGCCCAGCTCAAGCATGTCGAGATCCAGCGCTGGAAGTGGGAAGGTCCGGAGCTGCCGCGCTTCAAGCTGCCGTCGACCGCCACGATTTTCCTGCTGGCCGACCCGCTGGCCAGCCCGGTCGACCAGGTCGAGGCGCTGAAGCCCTGGATGGTCGCGCAGGGCCGCGAGCTCGCGCGCGTTTTCTGCTGCGTCGACTGCCAGCTGGCCGAGAAGCAGCCGGTGCTGATGCAGTGGTACGAGGCGTGCATCCGTTTTGCCGACATCGTGTTTCTCACGAACCGCACCGGCGTGGCGAACAAGTGGCTCAGCGACTTCGTCCAGCACTTCAAGAGCCAGTTCTATCCCTGCCTCTTCATCCAAGTGAAGAAAGGCGACCTGCCGAACCCCGCGCTCGTGCTCGACCCGACGCCGCGCCGGCTCTCGCAATATTTCGACGAGGCCGAGGACTATTCCGACATCGAAATCGAGACGGACGACGAGGAGGATGAGGATGACGAGGACGTTGACGACGGCCTGCCGGAGCCCGAGCCGTATTTCGAGCGCTTGCTGAACGGCCACCGTGCCAAGGAAGTCCCGGACGTGCGCGACTTCCTGCCGAAGAAATAGCCATCGAGCCGGTTTAACCACTCATGCCTCGCCTACCGGCTCGGCTTGAAAATCCCCTCCGCCTAATCGGCTCCGGTTTTGGTTCCGGGGAGCGGCTAATCGCCGCTTGGATACCTGTCAGGTTTTATGCCGGCGATTAGCCGGCCCTCGAAACCAATTGCGGAGCCGATCAGGCGCAGCACATCAAGTAGCCGAGCCGCTAGGTGAGGCATTAGTGGTCAAACTCCGAGGGATTGAGAAATACCTCGCCCGGAAAACGGCCCTTACGCTGCGGCGTCGTTTGCCAAGTCTGGGGGCATGATCCAACCTGAACCCGCCATGACTTCCATGCCTTCGAAATCAAGGTGGTTGCCGGTTTCCACACCGGCAACAGGCGTCGGTGCGGAGACCGACGCCCACCCCGCGCCGCTTCCGACCCGCCGCACGATGTACCGTGCACTGGCGCGGCGCGACGCGGCCTACGAGGGCGTTTTCTACACCTGCGTCAAGACCACCGGGATTTTCTGCCGGCCGACCTGCAAGGCGAAGCGCCCGCGCCCGGAGAACGTCGAGTTCGCGCCGACCGTCGTCGAGGCGCTGCACGCCGGTTTCCGTCCCTGCCGCATGTGCCGGCCGATGGACGCGGAAAAGCCCGTGCCGTCGCTGGTCGAGAAGCTGCGCCGGGCCGCCGAGGAGGCGCCGGACGGGCGCGTGACCGACAAGGACCTCGTCGCCATGGGCGTCGAGCCGACCACGGCGCGCCGCCAGTTCAAAGCCTATCACGGCATGACGTTCCACGCCTACCAGCGCGCCCGGCGCATGGGACTTGCGTTGCGCGACGTGAAGGCCGGCAAGCCGGTCGTCGAGGTGCAGCTCGACCGTGGCTACGAATCGACCAGCGGTTTCCGCGAGGCCTTCGCCCGCGTGTTCGGCGCCGCGCCGCGCGATGCCAAGGATTCGGCCGTGCTGTTCGCGCGCCGGATCGAAACGCCGCTCGGCACGATGCTGGCGCTGGCGGATGACGCGGGTTTGCGCCTGCTCGAGTTCGTGGATCGCCGCGGGCTGGAGCGCGAGCTCGTGATGCTCCGCAAGCGCCTGAAGTGCGTGATCGTGCCCGGCCAGCATCCGTTCCTTGACCAGGTGGCGAAGGAGCTCGGCGAATATTTCGCGGGCCAGCGCGGCGGATTCGACGTGAAGCTCGCGCCGGTCGGCTCGGAGTTTCAGCGCCGCGTGTGGGCGGAACTCGGCCGGATTCCGTCGGGTCGCACGCGCAGCTACGCCGAGATGGCGAAGCGGCTGGGTATCCCGAAGGGCCCGCGCGCGGTCGGCCGGGCCAACGGCTCGAACATGCTGGCGCTCGTCATTCCCTGCCACCGCGTGATCAACGCCGACGGTTCGCTCTGCGGCTACGCCGGCGGCCTCTGGCGCAAGCAGCGCCTGATCGAGCACGAGCGGAAGCACGCCAAGTAAGCCCGATCCTTGGCCCACGAAACACACGAAGGATCACGAAACCAGGGCACTGGGTCGGCAGTCTCTTCAAGTTCGTGCCATTTCGCGAGTTTCGTGGGTTAAATTCATGATTCAAGTGCCTGAACAAAACTCTTGCGCCACCCCGCTCGGAACGTATCCATTGCCCTTCCGTTTTTTGCTCGGGTGGTGGAATTGGTAGACACGCAGGTCTCAGAA
>JBEHYX010000122.1:0-10788 GCA_048497945.1 Verrucomicrobiota bacterium | reverse complement strand
CGCCGTCGACCTTTCGCGCTCGATGATGGCGCAGGACGTGAAGCCGTCGCGCCTCGAGCGCAGCAAGCTGCTGATCCAGTCGCTGCTCGACAACCTCAAGGGCGAGCGCGTCGGCCTCGTGCTTTTCGCGGGCACCGCCTTCCTGCAAAGCCCGCTCAGCTCCGACTACGAGGTGATGCGCGAATTCCTGCCCCCGATCGGTCCCGATTATCTCCCGGAGGGCGGCTCGAACTACAAGGCGATGCTCGAGGCCTCGATGCAGGCCTTCGGCACGTCGACCGCGGACCGCTACCTGATCATTCTCAGCGACGGCGAAAGCACCGAGGACAACTGGAAGGACCTCACCGCCGCGCTCAAGACCAAGGGCGTGCGCGTCATCGGCCTCGGCGTCGGCACGGCCCAGGGCTCCTTCATTCCCGACGGCAGCGGCGGCCTGGTGAAGGACGACCGCGGCGCGGTGGTCATGTCGCACCTCAACAGCTCCACCCTGCAGGAACTTGCCCAGGTCACCGGCGGCGCCTATACCGACGCGAGCGCGTGGATCGACCTCGCCGGCCTGCTGCGCAAGACCGTCGACGCCGGCCGCAAGGGCGACTTCGCGGAGAAGAGCACTGCCCGCCTCTCGGAGCGCTTCCAGTGGTTCCTCGCGCCGGGCCTGCTTTTCCTGCTCTTCAGCTTCTGGGCCGAGTTCCCCGTCCGCCCGCGCGAACGCAGCCTGCCTTTGGCAGGCAGCACTAAGCCGAAAGCGGTAAGCCCTAAGCTTGGAACGATTGCGACCGCCACGGTTGTCCTGCTTACCGCTTATTGCTTACCGCTTAAAGCCAAGGCGGCGGACGAGCAGCCCGGCGACACCCTCGCCGCCCCGCTCAGCAAAACCATCGCCCGCCTCGCCGAGAAACCCGATCTCACCGCGAAGGACTGCGCCGAGATGGCCGAGACCACCGTCACCTACGGCCAGCGTGTGAAGTCGGCGCAACAGCAGCCGCCGGAAAGCGTGGTTCGCGACGCCCTGCAGGCCGTTGCCCTCGGCGAAAAGACCGATGCCAAGGCTGCGGACTGGCCCAAGCTGCGCCACGACCTCGAGGACCTGCTCAAGCGCGAGGAGAAGAAGCAGGAGGACAAAAAGAAGGAGGACCAGAAGAAGGACCAAAAGCAGCAACAGCAGCAGAACCAGGACCAGCAGGATCAACAGAACCAAGACCAAAAGGACCAGCAGAAGCAGGATCAGCAAAAGCAGGACCAACAACAGCAGCAACAGAAGCAGAACCAAAATCAGAGCGCGTTCGGCGACATGAAGGACCAACAGGGCCAGAAGCCCGACCAGAAGTCGCCGCCGCCCAAACCCGGCACACAGAAGGTCGGCGGCCAGCAGGAGAAGCAGCCCACCGAGCAGGTCGATCCCGAACTCGCGATGCCCCTCCAGAAACTCGACCAGGTCCGCAACCAGGATTCTCCCGCCAAACTCCAGCAACTCATGCAGGGTCCCCAGCAAAAGACCAAGGGTGCAGGCAAGGATTGGTAATTTTTCCAGAAAATGACGAACGACCGTTCCACCCCCCTTCTTGTCATCGCGAGCCCGCAACGCGGGCGTGGCGATCCAGCTGGATTGCTTCGTCGCTTCGCCCCTCGCAATGACGGCGTTCTAAAGCGGGTCCTCTGGCTCGCGCTGCTGCTCCCCCTCGCCGCCTTCGCGCAGTCGGTGCGCTGGGACCCGCCGGGCGGGCAGCTGGGCTTCAACCAGGTCAGCCAGCTCTCGCTCGTGTTCGAGGATTGCGAACCCGACGGTGCGCCCGCCCTCGCCCCGGTTGACGGCCTGCAGTTCGCCGGCCGCCCCTCGCAGAGCAGCCAGACGAGCATCGTGAACTTCAAGATGTCGCGCACCTTCACGCTCATCTACCCGGTGCGCCCGACCAAGCGCGGCGCGATCGCGATCCCGGAGCTGACCGTGCAGACTGACAAGGGCGCCCTGAAAGTCCCCGCCGCTCGCTTCACCATCGGCGACGCGCCTGTCGGCACGTCCGGCCTTTCCGTCAGCGACATTTCCTCGGCCGAACTCGAGGTGCCGAACTCGTCCGTGTGGGCCGGCGAAGTCTTCCCCGTCACCTACACGCTGAACGTCGTGCGCCGCTACTTCCATTCGCTCGGCAGCAATGTGGAATGGCCCGCCGCCCCCGCCGTCGCCGACGACTGGACCAAGCCCGATCCGAGCGAGACGCTGCTGCAGGGCGAGCGCCGCGTGATTTCCGAGCAGACCACGCGCGCCACGATCAAGCAGCCCGGCATCTACACCCTCAAGCCCGCCAGCCAACTGGTGAACATCATGGTCGGCAGCTCCGGCTTCGGCCTGTTCACCCAGCCCAATGTCGAGCAGCGCCAGATCGATTCGAAGCCGCTCGAAATCACGGTGAAACCCCTGCCCGCTCCGCCCGCCGGGTTCACCGGCGCCGTCGGCGAATTTGCCTTCGCGTCGAAAGTCGTGCCGCTCACCGCCGCCGTCGGCGAGCCGATCACCTGGACCTTGGAACTGACCGGCACCGGCAACTGGCCCGACATCGCCGGCCTGCCGTCGCGCGAGGTCTCGAACGACTTCCAGGTCGTGCAGCCGAAATCGAAGCGCACGATGAAGGACGGCACGCTCTTCGAAGGCTCGCTGAGCGAGGACGTGGTGCTCGTCCCGACGAAACCCGGCTCCTACAAGCTCCCCGCGATGCGGTTCAGCTACTTTGACCCGAAGTCCGGCACCTACAAATCCGTCGCCACCGAGGCCGTCACCGTGAACGTGACGGGGACTTCCGCCGCCGCGGTGCCGCCGGCGAGCTCCGGCGCCCCGGTGCAGTTCTCGCTCACGCCCCCGAGTCCGTCGCCCAACCTGCCCGCGCTGCCGGTCGGCACGCCTCCCGTGCCGCCCGAGAATCTCCCCCGCGATCCGCTGGCCACCGGTGAAACCGGCTTTGTCCCGATGCTCGTCCGCCCCTTGGTTTGGGCCTGTCTTCTGTCCTCCGTCCTCTGTCCCCTGGTCATCTGGCTCGTGCTCGCCGCCGCGCGCTCCCGCGCGCTCGACCCGCAGCGCACCCGCCGCGAGGCCCGCGCCGCCATCGCCGCCCTGCTCGTCCAGCTGCGCCAGCGGGCCAGCGTGGGCGGCTCGCCTGCCGACCTGTTGATCGCATGGCAGGCGGCGACCGCCGCGCTTTGGAACATCCCGCACGCCGCGCCGGGTTCGCCGCTCGTGCAGGCCAGCGTGGGCCGCCTCGCCGCGGACGGGGCGCCCCATTGGGCGCGCCTCTGGGCGGAGGCCGACCGCGCGCTGCACGGCCGCGACGCCACGCTGCCCGCCGACTGGCTGACCCGCGCCGATTCGGCCGTGCAGGCCGCCAGGGTTCCGGGTTGGAACGCATTCTCGCTGTTCGCCGGGCGCCACCTGCTGCCCTTCCTGTTCACGCTGGCGTTCCTGCTGATGCCGGTCATCACCCGCGCCGACACCGCGGGCGACGCCTACAAGCGCGGTGACTTCGCCGCCGCCGCCACCGAATGGGGCAAGGCGGTCGCCGCCGCGCCCAACGACTGGACCGCGCGCCACAACCTCGGCCTGGCCCTCGCCCAGCAGGATCGCTGGCCGGAGGCGACCGCGCACTGGACGAGCGCCTTCCTGCTCAACCCGCGCGCTAGGGAAACGCGCTGGGATCTCGCGCTCGGCCTGCAACATTCGGGCCTCGCGCAACCGGACCTTGTCGAGCTTTCCCGCGGCGATGGCGCCTACGACGTCGCCCGCCTCGCCTCGCCCGGACAGTGGCAGCTCGCGCTCGTCGGCGCCGGCCTGCTGTTCGCCACCGGCCTCGTCGTGCTATTGCTGCAGGCTTACAAGCGCATCGGCGGCTGGGGCGCACCGGTCGCCATCCTCGCCGGCGTCGTGGCCATGCTGCTCGCCGCCGCCGGCACCTTCAGCCTGCACACCTACGGCGAGCTCGCCAACCCGGGTGCGGTCTTCGTCTGGGAAGCCACCACCCTGCGCAGCATCCCGACCGACGCCGACACCGCGCAAAAGACCTCGCCACTGTCGGCGGGCTCGATCGCGGTGGTCGAAAAGAGCTTCCTCGGCTGGACCAAACTCTCCTTCCCCGGCGGCCAGTCCGGCTGGGTGCGCACGGAGACGATCATCCCGCTGTACCGGTGATTCGGGTAGGGGCCGAGCTTACTCGGTCCTTTCGGCCGGTAGCGAATGAAGACCGAGCGAGCTCGGCCCCTGCCCTGCCTACCGCGTCTTCCGCACCATCCGGGCCAACGACTCGCCCGGGTTAAGTTCGGCCACGCGCGCGAGCTCCACCCAGGCCAGGTCCTTTGACTCGTTCGTCACCACGAGTTTCTCGGCAGGGTTCGCCTCGATCAGGAAGCGGACATCATAGTGCCAGTGTTCCGGCTCCACGCCACGCGCCGGGATGCGGTGACGGTCGAGGTCGAAAATTCCCGGCGAAGCGAGGCGCAGCTTCGTGAGGCCGGATTCCTCCCGCGCCTCGCGCATCGCCGACGCCGCGAGGTCGGGATCGCCGTCGACATGGCCGCCCAGCTGCAGCCAGCGATCAAGCTTGTGGTGGTGAGTCAGCAGGGTGTGCCGGCACCCGGCATCGACGATCCACGCGGAGGCGGTGAGATGCCCCGGCACGCAGGTGCGCCAGAGGCAGTCGGCATGTGTCAAGACAAACGGCGCAAACTCCGCCGCCATCGCCCGCTCGCCGGCGTCGAGCGGGCCGTGCGCGTAAGTCCGCAGGTGCGCCGCGAGCGATTCACGCCAGGCTTCCATCGCTCACTTCGTCTGGAACCACTTCGATTCCGCGCGCACGTCCTTCGCCGCCTCGATCTGCGTGAAGATGTCGGGCACGGAATTCGCCACGCGGAAAAGGTCCATGTTCGAGGGCTTGAAGAATTTCTCGGCGAGCATCTTCTCGAAGAGCCGGATCAGGTCGTCGTAGAAACCGTCCTGGTTGAAGAACACGCAGGGTTTCCGCACGACGTCGAGCTGCCGCAGCGTCAGGATCTCCATGATCTCCTCGAGGGTGCCGAAGCCGCCCGGCAGCGTGACGAACGCGTCAGCACGCGTCTCCATGAGCAATTTGCGCTCGCGCATCGTGACGACGGTCACCAGTTCGTCCGCCGCGTCGAAAGCCAGCTCGCGCGCCTTCATGAACTCGGGAATCACGCCGACCACGTGTCCGCCCGCCTGTTTGGCGGCACGGGCCACCGCGCCCATCAGGCCGGTCCTGCCGCCGCCGTAAACCAGGCCCCAGCCCTGCCCGACGAGTTCCCGGCCCAGTTCCTCCGCGGCCGTGACGTATTTCGGATCGAGCCGATCGCTGGAGGAGCAATAAACACAAAGCAATTTCTGCATGACTTCTTTCAACCGCTAATTGACGCTGATTCACGCTAATTCTTCGGACCGGTCCCGATTAGCGCAGATTAGCGAAAATCAGCGGTGAACTCTCCTGTCTCTCCTTATCGCGGCCGCCTGGCCCCGTCGCCGACCGGCCGGCTCCACCTTGGCCATGCGCGAACGTTCTGGAACGCACAGGAGCGGGCGCGGGCGACCGGCGGCACGCTGCTCCTGCGCAACGACGACCTCGACCGCGCGCGCTGTCGGCCGGAATTCGTGGCCGCGATGCAGGAGGACATGCGTTGGTTCGGCCTGGACTGGGCGGGGCCGATGATTTCCCAAAGCGAGCGCATCCCGCTCTACCGCGCGGCGCTGGCGCGCCTGCATGCGGCCGGATGCATTTATCCGGATGCCCATTCGCGCAAGGATGTCCTCGCCGCCGCCAGCGCGCCGCACGATGGCGACGAGAACGACGAACCGCTTTTCCCCGCCGAGTTTCGTCCGCCCGCCGGCACCCCGCTCCCCGCCCTCACCGACCCGATCGCGACCAACTGGCGCTTCCGCGTCCCCGACGGCGAATTGCTCGCGTTCCACGACGGTCATTTCGGCCTGAGAAATGCCATGGCCGGGCATGATTTCGGCGACTTCCTGGTGTGGCGGAAGGACGACATGCCGAGCTACCAGCTCGCCTGCGTCGTGGACGATGCGGACATGAAGATCACCGAAGTCGTGCGCGGGGCCGACCTGCTGAAATCCACTTTCCGCCAGTTGCTGTTGTATCGCGCGCTCGGTCTGCCGGCGCCGGCCTTTTGCCACTGTCCACTCGTCCGCGACGAAGCCGGCGCACGCCTGGCCAAGCGTCACGATGCGCTTTCGCTGCGCGCATTGCGCGAAGCCGGCCGCCAGCCCGGCGAGATCCGCGCCACGTGGCTCAATGATGCATGAGCGGGTTGTGCCACATCGGCGGGAGGATGTGCTCCGTACCCATCAGGTAATTCCGGTAATAGAGCCAGAAGATCAGCACACCCAGGCCGCCGAGAAAAAACATCTCCCCCGCCTGCCCCGCACCGGAACGGCTGGTGCGGCGCAGCGACTGGACGGTCCACACGATGCCCGGCGCCACCGCGAACGCCACGAGCGAGGAACCGAACAGCACCATGCCCATGATGAAGAGCGTGCGCAGCAGGCCGTCCTCAATGAGCTTCGCCTTGTAGGCGACGATCTCGTTGCAGAGGTTGAGCAGCAGCAGGCAGCAGGGGAGCACGTAATAGCGTTCGAGCGTGGCGGAGGTTTTCATCGGGTGGCGGGCGGCGAAACCGGCGTGGAGCTTGATTTCCCGACCTTTTCACCTTCCCTCTCATTTTCACTCCTCCATGGCAACCTACGTGTATGAAACGATTCCCCGGCGGGACGGCGGCAGCCCCCGCCGCTTCGAAGTCGTGCAGAGCATGAAGGACGCCCCGCTCACGCTGCACCCGGAAACCGGCGAACCTGTGCGCCGCGTCATCAGCGGCGGCTTCGGCTTCATGGAGAAAGCCGGCCCCAAATCGTCGCCCACACCCGCCGCCGCGCCCTGCGCCCCCGGCTGCGCCTGCCACAGCGGCCCGCGCATCCCCGCCAGTTGATTTTTATGGCCAAGAAATCCCTCCAATCCTCCTACTCCGCACCCGCCGCGACCAAAGCCGGCGGCGTCAATTACAGCGCGCCGGACCTGACGCGCCATCCGCCGCGCAGCCCGCGCACCCAGCTCGGCGGCTTCGTCCACTTCCCGCGCCTGATCGACAAGGCGCGCGCCACCGTCGCCGGCACCAACGGCGACTTCCACTACGACTGCCCGATGGACCAGCGCTTCTGGGCATTCACCGGCATCAAGCCCGGCCCCTTCCTCAAGCAGGTGAAGGCCGGCAAGACCGACAGCGAGCTGCTCGCCTATGTGCAGGCCAACATGTCGCCCCAGCGCGCCCCCAGCGAGATCAAGGCCTGGTCGCTCTGGTACTCGCAACAGGCGCCGGACAATCCCGACTCGCGCGGCTTCTTCAACGACATCCACCGCAAGAATGGCGCGCACCGGAAGGACATCGAAACGTGGTTCGACTGGCTCGAGCTCGACGACTACGTCACCTACGGCGGCAAGCCGTGACTGAATTGCGGAATTCGAATTACGAACCGCGGATTGGCGGCGCCACAAGCGCCGCCTTTCTCTTTATTTCGGGCAGACTATTCCGCACTCCGAGATCGGCATTCCGCAATCCTCAGCCGAACTCATGCCCTTGCTTCCCGCTTTCGCTCGATGGCAGGACAAATCGAAAGGTGGAGCGCGGTGATCCCACCGCGCTGAGGGAGTTCCGCCGGCAAGAAGCGCCCTGGGGGCAAGTCGCTCCACCTGCAAGGGCATGATTTTGGCTCAGAGTTCGGTATACTTGTCGGAGCGGCCCTTCGCCTTCTCGACGGGATATTTCGCGGCGTTCTGCGCGAGCTTCGCCTCGATCGCCTTCGCCAGGTCAATGCCGCCGATGTTGGCGAACTCCAGCGCGTAGATCACGACATCGGCGAGTTCGTCCTCGATCTTCCGCCGCTTCGCCGAATCAGCCAGGGTCGCGGCCGACGCCTTGGACTCGGTCCACAGGAAATGCTCCATGAGTTCGCCGGCCTCGGCGGCGAGCGCCATGCTCAGGTTCTTGGGCGAGTGAAACTGCTCCCAATCCCGCTCCCGCGCGAAGGCCAGCACGCGTTCCCGGATCTCCCCCACCGTCGTCGCCGCATCGGTCATTGGTTTCATGACGGCGAACCTGTCGTCGAAACTGTTACGGTGCAAGATTCAGCGTGATGACACGGTTGGCACGCTTCCCGCTTTAGTTGTCACTTGAGAGCGGGGTGCCCCTGTGCATCCTGATCCCCGTAACCAATGGTCAACGCCACTCCAGTCCATCGCACCGCCGCCGGCACTTCGCTTACGAAGGCCAGCATGGGCATGGGCCTGCGCCAGTCGCAGCAGCAGTGCCGCGTCGCCATTTGGGCTTCCAAACCCTCCGTCGCGGGCTGCCTGGCCTAAGGCGATACCACACCAAGGTAATCGACCACCACCCCAGGAGCCCGCCGGTGAAAACCGACGAGCCCGCACCCGCGCGCCCATCCCTTTCCTCCCTTTTTCCTGCCATGCATACGATCATCCACCGCCCGCAATTCCAGACCTTTCCCGCGAAGCCCAAGCCGGACTTCCGCTCGCCGCACTATGAGTGCATGGATCTGCCGCAGGCGCTGAAGCTCGCGGTCTACATCCCGGGCGTCGACGCCAGCGGCATCGAGCTGACCACGCAGGACACCGACCTCGCCGTCACCGCCCGCAAGGCCCAGCACGTCCGCGTGAACTGGCAGGCGCTGCACCTGGAAACCGCGCAGCGCGACTACCAGCTCAAGCTGCGCCTCGGCGCCGGCTATGACTTCGACCATCTCCGCGCCTCTGTCGCCAAGGGTGTGCTCACCATCGTGCTGCCGAAGCGGCAGCCGGCTCTCGCCGGCCTGCCCGCCCGCCAGCGCCAGGTGGCATAAGTCCTGGCGTCGATCCCCGGGCGCGCATCTCGTCCCGGATGCGCGCCCATATTTTTCCAGATTTCTGGAACTATTCGGCGGTCTCCGGGTTCTCAATTTCGCCGGCACTGACCCGCCGCCACCAACAAACCATGATTCATTTCCCGCACAACCCCCTCAAGCGAGCCGCCCTCCCGGCGCTGGCCTCGGTGCGGCAAACGTTCGTCCACGATGTCACCTGGAACCGCCCGGTCTTCAAGGCCCCGGCGCTGTCCAATCCGCCCATCGCGCTCGAACCGCTGCCGTTCACGGCCGCGCGAGTCACGAAACCCGCCCGCTGAAAATTGAAGATGGACGTCGGTTTCCGCACCGACGCCGTTCGCCGATAGGGCGATCGGCAACCACCTCAGTTCTCCGGGACCAGCCAGCCCAGCTCGGCCTTGGCGCCCGGATCCACGCGCAGGCGTTCCACGAGCGCGGGCAACACGGACCGGAATTCGCCTTCGATCTGCCACGGCGGATTGAGCACGAGCAGGCCGCAGCCCTTCATGCGCAGCTGGGTGCCGTCGCCGGCGATCAGCAATTCGACAAACAGCGCCGGCGTTTTCAGCATCTCGATCGATTGCCGGAAACCCGCGGTCCACGCCCGCTCCGTGATCGGGTACCACACCGCCACCACCGCGCCCGGCAGCCGGCGGATGGCCTCCGCCACCGCGCGGTCGATGTCGGCAAATTCATCGCGGCTCTCGAAGGGCGGATCGATGAGCACCAGCGCCCGCTTTTCCGGCGGCGGCAGCTGTGCCTTCAGGCCGGTGTAGCCATCCATCGCCAGGACCTTCACGCTGGGTTCGCGCGCGAAATCGAAATCCAGCGCCTCGGCATCCTCCGCCCGGAGTTCGCACAACGTCATGCGGTCCTGCGGGCGCATGAGCATCCGCGCAATCCAGGGTGATCCGGGATAGAAACGCAGGTCCGCCACGCCCTTGTCGGGCGAAGCCTCGGCACAGCCGGAGCCGCGGCGTTCGTTGAAGCGTCTCACCAGCTCGAGGTAATCGGCGATGGCCGTCGGCAAACCCGCCGCGTCCCGGAAACGACCGATGCCCGCCGGGTGCTCGGCTTCGCGCGTGCGCCCGTCGGGTAGCACGGAAGGCGCCGCCAAGTCGTACGCTCCGCGGCCGGCGTGGGTGTCGAGATAGAGGAATCCCTTCTCCTTGCGCTGCATCGCGCGGATCAGCTGGAGCAGCAGGACGTGCTTGAAGACATCCGCGTAGTTCCCGGCGTGATAGTGATGGCGGTAATTCATTTCATTTTATGGCAGGGCGGATTCCGCTCCGCGCCAAGCGGCCGGCCGCGGAGGGACCGCCCTACCTCATGGGAACCTTGACGACGGTCTTGCGCACGAGACCGGGGCCACGCCAGCGCAGCGAAGGCATGTGTCCGTCTTCCGGAAAGAAAACCGCCACGTCGCCGGCGCGCATGCGCAGCACGGACGCATCCGCGGAGTCGGCGTATTTGATGAGGTCGCGCTCCGGCAGGTAGGGCTGCGACACCTGCAAGCGCGCGATCTCCTGGACTTCCATGAGTTCCTCGCCGGCGACAATCACCTGCACGTCGATGTAGTTGCGGTGCGATTCGAAGAAGCCGTCGGGCCGCAAGCGCGGTTCATACACCTGCTCCAACGCGAAGGAGCCGGCGGGAAGCTCGATCTTTTCGGTGACGCCCTGCGCGATACCGGCGATCCGCCGCGCCGCCTCGGAACCCGGCTTCAACATCTCGGCCACATAGGTCACTGCCGCCGCGAAACGGCCGTCAGCCGCCACCTGCATCCGCACTGTGGAAAAGGAGCCAAAAATCGCCATGGGCATGTAACAGATGGCGCGGGGTTTGCGTTGGCAAGC
>JBEHYX010000121.1:0-11037 GCA_048497945.1 Verrucomicrobiota bacterium | reverse complement strand
TCGCGCTTGGCCTTCTGGTCGGCGCCGTCTGGCCGTTGATAGAGGGGACTTCGCTTGGGGCAGATCTGTTTGAGTCCCCTCTATCAAGAGGGGTGGCGCAAAGCGCCGGGGTGTGTTGCAGAAGCCGGCGGTTATAGGCAGCCGCTACAGCCTCACGGCGTCACCACCGGCACCGGCTTGCCGTTCGGCCAGAACGCGAACCCGTTCGTCAGGACGAAGACCGAGATCGCGATCAGGATGAACGCGGCCGCGATCCAGAAGAACGGGTTGCGATGGATGCGCTTCCAGGCCGGGGCTTGGGTATGATGATCGACGAATTGCGGGCCGCCGCCGCGGGGAGGAAAGGGGTTCATGGGGATCCAGACAGACAGGCCCGGGCGGGAAAGGTAACGGGAGGAGCCAATCGCTAATAATTAATAGCTATTCGTGATTGGCTATTTCGACGGCAGGCGGGCGGCAATTGCCAGCAGGTGGTCGCCGATTTCCACATCGGCGATCGGCGTCGGTGTGGAAACCGACGCCCACCCATCAGGCCTGATTGGCCTTCGCCGGCTTCAGCTTCACCACGCCGCCGATCTTGGCGAGGAGGTCGGCTTCGTTGAAGGGCTTCATCAGGATGTCCTGCGCGCCCATTTTCGGCAGCTGCGGGATCACGGCGTGATCGGAGCGCGAGGCGAGCATGATGACCGGGATGTCGGCGATCTCCGGCGTGCCCTTGAGCCGCTCGAGCATTTCGAGCCCGTTCATCACCGGCATGGCGATATCGAGCAGGATCAGGTCGGGCCGCGCGCGCTCGATGGCGTAGAAGCCATTGAAACCATTGGCCGCCTCGGTCGCCTCGCAATTATACGGGGCCAGCGCCTTCTCGACGAGCAGGCGCACGGCCTTGGCGTCGTCGACGGTCAGGATCGTGGGGCGGGCGTTGCGGGTGGGTCTTGTCATCAGAAAATTATTTGAGCTTGGAGCGGATCCATTTCGGATCCCGGCGACAGTCGAGCACGGCCTTGATCAGAACCGTGTCGTGCGCGATCGCATAGTAGATCGCAAAAGGAAATGTTTTGGCGAGCAGGCGATGCGACCCGAAAACCTTGCGATGAATACCGGCATGCCGAGCCAGCGTGTCGATGTCGGCCAAGAGTGAGTCGAGAAACCGATCACCCAAGCCAGCCTGTTGGCGCTCGTAGAAGTCGATCCCCAAGGCCAGGTCGCCGAGGGCAGACGGGAGGATCTCGAGCTTCACTTGCGTCGGTTGCGCAGGTCTTTTTTGGCGGATTCCCAATCGACGGGGACCTCTTTGCCTTCCTCAACCCGTTGTTCGCGCTCGCGGAGAATATCGCCATGCCAGGCCGGTGACTCGAACTTATCGGCCTGCCGGCTAAGATCCTGCCACAGCGCCTCCATCGCGCTGAGCTTCTCGGCCGTCGTCATGCGATCAAGAGGAAGACTTGCGTTCATGGGAATTGGCTCGTGAAGGCAACGTGAATGAAACTCATTCCACGGGCAAGCTCAGGCTCAAATCGCGCGATGCCAGGCTTCTGGAACTGGTTGACCGGAATGATACACAAAATGCAGCACACGGCGATGCTTGGGCGCTGACGCCGGCGAAGAAGCATGCAGCAGCAGCGGCTTCATCAGCAATGCTTCCCCTTCCTTGGCCAGGATTTCCCTCTGGCCGAATTTCTTCACTTCACTGGCAATCTCGACACTTTTCAAAATGCCGGAGAGATGGCTGCCGGGTGATATCCGCAGCGGCCCGTTGGTGATGTCGCAATCATCCAGATGAACTCGGGCCGCCAGCAGTTGTTCGAGCACTTCACGCGGCATTCTGGCGCAATCGATGCCGTTCTTCTTTGAAGGCGTTTCGCAGTGCGGGCTGCTTGGCGGCTGCGCCAGAGGGAAAACCACATCCTGATGCCATATGACCTTCCAGTTGGCGGCGGCCGTCTTATCGAAGGCGATCGCCTGAATGGCCTTGGCACCCGAGGGCAAAATGCCCCGTTGGATCAGCTTCTCTTTGAGGACTAGGGAAGCGGCACGGACGGGTTCAAGATCCAGCAAGCAGCGCGTTCCCGCCTCGCCATCTGTGAATGCAGTTTCGCGAAGCGATTCGCGCGACACTTCATCCAGTCCCGCTGCAATAACCTCCCAGCCTTGGGATGCCAAGGTGCTCAACCCACCCAATCGCGCGCGTTGTAGAAGAGCTTCATCCACGGCGAGTCCTCGCCCCAGTCGGCGGGGTGCCAGCTCATCGCGACGGTGCGGTGCACGCGTTCGGGATGGGGCATCAGGATCGTGGCGCGGCCGGTGGTGCTGGTGAGCGCGGTCATGCCGAGCGGCGAACCGTTCGGGTTGAGCGGGTAGAGTTCGGTCGGCTGGTGGTGGTTGTCGACGTAGCGGCCGGCGACGAGGCCGGAGTCGCTGAACACGCGCGCGGCGTGGGCGTCCTTGAACTCCGCGTAGCCTTCGCCGTGGGCGGTGACGATCGGGATGACCGAGCCTTCCATGCCGGCGAAGAGGATGCTCGGGCTCTTCTCGATCTTCACCGAGACGAAGCGGCCTTCGTAGCGCTCGCTCTGGTTCTGCACGAAGCGCGGCCAGAGGTCGGCGCCGGGGATGATGGACTTCAGGTTGCTCATCATCTGGCAGCCGTTGCACACACCGAGGGAGAACGCGTCGGCGCGCTCGAAGAACGCCTTGAACTCGGCGCGGGTCTTCGGGTGGAAGAGGACGCTCTTGGCCCAGCCTTCGCCGGCGCCGAGGACGTCGCCGTAGCTGAAGCCGCCGCACGCGACCAGGCCGCGGAAATCCTGCAGCGAGACGCGCCCGCTGATGATGTCCGTCATGTGCACGTCGACCGCCTTGAAACCGGCGCGATGGAACGCGTGGCCCATCTCGACCTGGCTGTTGACACCCTGCTCGCGCAGGATCGCCACGGCAGGACGCCGGGAAACCTGAGACCTGAAACCTGAAACCTGAGGAAAGTTCAGATCGAACGTGATCTTCGGGGAGATGCCCGGGTTGTCGCGCTCGAGCTTGAGCTGGAATTCCTGCGCGGCGCCCTCGGGGTTGTCGCGCATCGCCTGGATGCGGCGGGTGACGTCCGACCACACGGCGCGCAGCGCGGGGAGGTTCTCGTTGAGAAGCTCCTGGCCGGACTGGGTGATGCGGAGCGCGAAGTGCGGGTTGAGCGTGCCGAGGCGGGAGACGCACGCCTTGAGGCCGTTCTCGCGGAAGGCGAGGTAGACGTCGTCGAGGTCCGACTCGCGCACCTGGATAACGGCGCCGAGCTCCTCGTTGAAGAGCGCGCCGAACGGGTCGTGCAGGTGCGGCACGTCGATGTCGACGCCGGTGTGGCCGGCGAAGGCCATCTCCGCGACCGTGGCGAGCAGGCCGCCGTCGGAGCGATCGTGGTAGGCCAGCAGCTTGCCGGCGCGACCGAGCTGCTGGATGACGTTCCAGAAATTCCGCAGGTCGACCGCGCTGTCGACGTCGGGGGTGGCCTCGCCCATCTGCGAGACGACCTGCGCGAGGATCGAGCCGCCCAGGCGGTTCTTGGCGCGGCCGAGGTCGACCAGCAGCAGGGCGGTTTCCGGGAGCTGCTGGAGCTGCGGCGTGAGCGAGAGGCGGATGTCGGACACCGACGCGAAGGCCGAGACGATCAGCGAGACCGGCGCGGTCATGCGCTTCTCGCCGCCACCGTCCTTCCAGACGGTCGTCATGCTCATCGAATCCTTGCCGACCGGAATCGTGATGCCGAGGGCAGGGCAGAGTTCCATGCCGACGGCCTGCACCGCGGCATACAGGTCGGCGCCGTCGCCGGGCTGCGCGGGGGCGGCCATCCAGTTGGCGGAGAGGTTCACCTTGCCGAGGTCGCCGATCTGGGTGGCGGCGAGGTTGGTGATCGCCTCGCCGACGGCGAGGCGCGCGGAAGCGGCGGCGTTGTTGACGGCGACGGGCGTGCGTTCGCCCATGGCCATGGCTTCGCCGGTGTAGACGTCGAACGACGCGGCGGTGACGGCGCAATCGGCGACCGGGACCTGCCACGGGCCGACCATCTGGTCGCGGCAGATCAGGCCGGTCACGCAGCGGTCGCCGATGGTGATCAGGAAGGTCTTGTCCGCGACGGTCGGGTGGGCGAGGACACGCTTCACGGCGTCGGCAAGCGACAGGCCGCGGAGCTTCAACGGGAAGACCGGGCGCGCGACTTTCGCGTCCTCGCGGTGCATGCGCGGCGGCTTGCCGAGCAGGACTTCGAGCGGGAGGTCGATGGGCGTGTTCTTGAAGTGCGGGTCCTCGACGACGAGGCGCTTTTCCTCGGTGGCTTCGCCGACGACGGCGAACGGGCAGCGCTCGCGCTCGCAGAACGCCTGGAAGGTCGCGAGGCGGTCGGCCGGCACGGCGAGGACGTAGCGTTCCTGCGACTCGTTGCACCAGATCTCGAGCGGCGACATGCCGGGCTCGTCGTTGGGCAGCTGGCGGAGGTTGAACTTGCCGCCGCGTCCGGCGTCGTTGACGAGCTCGGGCAGGGCGTTGGAGACGCCGCCGGCGCCGACGTCGTGGATGAAACTGATCGGGTTGTCCGCGCCGAGCGCCCAGCAGCGGTCGATGACCTCCTGGCAGCGGCGTTCCATCTCGGCGTTGTCGCGCTGCACGCTGGCGAAATCCAGGTCTTCGCTGCCGGCGCCGCTGCCCATGGAGCTGGCGGCGCCGCCGCCGAGGCCGATGAGCATGGCCGGCCCGCCGAGGACGATGAGCTTGTCGCCGGGATTGATGACGCCCTTCTTGACGTGCTCGCCGCGGATGTTGCCGAGGCCGCCCGCGAGCATGATGGGCTTGTGGTAGCCGCGGAGCTCGGTGCCGCTGGCGGAGGACACCTCGGCCTCGAAGGTGCGGAAGTAGCCGTTGATGGCGGGGCGGCCGAACTCGTTGTTGAACGCGGCGCCGCCGAGCGGGCCCTCGATCATGATGTCGAGCGCGGAGACGATGCGGCCCGGTTTGCCGAAATCCTTTTCCCACGGCTGGATCGCGCCCGGCAGGCGGAGGTTGGAAACGGTGAAGCCGACGAGTCCGGCCTTGGGCTTGGAGCCGCGGCCGGTGGCGCCTTCGTCGCGGATTTCGCCGCCGGAGCCGGTGGCGGCGCCGGGGTAGGGCGAGATCGCGGTCGGGTGGTTGTGCGTCTCGACCTTGCAGAGCAGGTGGATGTCCTCCTGGTGCGCGGCGTACTCGTTGGTCTTCGGGTCAGCGTAGAAGCGCCCGCCCTTCGTGCCGGCGATGACCGCGGCGTTGTCCTTGTAGGCGGACAGGATGCCCTCGCTGTGGAGCTGGTAGGTGTTCCGGATCATCTGAAACAGCGACTTGTCCTGCGCGACGCCATCGATTTCCCACGAGGCGTTGAAGATCTTGTGGCGGCAGTGCTCGGAGTTGGCCTGCGCGAACATCATCAGCTCGACGTCGTTCGGATCGCGCCCGAGTGTCGTGAACGCCTTCACGAGGTAGTCGATCTCATCCTCGGCCAGTGCGAGGCCGAGCAGCTTGTTGGCCGAGACCAGCGCGGCACGGCCCGCGGCCAGCACCGGCACGCTGCCCATCGGGCGCGGCGGTTCGGAGCGGAAGAGGGCGGCACAGGCGTCGAGGTCGCCGAACACGGCCTGGGTCATGCGGTCGTGCAGCTTGGCGCGGAGGGCCTGCGTCGAGGCGGCGTCGAGCGGGCTGAGCGGGTACTTGGCGTCGGGCGCACCGAGATCGAAGGTGTAGGCGACGACGCGCTCGATGCGCTTGATGGACTTCAGGCCGCAGATGTGGGCGATGTCGGTGGCCTTCGAGGACCACGGGGAAATGGTGCCCGGGCGGGGGGCGACGACCTGCACGAGGCCGGAAACCGCGGCAGCAGCGCGGCGCGGGCCGTAGGTCAGCAGCTGCTCGAGGACGCTGCGCTCCGCGGCGGTGAGGTCGGCGGCGACGTCGGCCACGTGGACGAACTCGGCGTTGAGCGCCCGGACCGGCAGGCCGGCGGAGGTCAGGTCCGCCAGGAGCTTTTGGAGACGAAAGGGAGAGAGGGCTGGTGAGCCGCGCAGCGTCAGCATGGTCTAAAGCGCGATACTCACGAACCGGCCGGGCTCGTCAAGCGGAGGGACGGAATTGGCCCACGAAACCCACGAAATGACACGAAAGGATGCAGGGCCGTCCTCATAATTTTCGTGTGATTTTGTGCATTTCGTGGGCAGTTCCGGCCTTTTGCGGGCTATGCCCGAGAAAGCCGTTGACGAAACGACCCGGCTCGGCGGAATGAACGTCTTTAATGCCGTGACGCGCAGAATTCTCCCATCGCCCTCCCTGAAATTTGCAACCGGGGGCAGTGTGAGCAGAGGAAGGGGGACGACATGAGCGAATTCATCTCCCACGAATGCGGCATCGCGCTGGTCCGGCTGAAAAAGCCGCTTTCCTATTACCAGGAAAAGTACGGCACGCCCCTGTGGGGCTTCTACCAGCTCTTCCTGCTGATGGAGAAGCAGCACAACCGCGGCCAGGACGGCGCGGGCGTGGCCTGCGTGAAGTTCGACGTGCCGGCCGGCGAGCCGTACATGTTCCGCGAGCGCAACGTCGAGATCAACCCGCTCGACAAGATCTTCCAGGCACTGACCGGCCGCTACACGACGCTGGTGGGCGAGGGCGTGATCCACCCCGAGTTCCCGGACACGGTGAAGAAGGCCTTCGACTTCTGCGGCGAGCTCTACCTCGGCCACCTCCGCTACGGCACCTCGGGCGGCTACAACCTGAGCGCGTGCCACCCGTTCTTCCGCCGCAGCTCGTGGCCGACCCGCAACCTGATGCTCGCGGGCAATTTCAACCTGACCAACACGGCCGAGCTGAACAACAGCCTCATCGCCATCGGCCAGCACCCGATCTTCGCCACCGACACCCAGGCCATCCTCGAGCGGATCGGCTTCTGCCTCGATGACGAGCACGAGCAGATCTACCGCGCGCTGCGCAGCGAGGGCCTGCCGGGCGCCGAGATCTCCCGCCGGATCAACGAGGAGATCAACCCCGGCCGCGTGCTGCGCACCGCCGCGACCAACTGGGACGGCGGCTATTCGCTCGCCGGCATGCTGGGCAACGGCGACGCGTTCGTTGTCCGCGATCCGTCCGGCATCCGCCCGTGCCACTGGTTCGAAAACGACGAGGTCGTGGCCTTCGCGTCCGAGCGCGCGCCGCTGTGCACGGTGTTCGACCTCGAGGCCAACGAGGTGCACGAGGTCGAGCCCGGCTGCGCCGTGGTCATGAAGAAGGCCGGGTTCGTGTCCGTGGAGCGCATCAAGCCCGCGCTGCCGAAGACCCAGTGCACGTTCGAGCGCATCTATTTCTCGCGCGGCAACGACGCCGACATCTACCGCGAGCGCAAGGCCCTCGGCGCCGGGCTGTCCAACCAGATCTGGGACTCCATCAACGGCGACCTCGAGAATTCCGTCTTCAGCTTCATCCCGAACACCGCGGAGGTGGCGTACTTCGGCCTGATGAGCGAGCTGCGCTTCCGCCGCCGCGCGGAGGTGAAACAGACGCTGCTCGACGCCGCCAAGAACGGCAAGATCACCGAGGCGCTGGTCGACGACCTGATCCTCAACAACTGGCCGCGCGGCGAGAAGCTCGTGACGAAGGACGTGAAGATGCGCACCTTCATCAGCCAGGAGAAGTCGCGCAACAACCTCGCGTCGCTCGTCTACGACGTGACGTACGGCGTGGTCGAGTCCACCGACAACCTGGTGTGCGTCGACGACTCGATCGTGCGCGGCACGACGCTGCGCCGCTCGATCCTGCGCATCCTGAAGCGGCTCAACCCGAAGAAAATCATCATCGCCTCGACCGCGCCGCAGATCCGCTACCCGGATTGCTACGGCATCGACATGTCGGAGATCGGCAAGTTCGTCGCCTTCGAGGCCGCCATCACGCTCCTGAAGGAAAGCGGCCAGGCCGCGCTGATCGAGGAGGTCTACCGCCTTTGCCGCGAGGAGCTGAAGAGCCCGGGCAAGGTGCCGATCAACCACGTGCGCAAGATCTACGAGCCCTTCACGGCCGACCAGATTTCGAAGAAGATCACGCAGCTGGTTTCCCCGAAGCCCAACGGCTGGAAGGGCGAGATCGAGATCATCTTCCAGTCGATCGAAAGCCTGCACGAGGCGCTGCCGAACCACAGCGGCGACTGGTACTTCACCGGCAACTATCCGACGCCCGGCGGCTTCCGGGTCGTGAACCAGGCCTTCGTGAACTATTTCGAGAAGGCCGACGGCAGAAGCTACTGATGAGCTACCACGAAATACACCAAACACACGAAAGAGGATTTTTCTTTTCGTGTATTCCGTGTGTTTCGTGGTGACCTGATCCCATGAGTCTTTCTTACGAAAGTTCCGGCGTCCGTTACGACCAGCTCGATGCGTTCAAGCGCGCGTGCCAGCAGGCGGCGCGCGGGACCGCCGGCGAACTCAAGGCCCACGGCTACGCCGAGCCCGCGACGACGCGCGGCGAGAGCGCGTACCTGATCGAAGGCGACGACCATTTCCTGGCGCACGTCGAGGAAGGCCTCGGCACCAAGAACCTCGTAGCCGACGTCGTCTACGCGCAGACGGGCAAGTGTTTCTACCATGAAATCGCCATCGATACGGTGGCGACGATCGTCAACGACCTCGTCACTTGCGGCGCGCGTCCGATCTCGGTCGCGATGCACGCGGCGGTCGGCGCGTCCGAGTGGTTTACCGACCAGGTCCGCATGCAGGCGCTGGTGTCCGGCTGGGCCGAGGGCTGCCATCGCGCCGGCGCTGTCTGGGGCGGCGGCGAGACCCCGACGCTCAAGGGCATCGTGCACCCCGAGGCCATCGTGCTGGCGGGCTCGGCCATCGGAAAGATTTTCCCGAAAACGCAGCGGATCACCGGCGAAGTGAAGGATGGCGACGCGATCATTTTCCTGGCTTCGACGGGCGTGCAGACCAACGGCCTGAGCCTGTGCCGGCTCATCGCCGAGAAGCTGCCGGCCGGTTACCAGACCCCGATCGGGCACGGTGACGCGCGCACCTACGGCGAGGCGCTGCTTGCGGCCTCGGCCATCTACGTGGATTTCGTCGTGAAGTGCCAGCAGGCCGGCGTGAAGCTGAACTACGTGGCGCACGTGACCGGCCACGGCTGGCGCAAGCTGATGCGCCTCGAGGAACCGTTCGTCTACGAGATCACCGAGCCGCGCGCGATTCCGGCGCTGTTCAAGTTCCTGATGGACGCCGGTCCGATCGACCTGCGCGAAGCCTATGCGACCTTCAACATGGGCGTGGGCTTTGCCGCCTATGTTGCGCCGGACGCCGTTGCCGCGACGCTCGCCGCCGCGCAGGCCTCCGGCCACGACGCCTGGGTGGCAGGCAAGGTGAGGAAGGAAGGCGGCCGCAAGGCGGTCACCATCCCGTCGCTCGGCCTCGCCTACAAAGCCGACACCCTGCAGGTGCGCTGAGGAGCCCGCGATGGATCCGGTTCCCGAGGAGAAGGCCGGATGGAAAGCGCTGGAACTGGCCTGGCTCGCGGCCGGAGGTGTGCTGGTTGCCGCCGTGCTCTGGAGCATCCTCTGCACGGCGCCGGGCATTCCGTGGAACGGGGCGCGGCTGGCGCCGTCGTTCGCGATCGCCCGCGGGCTGCCGATCTACGCGTTGCGCGATTCCGGCGCACACCTCGGCTGGGTCTACGGGCCGGTGTTTCCGATGTGGTATGCGCCGATCGGCCTGACGGACCAACCGACGCTGGGGTTGGTGCTGGCGGCGGCGTGGAATGCCCTGACCATCCTCGCGCCGGTGTATGCTGTCGTGCGCATCGCGGCCGCGGGTGCGGGCCGGGTGCGGCGGTTTCTTTTTCTGCTCGGGGCGCTTCTGCTGCTGGCCAACCCGATCACACGGTCGGCGTTCCTCTTCATGCACGTCGACGCGGTCAGCGTGGCCTGGTCGGTCACCGCGTGCCTCGCCTTGCATGCCGCCGCGGTGCGGGGCTGGCGCTATGGCCTGCCGCTGGCGGCGCTGGGCGTCGCGCTTTCCGTCGCCGCGAAGCAGGTGTCGATCGTTTTGCTGCCCGCGACTTTCTTCTGGCTGTGGTGGGAGGGTTACCGGGCGTTGCTGGCGCGGTGGTGCTTCTGGCTGGCGCTGGTCTGCGGCGGGCTGGCCGCGCTGTTCTTCGCGCTGTTCGGCGCCGAGGGCATGCTGTTCAACGCCTGGCTGCTCTTCTCCCGCATGCCATGGCAGGGCGGGTGGGATATCGTCGGCCGCAACCTCGGCGAGGTCGCGGCCTCGAGCTGGCTCTGGATCCTGGCCGCGCTGCTGGGCGGGCTGGCGCTGCGGCTGCGCTGGCGCGAGCAGGTGAGCGCCGAGGCCGCGCCGCTGGTGCGGCTGCTTTTCGGTGTGGCGCTGTGGCAGCTGCCGCTGGGCGTGACCGCCTCGCTCGTCGTCGACGCGGCGCTGAATTCCATCCACGCCATCAACTACCTGTTCCTCGCGGGGCTGGTCATCGCCGGTTCGGCCCTGGCCAGGAGCAAGCCGGCCGGCGCGACCGGGCTGCTCCGGCCGGGATTCGCGGCGGGCATCGTGGCGGCGGCCGCCTTGGTGGCCGTGATGCCCGAAGTGCGCAACCCGGACCGGGTCTGGCGTCCGTATCGCGGCCAGGACCAGCTGCTCGCGCTCGCGCGCCAGCATCCGGGGAAAATCTACCTGCCGTGGAATCCGCTCACCACGCTGATCGCGGAGAAGAAGATCTATCCGTTCGACGAGGCGCTGCGCTACCTCTGGCTGGCGCGGCTCGAGCCGTCGCGCGCGGCGATCCAGGCCGCGGTCCCCAAGGACCCGCTGATCCTGTATGTGGAGCCGAGCCAGACGCACTTCGCGCTGAATTATTTCGGGAAGGACCAGCGCAACCCGGCGGTCGACCGCTAGAGCATTTCAAATTAAGCTGCAGTCGCTTTGTGGACTGTAGGGCGGGATCGCCGATCCCGCCTGCCCCGCGTACGTCCCGAACGGCGGGATCAGC
>JBEHYX010000120.1:0-11105 GCA_048497945.1 Verrucomicrobiota bacterium | reverse complement strand
GTGGCCGAATTCCTGGAGGAGCTGCTTCTGGACCTGCATCACCTTGTTCAGCGTCTCGATCATGTGGACCGGGATGCGGATGGTGCGGGCCTGGTCGGCAATGGAGCGGGTGATGGCCTGGCGGATCCACCAGGTGGCGTAGGTGGAGAACTTGTAGCCGCGGCGGTACTCGAACTTCTCGACCGCCTTCATCAGGCCCATGTTGCCCTCCTGGATGAGGTCGAGGAAGGAGAGGCCGCGGTTCGTGTACTTCTTCGCGATCGAGATCACGAGGCGCAGGTTGGCCTCGACCATCTCGGTCTTGGCCTGGTGGGCCTCGCGGATGTGGCCGCGGGCGACCTTGAGCGTGTCGACCAGCGCCTGCGGGGCGATGCGCAGATCGCTCTCGAGGTGCTTGAGCTTGGTGTTGACCGCGCGCACGTCGATGGCGGCGTCCTTCTTGGACTTCGGGTGCTTGGCGCGGTGCAGGTCGTGGAAACCCTTCTCGACCTCGTGGATCTTCGGGCGGAGCTCGATCAGGAAGTCCTCGAAGACCTTCAGCTTGAAGTAGTATTTGACGTAGCAGGCGCGCAGGACGTTGTCGCGCTTCTTGAAGCGGATCAGGGCGTTCTTCTTCGCCTTGTCGTCCTTGGCCTTCTGCGCGTCGGCCCACGCCTCGGTGGCGATGGCGTCGTTGCTGCGCGTGGTGGCGACGAGCTTCTCGAGGTTCTTGAAGTAGGCTTCGCGGCTCTCGATCTTCTTGTCGATGACGAGGCGGTCGAAGCGCTCCGTGCGGAGGAGGAGCTTCTCGCCGAGGTCGGAGAGGTGCTTGCCGACGGGCCCGAGGGCGAAGAGCGCGGCCTGCGCGTTCATCTCGGCGGTCTCGATGCGCTTGGAAATCTCGACTTCCTGCTCGCGGGTCAGCAGCGGGACCTGGCCCATCTGCTTGAGGTACATGCGCACCGGGTCGTCGAGGATGTCGTTGTTCGACGTGCGCGATTCCTCCTCCTCGGCCTCCTCCTGGCGCTGCTTGTAGTTGTCGACCTCCTGCGGGTCGAGGATGTCGATCTCGAGGTTCTGCAGGACGGAGATGACGTTCTCGATGTCCTCGGGATTGTCGACGGACTCGGGCAGCGCCTCGTTGATGTCGGCGTAGGTGAGGTAGCCCTGCTCCTTGGAAAGGCGGATCAGGTAGCGGATCTTGTCGTTGAGGTCGCCGGAAAGGTTCTCGAGCGCCTTCTCCTTGAATTCCTTCGCGGCATCGGCGGCGGCGGCGAGCGGGGCGCTGTTCTTCGTGGGCTCGGGCTTGCCGTGGTCGGCCGCCGGCTTCGGCGCTTCCGGGTGCGGCTTCGCGGCCGGAGCGTGTTCTTTGGCGGCGGACTTCTTGGCGGGTGCGGCGGGCTTGGATTTGCTCGGCATATACGAAATTAAGGTGTCCCGGAGGGGCTGCGGCGCAAACTGGGTGGGTCCAATCTCCCGATCACGAAACCAGGGAAATCCTGGGCGGATTGAGGAGTTGACGGGTGATATCAGCGCGCTGCTTCAAGAGGGACGGTAAGGTCGGGTCACCTATCGCGCCTTTCGAAGCTATTTCAAGTTCTATTTGCTGCTTCTTCGGCTCCAGGAATCGCTTCTGCAAGTGACGCAAACCCTCGTTCACGATTTTGGCCCAATCCTCCTCGCCCGGGGCCTGGAAAAGCATGCTGGCCACGAGCGACTTTTCCTCCTCTGTTTCAAGGAGTTGCTCGAGTGATTCCTGCCCGTTCCAGCCGTTGTGCTGCACCTCGGCGAGCACCCGATCGAGGAGGCGTCCGGCGAGGGTCGTGGTGTCGATCCAATCGGGCGCCAGATGGGCGCCGAGTTCGCGCAGCAGCCGCTCCTGGTGCAGGCACACGTAGAGCAGGTGTTCCTCGAAGCCCTTTGTGTGCGAGTCGTGGCCGGCCGGTGCGACCGCGGCCGGCGCGGCCTTGACGAACTTCCGCTTTTCGATCGCGGCGACTTCCGCGCGGATCGCATCGGGTTGGACGCCGAGCAGCAGCGACACCTGCTGCAGGTAGTCGTCGCGCGCGACCTGGCCGTCGGCCTGCAGCGCGATCTCCACCATCTCGCGCACGGCGTTCATGCGCTCGTTGAACGAGGCGCGCGCGGGGTCGGGGAGGAAGGCCTGTTTTGCGAACGGCATCGCCGCGAGCGCGCCGCGCTTCACCTCGGCGTAGGCGGCGAGGCCCTTCTCGAGGAAGAGCAGGTCGGGGTCGAGCTTCTCGGCGCCGGCGAGCTTCAGGAAACGCACCTCGAGCCCGGCCTTCAGCGCCATCGGCAGGAAGCGCAGCGCCGCCTTCTGGCCCGCGCTGTCGCTGTCGAAGAAACACTCCACCTGCGCGTGGTAGCGGCGGAGCAGCGCGAGCTGGCCCTCGGTGATCGACGTGCCCTGCGGCGCGATGGCGGTCTGGAGGCCGACGCTCCAGCAGCGCAGCGCATCGAGCTGGCCCTCGACGAGGACGAACGGCTGGCCCTCGCCGGCGTGGCTGCGCGCGCGGTCCAGGTTGAACAGCAGGTTGCTCTTCGTGAAGATCGGCGTCTCGGGCGAGTTGACGTACTTCGCCTCGTGCGACGGGTCGTCCTGCGGCGTGATCTCGAGCTGGCGCGCGGTGAACGCGACGACGCGGCCCTGGTGGTCGCGGATCGGGATCATGAGCCGGCCGCGGAAACGGCAGCGCATGCCGCCGAGCGTCAGGATCACGCCGTCGCGGATGAAGAACAGCCCGCACTGGCGCAGCGCGTCCTCGGAAAACTTCCGCTTCAACATCGCCGCGGCGAGCCCGCTGTCCTCGACCGGGGCGAAGCCGATCTTGAATTCGTCGGCGAGCTCCGGCGTGAACTTCCGGTTCTTCACCCAGTAGTCGCGGATGTACGCGCCGTGTGGCGTCGGGGCGAGGAACGCCTGCCGGTAGTAATCGGCGGCCAGGTCGTGGATCTCGAAGATCTCATGGCGCAGCGAGCGCGTCTCCTTGGACGGACCGCCGGAGCCCTCCTCGTACTCGAGCGCGAAGCCAAACCTTTGCGCGATGGCCTCGACCGCCTCGGTGAACTGCAGGCCCTCGGTCTCCATCACGAAGTTGATCGCATCGCCCGCCTTGCCGCAGCCGAAGCACTTGAAGAAGCCCTTGTCGGCCGAGACGTTGAACGACGGCGTCTTCTCGGAATGGAACGGGCACAGCCCCTTGAACCGCCCGCTGCCGGCCTTCTTCAGCGTCACCACGCGCGCCACGACGTCGTGGATGTTGACCCGGTTTTTCAGGTCGCGGAGGCTGTTGGCTTTGATGACCGGCACGGGGGAGAAAGGGAGGACAACCGGCCGGGTTTGTCCAGCGTGCGGTGGCCGGTTACCTGCAGGGCGGGACCGCTGATCCCGCCGGGCTATCGCCACCGAGTGGCGGGGTCGGCGACCCCGCCCTACATTTTCGCGGGGAAGATTAAACTTTTAACGCCAAGTCGTGTCTGTCAGGGTGCGCGCCCGTCGCCGCCGGCTGGCGCGCGCCACACATCCATGCGTTCCTTCCTGCTCAAAACCGCCCTTTTATGCCTCGCGCTGGCCGGTGCCGCCGCCCTGCGCGCCGCCGATCTCACGCTCTCCCCGTCGGCGAAAACCCACCCGATCTGGGAGCACAAGCTGTCCGATTTCAGCGACGCCGACTACCGGTTTGCCGTCGAGCAGCTGATCCAGGAATTCGAACGCACGAGCGGCCGGCAGCTGGTGCCCGGTCCGAAGAAGAAGGTCGGCCTCAAGATCTACTCCGACTCCGGTCCCGGCCTGGCCACGCCGTTCGGCCTCGTGCGCGCCGTGATCACGGCGCTGGAGAAGCGCGGCTTCGAGAAGGAGAACATCTTCCTCGTCGGCCTGAACCCGCTGCGCCTGCGCCTGACCGGTTTCCTGCCGTCGTACTCGACCGGCCAGATGCAGTTCCCGGGGCACCCGGTGTTCGTGCTCGAGTCGAACAAGTATTACGACCCGGCCTGGTTCTACGACAGCCCGCTGCCCGCGCGCTTCGACTCGATCCTCAACGAGCAGGCCGCGAAGAAGGCCGCCGGCGGCAAGGCCGAGACCACGACCGAGGAGGACCGCAAGAGCTTCCTCGCCACGCCGCTGTTCCTCGACGCCGACTTCTGGATCAACCTGCCGGTCTACACCGACCACCCGGTGCTCGGCGTGAACGGCGCGCTGGTCAACGCCACCCTCTGGAACGCCAGCAACACCTTCCGCTTCTTCAAGAGCCCCGCCACCGCGCCGGCCGCCGTGGCGGAAATGGCCGCGATCCCCGAGCTGCGCGAAACCTGGGTGCTCAGCATCGTCAGCCTGCAGCTCTACCAGTTCATCGGCGGCCCGTACTTCAATTCCCTCTACACCGTGTCCGAACCGAAGCTCTGGATGAGCACGGACCCGGTGCTGCTCGATGCCCTCATGCTCCAGCGGATCAACCTCGCGCGGAAAAAGAACGGCTTCGACCAGGTGACGGAGGATGACGCCCGCATGCTCGAGTTCGCGCGCCAGCTGGACGTCGGCTCGAACGACGTCGATCACGCGCGGATCGAGGTCGTGAACCCGTAAGGGAAATTTTGGAGGCGGGGTGCCCTCACCCCGCGAAACGTAAGCAGCAGCAACTGAAACCCGCGGGGTGAGGGCACCCCGCCTCCAGCAGTTCAGCCCAGCGCCGCGCGCAACGCCCGCGCTTCCGCGGCCAGCTCCCGCGCCGCCGCGAGCGTGTCGCCACCCGCGACGGCCGTGGCCACCGGCATCGCCGCCACGGCGGCCGGCGCGGTGTTCTTCTCGTCGGGGTCGCCGAGGCCGCTTTCGCGGAAATGCCGCAGGCGCGCGAGGATCAGGTCGCGGATCTCCGAGCCGTTGGTCACGCCGTGGAAGAGGCCGAGGTGCATGTCGTCGTCGTGGCCGTGGCGATGCTCGCCTTCGCCACTGCCGCCGCCGGCGGATTGGACGCGGACGTCCGACAGGCCGAGGAAGCGTTGCACGGGACCTTGCGTCACGACGACCTGCTGGATGTTGGCGAAACTCATCGTCGATTCGGAGACCTTCCACACGCCGTGGCGGATCCGCAGGCTGCGGTCGGTCACCATGTACCAGCGCAGCTCCCAATCGAGGCGGCGGATCGCGTAGGTCACGGGCAGCTGAATGAGGTAGGCGGCGAAGCCGAGCCCCTTCAGCACCCAGAGCAGGGGAAAGGACCACACGGGCAGGATGAGTCCGATTTCAACCAGCATGCGCTGGAAGCCCGCCCAGCCATTGATGCGGACACGGGGACGCCTGGCCTTCTTCGCGGCGGTCGTGGGGGCGGCGGGTTTGCCTTCCTGTGCGGTCGTCGGGGCGGATTGCACGGCCGGGGTATCGGGCACCACCACCGGCGTTTCGCCCGGTTTCTGTTCCGTGGCGATGCGATTCACGTAGTCGTTGAAGGATTTCTCGTCGGTGGGCCGGATCGGCACCGCGCCGCTGCGGCGGCGTTCCGCGACCGTGTTCTCGACCTGGATGAAGATGACGAGCCAGAAAATGATGCCCGCCAGCGCCAGCGCCTGGCCGAACGCCCAGGCCGCGAGCCGCAGGTGGAAGAGGTTCTTGCCGGCGCGAAAGACGCGCAGGGAAGCCGGGTCGCCATGCGGTGCGTGCGGCTCGGGCGGCACCTTCAGCCAGCGCAGGACCAGCGAGCTCGAACGATTATACATGGGAAGATTTTCTCACAGAAGGTAACGAAGCCAACGAAGCAGGGCTGCCGGGCTTGGGTCCTTGGTTAGCTTCGTTTCCTTCTGTGGGAGGCATTGGTTGGTTTAGTTTTCGTTCCGCTTGGCGAGCGCTTCGCGCACGGCGCGCAGCTCGGTCGCCGTCTCCCGCAGGGCCGCCGCGAGTTCGTCGGAACCGGTGGCGGCGGTCGGGACGGCGCTGGCGGCCGGCGCCGGGACGTGGTGATCCTTCACCCCGCGCATTCGGGAATAGAGAAAATCGCGCAGCTGTTCGAATTCCTTCAGGCCTTCGATGGTCATCTCGGCCGAGCCGCTGCCCGAGGCCGTTTGGACGAGGATGCGTGCGAGGCCGAGCCAGCGCTCGACGACGTTGGACTTCAGGTGGATGTCCTGGATGCGCGCGTAGTTCACGATGATCTCGCGGCGGAAAAGGATGCCCCAGCTCATCGAGATGCCGTCATCGGTGAACTTGTACCGCATCGTGTGATAGCGGAAATACAGGTAGGGGCCGGCGATGATGATCAGCGGCGGGAAGGCGAGGCAGCTGATCAGGTAGTAGGTCAGCAGCGACTTGTCGGGACGTTCGATCGCCTGGATTTGCCGGTCGATGACAGGGTCGGTCATGGCTGGAGAAAAGCCGGCCGGGGCGGGTGGGGCAAGCCCGTGCCTGATGGAAGGTCGGTCCGCGTTTCCAGCGGCTTGCGGGAAAGTAGGAATTAAGAAGGAAGAATTAAGAACCTTCGGAGGTCCAAATCCCTGATTCTTCCTTCTTAAATCTTACTTTCCTTGCTCCGCGCGCGACAGCGGCACCCGGGTGGGGGCAAGCGCCTTCTCGCCGGTGGCGGTGTCCTCGATCCAGAACTCGCAGTAGCTGTTCTTGCCGAACACGTGGGCGTCGGAATCGAATTTCAGCGTGTAGCGGGCACCGGCGCGCGCAGTGATCTGCACGTCGGTTCGCGCGAAGAACACGCCGCGGATGAATCCGACCTTCAGCCGGTGCGGGCCGGGCGTGAGGGCCAGCGGCCGGCTCCAGCCGTTGCGGTCGCCCACGGGCTGGCCGTCGATGATTGCGATGTAGGCGGTGAAGTTGTCGAACATCGCGCTCGTTTCCTCCGAGCCGGTGATCGACGCGGGCTTCACGCGGGCTTCCGGCGCGGACTTCGGCGTCACGGCCGGGTCCGGGGTGGACGTCGGGACCGTCGGCGGGACGACATGGCCCGGCGCGGACGGGTTCGAGCCCACGGGGGCGGAGGGATTTGCCGGCGTCTGATCGGGCCCGCCCGAAGTGGCGCAGCCGGCGAGCAGGAGGACGACCGCCAGCACAGCCGCGAGGGACAACGCTGGGAGGCGGAGGCGCGACATGGCCGGCGGAAAATTACCGGGTGACCGTCACCGACACCGTGCTCTCGCCGGCGCTGCTGCGGAAGAACAGCGACCCCGTGCCGGGCTTGCCGCCCTGGACCGGGATGGTGGCGCTCGTGGCGTTGGCCGGCACGATCACCTCGGGCATGATGACGCTCTCGGGCACATCGGTCTGGACCTCGATCAGCATGCCGCCCGCCGGGGCGGGATTCGGGATCGTGAAGGTGAGGGCCTGTTGTTCGCCGGTGCGGATGAAGAGCGCGCTCGGGCTGACCGTGAAGCTGATGGCGTCGACGCGGAACGTGCCGGCATCGAGGGCGCCGGCGCCGCCGCGGACGGTGACCTTGTAGCTGTGGTTCGGGGTGACGGCGGGCACGAAGAAGCTGAGCGAACTCGGCGACTCGAAGACCGTGCGGGTCGGCATCGTGTCGAAGTAAACGATGTCGGTCGGCGTGAAGCCGGCGCCGAGGATGCTGACGCGCGAACCGACCGGGGCGCGCGAGGCCTCGGGGACGACGACATAGCGGCCGGTGATCGTGAGGGTCTGCAGTTCGGAATAAACCTCGGCGCTTTCCTCGGAGCTGCCCTTGGTGTTGAAATCGCAGATGAAGTAGTAGGAGGCCGAGGCGCGGCCGGCCGGGAACTGGTAGTCGAACTCCCAGATGTCGGCGGCGTTGGCGTTGTGGGTCATCGGGTGGGCCTGGCCGTCGATGATGATGCGCGGCTTGATGCTGGAGGGCTCGACCCGGGAGCCGGGGCGGAAGCTCGCGGTGATCGTGTAGATCTGGGAGGGATTCGCGCGGATCGTGTCGGGCGTGAGATTGGTGATCGTCAGGTTGCAGCCGGCCAGCAGGAGAAGCATGGCCAGGGCGGCGAGGGCGGAAAAAATTCTGCTCGCTTGGGAGAGGGTAGTCTTGTGCATTGGGATGAAAATAGAATCGCCAAGTCCACGCAGGCCGTTGGCTGATACCGAATTGACGTGTCTCATAATGGCGGGGTTCCATCCAGAGCAAGAAAAAGCGCAGGCGGCCCCGCCCGAGGTGCCGCTGGGCCTGTACGTGCACGTGCCCTTCTGTGCGACGACCTGCGATTTCTGCGCCTTCTACCAGACGGTGCCGAAGGGCGACGCCGTGGCGCGCTATCTGGACGGAATTGAGGCCGAGGCCGGGCTGGTGAATTGGTCCGGCCGCCGCGTGGCGACGGCCTTTTGGGGCGGCGGCACCCCCGGCCTGCTCAAACCGGCGGAAATCGAGCGCCTTGGACGCACCATGCTGCTTTACGGCGGGCAACCGGTCGAATGGACGGTGGAACTGGCGCCGGCGACGGTCACGGCAGACCGCCTGGCCGCCTTGAAACAACTCGGCGTCACCCGCGTCTCCCTCGGGGTGCAGAGCTTCGACGCCGCCCTGCTGGACGCCCTTGGCCGGCAACACAGCCCGGAACAGGTCTATCGCGCCTACGAACTCATCCGCGGCGCCGGTTTCGCGAGCGTGAACCTCGACCTGATGTTCGCGCTGCCCGGCCAGACCGAGACCCAGTGGCGCGCCGATCTCGACGAGGCGCTGCGCCTCGCCCCCGATCACCTGTCGACGTATTGCCTGACGTTTGAGGAGGACACCGCGCTGTGGGTGAAGCTGTCGCAGGGCAAGGTGAAGCTCGATGCCGACAAGGAAGCGGTCTTCTACCAGCACACCTGGGATTACCTGAACGCCGCGGGCTACGCGCAATACGAGGTGTCGAACTTCGCGCGTCCCGGCCACGCCTGCCGGCACAATCTCAACACCTGGAACATGCACGAGTGGGTCGGACTCGGGCCCTCCGCCGCCTCCCAGCATGCGGGCTGGCGCGGCGCGAATCCCGCCGACCTCGGACAATGGCTCGCCGACGTGGCCGCCGGCCGGCGCGTGACGACCGACCGCACCGCGCTCACCTCCGACCTGCTGGCGTCCGACGCGGTCGTCTTCGGCCTGCGCATGAACGACGGCGTTTCGCTGCCGCGGATCCAGAAGCGCTTTCCGACGCCGCAATGGGCCGGCCTGCATGACCTGCTGCCCAAGCTCATGATGGAAGGACTGCTCCTCGCGACGCCCGAGGGCCGCATCAAGCTCACGGACCGCGGCCGTCTGGTCGCGGACGCCGTCGGCGCGGAAATCCTCGAGGCTTTCGAGTCCAACGTGAAGGGGGCCGCGCCATGATCCGGCTGGCGGTGCTTTGCCTCGCGGCGCTCGCGTTCGCCGGCTGCCAGTCCGGCGGAAATCAGATCAAGGTCGAGCCGCTCGTGGCGCGTTTCTACCTGGAAACGGCGCCGGGCACGGCGGGGGCCGTGGTCGAGCTGCCGGTCAGCAAGGTCCGGGTGGCGGTGAGCCCGAAGCCGGTGCTCGTCGAATACGACCTCGCGGGCGTCGACGTCGTGAAGGTCGATCTCGGCTGGTGCCTGCGCTTCGTCCTGAATCCCGCCGCCGCGCGCGACCTCTACCGCATGTCGGTGACGGCGCAGGGCCGCCGGCTCGTGCTCTTTTTCAACAACATCGCGGTCGGGGTGCGCCAGCTGGAGCCGTCCGTGAACCAGGGCGGCCTGCTGATTTTCGTCGAAGTGCCCAACGAGGAGCTGATCCCGCTCGCGGACCGCATCCGCCGCACCTCGGCGGGGCTGCAGGCCGGGGCGAAGTAGGAAGGAAGAATTAAGAATGGTGAAGTTGCAGCCACACACCCCGCCCTTTCGGGCATCAGCCGTCGCCAAGGCTATGGCCGACAGGCCCCTCTTCATAGAGGGGACTTTGGCTGCGCGGCTTGGAATCCCCTCTATCAAGAGGGGTGGCGCGCAGCGACGGGGTGGGTTGGGTTTGCTGGTCTTCCTTTTCGTTGCCGCCACCACGTTCGCCGAGCGCGTCGAGATCGGCTGGCCGACGCCCAACGACGCCTGGGAGCGCGGCCGCGGCTACGAGAGCTGGGTGCAGCCGACGGTGTCGGGCGAGCCGTCATCCGGCCTGTTCGGCTCCGTGCGCAGCAACGGCACGCAGTTCCACGAGGGCCTCGACATCCGCCCGGTGGGGCGCGACCGGCGCGGCGAACCGACCGACCGGGTCACGGCCGCGATGGACGGCGTCGTCCGCAACATCAGCGGTCGCCCGGGTGACAGCAATTACGGGCGCTACGTCGTGCTCGAGCATCCCGGCGTGACGCCGTCGGTCTACACGCTTTACGCGCACCTGGCGCGCATCGAGCCGGGGCTGTTCGAGGGCATGACGGTCAGGCGCGGCCAGGTGATCGGGCTGATGGGCCACAGTTCCAACGGCAACATCCCGGTGAGCCGCGCCCACATGCACTTCGAGATCGGGTTGATGCTCACGCGGGATTTCCCGTCATGGTACGCGTGGAAGAAGTTCGGCAGCCCGAACCAGCAGGGCCTCTGGAACGGCATGAACCTGATGGGCATCGACCCGCGCGACTTCCTCGAGAAGTACCGCGCCCGCCGCGTCGACAACTTCGACGAGTATTTCGCGCGCAAGGATTCGGCCGTGCGCCTGCGCGTGGCGACGAGCCGCGTGCCGGATTTCATCACGCGCTACCCGGCGCTGCTGAAGAAACCGATCAACGGGCTCGTCGCCGGTTGGGAAGTCCAGTGTGACGTCACCGGCCTGCCGTTCGCGTGGACGCCGCTCTATGCGCCCGACGTCGCCGGCCTGCGCGCCGGCGCGGTGGAGATCGTCGCGGTCGACAACGCCGCGCTCCGCGCCTTCCGCGGCAAGGCGCTCATCCGCCAGCGCGGCGGCCGCCCGACGCCCGGGTCCGACCTGCAGACGATGCTGCAGCTGGTGTTCGGGCTGCGGTGAGCCGGATCATACCTTCACGATTTCTGTGATCAGGATCTCGCGGCTGGCGTGATCGACCCGATAGCTGAAAAGGAATTCACCGAAGAGAAGATTGTCGACCATCCGGTCCTTGTCGTCGCGCAGCCGATAATCGCTGGAGGCGAAAGGATTTCGTGCTATCCGTTCGGCGAAATCGAGCACCTG
>JBEHYX010000119.1:0-11201 GCA_048497945.1 Verrucomicrobiota bacterium | reverse complement strand
CATGAAGAGATTCCGGAACAGCTCGATGTGGTTGGACTCGTCGCGCAGGGTGTAGCGGAACATCTGGCCGATGCCCGGGAACTTGTTCTGGCGGTAGAGGGAGAGGATCATGCCGAACAGGCCGTAGAACTGGGTGCCCTCCATACACTGGCCGAAGACGAAGATGTTCTTCGCGAGGAGCTGCTTGTTCTTCAGCTGGGTCATGTCGAGGTCGCGGCGCAGGTCCTGCGAGACCTTGTTCACGAACTCGTTCTTGGCGGTGATGGACTTCACGTCCTCGAACATCGCCTCGCAGTCATGCGGGTTGATGCCGAGCGAGGAGATCATGTAGAGCAGGGAGTCGGCGTGGATGTTCTCCTCGTGGGCGTGGCGGCCGAGGACGAGCTTCAGTTCGGGGGCGGTGACGATCTCGCGGACGACGTGCTGGATGTTGTCGCCGACGATGCCCTCGGCGGCGGAGAAGTAGCCGATGCCCATGCGGATGATCCAGCGCTCGATGTCCGACACGGTCTTCGGGTCGCGCCACTGCTCGATGTCCTTGCCCATCGGGATGTCCTCGGGCTCCCAGTGGTTCGCTTTCATCGTCTTGTAGAGATCGTAGGCCCACTGGAACTTGAGCGGGAGGATGTTGAAATACGGAACCTGGCGGCCGTTGATGACCTTCTTGGCGGCGAATGCGGCCTCGGCTTTGTCCTGATCGAGAACGAAGGTCTTGGTGCCGACGGAAAATGATTTATGCATGGCGGTAGCCTTGGAGAGGCGGATCTTTTGGGGAAAAACGGTGTGTGTCCCGTGGTCTAGCGACGCGCAAAAAGCCTTAGCGAGACGAAGTTGCTAAAACTTCCCAACACGTTGTCGACCACCACAGGATGTGGATGCCCGGAACCTTGACCACAACCTATGGGAATCGTGCAAATGACCGTCAAATAGAAATCTGTGAAGGTTCGCAAATTTTCCGTCACTTTTTTTGTCGACACGCATGGTGGTACGGAAAATTCGTTCACGAAGTTCAGAAATCTCGCGCGCGAAGCGATTTCTCCTCTGAAAACGACATCGCGCGGCGCTTCCGCGAGCTGCACAAATATTTTCTTGACGGGAAATTTTTATCGCCGCGAAAAATCGCAGGCGGAAATTTTTTCCGAAAAAGATTTTGGCGCAGGCAGACGGCGGCCAAAATTAACTGCAAGGATGCGGGGCCGCGCGGGGAAGGCATCCGTTTTCCGGGGCGGATTGGCCGCAGGAGGAGGATTCGGCTTCAGCGCGCGCTCGGTCATTGCGGTGCGGGCCGCGGCCGTCGGGCGGGCGGGACGGACACGGTTGCGATCCGCCGGCGCCCGCCGGGGCGGGCTATGGCGGATTTGCCTTCGCGGCTTCGCGGTGAAGACAAAAAAGGCGCCCCGGTGAAGGGGCGCCTTGAGGGAAGAGAGGGCGGATCGCCTTAGAACTTCAGGCGGACACCGGCTTGGATGCGCCAGCGGGAATCGCCGTTGTTGGGCAGGAACTGCGAGGCCGTCGGGACGCTGAGCGTGCCATCGGCGTTGAGCGTGGCGGTCGGCTTGATGCGGCCATCGGCGCCGTAGGAGGCGCCGCCCAGCACGACGATCTGGTTGCTGTTACCCGGATTGCCGAGTTCCTCGATGTAGTTGAACGTGCTCTTGCTGATCCAACTGCCGAAGTTGATGAAGTCCATGAACGCTTCGACATGCACGGGCCCCGTCACCTTGATGTCCTGGGCGAAGTGGAGATCCAGGCGGTTCTGCCACGCCCCGATAAAGGAGTTGCGCGGAGCGTAGCCGCCGGCGTACTTGTCCAGGCCGCTCGTCTTCAGGTAGTCGAAGTAGGCGGCCTGGGTTGCCGGGTTCATGCCCGAGAAGTCGAAGCGGGAGTCGGTGGCCCCATTCGGAACGGCAACCGTGTCGTTCTGCGTGAAGCCATCGAGGTTCAAGTCGGTCGAGTAAACATAGCTGTAGGGCAGACCGCTGCGGCCTTCATAGAACAGGGACACGCTGCTCGTGAGGTTCTTCCAGAAGTGGAAGTCCTTCGTGAGGGTGAAGTTCACGCGATCCTTGAGCTCGTAGTCCGAACGGGTCTCCTCGACCGTGTTTTGGTTGAAGACGACATTGAACTGCCACTGCGAGGTGGCGGTGGAGCTGCCGGCGGGCTGGGCCTCGGTGGCGTGACCGCGGGTGTAGGTCAGGTTGTAGGACCAGTCGTTCTTCAAGGGGCGGGCGAGCGAGATGGCGATGTAGTCGGAGGAGCCGGCGTTCGTGTTGCCCAGGCTCATCGCCGTGGTGAAGGCCGTGCTGGCGGTGTTGGAGATGCCGCCTGCGGTGCCGAGGGGAACCAGCGCGGTATTGGTGGCGCTGGTATACCGGCGGAAGTAGGTGCGGCCGTCGGCGCCCGTGCCGCCCGCGACCAGGTTGATGTTCTGGTAGAAGAACGCCTGCATGACGCTGGAGTGGATGTATTCCAGCGTGAGCACGGAATCGATCTTCGGCACCTTGTAGTCCAGTGCCAGGTTGCTGCGCAGGTTGGTCGGCGGCTTGATGCCCGGCTTGGCGAAGGCGACACCGCCACCGGCGAACGCTCCGCTGGTGACGCCGAGCGGGTTCGCGGGATCGAACTTGTAGAGCGGATTGCTGTTCGGGAAGGTGCCGCCGAGGTACTGGCCCAAGGTCGGGATCGGCCCGACGGAGGTGAGGGTGGAACCGTTGAGCGTGGTCGTGCCGCGACCCATGCCGGCATTGCCGTAGGAGTTCGACAGCCAGACCCACGGGCTGCGGCCCAAGAAGACGCCGATGCCGCCGCGCAGCTGGACCTTGCGATCACGATCGAGCGCATAGTTGAAGGCGAAGCGGGGAGCGAACTGGCTCACGCCGTCCATGGTGCCGTCGTTGCGGACGCCGAACGCGGTCTGGATGGCCGGGTTGTTGGTCGGGGCGATGGGCTGGCCGAGGACGTCATAACGGACGCCGACCGTGGCGTTGAAGCGCTGGTTGGGTTCCCACTTCGCCTGCGCAAAGAAGCCGGTCTGGTCGAACGAACTCACGTCGGTGGGCGGGAAACCGTCGCTCGAGACGTTGCGGACGAAGGCGAGCGGCGTGTCGTTGGCGAGACTGAGCGTCGGGCTGTAGTTGTAGACGAAACGACCGTAGGAGCCGTTGCGGAACAGATTCTCGAAGTCGGTCTTCTCATGGTCGAAGCCGGCCCGGAAGGTGAAGTTCTTCCATGTGTAGATGCCGTTGCCGCTGAAGGCGACTTCATTGGCGATGACGCCGTTGCCCATGCTGCTGTAGTCCGTGCCGAAGAGCACGGCGGTGCTGGACGTGACCGCGGCGCCCGTGGCGACGGACGTGCCGGGCACGCCGAGGACGACGATTTCGGGCAGGTTGACCGGGGTCGAGCGCAGGGAAGTGGTGTTGTTCTTGGAGAACGCGAACTCAGTCTTAAGGTCAGGCGACCAATTGCTGAAAAGCTGGGCGGCCCAGACTTTTTCCTGCACGGCCAGCGCGTAGTACTTGGAGTCGAAGGTGGTCACGCCGTTGGCAAAGCTCGGAGTGGCGGCGGGAGCGACCGAGGGGAAGCTGGAGGGCGAACCCGTGCTGCGGAAGTCAGGATAGCTGGGCTGATTGCCCTCCGTCTGGCTGTAGCGGACGCTCAGGCGGTGGTCCTTGGTGATGTTCCAGTCGAGCTTGATGAGCTTCTTCGTGTCTTCCAGCAGGCCGTTGGCGGAAGCGGTGTAGGAACCGAAAGCCGGCGCGCCAGGCAGGCCGGCGAACTGGTTCGTGAGATTGGTCAGCGCGCCGCTGTCGGGTTTGAATCCGGGGATCGCGGTGCCGCCGGAGGGGCTGCTGTACTTCTCATAGTTCACGAAGAAGAACAGCTTGTTCTTGATGATGGGGCCGCCGAAGGTGAGGCCATAGGTGCGCTCGTAGAACTGGGTGGTGCGCTGATCCTTGGTGGTGCCATAGATATCCGCGCCCTGCCACTTGTAGGAGGTGTAGATGTAGTAGGCGGAGCCGTGGAATTCGTTGGTGCCGCTCTTGCTGACGGCGTTGATCGAGGCACCGGCAAAGCCGCTCTGCGTCACGTCGTAGGGCGTGAGGTCGACGCTGAAGCTCTCAAGCGCGTCGAGGGCGAACGGGTTCTTGAGAGAGAAGAGACCGGAGCTGGAAAGGCCGAACTGGTCGTTCTGGCGGGCACCGTCGATGGAAATGGAATTATAACGGTAGTTGGAACCGAGCGCCTGCACTTGGGAACCATTGCGGATCGAGACGAAAGGATTGGTCTTCATCAGGTCCGCAAAGGAGCGGTTGGTCGTCGGCTGGCTGAGGATGGCGCGGGAGTTCAGCGCGGTGCCCGAGCCGGTGGCATTGGCATCGAGGTCGGTTTGGGCGCCGGAAATGGAAAATTTCTCCAGCTGCAGCACCTCGCTCTTGGCCACGAGGGTGACATCGGCGTCCTCACCAAGCGGGGCGGTCACATTCGAGACCGGCTGGATGGTGTAGCTTTCGGCGGTAGCGGAAACGGTGTAGGGGCCGCCCGGGCGCAGGCCGGAGGCCCGGAAACGACCGTTCGGGCCGGTAACCGCGGTGACGGTCGTGTTGGTAGGGACGTGAACCACGGTCACGGAAGCGCCGACGACAGGCTTGCCAGTAGCGTCCAGAACGGCACCGGTGATACCACCGGAAACGACGCCTTGGGCGGCGGCATTGGGCGAAAGCATCGCGGTCAGGACCGTGAGTGCTGCGATAACGAGCGATTTAATGAACGATTTTTGCATGGTGCTATGCAGTTGGTATGATTTCCAGGCAGGTGACCTGAGAAACTAGGTGAGGCGGAGCGAACGACTCGGCTGTGTCATAGTCAAGCCCTCAGCCCTGTGGAATTACTCACAAAAGGCCGATTTTGCCTGCCCGTAACTTTGTGCGATAAGGTTCTCAGGAGGCCGGCTTGCTGCTGATTCCGTGCCAGTCGATGCAGAAGAGAGCCTGCGCGCCAGCCGGCCGGCCACGAACCGCTAAAAAGATGCGCTTTCCCGCAGCCGACTGTAGCGGCGGTTTATGACCGCCGGTTTGACGGCGCTCATGGAGCGTTTTCAAAAAGGTCATAACCGATGAATCGACTGTAGGGCGGGATCGCTGATCCCGCCGGTTTGGATGTACGAAGAGAAGGCGGGATCATGGAGCGCCGCTACCGCGAACGGATCCCATCAGCCGAGCCGGACTTCCCCCGCCGCCACGCGGTGCAGGAACAGCGCGGCGACCTGCGCGCGCTGCGCGAGGCTGGGCAGGTGGCAGAATTCCTCGGGACTGTGCAGGTGGTCGCCCACGCAGCCGAGGCCATCGAGATTGGGCAGGCCGGCGGCCGAGAGCAGATTGCCGTCGGAACCGCCGCCGACGTGCTGCCAGTCGAACGCGAGGCCGAACTCGCGGGCGCCGCGGCGCCATTCCTCGAACAGGGCCGTTTCATTCGCCGTCTCCACCTTCGGGCCGCGGTTGAAGCCGCCGCCGATTTCCAGCCGGTAGCCTTCGCGGGCATGCCAGGGGGCGCAGATTTCATGGAGGCGCCGGAGAAAGGTCAGGTCGTCGCCGACGTTGGTCACGCGGGCGTTGATCACGGCCTCCGCCCGGTCGGGCACGATGTTGGCGGCGCCGCCGCCGGTGATGCTGCCGACGTTCACCATCACGCCGGCGAGCTCGCGGGTCAGCGCCTCGGCGCGCGGCAGGATGTCGCAAAGCGCGAGGATGGCGTTGCGGCCCTCGGCCGGGGCGCGGCCGGCGTGGGCGGCGCGGCCGTGGCACGTGAGGGTGAAAATGCCGGTGCCCTTGCGCGACTTGACGAGGTCGCCATTGCTGCGGGCCGGTTCGAAGACGAGGCCGAGCCGGTATTTCTTCGCCGCGGCCTCGAGCAGCGCGGTGTAGCTTTGCGAACCGGTTTCCTCGTCGGGTCCGATCAGCACCTCATAGCCGATGCGGCTGGCGTGGGCGGTTCGCTCGAAGGCCTGGAGGGCGGCCAGCATGACGACCAGGCCGCCCTTCATGTCGGCGGTGCCGGGTCCGCGGAGCTTTTCCGGGGTCAGCAGGGTGCATTGCTGGAAAGGGTGGGTGGCTTCGTAGACGGTATCGTAGTGTCCGCTGAACAGGAGCTGGAGGGGCGCCTCGGGACGGACGCGCAGCCGCAGGGCGCGGGCGGTGGTGCCGGGCAGGGCGACGGCCTCGGTGCGGCCCAGGCGGTCGAACTCGGCCTGGAGCAGCTGCAGCATGGCCGCCAGCCCGGGCAGGTTGCCGCTGCCGGAGTTCTGGTTGCACCATTTCACGAGCAGGTCGCGGAGTTCGGGGGCGCGTTTCGGCAGGCTGGCGATGACTTCGGGCGTCGGCATGGGCGATTTTGACCAAATGTTGGCGCCGGAGTGGTTGCCAAAAGCCCGCGGGACGTCAATCTGCGGCCACCATGAAAATTGCGATCATCGGTGCGGGCAATCTCGGCGGGGCTCTGGGTCGCAGCTGGGCGAAAGCCGGCCACACGATCCTTTTCGGCGTGCGCAACCCCAACGCCGGCAAAACCAAGCCGCCGATCGCGGAGATCGGCTCCGCCGCCACCTCGGTCGTCATCCCCGACGCCGCGCGCAACGGCGACGTCATCGTGCTCTGCACGCCCTGGGAGGCGACGGCTGACGTGATCACCGCCATGGGCGACATCCGCGGCAAGATCATCATCGATTGCACCAACCCGCTTTTCCTGAACGCCGAGGGCAGCCTGAGCCTTTCGCTCGGTTCGTCCACGTCGGGCGCCGAGGAGATCCAGCGCCAGGCCACCGGCGCGCGCGTCGCCAAGGCCTTCAACACCTACGGCTGGGAGAATTTCGCCGACTCGAACTATCCCGGTTACGGCGACCTGAAGCCGGTCATGTTCTATTGCAGCGACGACGACGAGGCGAAGGAAGTCGTGGACAAGCTCGCCAAGGACCTCGGCTTCGAGCCGGTGGACACCGGCGGCCTGGGCATGGCGCGCAGCCTCGAGCCGCTGGCGCTGCTGTGGATCCGCCAGGCGGTCCGCCGCGGCCGCAACCCGAATTTCGTGTGGGGCATGCTGAAGCGCTGAGGCGCTTCGCGCACAACTGCGGACTGCGGATTTTGGATTGCGGATTGATCGATCCGCAGTCCCCAATCCGAAATCCGCAATGTTGATCGCCCTGCACAAACCCTACGGCGTCCTCTCGCAGTTCACGCCGGAGCCCGGTTCGAAGTGGGGCACGCTGGCGGAGTTCGGGCTGCCGCCGAAGGTCTATGCGCTCGGCCGGCTCGACGCCGACTCGGAGGGCCTGCTGCTGCTGTCGGACGAACCCGGGCTGAATTCACGGCTGCTCGACCCGGCCGCCGGGCACCGCCGCGAATACTGGGTGCAGGTCGAGGGCGTGCCCGACGCCGCGGCGCTGGCGCAGCTGGCGCGCGGCGTGAAGCTCGAGGGCAGGCTGACGCTGCCATGCGCGGCGCGGCGGCTCGATCCGGCGCCGGCGGTCGCGCCGCGCGTGCCGCCGATCCGCGTGCGCAAGACCGTGCCCGATTCGTGGCTCGCGCTCGAGCTCACCGAGGGGCGCAACCGCCAGGTGCGGCGCATGACCGCCGCCGTGGGACATCCGACGCTGCGCCTGCTGCGTGCGCGGATCGGGGGATTTTCGCTGGGCGAACTGCCCGCCGGGAAATGGCGCGAGCTGGCTCCGGCGGAACGCGCCGCGGTTTTCGCGTAACCGGACGGAGCGGGCCGGATGGCCGCGGCGATAACTGTAATATAATACGTTACACATTTCCGGGTTCACTGTGCGGTCGGGCGGCGAGGAAGATGAAACTTTCCGCCGCTTTTCGCGTCAAAATGAGTACGATAGCAATCCCATGAAGACCTCGCTTTCCTCCACCGGTCTCCTCGCGCTGGCGCTCGCCACCGCCGGGCTGGCCCTTCCCGCAACTGCCTCCGCCGCGACGCACATCGACGTGGGCGTGGGCATCGGCGTCCCGCTGCCGCGTGGCTATGCCACGGTGCGGGTTGGCCGCGATGACTACTATTACCACCGCGGCGTGTTCTACCGTCCCGGCCCGCACGGCTATTACGTGGTGCGCGCCCCGCGCGGCGCCTACATCCGCGCGCTGCCGCCGCACTATTCCCGCGTCTATATCGGCAGCAGGGTCTACTACCGCTACGGCGACATCTATTACCAGGACTACCGCGACGGCTATGTCGTCGTCGACGCCCCGCCGACCACGGTCGTGACCACGACCGCCGCCGCGCCGGCCCCGCTGCCGCCGCCGAAGGATGACGACACGCAGTCGGTCTGGGTCGGCGACGAGGAGTTCCAATTCAAGGACGGCCAGTTCTTCAAGAAGAACGCCGACGGACTCGTGTGGACGCCCGCCCCGATGGGCGCCATCACCAAGAGCCTGCCGACCGACGCGCGCAGCGTCTGGTACCAGGACATCGAATATTTCGAGGTCGAGGACGTCTACTTCCGCAAGACGCAGGACGGCTACAAGGTCGTCGAGGCGCCGTGGAAGCAGGACGCCAAGAAGTGACGGCCCGGGCCGTCCGACCGGCATCGTAAACGGTGTGGGAGCGACTTCGCGTCGCGGCGGGAAGGTGCAATCCCGCCTGGGGCCGGGTCCCCTCCCACACTTCGTGCTGGGGTGGGAGGAATCTTGAAAACCGGGAATCGTGAAATCCTGAATCGTGAAAATTTTCGAAGGCCGCTGAGCGGAAATTTTCAGATTACTGATTTCACGATTTAGGATTTCACGATTTCTGTCCCGAAAGATCGCAAGGGTCGGACCAGCCCGGCCCCGGCCTGGTTCACTAGAGCGTTTTAAATAGAACTGTAGCCGCTGACTCGATTGTAGGGCGGGGTCGCTGACCCCGCCTGAACGTCGAAACCGCTGCCGCGTTCGAGGCGGGATCAGCGATCCCGCCCTACAACCCAGCACCGCATCGGCCACGACATTTTTTAAAGCGCTCTAGTTGATCGAATACGCCGCCAGAAACCCGTCGAAGCCCGCGCCCACGACCTTGTCGCCGGCGACCGCCAGGCTGCCGGCATAGCCGGCGAATTGGCCCTCGTCGGCCTTGGGCAGGACAATCTGCCAGAGCACCGCGCCGGTGGCACGGTCGAGCTTGATGAGCCCGGCGGTGTGGTTGATCAGCGTGCCGGGCACATTCTGGTTCACCGTGCCGATGAAGACCGCGTTGTCCGTCAGCAGGGGCGTGCCCCAGTCCATGCCGTGGACAATGGTGCCCCAGCGGGCGCGGCCGGTCGCCGGGTCGATGGCGGTCACGCGCGCGTAGTCGGAGCCGCCGACGTAAAGCAGCCCATCGCGAAGGGCGGGCGTGGATTCGATCCACGAGAACCAGTAGGAGAATTTCCAGGCCACGGAACCGTCCGCCACATTGAAGGCGTAGAGCTGGTAGTCGCGGCTGCCGGCGATCACGCGGTCGCCGACGATGAGCGGGGTCGTGACCACGCCGCCGCCGGTCTTCACGCGCAGCGTTTCGCGCCGGGTCTGGCGGTCGAGCAGCACGACCGAGCCGTCCATGGTGCCGAAGGTGAGCGTGTCGGGCGCGTGCCAGCCGATGCCGGAATAGACCGGCGCGCCGGCGTCATGCCGCCAGAGCTTGTTGCCGGTGGCGGGATCGAGCGCGTAGACGCCGCCGTCGCTCGAGCCCGCGTACAGCACGCCCTCGAGGAGCAGCGGCGTGGCGGCGCGGTGGTTGAACGTGGGGTTGTCGGGCGCGGAGCGGCCGGCGAGGAACTCGTTGTGCAGCGGCACGCGCCAGCGCAGCGTGCCGCGGTGGCGGTCGAGGGCGACGAGGTTGAACTTCACGTCGAGGAAGTAGACCGAATCCGCATCGAGCGCGGCCCGCCCGTCGATTGCCGCGGCGCCGTTCCAGGTCCAGAGCGCCGAGCCGTTGCCGGCGTTGACCGCGTGGAAGCGGCCGTCGCCGCCGCCGATGTAGATCACGTTGTCCGCCGCGACCGGCGGCGCCCAGGTGCCGGTGCCGAGCGCGTAGCGCCACAGCGGGCCGGGGCCGGCGGGGTGCGCCGTCACCGGCAGGGGCGGCGGCAGCGCGCCGCCGCGATGCAGTTCCAGGGGCAGCTTGCCCGTCGAGAAGGTGCCGCGCAGTTCGTCGCCCTCGCGATGCAGCGTGATCGCGAAGGCCGGCGTGATCGCGTAGTCGTTGGCCCCGGTAACCTCGACCGGGATGCCGAGCGACGCGCCGTGCGTGAACATGGCGGGGAAATACAACTTGAAGCCAAGCGAGCCGTCGCGCTCGCGCACGAAATCCAGGCCGATGTCCGCCGCCTCGCCCTGGGGAGCCAGGACGTGGCCGGTCCAGACCCCTTCCAGCAGGTCGGGCGCGGGTGCGGCAGCGGGAGCCCGCGCCGGCAGGACGGCGGCGAGCAGGGCAAAGGCGGCCAAGGGGCGGAGGCTCAGCATGGTGCGAGAATACATGCTATGAGAACCCGGCTAAGCGTCGCCGGGCACACCCTTTGTGTGTCACAACGCCGGGATTTGGGGATTTCGGCGCTCGAAATTGGCGCCCTGTCGCAATCAGGGCTTGCGGCCCGCCAGCAACCGGTCGATCAGCTCGCCCACGACGACCGGCGTCGTCTTTCCTTTCGGGATCTTGGCGCTGAAGCTGACCGTCGAGATCGGCTGGCTGGAGCGGCGGTCGCGCGCCGTGAACTGGAGGTAGATGAGATGGTCGCCGAAGTCCCATTCCCAGCGGTCGTCGTAGGTGATGATGACCTGGGCGTCGTCGGGCAGCATCGTCATGGGGCCGACGGTCGCCTCGTTGCCGCGGATCTTGAGCGCGGCCTCGATCTGGTGGTCGATGCCATGGTTGTCGTTCTGGTTGCTGAGAACGAAGAAGCGTTTCACGCCGTCGAGGCTGCGTCCCGGGAGGTCATGGCGGTCGTAGGAAACACAACCGCCGAGCAACAAGAGGAGGCCGGCGAGCAGGATCCCGGCGGACCGGGCGAAAAACGTGCGCTTCATCGGCCGCCACGTTTCTCCAAGCCGGCCGAACTTTCAACCGCTTTCGGGGCGGTGGGGATCGGTAGATCCAATCTTGATTAAGATACAGGCAAGGGATGGTGGAGATCGAAGTCGCGCTGAGAGCGCAGCAAGGCGATGAGGATGCGCAGGAGTTTGTGG
>JBEHYX010000118.1:0-11258 GCA_048497945.1 Verrucomicrobiota bacterium | reverse complement strand
TCACCGGCACGCTCATCGCGACCGAGGCCGGCGAGACCACCTCCTACGCCCTGGTCATGTGCCAGGAGCGCGGCAAGCTGTTCGTCAACCCGGGCGAGCAGGTGTACGAGGGCATGATCGTCGGCGAGAATCCCCGCAACGAGGACATCGCCATCAACGCCGTCCGCGAAAAGAAGCTCACGAACTTCCGCTCGCAGGGTGAAGGCGTCGCGGCCGGCCTCACGCCCGCCACGAAGCTCTCGCTCGAGCGCTCGATCGAGTACATCGCCGCGGACGAGCTCCTCGAGGTCACGCCGAAGAACCTGCGTCTCCGCAAGCGCATCCTCAACAACGCCGCCCGCCAGAAGGCCGCCAAGCAGGGCAAGGCCGAGTAAGCGGTCCGCCAGTTCCTCTTTCGCCAGCCCGGCCTTTGGCCGGGCTTGTTTTTTGGGGCATGCTGAAACACCGGCGAACCCTTTAAACACCGCCGCCCCTACCGTCACCCTGGGCCGCGCGAAGCAGCACCCGAGGTGGTCGCCGCCGTCCCGGCGGCGACAGGCGTCGGTGTGGAAACCGACGCCCACCTTTTCTCGCGCGGCTCAGGATGCCGCCATGTGAAGTTTCCAGATGGAGGCAGGACTATCAGTCCTGCGAGGAAACGTCCCCATACGGGACTGAGAGCCCCGTCTCCAACAAGCCTCGTGCGCCGCTTACTTCGACAACGCCGCCACCCGCTCCTGCGCCTGGATCACCTTCGGGTGATCCTCGCCGTAGCGTTGCTTCAATTCGTCGAGGTCCGCCCGCGCCAGGCGCAGTTCGCGCGACTCGTTGCCCGGGGCCAGCAGGTATTTCTCCAAGGCCGTCACATGCGCCTTCGCCGTGATCACGCGGGGATTGTTGTCCCCGTAACGCAAGCTGAGGGCCGCGAGATCGCTTTCGGCAAGGAGCACTTCCTCCGGGACCGCGGGATTGCGCTTCACCTGCGCCTCCATCGCCTGCACGCGTGCGACCTGGGCGCGCAGCTTGGGGTGATTCTCGGCGTAGTGCGCCAGCATCACCGCCAGTTCGACCCGGGCCGAGCGCAGCACGGCGGGCTCGGCATCCGGAATCTTCTCCAACTCGGCCACGCGGATCCGCTGGTCGATCACCTTGGGATGCTTCTCGCCATAGCGCTCCAACATCTTCGTCAGGTCGGCCCGGGCCGTCGCCAGGTCGTCCGCGGCGAGGAGTCCCGCGGAAAAAGCCATGGCCAGCGCGAGCGCCACAGCCCGGGAACGGAAGGAGCGGGGCATGCGACGCGCGCTCAGCCGATGCTCTTGGTGTAGTCGTCCGCCGACATCAACGCGCCGCCGTCGGCGGGACTCGCGAGCTTCAGCTTGAGCATCCAGCCCTCGGCGTAGGGCGACGCGTTCACCTTCTCCGGGTTCGCATCGAGCGCCTTGTTGACCTCGAGCACCGTGCCGGCGACCGGCGCATAGACATCGGAGGCGGCCTTCACGGACTCGACGACGCCGAATGTCTCGCCGGCCTTGAGTGCCGCGCCCACCTTGGGCAGTTGGATGAAGGTGATGTCACCGAGGCTGTTTTGCGCGTAGTCGGTGATGCCGACCAGCGCGGTGCCGTCGGCGGCGACCTTCAGCCATTCGTGGGATTTCGCGTAACGGAGATCGGCGGGAACGTTGCTCATGGAATTGAAATGGAGGAGTGGATTTATCCCGCGACGAGGGGCGTAAAGCCCCTCTTGCGCAGATTCAGTTTTTCTTTAGCGGGACGAACGGCGGTTTGACCAGTTGCAAATTGAGCTTCGTGCCGCGGATGTCGACCGCGAGGGTTTCCTTCGCGGCGGCGGCATCGACGAGCGCGGAGCCGATGGCCTCGTTGAGCACCGGCGAGAGCGTGCCCGACAACACGCGGCCGACCGGCGCGCCGGCGGCATTGAGCACCGGGGTCTCGGCGCGCACGATGCGCCGGTCGCCGGTCTTGAAGAACACGACCTTTTGCGCCGCACCCTTCTCCTTGGTGGCCTTGAGGGGCTCGGAGCCGAGGAACGCGCCCTTGTCGAACTTCACGACCCAGCCCAGCCCCGCCGAGATCGGGTTGATGGCATCGGTGATTTCATGACCGTAGAGCGGAAAGCCCGCCTCGAGGCGCAGCGAATCGCGCGCGCCCAGGCCGGTGAGTTCGAGCCCGAGCGGAGTGCCGGCGGCGAGCACGGCTTCCGCGAGCTTCTCGGTGTCGGCGGCGGCGCAGTAGAGCTCGACGCCATCCTCGCCGGTGTAGCCGGTGCGCGAAATGAGGCATTTCACGCCGGCGACCTCGCCGTCGGCGAAGTGGTAATACTTGATGTCAGCGAGCGTGCTCGTGGTGAGCGACTGCACAATCTCGACCGCCTTGGGCCCCTGGATGGCCAGCTGGCCGTAGTCCTTCGAGCGATCGGTGACGGTGCAATTGAAGCCCTTCGCCTGTTCCTGCATCCACGCGATGTCCTTGGCGATGTTGCCGGCGTTGATGCAGAGGAAGTAATCGTCCGTTCCGCGCATGTAGACGAGGAGGTCGTCGACCACGCCGCCATGCGGGTAGCACATCACGGTGTAGAGCACGCGGCCCGGGAAAAGCTTGCTGCAGTCGTTCGACACCAGGTGCTGCAGGAACTTGAGCGCCTCGGGTCCCTTCACATCGGCCTCGCCCATGTGGCTCACGTCGAAAAGCCCGGCACGCTGGCGCACGGCCTTGTGCTCCTCGAGGATGCTCTTGTACTGAACCGGCATGTCCCAGCCGGCGAAGTCCACCATGCGGCCGCCGTGGCGGCGATGGAACGCATTGAGGGGAGTGACCTGAAGCTCGCTCATCCCGGAACGAAACCGCGCCCACGCACCCGCCGCAAGGAAACACTGGCCGGCGACGACGTCAGTGCGCGCGCTAACGGGCGCGAAAGAGTTTGTGTTCGCGGAGAGCGGGCATCTTCTAGCCAGCCATGCTTGGCTGGCTACCTGTCGCTTTTTGGGTCCACACGCCCCACCCGTTTCTCGTCCGGTTCGGCGAAAACTCGGGCATCCGCTACTACGGGCTCGGCTACCTGCTTGGCTTCGTCGCCGGCGCCGCCCTGCTCCATTGGTACTACCGCAAGGGGCGGTCACCGCTGGACCTGAACGCCATCAGCGACCTCATGAGTTACCTCGTCGCCGGTGTGCTGCTGGGCGGGCGCGTGGGTTATTTCATCTTCTACAAGCCCCACCTGCTGCTGTCCGACCCGCTGGCCCTTTTCCGCGTCTGGGAAGGCGGCATGGCCAGCCACGGCGGCTTCCTCGGCGTGATCCTGGCGATGGGGTTGTATGCCCGGCGCAAGCGCATCGATTTCTTCCGCCTGGCCGACCTGGTCGTGAGCGTCGCCCCACCCGGCCTGTTCATCGTGCGGATCGCCAACTTCCTCAACGGCGAGCTCTGGGGCAAGGTGACCGATGTCCCCTGGGGCGTGATCTTCGAGCAGACCGGTGGCGGCGCCCAGCCGCGCCATCCCTCGCAGCTGTACGAGGCCGGACTCGAGGGCCTGCTGTTGTTCGCCCTCATGCAGTGGCGCTTCTGGAAAGGCCCGGCGCGCGAGCAGCCCGGGCGCGTCGCCGGCGAGTTTCTCGTGGGCTACGCCATCGTGCGCATGATCTGCGAGGTCTTCCGCGAGCCCGACGCCGCGCTCATCCTCGGCCTGAGCCGTGGCACGTTCTACTCGGTCTTCGTCGTGATCGGCGGCCTGGCCGTGATCGCCCGGTCGGTTCGCGCGGCGAAGCGCTAGGCCGCCTCAGAGCGCGAACCCGGACGGGATCACCGCGCCCTTGGTGACGCAGAGGATGCCGTCGCGGATCACGATGCCGTGCGGATAATCGCCATCCGGCTTGCCCTCGGGGGAAAGCGAGACGTTGTCCCCGATGCGCGCGTTCTTGTCGATGATCGCGCGCTTGATCCGGCAGGCGCGGCCGACGCCCATCGGCGGACGGCCCTTGTCCTTGTCGGCCTGCGTCTCCTGCTTCGTCTGGTAGAAATCGGAACCCATCATGACGACATCCTCGAAGTGCGAATCCTCCCCGAGGATCGAGCGGATGCCGATGACGCAGTGCCGCAGGGTGGAATCGGTCACGAGGCAGCCGTCGCCGATGACGACGTGGTCGATGTCACAGCGGTTGACCTTGGACGCCGGCAGGTAGCGCGGGTGCGTGTAGATGGGCGAATTGCGGTCGAAGAAATTGAACGGCGGCAGCGGCTGCGCGAGCGCGAGGTTCGCCTCGAAGAAGGCCCGCACGGTGCCGATGTCCTCCCAATAACCCTCGAAGATGTGGCTGAAGAGGCGCTTCTTGCCGAGCAGGGCCGGGATGACCTCCTTGCCGAAATCCTTCATGTTGTTGTTGAGGGATTCGCGCAGGACCTCGCGGCTGAAAACATAGATGCCCATGGACGCGAGGCAGCGCTTTTCGGGACTCGGCTCGAGCGTGGCCTCGAGCGCTGGGCTGATCGTGAGGCCGTTGATGACCGCCGGATCCTTCGGCTTCTCGACGAACTCGGAAATCGACAGGTCGTCCTGCACGCGCATCAGGCCGAGGCCCTCGACCTTGGAAACCGGGAACGGGATCGCCGCGATGGTGATGTCGGCGCCGGTGGCGATGTGCTGCTCGATGATCTTCCGAAAATCCATCCGGTAAAGCTGGTCGCCGGAGAGGATCAGAATCAGGTCGTGCCCGTGGGCGTCAAAGTGGTCCAGGTTGCGTCGGACGGCGTCCGCCGTGCCCTCGTACCACGAGGTGCTCAGGTTCGTCTGTTCCGCGGATAGCAGGTCGATGAAGCCGCCACCGAACGGGTCGAAATGGAAGCTCTTGTTGATGTGCCGGTGCAGCGACGCGGTCAGGAACTGCGTGAGCAGGAAGATGCGGTTGTAGCCCGAGTTGATGCAGTTGCTGATCGGAATGTCGACCAGGCGGTATTTGCCGGCGAGCGGCACCGCCGGCTTGCAGCGTTCCTTGGTCAGCGGGTACAGCCGCGTGCCGCGACCGCCACCCATGATTACCGATAAAACTCGTTTTTTGTCCGACATACGAAGGGGTAGTCTAATTCCTTGCGGTATGATTTGAAGGGCCCCAGAAATCTCCAGCTAAAACCATCTTATGTGCGGCATCGTCGGATATATCGGCAAACAAAAGGCCTCGGCCATCATCCTCGAAGGACTGAAACGGCTGGAGTATCGCGGCTACGATTCCGCCGGGGTTGCGACCCAGAACGACTCCCGGTTTGAACTGGCCAAGAAAACCGGCCGCGTCGACGGATTGATCAAGGCGACGCCCGTCCAAAAGCTCGCCGGCACCACGGGCATCGGCCACACCCGCTGGGCCACGCACGGCGGCGTCACCGACGCCAACGCCCACCCCCACATCAGCAGCGACCAGAAAATCGCCCTGATCCACAACGGCGTCATCGAGAATTACGCCAGCATCAAGAAATTCCTGCTCACGAAAGGCTACACCTTCCAGTCGGAAACCGATACGGAGGTGCTCTGCAACCTGATCGCCTACCACTACCAGAAGGAGCCGGTGCCGGCCGAGGGCAGCCGCTTCGTGGAGTCGGTGCGCAAAAGCCTGCGCCACGTCGAGGGCACCTACGGCATCGCGGTGATGTGCGGGGACTGCGCCGCGGAGATTGTCGCCGCCCGCAAGGGCTCGCCGCTGATCCTCGGCGTCGGCGACGGCGAGTACATGCTCGCGAGCGATGTTTCCGCCATCATCAGCCGCACGCAAAACGTCGTTTACCTGAAGGACGGCGAGATCGTCCACATCACGGCGAAGAATTTTTCCATCAGCACGCTCGACTCCGAAGACGTCTCCCCGGTCATCGACAAGGTGACATGGAGCATTGCCGATGCCGAGCTGAACGGCCACGCGCACTTCATGGAGAAGGAGATCTTCGAGCAGCCGGCGGCGCTCGAGAACACCATGCGCGGCCGCTTCTCCGAGGACGGCAGCACCGCCCAGTTCGGCGGCCTGAACGTTTCCGCGGTGGACCTGCGCCAGGTCGACCGCTTCCACCTGCTCGCCTGCGGCAGCGCGTGGCACTCCTGCCTTGTGGCGGAACACCTGATCGAACGTTTCGCCCGCGTGGCCGTGGACGTCGACTACGCCTCGGAGTTCCGCTACCGGAACATGCCGCTCGGCAGCCGCACGCTGTTCTTCACGGTCAGCCAGTCCGGCGAGACGATCGACACCCTCGCCGCCATGCGCGAGGCCAAGCGCAAGGGCTACAAGGTCCTCGCGGTGAGCAATGTCGTCGGCTCGACCATCGCCCGCGAGGCGGACGGCGGCGTCTACCAGCACGTCGGTCCCGAGATCGGCGTCGCCTCCACCAAGGCCTTCACCTCCCAACTGCTGCTCGGTGCCATGCTCGCGCTGTATGTCGGCCGCATGCGCGACATGAACTTCAGCGACGGCGTGGAATACGTCCAGGCGCTGAAGGGCGCACCCGACCTCGTGCGCAAGGTCCTGGGCCAGGCGCCGCGCATCAAGGAAATCGCCAAGCGCTACGCGCAATACCACGACTTCCTGTTCCTCGGCCGCCTCTCGCTTTTCCCGGTCGCGCTCGAGGGCGCGCTGAAGCTGAAGGAAATTTCCTACATCCACGCCGAGGGCTACCCGGCGGCGGAGATGAAGCACGGCCCGATCGCCCTGATCAGCGAGCAGTGCCCGTCGGTCTTTTTCGTGCCGTCCGGCGAGATGTTCAACAAGGTCGTTTCCTCGATGCAGGAAATCAAGGCGCGCAAGGGCCGGATCATCGCCATCGCCACGGAGAAGTGCGAGCTGCCCGCCGGCCTCGCCGACGAGGTCATCACGATTCCCGAGTGCCATGAGGCCGTGCTGCCGATCGTGGCGACTGTGCCGGTCCAGCTTCTGAGCTATTATATCGCCGTGGAGCTAAAGCGGGATGTCGACAAGCCCCGCAATCTGGCCAAATCGGTGACTGTCGAATAGCCATGCACGTCACCCCTTCCCGCGAAACCTTCCTGCAACTGAGCCGGAAGGGCAATGTCGTCCCGGTCTACACCGACATGCTGGCCGACTTGGAGACGCCGGTTTCCGCCTTCGTCAAGCTGCGCGGCAACCAGCCGGCCTTTCTGCTCGAATCCGTCGAAGGCGGTGAAAACGTGTCGCGCTTCAGCTTCATCGGCTGCAATCCGAGGAAAATCATCTCGGCCAAGGCCGGCGACGCGGATCCGCTCAAGGCGATCGAAACCGAACTGGCGGGCTATAAGCCGGTCGACGTGCCCGGCCTGCCCCCTTTCACGGGCGGAGCGGTCGGCTATCTCGGCTACGAGTTCATGCACAGTGTCGAGAAATCCGTGCCGCTCGCGGCCAAGGATGAACTCGGCGTGCCGGCGATGTGGTTCATGCTGTGCGACTCGGTCCTCGCCTTCGACCGCGCACACCAGACGATGCGCCTGATCGTCAACGCCCACGTGGGCGCCGACGCCGGTGCGGCCTACGATGCCGCGTGTGTCGAATTGCAGCGCATGCAGACGGCGCTCGCGAAGCCCACCCCCCTCACCCCGGCCGGCTTGGGCGACAGTGGCCCGGTCCAGGTGCCCCAGGGCAACTTCACCAAGGAGGCCTTCGAGAAGATGGTCGAAGGCTCCAAGGAGTACATTCGCGCCGGCGATATCTTCCAGATCGTCCTCTCGCAGCGCTTCAGCCGCGAATTCAGGAAGACGCCGCTCGATCTCTATCGCGCGCTGCGCACCGTGAATCCGTCGCCCTACATGTTCCTGCTGGAAACCGGCGACTTCGCGCTCGTCGGCGCCTCGCCCGAGGTTCACGTGCGCCTCACCGGCCGCAAGGTGGAGATCCGCCCGATCGCGGGCACCCGCCCGCGCGGCAAGACGGGCGCCAAGGACGTCGCGTTGGAAAAGGAACTGCTCGCCGACGAAAAGGAGAAGGCCGAGCACCTGATGCTCGTCGACCTCGCTCGCAACGATATCGGCCGCGTCTCGGCCTACGGAACCGTCAAGGTCCCCGAGTTCATGGTCATCGAGCGCTACTCCCATGTGATGCACATTGTGTCACAGGTGGAGGGACAACTTGCGCCAGAACGTACCGCTTTTGATCTCATGCGTGCCACTTTTCCGGCCGGCACCGTGAGCGGCGCCCCGAAAATTCGCGCCATGCAGCTGATTGCCGAAATGGAAGGCACCCAGCGCGGCAGTTATGCCGGCGCGCTCGGCTACTTCAGCTACAATGGCAACCTGGACTCCTGCATAACTCTAAGAACGGCATTGGTTAAGGATGGACGCGTCCACATCCAAGCCGGCGCAGGCGTGGTGGCGGATTCGGTCCCGACGGCGGAGTATCAAGAGACAATCAACAAGGCTTCCGCGCTTTTTAAGGCCATTTCCCTGGCCGACCGCCTGTCTTAAAGGCGGTTTTCAGGCACAATTAAATGCCTGGTCGGTCGTAACAGAGTGACGGGAATTTCCGTCTCTGTTCAGGCATCTATTATGCAAAGACAGCGGCAAACCATCAAAACTGGGACAACCACAATGCCACAACGCAAGAATACCCGTACCGCCAAGGAAACTGTCAACGTGGCCGCCGAACGCAACCAGACCGCCGTCTCCATTCCCTCAACCGAGGAAGGCCTGACGGTCCGCCCGGAAATCGCCCCGGCCGCGCCCGTTTCGCAATTTGACCAGGCCTCGCCCGTGGACCGCCGCGACGAGCGCTCGAACCTCCAGCTCTATCTCAACGAAATCCGCCAGACTCCCCTCCTCACGGTCGAGGAGGAGATCAAGCTCGCCGCCCGCATCAAGCGCGGCGACAAGGCGGCCCGCGACCACATGATCAAGGCGAACCTCCGCCTCGTCGTGAAGATCGCCTACGATTACAACCAGATGGGCCTCCCGCTCATGGACCTGATCAGCGAGGGCAACCTCGGCCTGATCAAGGCCGTCGAGCGCTTCGACCCTGCCAAGGGCGGCAAGCTCTCCACCTACGCCGCGTGGTGGATCAAGCAGTCGATGAAGCGCGCCCTCGCCAACCAGTCCAAGACCATCCGCCTGCCCGTCCACCTCGTGGACAAGATTTCCCGCATGCGGAAGATGATCGCCAAGCTCACCGACGAACTCGGCCGCGAGCCGGAGAACGAGGAGATCGCGGCGGAACTGCAGATCCCGACCGCCAAGGTCGCGCTGCTCAAGACCGTCAGCGTCCGCCCGGCCTCCCTCGACGCCCCCGTCGGCGAAGACAATGACTCGGCCACCCTCGGTGACCTGGTCGGTGATGACGCCGCCGTGAGCCCCTACGAGGGCTTGGGCGACAAGAATCTCAAGGAAGACCTCAGCGCCATGGTCAACTCCCTCGATCCCCGCGAAGCGAGCATCATCAAGCTCCGCTTCGGCCTGGAGGGCGAGAAGGAGCTGACCCTCGAGGAGGTCGGCAAGAAGTTCAAGGTCACCCGCGAACGCATCCGCCAGCTCGAGTACCTCGCACTCGCCAAGATCCGCCGCCAGATGCAGAGCCATAACAAGATCCGCACGGCCGATGAGGTCGAGGAGGAGCGTTATGCCGAGGAGCGCGCCGAGGTCATCCGCGACTTCGTCGCCAAGCAGACGGCGAGCGCCTGAGTTCGAACGGGATTATTTAACGACAAACGCGCAACCGCTCCGGTTGCGCGTTTTTTATTGGCCGCATTTTCCACCTGGCGAATTGAAATGTGGGAGGGGCTTTATGCCCCGACGTTACAGGGTTCGAACGCGTTTTGTCGGGGCATAAAGCCCCTCCACACCCAAGACAGACAAGACTTACTTCTTGACCGGCTTCAGCCGCAGGAAGGCCGCGTCGTGCGACTCGAGGTGCTTCTTGAAGACCTGCTTGGTCGTGCCAACGTCCTGCTTGGCCCAGATGTCGCGCACGGTACATGCATCCTTGCCCAGGAACCACCAACCGTGGCCGAAATCGACCTCAAGCTCGGCCGCCACGGCGCCGGTGTTCAGGACCATCACCGCCCAATCGCCGCCGCTCAACTCGCGCACCCAGATCTCGCGACCCGGCTCGGCGCGGAAGCGCCAGCCTTCCTTGCCCAGCGGATCCTGGTCGACGGCGATAGCCTCCTTGTCGGTCAGGATGGCGGTGATCTCGGGCGACATCTTGCGCACGTCGTTGCCCGCGATCAACGGGGCGGCGAGAATGCACCAGGCGGAGAAATGCGCGCGCGACTCGGCCAGCGTCAGGCCTTCGTTGCCGACCTCGAGCATGTCGGGATCGTTCCAATGCCCCGGGCCGGCGTACTTGCCAATGCCGTTGCCCTGCCCATCCGCCGGCTGCACCTGCGAATACTGCAGGTCGAGGATGACCTTCCAGCCGTGCTCCCAGCGCTGGACGCAGTCGTAGCAATCCATGATGTCGCCGGTCGTGCGCCACAGGTGGCCGACGTCCCTGGCCCATTCCCACGGCTTGGAGTTGCCCCATTCGCAAATGCTGAACACGATCGGCCGCTTGGCCGCCCAGAGGGCGTCGCGCATGCGCAGGTAGGCGTCCTTGGGATTGGCGTCACCCGTGTTGCACCAATCGTACTTCAGATAGTCCACTCCCCACTCCGCATACTTGAGTGCGTCCTGGAATTCATGGCCCCAGCCGCCCGGATAGCCGCCGCAGGTCTTCGTGCCGGCGCAGTTGTAGATGCCGAACTTGAAGCCGCGCGCGTGCAGGTAGTCGCCGAGGGCCTTCATGCCGCTGGGAAACTTCACCGGATGCGCCTGCAGGTTGCCCTGCGCGTCGCGCTCCATCGCCGACCAAGTGTCGTCGAGCACGATGTAGTTGTAGCCGGCGTCCCGCATGCCGTTTTTCACCATGGTGTCGGCGATCTCCTTCACCATGAACTCGTCGATGTTGCTCGCGAAGGTGTTCCAGGTGTTGAAGCCCATCGGGGGCGTGGGCACCAGGCCCTCGAATTTCTGGGCGTAGGCGGAGGTGACGAGACCAAGGCAGAGCACGAGCAGCTTTCTCATGGGGAACGGGGGTTAGGGTTCGGGAAACCGCCTCCACGCCAACGTGACGCCGAAACCCGCGCAAGAAAAAGGCGCTCCGCCGGAGGGCGGAGCGCCTGAGAATCCTTGTTCAGGAGTTGAGGCTTATTCCTTCTTGGAAGCCTCGTCGAAGATATCGCCGAGGTTCGTCATGTCGGAAGCGCCGGAGCTCTTGGAGAACTGCTCGTAGGTCGCAGTTTCCTGCGCGAGCTGTTCCGCCGAGTAGTTGGCGGCC
>JBEHYX010000117.1:0-11294 GCA_048497945.1 Verrucomicrobiota bacterium | reverse complement strand
GCGGAGGGAATCCTGGTAGGCGGGCGTGCCCGGCACGGCGCCGATCGGGCTGGCCTCGATCTTGTCCAGGACCGCGTGGTCGAACTCGGTGTTGGGGTCACTCATAAGCGATAAGCGGTAAGCTTTAAGGGGTAAGCTCGATCCTCGGGCGCGAGGACTATCGATCAGGTCGTCGCTCGCCGCAACCTCCATCCCGGCTCTTTCGGTTCGACGCTTAAAGCTTACCGCTTACAGCTTACGGCTGTTTCATGCACCAAGACTCCACCAAGGACCCGCTGCACGGGATCACGCTCGAGAAATTGCTCACCGTGCTCGTGGAGGAATACGGCTGGCGCGAGCTGGCCCGGCAGGTGCCGGTGCGGTGCTTCATGTTCGACCCGACGATCAAATCGAGCCTGACGTTCCTGCGGAAGACCCCGTGGGCCCGGGCGAAGATCGAGCAGATTTACGTGGAGCTGGTGCGCAGCCCGGACGGCAGATGACGGACGGCAGATGGCGGGTAGGAACGTTTCAATCTGCGCTCTTCCAATCCGTCCTCTGACCTCTGTCGTCCGTCCTCCGGGGTTGCGCCCCTACTGCAGCGCGAGCGTGACGGCTTCCGGCTGGGCCAGCACCGGTTTGAAGCCGGCGAGATTCATGCCGCGCTGGACTTCCGGCGCGCGCATGAAGGTTTCCCACACCATGCCGGAACGAAGGTTCTCCGCCATGATAAGCGTGATGCCGACATCGATGCCGATCACGTCGGGCGACGCCCAGCCGGTCTCGGGATTGAAGGCGTCGGCGAAGCCGTAGCGGCCCCAGGCCTCGGTCCCGCCGATGGCGCGCATGCGCTCGAGGGCGGTCAGGCATTCGCGGGGGGCGAAGGGCAGTGAACCGCCGGGCGCGCAGGGAACCAGCGTGCCGTCGCTGCGTTCGTTGTCATGGCCCGGCGTGCCCCAGGCTTGGTAGCCGAGGACGCTGTCGGAGGCGGTCAGGCCCCAGACATCGTCCGACCAGTAGTTCTCGCGCTGCTTGGCGAACCACGCGCGCTGGGCGAGGGTGGCGTCGATGGAATTCTGCCAGTAGTCGGCGTAGGCGTCGCGCCAGCCGCGGAAATCGAACCACGCCTGCGCGTACTGGTGGGTGAAGAGCGGCCCGCCCTGGATGAAGGTGCGGCCGCCGTACTCGGCGCGGGGGCGACGCCAGGCGTCCCACGTGTCGGCCGGCAGCGGCCGGTGCGCGGCGCCGATGCCGAGCAGGTAGAGGCCCATCAGCTCGGAGTAGCTGTCCCAGCGATGCTTGATGAAACCGGTTTCCGGGCGCCAGCCGTGCGAGAGGGTCTTGCCGCCGTTCATCGCCCAGCGCCAGTCGATGCGCTCGTAGATGCGGTTGACCAGCCGGGTGGTTTCCCCGTCGTGCAGGTACTCACGCGCCTGGATGGCGCCCTGCAGGAAGAGGGCGGTGTCGATGGTGGAGGCCTCGGAGCGCCACGCCCGCTGGCCGGTGTGGACGTCGATGAAGTGATAGAACCAGCCGTTTTCATTCGCCGCATGCTCGGCCACGAAACGGAGCGTCGTCCGCACGCGTTCCGCGGCGTAGCCCGGCGGCAGCCAGCCGCGCGCATCGGCGATGCACCAGGCGGTCAGGGAAAAGCCCGTGGCGGCAATGCTGGCGGGAGCCTTGCTGTTGTCGCCGCTGTTCGGGGCGCGGTCGCGCGTGAGGCCGGTCGTGAGGTCGGAATGCTCGGCGAAAAACAGGACGGCGCGCCTCTGCACATCATCGAGCAGCTGGCGATCCTCGGCGTTGAGCGCGTCGGCCTTGAAGGCGAAGGCATCGGGCTGGGACGAGGCTGCCGGCAATAGAAGGGCACTTAATCCATTGGCCGCAAAAAGGCACAGGAGGCGCACAGACGGATGACGCACTCTCGTCGGCCTTCCCGATGCTGGCTGCTTCCAACCCGGGATCAGTCGCCCTGCCGTTGCAGTGGTTGAGCTGGCCGCGGTTGTGTCCGTCCTGCATTCTCGCATTCGCGAAATGCTGGCGGAGAGCACGGACGACAGGGGGCGGAGGAGGGACCAAGCGAGCCGCGACGAACCGGAGTGGTTCACAGGGAGATCGGCGGTGACTCGGGGTGAGTCCATACGGCGTTTAATCGGTCGATTTTACGCGCCGTTGAGCGCGAAGAAACGCTCGGGCAACAAGGAATCCGGGGCTGAGAGCAGACGGCTGACAGCTCGAGGCGAAACCAAACCGCTGGAAAGGATAAGCGGCACGACCGGGATAACTTGCCGGAGAATGAGAGGATCGGATGAGCGGGCAACCCTGAAGATTAAAACCATCAGTGAAGAGCTGGTCAAAAATCAGCCGTGGTCTTGTTCGACTTTCTGATCGGAGCATTCCTTATCGTGGACCGAGCCCATGCCCTTGACCGGACGAATCACCGAATGGAATCCCGAACGGGGCTATGGCTATCTCCAAGCCGAAGGACGCCGGGTCTTTCTTCACGTTCGGGAATTCAAGGAGCGCGGGGGTGAGCCCGCGGTCGGGGACATTGTTTCATTCGAAATGGGGCAGGATCGCCAAGGACGCCCCTGCGCCGCGCAAGCCGCCCTGCAGGACGGAGGCAGGCAGGCCGCACCAAGACTTTTCGTTCGGCACGGGAAAACGACACCGGCCCAATTTTTGATCCTGGTCTTTCTTTTGTTACCGGGTTGGGCCGTCTACCGGAGACTCGGGAGTCTCGGCGTTTGGTATGGTGCCGGCTGGGTGTTGTTCATTTCGGCGGTCACCTACGTGATCTATGCCGATGACAAACGCCGCGCAAAGCTGGGTGTCCGGCGAGAATCGGAGCGATCGCTCCACCTCTGGGAGCTACTTGGCGGATGGCCCGGCGCCTTCTTCGCCCAGCGGCGGCTGCGGCACAAGGCGATGAAGGGCACCTACCAGTTCGTTTTCGTGTTCATCATCGGGCTGCACCAAATCGTGGCGCTCGATTCCCTGAGGAACTGGGAATTCCTGCGCGGTTTGCCACGCGTCCTGGGCCGATTGCTCGATGCCGTGTTCGGTTAACGGAAAAGATACGGATTTTTGGCCGCAAGAGGGCGCAAAAGGCGCAGAAGCCGAGATATGAAAGAAGACATATTCCGGTTGTGCGATACAGTACGTGAGGCCAGCTTCGCTTTGCACCGCCATCTTCGGCACGGGCATTTGGAGAAGGTATATGAAGCGGGGCTGGCAAACCGACTGCGCAAGCTGGGGTTGGCGTATATTCTGCAGCATCCGTTGCAGGTGATCGATGAGGACGGAGTCGTCTTGGGCGATTTCTACGCCGATCTTTTCATCGAAGGAATTCTTCTCGTGGAACTGAAAGCCTGCAAGGCACTCGCGGACGAGCATACCGCACAATTGCTCGGATACTTGCGAGCTGCCCGCATCGAGCATGGATTGCTGATCAACTTCGGATCACCAAGGATTCAGTTCAGGAAATTCGCTTTGTCCGAAATCTGATTATTCTGCGCCTTCTGTGCCTTTTTGCGGCCGACTTTATTCCCGAACCCATGACCGACTCCCTTTCCATCGAGTGCCCGCATTGCGGCGAGACGTTCTCCATCGCCTTCGATCCCTCCGAAGGCAGCGCGGAGTTCACCATCGACTGCGAAGTGTGCTGCCGGCCGATGACCGTGGCCATCCGGGTCAACGAGGACGGGGATCTGGACGGGCTTGACGTGACGGAGGAATAGCGGCGATGCCCGCGCGCGGGTGCGTTCGCCCCAAGGTTGGGTAGGGGCCGAGCTTGCTCGGCCCTGGCGTCGACGCCGCGTGGCTGAGGACCGAGCAAGTTCGGCCCCTACCATGAATGAGGTGCGGTGTGCGGGCATGAAAAAGCGCACCAGCCTGGGGCATGGCGCGCTGAAAGGGACCGGACGGCGAAAAGACTCAGGCCTTCCGCGGACCGCCCATCAGGTAGACGATCAACACCACGAGCAGGATCAGGCCGATCGTGCTGCCGCCGATGACCGGGCCACCGAGGTAGAAGCCGCCGCCGCCGGCGAGGAGGAGGATGAGCAGAACGAGGAGTAGTAGGTTCATAGTACCCCATTGGATGGGAGGCGGGTCTCCTTGGTTCCCGGTGCGCTTCGCAAACGGGATGGGGTGATCGACCCAGGCACTCGCGCGCGCGGCGGCGGTCCCTAGGGGGATGAAATCCATGCTGCTTCTGTTCGCCGCCGGCCTGGCGCTGGTCTTCGCCGGTTGTGCCTCCTCGCCGTCGGGACCCCATTATGCCGCCCGTGCCGATATGGTCATCGGGGAGGACGACTATGATTATTATCCGGCATCCGAGGTCTACTACAGCCGGGTGCATCACTATTATTACTATCGGGACGGCGCCTCATGGGTGCGCAGAAACGATCCGCCGCGCACCTGGGTGCGGACCGCGCCCTCCGTGCACGTCCATTTCAACGACGGCCCCGACCGCCATCACGCGGACACGGTCAAGCAGTATCCCCACAACTGGCGGCCGGCCGACCGGGACAATCGCCATGACCGTGACGACCACGACCGGGACAAACACTGAGCGGTTGTAGGATGGAGGCGGGGTGCCCTCACCCCGCATTCGGTCGCGTAGCCTGGAACTCGCGGGGTGAGGGCACCCCGCCTCCAGCAAAGCCTCAGTCCCCGGAGTAGCCGGGGATCTTGGTCACATCGACTGCGTCGACCTGCGACGGGTCCATGTATTCCTTCGCGTACTTCTCGTAGACGCGGGAGCGGACGAAGATGTCGAACAGCTCGGGATCGATGTGTCCCTCGTTGCGCATGCGGCCGAGGATCTGGAGCGACTCGGTGAGGGTCTTGCCCTGCTTGTAGGGCCGGTCGCGCGCGGTCAGGGCCTCGAAGATGTCGGCGATGCCCATGATGCGCGCCTGGGTGGACATCTGGTCGCCGCGCAGGCCGCGCGGGTAGCCCTTGCCGTCGACGCGCTCGTGGTGGCCGCCGGCGTATTCGGGCACGTTGATCAGGTGGCGCGGCCAGGGCAGGGCCTCGAGCATCTGGATGCTGATCGTGACGTGGTGGTTGATGATCTGGCGTTCCGCGGCGGTAAGCGTGCCGGCGCGGATGGAAAGATTCTCCACCTCCTCGGCGGAGAGGAAATCGGCCTCGGCGCCGGACGGATCGCGCCAGCGGTATTTCTTCGCGATGGCCTTCACGCGCTCCTGGTCGGCGGGCGACATCGCCTCGCCGCCGATGTTGGCCTTGCGGAGGAAGGCGCGGTCGTCGTCGATGGCGGCGAGCGCGGTCTCCAAGGTCTGGCCTTCGACGTTCGACCTTTCGGCTTTCGACTTCAGCCATGCGATCTCGGCGTCGCGCTTGATCACCTCAAAGCGCGTGTCGACGAGGGCGATGCGGTCGAAGAGGGTCTGGAGCTTGGTGGCCTTGTCGACGACGTGGACGGGCGTGGCGATCTTGCCGCAATCGTGGAGCAGGGCGGCGATCTTGAGCTCGTAGCGGTCGAGATCGGTCATGTGCCACAGGGCGAGGGGGCCCTTCTGCATGTCGTGCACGGCCTCGGCCAGCAGCATGGTGAGGATCGGCACGCGATGGCAGTGGCCGGCGGTGTAGGGCGACTTTTCGTCGATCGCCTTGTTGATCAGGCCGACGAAGGACTCGAACAGGTTCTCGAGCTGGGAAATGAGCAGGCGGTTGGTCAGCGCGACGGCGGCCTGCGAGGCGAGCGATTCGGCGAGGCGCTGGTCGGTCTCGCTGAACGGCACGATGGCCCCGGTGACGCGGTCCTTGGCGTTGATCAGCTGGAGCACGCCGATGATTTCGTCCTCGTGGTTCTTCATCGGAACGGTGAGGAACGACGTCGAGTGGTAGCCGGTGTGGCGGTCGAAGGCCTTGGTGCCGGAGAAGTCGAAGCCCTTTTCGACGTAGGCGTCGGCAATGTTGACCGTGCGGTCCTTCAGCACCGAGTAGGCGACGACCATCGAGAGGTTCTCGCGGCCGCGGTTGTCGCGCAGCTGGATCGGCGGGAAGGGAATCTTCGTGCCGGTGGTGCCGCCCATCGCCACCCCGAGCGAGTCGGTGCGGATGTTCTCGAAGGTGAGGATGTCCTTGCCGGCCGGGCGGCGGTACAACGTGCCGCCGTCGGCGTTGGTGATCTTCTTCGCCGCAAGGAGGATGATCTCCAGCAGGCGGGTGAGGTCCTTTTCCTGGGAAAGCGCGACGCCGATCTGGTTGAGTTCCGCGAGGCGACGATTGAGGTCGTCGAGGGGATCGCGACTGGCCGGGCTTTCCATCCCGCCGAGTTAGACGCGGGAGGGACCGAGCGCCAAGCGTGGAAATCCCGGGTGAGGAGATTGTCACCGTGGCGAAGGTGGAGCCCGACCTCCGGGCGGGCTGAGCGCGGCGGGAGGTCGAACGACCTGCCCGGAGGTCAGGTTCCACCTAACCAACCGCCCAGCGGTTGCCGAATATCGCTTGCCGGCGAGCGGCGGCCCGCTTCCCCTTGGCGCATGGCGATGGAATTCGGCTGGTGGGAAAAGGACGAGGAAGGCGTGAAGTGGCAGATCAATGCCCGTTTTCACGGCGGCAACGTCGTGTTCAGCCGCAAGCACGGCCACAATTCCTCGTGGGAGGATTTCGAGCCGACCGACGACCAGTGGGACCGCCTGATCGGCGAGGCCGAGCGCCGCCTGCCGCGCCGGCTCATGAGCACGAAGGAATTCGAGCAGCTGAAAGGGCAGAGGCCGGTTTAATCGCTATTCGTCATTATCCAATCGGCATTGGTTATATCGGCGCGGGGTTTTGTGGGGGCGCAGGCTGGCTGCGCCCAAGGACGACAGTCCTTCCATGAATTCAACGGCCGGAATTCGGCTTCGCCGAATTGGGCGCAGCAAGTCTGCGCCCCTACGCCAAGCCGCGCACCAGGGGCCATAAGTACAGGAACGCGGGGGCCAGTTCCTGCGGGCGTTCGGCGATCCAGCGGTCGACCTCGGCGACGGTGAACCAATCACCGCGTTCGATTTCGTCGGCCTGGAGCACGAACGGGCCCTCGGACTCGACGCGGTAGACCCAGACGAACTCCTGGCCGGTCTCCTCGCGGGCCTCGATTTTGAAAAGCGGCACCGGCGGTTTCGCCGGGCGGCAACCGAGCTCCTCTTCGAGTTCGCGCACGGCGGTGTCGTCGTAGTTCTCGCCGGCGCCGACATGGCCCGCGGCCGACGAATCCCAGACACCGGGAAAAAGGTCCTTCTGCATGGACCGCTGGTGGAGGAAGATTTTTCCGGCCCGGTTGAAGACGAGCAGGTGGACGGCGCGGTGGCGGAGTTTCCGACGGTGGACCTCGCGGCGAGCGAGCTGCCCGGTCACGCGGTCATTTTCGTCCACCACATCGAAGAGTTCGTCGAGGTTCTGGGCCATGGCCGGGAAGTAACCACAGAACACCCGAAACACCAGCCGTCGCTGAGCCTATGGCTGGCGAGCACGGAAGAATTTGGCCGCAAGAAGGCGCAGGAGGCGCAAAAGCTGACCACCTGCAGAATTTTTGTGCTTTCTGCGCATTTTTGCGGCTAACCTGATTGTATGGCTTTCCGAAAGAAAATGACCGGCGCATTGTGCGGGCTGCTGCTGGCGGTGACCGCCCACGCCCAGATCGGGGTGGAGGTTGCCCGGCAACATGCGCAGCGGGCGGGCGACCGGCTGGCGGCGCTGCAGGCTTTGCGTGCCGAGGGACGGATCCTGCTCGGCGGGGAAACGATCTCGGTGGTCGCGATCGCGCAGCGGCCCGGACGGTTGCGGGTGGAAACGACCACCGCGCAGCGGCGCGTGGTGCAGGTCACGGATGGCGTTCATCCGGCGTGGATCAGCCATCCCGACACGAACGGCGGCGCGCCGCAGGACATGCCCGAGGTGGATGCGCGCGATTTCGCGATGAGCGCCGATTTCGACGGGGTGCTGGTCGACTATGCGGCGAAGGGCTACTCCGTGGACTACGCCGGCGAGGAGGCGGTTGACGGCAAACGCGCGGCGAAGCTCCTGGTCATGGGCAAGAGGGACGAGATCTTCTTCCTCTGGGTGGATGCCGAATCGCACGAGATCGTGAAGCGGCTGCTCTATCGCACGCGCGCCGGCCGGCGCATCGCGATCGAGACGCTCTACAAGGATTTCCGGCCGGTCGGCGGGGTGTTGCAGCCCTATCGCATCGAGACTTTGGCCGACGGCCAGCAGATCTACGTGATGATGATGGATCGCATGGAGGCGAATCCCCTCATCGCGCCGGGGACGTTCGACCGGCCGTAAAGAGCGGTCAGCTGTCAGCTTTCAGCTAAAAGCCGCCTTGGTTTGCAGTCGGGCTGATGGCTGAAGGCTGAGCGCTGACCGCTCAGTCTTTCGACAGTTCGCCCGCGCGCTTGGTGGCGGCGAGGATGGTCTCCTTGAGCGTGTCGCGGAAATTCTTCGCGGCGAGGACCTGCAGGCCGGCGAAGGTCGTGCCGTTGGGCGAGGTGACCTTGTCGCGGAGCGTTTCCGGCGGCGCGTCGCCGCGAGCCAGCAAGCGCGACGCGCCGAGCGTCGTCTCGAGGGCGACGCGGTAGGCGACATCGGCCGGCAGGCCGGCGGCGATGCCGGCATCGCGCAGGCCGGCGAAGAAACCGAAGAGAAAGGCGGGAACGCTGACGCAGAGCGCGGTCAGGGCGTCGAAGTATTGTTCGTCGAGGGCTGCGTACTGGCCGAGCGCCTCGAGCAGCCGGCCCACGAGCGTGCGGTCGTCGAGAGACAGCGGGGTCAGCGAGCAGAAAGGCGTGAAGCCCGCGCCGATGGCGGCGGGCGTGTTGGGCATCGTGCGCACGACGTTGCGGGCGTGCGGGAAGAAGCGGGCGAGGGTGGCGAGCTTCTTGCCGGCCAGCACGGAGATCACGAGCTTGCCCCTGGTCAGCTCGGCGAGGCGCGGGTCGGCGGAGGCGAGGGACTGGGGTTTGAAGGCGACAATGACGGTGTCGGCGCCGCCGAGCAGCTTCGCGAGGTCCGTCTCGTGCGCGATGCCGGTGTCGGCCGCGAGCTTGGCCGCCGACGCGCCGCCCTTGCTCGTGCAGGCGAGGTCGGAAGGGGCGCAGACCTTGCGGTCGAGCAGCCCGCGGACGATGGCCGACGCGAGGTTGCCGGCTCCGAGGAAGGCGATGCGGCGCATGGGCGTCAGGACGCCGACTGCTTGTTCCGGCGCTCGAGCGGGTGGCGGATCGTGGCGACCGCGCCGCCGCCGGTGCGCGGCAGCAGGGTGACTTCGCCGCCCATGTTGCGCATGGAGTGGCGGGCGATGGTGAGGCCCATGCCGACGCCGACCGTGTGCTTGGTGCTGGTGAAGGGTTCGAAGGCGTGGTCGCGGATCTCGGGATCGATGCCGCGGCCGCGGTCCTCGATGTGGATGACGGCGAAGCGGCCTTCCTCGGGCTTGTCGATGATCTCGCTGCGGATGTTGATCGGGCGCTTGTCGTCCGGCGCGTCGCCGTAGCTTTCCCAGGCGTTGACGAGGAGCTTGGAGAGCACTTCCTCGAACACCTCGACGTTGGTATCGATGAGGATCTCGCCCGCGCCGTTCTCGACGGTGATGGGCTGGTCGATCTTGTACTCGATCTGGTAGCGGCGGATGCCGCTGTCGATCATGCGGGCGAGGGAGGCGCGGATGAGCGGCGGGCGGTTCTTCACCACCAGGCTCGTGAGCTGCTTGATGATGCCGACGATGCGGTTGACCGCGTCCTCGAGGTGCTGGGCGTTCTTCTTCACCAGCTCCGGCTTCTCGTGGTAGGCCTTGATCAGGTCGACGTAGCCGATGACGACGCCGAGGAGATTGTTCAGGTTGTGCGCGATGCCCTGCGTGACGGCGCCGATCGTGGCGGAGCGGCGCGAATCGCCGAGGCGGCGCTGCAGGTCGATGAGCTCGCGGTTGATCTGGACGAAGCGCAGCTGCGTCTGGACGCGCGCGAGGGTTTCGTCGAGGTCGATGGGCTTCGTGATGTAGTCGACGGCGCCGACGCCGAGGCCCTCGATCTTGCCCTCCTTGGAGGTGCGGGCGGTGATGAAGATGATCGGGATGGACTTGGTCTCGTGGTCCGCCTGCAGGCGCTGGCACACCTCGATGCCGTCCATCTCGGGCATCATGACGTCGAGCAGGATGAGGTCGGGCTTGTCGGCGGCGACGAGGTTCAGCGCTTCCTGGCCGGAGTAGGCGGTGGCAATGGTCATCCCTTCGCGCTCCAGTTTGCGTTTCAGCAACTGCACGTTGATCGGCTGGTCATCGACCACGAGGATCTTGGGGGCGGCCATATATTAGGAGAGGGGAGGCAATCCGGTTTGCCGGAATCTGGCAAGTTTCCGTTAATGCGCTGTTTAAACCTTCTTTACGGAGCCGAACGGGTGTTTTGACGGTAGGCTTTGACGGTGTTGGCCATGAGCATGGCCACTGTCATGGGACCGACGCCACCCGGGACCGGCGTGATCTTGGAGCACAGCGGCGAGACCGTCGGAAAGTGGACGTCGCCCGTCAGGCGGAAACCGCTCTTCTTCGTGGCATCGGTGACGCGGTTCATGCCGACGTCGATGACGACCGCGCCGGGCTTGACCATGTCGGCGGTGACGAACTCGGCCTTGCCGATCGCGGCGATGAGGACATCAGCCTGGCGCGTGATGGCGGGCAGGTTGGCGGTTTGCGAATGGCAGACGGTGACCGTGGCGTTGGCCCATTCGGAGCGCGCCATCGCGAGCAACGCGACCGGCTTGCCGACGATGAGGCTGCGGCCGAGGACGACGACGTGCTTGCCGGCGAGCTTCACGCCGGAGCGCTTGAGCAGTTCCATGATGCCCGCGGGCGTGCAGGCGACGAAACCGTTGGGATCCTCCTGCGCGAGCTTGCCGAGGTTGAGCACGTGAAAGCCGTCGACGTCCTTGTGCGCGGCGATGCGGCGGAACACGGCGACCTCGTTGATGCCCTTGGGCAGCGGCGACTGGACGAGGATGCCGTCGACGGTCGGGTCGTCGTTGAGGCTGTCGATGAGCTTGAAGAGTTCGTCCTGCGTGATCGTGACCGGCGGCAGGATGAGGCGGCTCTCGATGCCGATTTCCGCCGAGGTCTTCTGCTTCTTCGTCACGTAGGAGACCGACGCCGGGTCCTCGCCCACGCGCACGAGGGCGATGCAGGGCTTGCGGCCGGGGAGGGCGGCGACCTGGGTTTTGAGTTCCGCAACGATGTCGGTTGCGATCTGGTTGCCGTCGATAAGATCCATGAGGAAAGAGAAAGGTGGGGCGCGCTGACCTCAGCGTCT
>JBEHYX010000116.1:0-11320 GCA_048497945.1 Verrucomicrobiota bacterium | reverse complement strand
GTTTGAACGTACACGAGGCAGGCGGGATCAGCGATCCCGCCCTACAATTTCATCCAACGGCTGCGACATTTTTGGAAACGCTCTCACCCTGTTTGGAATGTGGGAGGAGCTTTACGCCCCGACATGGCTTTGACGCCAGCAGTCGGGGGCATAAAGCCCCTCCCACCCGGATGCGGAGCAGGCATCACGACCCCGTCCTGGCCGGCGCCAGGGCGAAGTCCGTCCAGGAATATTCCACGCGCCGGCCCAGCTTGTTGACGACGGCGGTGGCCGTGCCTTGCGGCGGCTCGTCCTGCTGGTCGCCGGGTGGCACCGTCAGGTCCAGCATCAGGTCCTCGATCTCGGCCAGGCCCAGCGCGATCCTGAAGGGCGCCTCGATCTCGGCCTGCGCCCGCTCGATGGCATGCGAAACCCGGCCGATGGTCAGGATGACATTGACCTTCTCGGCCGGGAAAATCCACCCGGAGGGGCTGCGCAAGGGCACGGCGTAGCTGACCGTGTGCGCGTCGCCTTTCACCACCTGCGCCCGGTCGAGGTCGACATACTCCGAAAGCGGCTTGATCGGCTTGTTGCGGGGTTTGTTCTTCCGCTTGCTCCACGCCGCGGCTTCCTCCGGCGTCGCCGGCCTGCCATTGAGGCTGACCAGCTGCCAGCGATTGGCCACGCCGCGCGTGGCATCGTAGCGCTCCACGCGCTCCACAAAGCCGCCGTGACCGTCGGCTTCGCGGACGGTCTGGGTGAAGGTCCAGCGCTCGCGCTCGTTCATCCACTTCTGGGCGCCTTCCTGCAGCAGCGGCGGGGCCGCCGGGGCGAGGACGGCAAGCACCAGAAACACGGGCAGCAATGATCGCATATCCTCTGGGACGGCGGCGGCGGCGTCCTGGTTCCACCGGGCCGCCCGGGATAATTACAGCAGGGAACGGAACATTCCGCAAAAGTGGTCGATGGCCTTCTGCCACCAGGGGCGGGCGTTGAACTCGGCCAGCGTGAGCCGGGTGGAACGCGACACATCGAGCTCGAACTGGCGCAGGCCCTCGCGGGCAAGGTCCCGGTCGACGACGTTCACGTTCACCTCGTCGTTGATGCCGAAGGAGCGGTTGTCGAAATTGGCCGAACCGATCGTGAGGAAGAAATCGTCCACCTGCATCAGCTTGCAGTGGTACATGGCCGGCTCGTAGCGGTAGATCTCGACGCCGGCCTCGAGCAGCGGGCCCCAGCGCGAACGGGCCGCCGCGCGGCCGAAGCGCGAGTCGTTGTGCGCCGGCACCACCACCTGCACCTGCACGCCGCGCCGGCGGGCCGCGATGAGCATCTGCAGGGCGAGGTCGTCCGGCACGAAATACGCGTGGGAGAGCCGGATGGTTTTCCGCGCCGACGCGATCGCCAGCAGGTAGGAGTGGCGGACGTTCTCCGGGCTGTCGTTGGGCCCGCTCTTGTAGCACTGGGCCGGCACGCCGCCGAGGCGGGGGCCGCTGGCGGGAAAATATTCCGGGCCGACCAGCAGGCGCGAGGTGGTTTTCAGCCAGTTGTCGATGAACACGGCCTGCATCTGCCGCACCACCGGTCCCTCGAGCCGCAGCTGCGTTTCCCGCCAGTGGTCCGCGGTGCAGCCGTCGCCCAGCCAGGTGTCGTCCACGCACATGCCGCCGAGAAAACCGACGCGGCCGTCGACGATCAGGAGTTTCCGGTGCGTGTGGTGGTTGATGTCGGTCTTGATCTGGTACCAGTGCTCGCGTCCGTACATCACGAACTGCACGCCGCCGTCGAGCAGCCGGCGCTGGTCGCGGTCGTTGAAGCGCAGGGAACCGAAGCCGTCCACGAGCACGTGGACCTTCACGCCGTGCTGCGCCCGCTCGACCAGCGCGGCGATGAAGCGGTCGCTGATCCTGCCCGACGACCAGATGTAGCTCTCGAAGGTGATGCTCTGCTTTGCGCCGGCGATGGCCTCGAGCATCGCGGGGAAGAACTCGTCGCCGTTGGCCAGCAGCCGCGCGCGGTTGCCGTCGGTGAACTCCGCGCCGAGCAGCGGCCCCATGGAGTCGAGGAAGAGCGGGTCGCCCGGTCCGTAGTCGAGCTCGACGGGCTCGCGGATGATGCGGGCGGAAATGTACCAGAAGTAGGCGCCGCAGATCAGGACGGTGAGCAGGAGCGCCTTGGCCCAGGCGACCCAGCGCGACACCGCGTTCGTGCGCACGGGCAGCGGGGAGGGTGGGTGGCGCCAGCGCCGGAATTTTTCGAGCAGGGTGGACATTCGCCGGCCGCGGGGAATTCGCCGCTCACCTCACGGAGGTCAGGCCGTCCTTGATTGACCGAAAGCCCCGCGCGGCGGTTCCCGGCTATTTCCGCGCCATGGGGCGTCACTTGCCGCCGTTTTCGCGGTCGAAGGATGAGCCTCATCCCGCACCCAACATGCCCGTGTCCCCGCCCGCCGAACCCACCCGTGCCGCCCGCCACCGCCCGCCCGGGGTGCGTCCGCGGCGCAGCCGGGCCAAGCTCATTGCACAGGGAATCCTGGTCCTCGCGGTGCTGAGCGGCGTCGTGCTGCTGGCGGAACATTACTGGCGCGACATCCCGGGGCTGCTCGAGCACGTCAACCAGCCGCTGGCCTTCGTCCTCATGGCGACCCTGCCGGTCCTGGGTTTTCCCATCAGCGCGGTCTACCTCGCGGCCGGCGCCATCTTCGGGCCGGCGCTGGGCAACGCGGTCGTCGCCGCCGTGACCCTGCTGCACGTCCTGTTCAATTATCTCCTCGCGCGCACGTTCCTGCGCAAGCCGTTGGAGCGCCTGCGGGCAAAATGGCTGCAGCGCCTGCCGCCGCTCCCCGAAGGCGAGGACGCCACGCTGGTCGCGATGCTGACCCTCGTGCCGGGTCCGCCGTATTTCGTGCGCAACATCCTGCTCGTGGCTTCCGGCGTCCCGCTGCGCTGGCTGCTGCTCGTGGCCGTGCCGGTCTACGTGGTGCGTGCGCAGGTGACCATTTTTCTCGGTGACCTCGGGGCCGATCCCTCGCGCCGGGCGCTGCTCATCCTCGGCGGCGTCGTGGCCGTCAAGCTGACGATCGCTTTCCTCCTGTTCCGGCGCCTGCAAAAGCGCATGCACCGCCCGCGCTGAGGCGGACTCACGCCGTTGCTTCCTGCTTTCGCTCGATGGCGGCGCAAATCGAAAGGTGGGGCGCGGTGACCCCACCGCGCGGGGGAGGGAAACTCCGCCCGAATGAAGCGCCTGGGGGACAAGTCGCTCCGCCTTCATCTGCCTGAATCCGGCCGGGACGCGGGCCGGGACTTTTCATCCGCTTACTTGCGGGGGCTGAAATCCCGCCGGGCGCAAAGTCCCTTCCGCATTTCGGGTTTTGCAAGCACGTCTACTGCATCAGGTGATAAAACCCGTACGCTGACGCGGCGGAGACCGCGACGCCGAGGACCACGAGCGCGATGTGCGCGACGCGCGGCAGGCGGTGCCAGAATTGGCCGAGGCGGTGCCCGAGCCGCCGCACCCGCACTTCGCCGGCGTCGAGCACGCGCGCGAGCCAGAGCCAGTCGGAAGCCAGCAGGCCGCCGGCGAGGATGAAGAACGGGATCGCCGGGCCGGGGATCACCGCGAGGACCGCGCCGATGGCGATCGCGACGAGGGCGACGAGGAACCGCACGGCGCGCCGGGCCCAGGAGCCGGCGGCCCGCGAACGCTTGTTGCGCCAGTAGCGGTCCCGAAAGCGGTGCCCCGGTTCGCCGCGCAACGCGGCCTTTTTCCAATGGGAGAGGGTTTTCGCCGTCACTCCGCATTGGACCGCAAAAGCCGGCGCGGGAGTCGCGGAATTTGCGAAATTCCCGCCGCGCCGCGCAACCGTTTCCAGCGCGGACTGTCCTGCCTGTATGGCACGCGCGCTTGAACGCACCTACCTGAGCCCGTCCCGGCTCGGCGTCTATGCCGCGGTCCTGCTCGCCGCCGTCGCGGCGTACTGGTTTCGCGACCGCATCGACCTCGCCGCGCTGCACGAGCACGCGCGCGGGAGCAGCGCGGCGCTGGTGGTGCTGGCCCTGGCGCTGCTGCCGCTCGTGGGGTTTCCCGCCGCGGTCCTGCAGGCGGTCACCGGCGCCAAGTTCGGGCTGCCCCTCGGCATGGCCGTGGTCGGCGCCTCGATCCTGTTTCACCTCACGGCCACCTGGCTGCTGGTCCACGCCGCGCCGCGTTTCTTCTCCCACCGGTTCCGGTCGCTGCGCGAAAGGCTGCCGCACGGCACGCACCGCACGCTGACGCTGTTCACGATGTTCCTGCCCGGCGCACCGTACTTCGCCCAGAACTACGCGCTGGCCATCGCGGGCGTGCCGTTCCGGACCTTTCTCGGCTGCTGCTTTCCCATCCACTTCACGCGGTCGTTCATCGGCGTGATCTTCGGCGAGTGGAGCGGCAACTTCACGCCGGGGCGGGTTGCCGTGGTGGTGGCCTACAACGTCGTGATCACGCTGATATGCGCTCTGGCGTTCCGACGGCTGCGGGCCCAATTGCGTAATCAACGACCAGCGGCAGGTGGTCGGAAGCCACGCGGGTGACGCGGTTGCGCACGACCACGATGCGCTCGGGCACGAAGGCCGGCGACGTGAAGATGTGGTCGAGGCGCGTGAACGGCTGCGTCGAACTGAACGTGCCCTGCGGCCGGTGGCCCTTGAGGCTGTGCTGCGCGTCGCGCAGCTTCCGGGCCGCGACGCGGTAGGGCGCCGAGCCGGGCGGGGCGTTGAAGTCGCCGCACAGGACGATGTCCTCGTCCTCCGGGATCCCGCCGATCCACTCCGGGCCGACGAGGGCGGCCATCTGCAGCCGGCGTTCCTCCAGGCCCAGGCCGAGGTGGGTGGTGATGACATTCACCTGCCGCGCGCCGATGCCGATGCGCGCCCAGAGCGCCGCGCGCGGCTCCGGCCACCAGCCGCCGGGCGCCGCGGGCAGGAACGCGCGCTTGACGACCTCGATCGGCCAGCGGCTGAGCAAGGCATGGCCGTAGTGCTCGTCCTCGCGCGTCACCGTGGGGCAAAAAACCACGTGCAGGCCGGTCAGCTGCGCGATGATCGCCGCCTGGTCCTCCGCCCGCGAGCGCCGGCGCCCGAGGTCGAGTTCCTGGAGCGCGACGATGTCCGGATCGTGCGCCGCGATGACGCGCGCGATGCGGCGGGGCGAGATGCGCCCGTCCATGCCGGCGCAGCCATGCGTGTTGTAGGTCAGCACGCGCAGCGCCAGCGTTTCGCCGGCGAAAGGCACCGGCTGCACCGGCGCCAGCGGCGCGCGCTCCAGCAGGCTCAGCGCCGCGGCGCGCAGCGCGGCCGGGCGGATGTGGTGCTCGCAACCGGCGGGCAGGCGGGTGCGCCGCGGGAGCAGCACGAAACCGCGCGTCTCCTCCAGGCCGATGCCGCCGTGCGCCCCGCGCTCGGGCGCGAAGGTCCACGTCGGCGTGCCCGGGCTCCAGCCGAGCAGCAGCAGGTCGCCGGAGTTCGGATGACGCGCGAGCGTCGCCAGGTCCTCGGCGAGTTCCTCGCGCAGTTCCTTGGGCTGCGGCGCCAGCAGGGCGACGGCCGCCGGTCCGGGCACGGGCGTTTCCCCGCCGGCATGGAACCAGACGACGGAATTGTCCTCCTGTTTCGCCAGCACGCCGGGCACCTTGCCGGTGTCGACCAGCCGGCGGGCGAGGGCGCGGCGCTTTTCCAGGTCCAGCGGATGAGCGAAATAGACGTGTCCCACCGGGCCGATGCCCGCCACGGTGAAGGTCGCCTCCTCCTCGGGCGTGAGATGGCTGTCGCGGTTCCAGCGCGCGAGCTGCTTCTCGGCGGTCAGCCGCGGCCGCCACCAGTTGGGCAGCGGGCGGCGCTGCGAACGCCGGCGCCAGGCGCTGTCCTTCTGCTGCGCAAGCTCGAGCGCGGAGCGGATCACGGCCTCGATCCCGCCGGGCACCTCGAGGTCGAAGGAGCGGACGCGCTCCTGGCCGTGGTCGGAGAAGATCCACACCTCGTAGTCGCGGCGCGGCGAGTTCTCCGCGGCGTGGTAGAGCTTGCGGATGGCGCGGTCGATGCCGAGCAGCGACCAGTGCGCGTAGGCCGAGCCCGGCCCGCGGCGGTGCGCCTGCTCGTCGTAGCCCACGAAGTTGACGTGCACCACCGGCAGGCCGCGGGTGACATCCACCGCGGCGCCCATCGTCACCAGCTCGCGCACGCCGACGGCGACGAACATCCGCGAGATCACGAGCATCAGCTCCGGCAGGAATTTCTCGCCGCGAAAGAGGCCCGCCACCAGGTCGCCGAGCGCGAGCAGCAACTCGACGAGGATCAGCCCCGTGAGCAGCAGCGTCGAAAACGGGTGCAGCAGGATGAACATGAAGATATTCCCGATCTTGCCCGTGCGCCACAGGTCGCCGAGCCCGATGCTCGCGGCGCAGAAGTGGCTTTCCTCCTGCGTCGCGCCGCCGGTGTAGATGTTGGACCACGAGCTGCCGCCCTGGAGCAGGCCCTCGGCCTGCGCCGCGCAGGCGGATTCCGCCTCCTTGGCCCAGTCGGGCGAGCACATGACGCCGTGGCACTGCTTGATCCGGTTGTAGAAGCTGAACGCCGGCACCGCGGCGCGCACGCCGTAGTACAGCTCGGCCTGCACCGCGGCGGTGGTGGAGGGCACGCCCGGGTAGAAGTTGTGCACCGTGGCGCCCTCGCGCCGGATGAGCCGGCGCAGGAACGGCATGCGCCGCGCGTTCACGGCGCGTTCCAGCTGCGTCCGCGACAGCCCGTCGACCTGGATCAGCAGCAGGCCCGGCTTTTCGCCGGTGCCGGCGGCGGCATGCTGGCGGCGGGCCGCCCACTCGCGGTGGCTGGTGCGCTGGCGGAAACGGCGGTAGTAGGATTCGACCTTGGCGAACATGGGGCGGGAAATCAGGACGCAAGCGCGGTGCCGAGGGCGCGCGCGTTGCGGGAAAGCAGGTTCCATTCGACCTCGATCCGATCCTGGAACGTGCGCCAGGAACTTTGGCGGCTCAGCAGCCGCTCGCGGCGCGTGGCCACGCGGATCCGTTCGTAGAAGGCGAGGGCGCGCTCGGCGCACTGGGTGACGGAAAACTCCGCGGCGGTCGCGACGGCCGCCTTGCCGAAGGCCGCCAGCCGGGCGCGATCGGTCGCCAGCTTTTCCAGCTGCCGCGCGAAGGCCGCGGGCGCCGCGCGTTCGGGCAGGAGATAGCCGTTTTTCCCGTGACGGACGACGTCGCGCACGCCCGGCGCGCGCAGCGCCACGACGGGACAACCCGCGGCCATCGCCTCGGTGACCACCAGGCCCTGGGTTTCGGAGCGCGAGCTGAAGGCGAAGACATCCATGGCCCGGTAGGCGTCGCACAGGCTGCGGCCGGTCTTGGATCCGGCCAGCACCAGGCGGTTCGCCACGCCCTTGCGGGAGCATTCCTCGCGCAGGGTTTCCGTCGACGGACCGGAGCCCACGACGAGGAACCAGGCCTGCGGCTGCCGCTTCAGGAACAGCGCGACGGCCTTGGCGAGATAGGGCAGGTTCTTCTCCGGCGCGAGGCGGCCGACATGGCCGACGACAAACGCCTTGGCGGGAATTTTGCACTGCCGCCGGAAAGCCGCGCCGTTGCCCGCGGCGAAGGCCTTGGTGTCGATGCCCGTGGGCACGACCGCCACCGGGACCTTCACGCCGCGGCGCTTGATCAGGCCGGCGATGCTCGCGCTCGGCGCGATGACCGCGTCGCACATGTTGGCGTACTCGGTCGAAAGCTGGATCGCCGCGCGCCGGAGCGCCGGCGAGGCGAACGGCACGTAGTGGACGTAGTCCTCATAGCGCGTGTGGTGCGTGAAGATCACGGGCACGCTGCGGTTCGTGGCCAAGCGCAGCGCGGTGTCGCCAAGCAGGAACGGGTGGTGGGCGTGGATCACGTCCGCCTTGAACTCATCGATGCGGCTGGAAAGCGCGGCCGCCAGCGGCAGGCGCACGGAGAAATCGCTGCCGTTGAAGTTCTGGACCGCGGCGACACGCTCCACCTTGGCCTCGGCGCGCGCCTTCACCTTGCCGGGCAGATGGGGGGCGACCACGAGCACTTCGTGGCCGAGGCGTTCGTATTCGTCGGCAAAAGTGCTGACGGAGCGGGCCACGCCGCCCACATGGGGAAGATAGGTATTGGTCAGAAGGCAGATTTTCATGCGGAAAAGGGCAGGGTGAATTCGGTCCGGAGGTCGCCGGAGGTGACCTCGAGGCGCCGGCAGCCCGGGACCGTGAGCTCGAGCTCGGGCGCGGTCGTGCGCCAGCGGGCGTCGAGGGCGACGCGGACGCCGCCGGGTTCGCGTGTGAAGCGCACGCCGGCCGGGCCGTGCGGGGTCAGGGTCGGGCCGAACGCCACCGGTCCGGCCTCGAGCCAGGCGGGGGCGACGCCTGCGCCGAGGACGAGGCGCCCGCCTTCCTCGCGCACGAAAAGGTTGCGCACCAGCATCAGCCACTCGGCGGCGGCCCAGATGTGCTGCCCGTCGCCCATGCAGCCGCCCAGGGTGCGCGGATGAATCGCCTCGGGCCACTGGCCGGTCGGCGAGGCGAGGGAGGCCACGCGATCCATCAGGGCCCACACCGATTCCGGGTTGCCCGCGCGCAGCCACACCTGCGCGAGATGCAGCGTCAGGTAAACGTTGAGCCCCGAATGGATCATGTCCTGCAGGAACACGCCGTGATGGAAGGAATGCGCGCGCAGGTAGTCCGCGGTCAGCAGCATGCGGGAATCGCCCGCCGGCAGGAGCTGCAGCGGATAATCCGCGACGACCGACCCGATCGCACCGGAATCCATGCGGCGGTAGGGCGAGGCCGGGACCGCGCCCGGGAAACGCCGCTGCGGCCCGGCCGGGATCGAACGCCCGATGGTCGCGAGGAACTCCGCGGCTTCGTCGCGGCATTGTTGCGCGAACTTAGGGTCCGTGTCCTGGAAAATTCCCGCCGCGCCCTGCAGGCCGCCGACGGCCCAGAAGTCGTCCCAGTAGTAGAAATCGTTCGGACCGAGATGCTCGGCGCTGAAGCCCGCCGGCAGCAGGCCCGCTTCCTTTTTGCCCGAGCCGGGCGGCAGGCGCTTGCGGGTGATCCAGCGCGCGCCGCGCCGCGCGGCCTCGCGCCACGTCTCCGGCAGCGTCTCGCCCGTGAGCCGGCGGAAGCGGTCGTACAGCCAGAGCACCTGCCCGTTGCTGTCCCATTCGCCTTCCTGCGACAGGAAGTAGCCGTCGCGCCGCTGGCGCGGGCCGAACTGCTCGATCGCGCGCCGCGTGCGCTCGACGCCGCCGAGCGCGAGCAGCACCTGCAGGATGAGCACCGCGTCGCGAAACCAGAACCGCTTGTAGGTGTACGGCCCGGGGTAGACGTCGCGCGGCGCGTGCAGCACGACGTTCGTGAGGGCGAGGTCGTAGAGCCGCTGGTAGCGCGGCTCCGGCAATTCCAGCCGGGCCAGGCCGGCGCGCGCCTCGGCCCAGGAGGGCGTGGGACCCGCGGTGCCGGCGCGCTTGGCCGGGCTCAGCTCGTCGTAGACCGGGGCGCGCACGACCAGCGGGTGCTCGCGCAGGTCGGTCACCGGGAAAAGCGCCGCGGCCGTGGCCATGCCGGCGGGACACTTCACGCCCGTGGCGGGGATGTCCTCGGCGAGGCGCAGCGAGACGTCGCCCTCGGCGTACGTGGAATAAAGCGAACGGACGGGCGCCTGGTCGAACCAGACCTCGTGGCGGTCATCGATGCGCCAGCCGTTGCGGCCGAGCAGCGGCTCGATCCGGCGCACCATGCTCACGCCCTCGGGATTGTAGGGCCGCAGCGCGACCGCGAGGAAGCCATTGGCCGCAGCGCCGGCCCGCACGGTGGCGGTGCAGCACGGCGTGCCGTGCTCGACGGTCATCCGCACGTCGCTCCGGATCCAGGCGGCGTCGCGGCGGGCGAGCGAGCACACGCTGATGTTCTCGTCGACCGCGATCTCCTGGTTGAAATCCACCTCCTTCGAGGGAAACAGCGGCGCGCCCTGTTCCGGCACGAGCCAGAAGTCGAGCGACCAGCCGTCGAACGACGGCGTCACGAGGCCGCGCGGGTCGACGATCGGGTAGTAGGGCAGGTCCGGCTGCCCGACCGCGGTCCAGTTGCGGTGCGTGAGGTTGATGTGGCTGAACGAAAACGCCCGCGGGATGAAGGACGCGTCATCCGGGTTGAACTGCCGCTCGACCCAGTAGGGCCACACCCAGTCGAGGTTGTGTTGGATCGCCTTGGTGTTGACCAGCCCGCGGGCGTGAAAAAGCAGGCCGGCGCGCAGGAGCTCGATCGGCTCGCCGACCTCGGAGGGCTGCGCGAAGCTGCGCAGCCAGGCCAGGATCGGCACGGGGTCCATGAACCCGTAGGCCCGCGCCATGCGCGTCACCAAAAACCGCGCAGGTTTCGAATGGAATTTCATGACGGCAACAACTTACGTCTGCCGTCAGCGGAAAAGGTGCCGGGAAATAATTCGGGATTTCCGGGAACCAAGGCCGCGGCCGGGATCGGCCAAATGAAGGTGGAGCGACTTGTCCCAAGGCGCTTTCCTTACGGCGTAACTCCCCCGCGCGGTGGGGACACCGCGCTCCACCTTTTTCGATGCGCTCTCAGAGGTTTTCCTGCTTTGGCGAGCGATCGGCGGGCGTCAGCACCTCTGCTTTTCTGACGCCGGCGCTTGTTTCCACCGGCAGGTCGTTCTGCTTCCAGCCCTCGAAGCCGCCTTCCAGTTCCATCACCGGGTAGCCGTCCTCCGCGAGGCTGACGGCAATGTTCGGCGCGAGATGGCAGACCTGCGAGTAGCAGTAGAGGACGTTGGTCTTGTCGCGGCGCAGGCCCCGCGGATTGTTCCATTGCTCGCGCGGCAGGCTGATGGCGCCGGGGATGTGCCCTTTGCGGTAGTCCTCGGTCGCGCGGACGTCGACGACGATGACCTCGTCCTGGTTCATCGCGCGCTGGAGTTCCACCGGGCCGGTGGTGAACTCCATCTTGTCGCTGAAGTAATCCCGGGCCCTGGCGGGGTCGGGCAGTTTGGGAAGGGTGAGCGTGGTCTTCATGGAATTTTGCGTTGGAGTTTTTCGGTGCTCGGGGCGGATTGCGCCCGCAAACGGTGACGATAGCCCTCTGTTTTGTTCCCGGTATCGGGGAGTGTTCCGTATCCGACACCGGATTTATTCCCCGGTATTGGAAGCAACGGCCCGGTTTTTCCGGGGTCGCAAGCAACAATGAAAAATGCAACGGATGTCATTGTCGTCGGCGCCGGCATCGCCGGCCTGGTCTCCTGCCAGACGCCCTCCCGCCACCGTTGGGGCGT
>JBEHYX010000115.1:0-11489 GCA_048497945.1 Verrucomicrobiota bacterium | reverse complement strand
TTGGCCTGCATGACCTGCTCGACCTTGGCGGCGGCGTCCTGCGGGGTTTCCTTGTGGTAATAGACGTCGCGGATCGTGATGCCCGGGTACTTGGCGGCGGCTTCGCGCACGCCCTGCACGCGCTTCTGGAGGTTCGGGGCGTTCTGGTTGCCGGCGAGGACGGCGACGATGCCCTTGCCGTGCATGACCTTCGCCAGCTCCTCCATCGTCTGCTTGCCGCACTCGATGTCGTCGACGCCGTAGGTGACGAAACGCTTGGACGCGGGGGCGTCGGAGTCGAAGGTCGCGACCGGCACGCCGTTGACGACGGCGTGGTTGATGGCGTCGGTGAGCTTGTTGGCGTCGGAGCAGCTGACCGAGATGCCCTCGGCGCCGGCGAGCACGAGCTGCTCGATGGCGTCGGCCTGCTTCTGGGCGTCTTCCTCGTTCGGCGTGCGCCAGTCGATCTTGATCGGGCGGTTGTACTTTTTGCTGAGTTCCTTGGCGGCGTCCTCGGCGCCGACGCGGGCGGCTTGGAAGACCGGGTTGCCCTGCGACTTGGCGACAAGGCCGATGGTGAGCGTGTCGGCGGCACGGCCGGCGACGGCGAGCGCCAGCGAAGTGGCGAGGAGGAGCAGACGTTTCATATTGGGGGAGGTTAGGGTATAGCTGACTGAAATGGACCAGGCCGGGAACTTAATGTTTCGCGACGGCGGCCTGGGTGAGGCGGCGCTTGGCGAGCCAGGTGTTAAACTTGTCGAGCACGACGGCGATGATGATGACCGCGCCGATGATCACCCGGCTGTAGTTCTGGTTGATGCCAAGGATCACGATGCCGCTGGAAATCATCTGGATGATGAGCGCGCCCAGCACGGCGCCGAGCGCGGTGCCGCGTCCGCCGGTGAGGCTGGCGCCACCGACAACGGCGGCGGCGATGACGCTGAGTTCGTAGCCCTGGCCGTCACCCGAGCTGGCGCTGCCGTAATAACCGAGGGCGATCAGCGCGGCGACGCCCGCCGCGAGGCCGGAGAGAAGGTAGATGCCGATCTTTACCCGCTCGACGCGGATGCCGCTGAAGCGTGAGGCGAGTTCGTTGCCGCCGATGGCGTAGACCCGCCGGCCGGCGGCGAGGCGGGAGAGGAAGATCCAGCCGGCGATGAGCACGAGCACCATCACGCCGAGCGGGACGAGACTGAGGCCGCCGCTGGTTTCCTTGCGGACGAGTTCGCGGAAGAGGGGAGGGAAGCCGCCGACCGACTGGCCGTTGGTGACGACGAAGGCGATGCCGCGGAGGATTTCCATCGCGCCCATCGTGATGATGAAAGGATGGACACCGAGGGAGACGATGAGACTGCCGTTGATCAGGCCGCACAACGCGGCTGTGCCCACGCAGACGCCCGCACCCAATAACACCGCCACCCAAGGCGAGGTGCCGGCGGCAGAGCCATCGGGACCGAAATGCTGGAAGGTCAGCGCGCCGAGCACCGAGGCCAGCGCGTAGATTGCGCCGACGGACAGGTCGATGCCGCCCGCGATGATGACGACCGACATGCCGACCGCCATGATGGCGATGAAGCTGGTGTCCTTGGCGAGCTGGGCGAGGTTCTGGGCGTTGAAGAACTTGTTCTTCTCGGCGACGGCGGGAGTGCGTTCGCCGGCGGCGTTGGTGACGAACACCCGCTGGCGCGTGCCATCGGGGCCGACCTCGAACACCGGCGTGCGCACCGTGCCGCTGAAAATCGTGAGCAAAAGCCCGAGGACGAGGATTACCAGAAGCAGGCCGCTTTCCTGAAAGCGGAAGAGGTGGCGGAGAAAGGGGGGCATGAAGGGGCTGACGGGACCGTCGCAAATGCACCTATCCGGGCCGCCACGTCAAACTTTTCCACCGGAAATGACAGGCTAAATAGTTTTCACGATGCCAGTTAGGCGCGTGCAAGGTTTGCGCCGAGAATCCCCTTGCCAAGGGTCCGGCCACACTCTCTTTTCGCCCCTCCTGTTCCTTAAACTCATCAACCATTAACTGACAGTAACGATCGCAAGGCGGCCCAGTTGGCCGACCTGTGTCTCGTCACGACATAGATCCCATGAACGTAACTCCCAAAGACCTCCTCGATGCCGGCGTCCACCTCGGTCACCAGACCAAGCGTTGGAATCCGCGCTCCAAGCCCTACGTGTTCGACCACCGCCAGGGCATCACCATCATCGACCTCGAGAAGACGCACGCGGCCCTCGAAAAGGCCTACAACTTCGTCGAGAACCTCGTCGCCCACGGCGATGACATCCTGCTCGTCGGCACCAAGCGCCAGGCGCAGGAGCTGATCCGCGAGGCCGCTGCCGCCACCGGCATGCCCTACGTCACCACCCGCTGGATGGGTGGCACGCTCACCAATTTCGAGACGATCAAGAAGTCGCTCGCGAAGTACAAGAAGTACCAGGCCATGGACGCCAGCGGCGAGCTGGGCAAGTTCTCCTCCAAGGAGGAGTCCGCCATCCGCCGCGAGATGGCCCGCATGACCCGCAACTTCGACGGCATCATCGGCCTGACCGCGCTCCCGCGCGCGATGTTCGTGATCGACGTCGGCTACGAGGCGATCGCCGTCGCCGAGGCCAAGCGCGTCGGCATCCCGTCGATCGGCCTGGTCGACACCAACTCCGACCCGACCCAGCTCACCTACCCGATCCCGGGCAACGACGACGCCACCAAGTCGGTGCGCATCATCATCGAGACGGTGGTTGCCGCCATCACGGCCGGCCTCGGCCACCGTGAAGCCCGCCGCGCCACCCCGGCCGAGAACGCCGCCGCCGCCGCGACCGGCGAGGTCGACCTCGACAAGGTGGTCATCCCGGCCGGCATCAAGGACGCCGTCGAGGAGAAGCCCGTTGCCAAGAAGCGCCCGGCCCGCGCCGGCGCCAAGAAGTCCGCCGTCACGACCGACGAGGTCTAAGCGGCATTCCTGTTTAAACCCATGTCTACCGTCACCACTTCCATGATCAGCGAGCTCCGGGAAAAAACCGGGGCCGGCCTGCTCGACGTCAAGAAGGCCCTCGATGAGGCCAAGGGCAACCCGGAGGAGGCCATCACCATCCTCCGCAAGAAGCTCGGCAACAAGCTCGACAAGCTCGCCACCCGCGCCACGAAGGAAGGCCTCGTCGAGGCTTACATCCACGTCGGCGGCAAGGTCGGCGTGATCGTCGAGGTCAACTGCGAGACCGACTTCGTCGCCAAGACCGATGACTTCAAGGGCTTCTGCCGCGACATCTGCCTCCAGATCGCCGCCACCGCCCCCACCTGCGTCCGCCGCGAGGACGTGCCCGAGGCCGACCTGGCCAAGGAGCGCGAGATTGCCATGGCGCAGCTCGAGGGCAAGCCGGCCGCCGCGGTCCAGAAGATCGTCGAGGGCAAGCTCGAGAAGTACTACTCGCAGGTCTGCCTGCTCGAGCAGCCGTACGTGAAGGACAATACCAAGACGATCAAGGACATCCTCAAGGAGAAGGTCGGCAAGCTCGGCGAGAACATGCAGATCCGCCGCTTCGTCCGCTACCAGCTCGGCGCCTGAGCGCCGATCCCCGGCAACCTTTCGAAGGCGCTCCCGCAATGGAGCGCCTTTTTCTTTGGCACCACTAATCCACCCTGATGAGTCACTAATTTCGGAGAAAGGCTTCGCACCCTGTCTTTATTAGTGTCCGTTAGTGTGTATCAGTGGTGCCAAGGTTTTCCCATGAAAGTCACGCACGGCCAGATCATCGCCCGCGGCCTCACGCACAAGTGCCCGAATTGCGGCGGCTCGCACCTGTTCAAGGCGGGCAAGCTGTTCGAGCTGAACGACGGCTGCCCGGACTGCGGCCTGCGCTTCGAGAAGGACGAGGGTTTCTTCCTGGGCGCGATGTCGCTCAACTACGGCGTGACGCTGGTTTGCTTCCTCGTGCCGGTGCTCGTGCTCTGGCTGACCCATGTGATCGGCAATAATCTGGCCATCGGGCTGGCCATCGGCGGTTCGATGCTCGTGCCGATGCTGCTCTACCGCTCCTCGCGCAGCTGGCAGCTGATGCTCTACTACAGTTTCCTGCCCCAGCACCTGCCGGCCAACCGCCGCGCGCTGGACGCCGAGGACGAAAACGTCTGATTTTACGGGCCGGGGCCGGCGAAAATTTCGGCTTCCGTTTTGTCGGGGGTGACCTACGTTTCGCTCCCTTGTCACGGAGGGGTGGCAGAGTGGTCTATCGTACCTGACTCGAAATCAGGCGTGCCCGAAAGGGTACCGTGGGTTCGAATCCCACCCCCTCCGCCACTTTCTATTCTCGACGATTAAGTTGCGAGCAAGCAGGTGAGTTTGCTCAGCGATCGAAATCTATGCTCTACGGCCCTTTCCCTACGCTCACGTACCTCAAGTAGGCGATAGCTCGACCGGAAGTGTTCCCGCTGGCGTTCCAAAAACCTTAGGCTGGCTGATGGAATTGAACTCTGGTCTTGTAGCAGAGATAGAGTCCGGTGTGGAAGTGGTCGTGAAATGACACGGAATGATTTGAGTAGCGCCTACGGCGAATTGGTCGCCCGTCACGACGATGCACGGTACTGATTGAAATGGAAGCGCGCTAGCCATTGTAAATGCGATAGAGGGTTAAAGACTATTCAATGTTCCATCCTTGTCGCAAGGTGATTAAAGTGCACTGAACCGATGCATTGGGAAGTTTAGTCCCACTTATTTGATAATCAAAGCTACTGCAGTGAGTTAGTCCCGTGCTCTCAATATAAACGAGTCTGTTAGTAGCTACTTGGGTAGTGGGTACGATACCTGGCAATTGGGTTGGGTGCACAGCCATATATTCTTCGACAAAGTTGAAAGGACGCTCGTTTTGAAGTTGGAGGTCATATTCGCAGTACAGCTGCCACATCAAGTCCTCCTCCTGCTGGGTGGCATTTTGCACGAATTCGATCCCGATCTGAGACTTAGCCTCCATGCGATTGATTGGGTGGCTGTGATAAAATGACTTGGACGTTAGATTTTCGACAATCTCGTTAATACGCTGACCCTCTGCTGCGGTATCGAGGTGAAGGCTAAGCAACTTTCTAGCCATTAGCCGGGACTGCGAAATGTGCCGTTTCACATTTCCCAAAGCTAAGGGATGCACTTGCTCCGCTAGCTTATTGAACGCAATCACGAGCTCATCTTCGTGAGTGATGCCTGCATCTTCTTTGACCAATGCGAGGTAGGCTGAAACATCCTCAACACTGATACCTAGCTGCTGTGATGGGTTGTGCGGAGCGCGAGGATTGAAAGCATTAATAACAGTAGCATCTGTGGGTCCCAGCATTCCCATTCTATGCATCACTACATGGTCTGCGCCCAGTGCCGTTAGAGTTGCCGCACTAAAGGCGCGATAGGGCACCAACACGTTGAACTCATCGCAGAACTCACGAATTAAAGTTACAAGCCTCCATGGAACGGTTCCGTCACCACCATTACTACACAGAAAGAGATCTATTTTGGGGATCTTTTGATTTGGAGCGATGCGTTTGAGATGTTCATGCATCTTGAATATCGCGTCCATTGCCATGTGCACTTCAAGGTTTTGGCGAGTGGCGGTTACATAACAAACTACGCGTGAATTGCGCGCAGCCTCAAGTTGGGCAATTAGTGCCTGACGTTCCGGTTTGGCCATGGGGTGGGGTGGTGTGCTCGCTCTCTTAAGAACACGTTGGCCCACGTGCTCGCGTGAGAGGAAGATGCAAATTTCGCCCTCCTCCTCAAGATTCAAAGATATGCGATGAATTACGTCCCAGGCGTGCCCGAAAGGGTACCGTGGGTTCGAATCCCACCCCCCTCCGCCACTTTCGCGGTTGAGCCGGGAGGGCTGTGTCATAAATTCGGCGGCTCATTCCCATGATTACCTCCGCCCGCGCGTTTCGCGCCTTGTTCGTCCTCGTCCTGGGTCTGTCGGCGCTGCTGCCGGCTTTCGGGACCACGCTCACCCTCGCCGATTTCCAGGCCGCCGCCGCGCGCAACCACCTGGTGCTCGAGCTGCCGGCCTACGCCCGCACGCCGGATGAGCTCAAGGCCCAGGTCGACGCCGCCATCAAGCGCGCCGATGCCGAGCTCACCGCGGTGGCCGCGCAGGACCCGGCCAAGCTCACGTTTGGCAACACCTTTGCCGCGGTCGACGCCATCACCGCCCGCGTCGGCGGCATGAGTAACCTCACCGGCACCATCGCCCAGTCGAGCCTCGAGGCCCCGATGCGCGACACCGCCAACGAGCTCAGCGTGAAGATCGACGAGTGGAGCATCGCCCTCGATTACCGCGAGGACCTCTATCGCGTGCTCAAGGCCGTGGCGGACCTGAAGCCGAAACTCGGCGCCGAGGAGCAGCGCCTGGTGGACGACCAGATGCTCAGCTACCGCCGCGCCGGCCTGGCCCTGCCGCCGGCCGAGCGCGCCGAGGTGGAGAAACTCCGCAAGGAACTCACCGGCCTCGAGACCCAGTTCGGCGTGAACATCAATGAAGCCCGCGGCCCGCTCGACTTCACCGCCGAGGAACTGGCCGGCGTGCCCGCCAGCTTCCTCGAGAGCCCCGGCGTCAAGCAGGCCGACGGCAAGTACCGCGTGATGGCCAACATCACCTGGCACGCGGCGGCGATCGGCGACAACGCCGACAATCCCGAGACGCGCCGCAAGGTCAGCGTCGCCCGCAACTCGCTCGCCCGCGAGAAGAACATTTCCGTGCTCGCGAAGATGGTCGCGCTCCGCGCCGACATCGCCCGCCGCCTCGGCTACGCCACGTGGGCCGACTACCGCACCGAGACGCGCATGGCCAAGACCGGCGCCACCGCGGTCAAGTTCGAGGAGGACCTGGTGAAGGGCCTCCAGCCGAAGTTCGCCGCCGAGATGGAGACGCTCCGCCAGCTGAAGGTGAAGCAGACCGGCGCGGCCGACGCGCAGCTCATGGCCTGGGACATCGGCTACTACACGAACCGCCTGATGAAGGAGAAGTACGCCGTGGACAAGGAGGCGCTGCGCGCGTTCTTCCCGTACCAGGCGACGCTCGAGGGCATGTTCGCCATCTACCAGAAGATCTTCGGCCTGAAGTTCACCGCGATCGAGCCGCCGTACGTCTGGGCGCCGGGCGTGCAGCTCTACGTCGTGCAGGATGCCGCCAGCGGTGTGCCGATGGGCGCCTTCTACCTCGACATGTTCCCGCGCGAAGGGAAGTTCAACCACTTCGCCTGCTTCCCGCAGAAGGTCGGCGGCGTGCTCGACGACGGCCGATACGACCTGCCGGTCGCCGCGCTGCTCTGCAATTTCCCGGTGCCGTCCGCCGACAAGCCCTCGCTGCTGAAGCACGACGAGGTGCAGACGCTCTTCCACGAGTTCGGCCACGTCATGCACGGCATGCTCAGCCGCTCGCGCTTCGTGGGCCAGACCGGCTTCGCGGTGCCGCGCGACTTCGTCGAGGCACCGTCGCAGATGCTCGAGAACTGGGTCTGGGACAAGGCCGTGCTCGACACCTTCGCCGCCGACTACCGTGACCCGGCGAAGAAGATCCCGGCCGACACCATCGCCGCACTCGTCGCCTCCCGCCAGGCCACCGAGGGCTACGCGACCCGCCGCCAGCTCACCTACGGCCTCGTCGACCTTGCGCTCCACACCGTTTCCGCCGAGCAGGCCGCCAAGATGGACATCGTTGCCGTGACCAACGCCACGCTGGCGCGCGTGACCATCGCGCCGCCGGATGACACGGCTTTCGTGGCCTACTTCGGTCACCTTGCCGGTTACGACGCCGGTTACTACGGCTATCTCTGGGCGAAGGTCATGGCGATCGACATGGCCAGCACGTTCAAGACGGCGCCGGGCGGCTTCCTCGACGAGAAGGTCGGCCGCCGCCTGCGCGACGAGGTTTACGGCGTGGGCAACACCCGCGACGTGGCCGTGTCGGTGGAGAAGTTCCTCGGCCGCCCGCGTTCGCAGGACGCCTTCTTGGAGTACGTGGGCATCAAGAAGTAACGCGCCCGGCGCTTATTTTCCGGGGGTTTGTGCCGATTTAGGGGCAAACCCCATGAGAAAACGTCACTACATCGAAGAGATCGGCGTTGCGTCGGTCGAGCGTCCTGTGCCCACGCCGGTGGCGATTGCCGTTATGGCGGTCGTGCTGGTCGTGGCCGCCTTCCTGGTCCGCCAGATGGCCACCTTCAAGCCGAGTCATCAGGCTGCGGCCGAAGAGCCTGCGCCGGCCAAGGTCGCGCAGCGCTGAGGATTTGGCGTCATGCCGCACCGGCTTGGCCCGGTCTGGAGGCGGGACTAACAGTCCCGCGAGATCCCGGCTTCGTGGCGTAAAGTCGCGGGACTGCTAGTCCCGCCTCCAGCAACTTTGTGCGGATCTGGAGCCGCGCCCTCCCGGCCGGCGTTATTGAATATTTTTTGAACCAAGCCGCGATCGGCGGGTCGTTAGGGAAAAGCTTGTTGAAAAATTTTCCCACCAGTCAGCGTCCGGCGGCCGCCGGACGAATGGCCGGCATCGTTGCATTGGTCCGGCAGATCTGTCTCCTGCGCGAACAGGGCGACGCCGCGCGTGCGGCATCCCTGCAGGCCGGCGCGCTGGCCGAGGCCGTGCGCGGGCTGCAGGAAGCCGAGGGTCCCGCGGCCCTGGCCGAGCCGGAGTTCGCGGAGCTGTTTGCCCGCGAGGAGAGCCGCATCGCCGATGCGCAGGTGCTCGCCGAGCTGCTCGCGCCGCGCCTGAGGGAAACGCTCCCCGCCGCCGGCGCCGCCCGCACCACCGTCGTGACAACGGTCACGTCCGTGCCCGCCCGCCCGCCCGAGCCGCCGGCCGAACCCCTTTCCATCCCCGATTTGCTCGACGCCATGCTGGCGGCCGAGCGCACCAGCCCGCGCACACGCCGGTGACCAAAAACGACAGCGACAACCACCCACACCCAATGACCACCACAACGATTGAAAAGAATGCCCCTGCGCGCCCGGCCACCGTCACCCCCGACCGCCCGGCGGAAGCTCCGGCGCCCGCGCGCAAGGGCGGCGAGCGGAAGAAGATCCTCGTCGGCTTTGACCTCGGCACCAACGCCTCCTGCATCCTCGCGGGCCCGGCGGAAGGCAAGGACACCGCGATCAGCAAAGTCATCCCCACCGTCATCGGCTACGCCCGCGAGGGCCTTGTCGACGGCATCATCGCCAACAACGCCACGACGCTGATCGGCGAGGAGGCGCTCAACCACCGCCTCCAGATGCGCATGATCGCGCCGCTCGAGGACGGCATCATCGCCCACGTCGAGCCGGCCCGGGACTTCATCCGCCGCGTGCGCGCCGTGATCGACCCGGCGGGTTCCGCCGAGATCCGCGCCGTCATCGGCGTCCCCGCCAACGCCGGCCAGACGGCGCGCGAGGACATCCGCAACTGCGCGGCCGGCGTCTTCGACCGCGTGCTGCTCATTCCCGAGCCGTTCCTCGCGGCGCTGGGCTTCCGCGACGAGAGCCGCGTCGGCCAGGCCAACTACGTCGACCCGGTGACCAATTCCCTCTTCATCGACATCGGCGGCGGCACCACCGACCTCTGTCTCATCCAGGGCTATTTCCCGACGGCCGACGACCAGATCAGCCTCGCCTTCGCCGGCGACGCGATCGACAAGCTGATCGAGGACGACCTCCAGCGCACCTATCCGAACAACGGCCTGTCGCGCGCCACGATCCGCCAGATCAAGGAGGAACACTCCTACGTCGGGTCGATCCGCAAGCCGATCGACGTCAAGGTGCTCATCGGCGGCAAGAGCCACACGCTCGAGCTCGGCGAGACCATCGGCAACGCGTGCAACCGCCTGCTCGAGAAATTCTACCCGGCGCTCACCACGCTGATCGGCCGCGCATCGTCCGACTCCGTGGCCCAGCTGCTGCAGAACATCGTGATCACGGGCGGCGGCAGCCGCATCCGCGGCCTCGACACCGTGCTGCAGGAGAAGCTCGCGGCCGACGGCTACGAGTCGCCGAAGGTCCGCCTCGCCGGCCAGGACTACAAGCGCTTCGTCGCTGTGGGCGCCCTCAAGGCTGCCCGCTCCGCGCGCGAAGACCAGTGGCAGCACCTGCTGGCCTGATTTCCGAAAAAGTTTGGTCACCTCGCGCCCCCGGGAAACCGGGGGCGTTTTTATTATCCCCCATTCCGTCATCCTTCGCACGGCTCAGGATGACCGCAGCGAGAGAAAGAAGAAGGCCGGCCCGAGGGCCGGCCTTGTGTGAAAACCAGCGGGATAGAGGCTCAGCTCAGACGGTCTCGAGAAGCTTGTACAAGCGGGCGACCATGGGGCTGGCATCTTCCAGCAGGCCGGCGCTGATGAGGGCGTTGTCGAGGATCTGCTCGGCGACGAGCTTCGCCTTCTCCGGCGCGGCGGTGTGCGTCTCGAAGAGGCGTTTCATCACGGCGGAGCGGGGATTGATCTCGAGCTCGACGCGCACCGGGGTGTCGCCGCCGTCCTTGTTCATGGCCTTCATCATGCGGCGCATGTGGGCGGACATGAACTTGTCGGCGTTGATCGCGAGGGCGGGGGAGTCGACGAGGCGGTCGCTGGCCTTCACGGCGGCGACGCGCTCGCCGAGCGTCGTCTTGAGCCATTCGGTCAGCTTCTTGGTGTCGTCCTCGCTGAGCGCGCCCTCGGCCTGCGGGATGTCGGCGAGCTTCACGTCGCCATGGTCGGCGGCGATCAGCTTCTTGCCGTCGAACTCGCGCACGTTGTTCATCACGTACTCGTCGACGGGCTCGTAGCAGAAGAGCACCTCGAGGTTGCGGGCCTTGAAGCCTTCGAGATACGGGCCGCTCTCGATGGCGGCGCGGTCCTTGCCGATCAGGAAATAGATTCCCTTCTGTTCGCTGCCCATGCGCGAGACGTAGTCGGCGAAGCTCGTGGACTTGCTCTTCTCGGTCAGCGACGACTCGAAGCGGAGCAGCTTCACGAGCTGGTCCTTGTGGGTCTGGTCGAGCGCGGCGCCTTCCTTCAGGAACAGGCCGAACTCGGAGTAGAACTTGGCGTAGCCGTCGGGGCGCTGCACGGCCTCCTCGTTGAGGAACTTCAGGAAGCGCTTGGTGATGACCTTGCCCAGCTTGTCGAGCAGCGCCTTGTCCTGCATCGTCTCGCGCGAGATGTTCAGCGGGAGATCCTCGCTGTCGACGACGCCCTTGAGGAAGCGCAGCCACTCGGGGAGGAGGTCCTTCGGCGCGGCGTCGATCAGCACCTTGCGGCAGTAGAGCGACACGGCCGGCTCGAAGCGGGCGAAGCCGAAGCGCTCGGTGTTCTCCTTCGGCACGAACAGCAGGGCGTTGATCGAGAGCGGGGCGTCGGCGCTGAAGTGCAGGCGCAGCTGCGGCTCGTCGTAGGCGTGGGCCTGGAACTTGTAGAACTCGGTATATTCCTCGTCCTTGATCTCGCTCTTGCTGCGCAGCCAGAGGGCCTGGACGGTGTTGACGCGCTTGCCGTTGAGGTTGATCGGGAACGACACGAACGCGCTGTAGCGCTCGAGGAT
>JBEHYX010000114.1:0-11554 GCA_048497945.1 Verrucomicrobiota bacterium | reverse complement strand
AATAAAAAAGCCGCCCTTTTTTTGGGCGGCTTCCTCTTTGAGTTTTTTGTCTCTTAGGAGCTTTTGGCTTCGGCGAGCCGCCCATGGGTTATTGTGGTCGCGGCGACCAGGGCCACGACGACGGCAATAAGTACAATAAGGGCGACGTTGAGAGACATCGGGAAAACTGGGCTGGAAAGTGGGTCCCGCCCCTACCCCTGTCAATCTCAGGTTTTCACTTTTTCCCAGGAATCATCCGGCCCGGCCGCCAAACCGCAGGCCACTCCGGAGAAGCCGCCGAAATATGGGACATTTCCGCCCATTCGTATCATTTCTGATACGAATCGCCGGCCCTGCCCTCTTAGCCGCGGCCGCGAATGTTCTGCGCGAGGCGCAGGATGTCAGCCAGGACGCCGGCGGCCGTGACCGCCCCGCCCGCGCCCGCACCGCGGACCACGAGCGGATACTCCTTGTAGCGCTCGGTATGGAAGGCGACGAACGCCTCCGCGCCGCGCAACGCCGCCGCCGGATGCGCCGCGTCGACATCGATCGGCGCCACGGTGACCTTCGCGCCCTCGGCGCCGGGCATGATGCGCGCGAGGTAGCGCGGCAGCTTGCCCTGTGCCTTGCTCGCCGCGACGCGCTTCGCCACTTCGGCGTCGAGCGCGGTCAGCGACTGCAGGAATTTCTCCGGGTCGTCCTCCTTCAGGTAGGATTCCGGCACGAAGGGCTTCAGCTCGACGTCGGTGAGGTCCAGCCGCAAGCCGAGCTCGCGCGCGAGGATGACCGCCTTGCGCGCCACATCGAGGCCCGACAAGTCGTCGCGCGGATGCGGTTCGGTGTAGCCGAGCTCGCGCGCGGTCCGCACCGCCTGCGACAGCGGCGTGCCCTGCGCGAGCTGGTCGCACAGGTAACCGAGCGTGCCGGAGAATGCGCCCTCGATCGTGATCACATGGTCGCCGGTGCGCACCAGGTTCTTGAGCGTCTCGATCACCGGCAGCGCGGCGCCGACGGTGGTCTCGTAATGGTATGCGCGGAAATGGCGGCGCGCCTCATTGAGCAGGTCGTCGCGCTGCGCCTGCGGCAATGCCAGCGGCTGCTTGTTCGCCGAGACGACACTCACGCTGTGGTTGAACGCCGCGCGATAAAGTTTCTCCATGCCGGGCGCCGCCGAGCAGTCGACGAGCACGGGGTTCGGCAGGCGCGACAGCTCGGGCAGGAGCGAAATCACGTCCTTCACCACCTTGCCCTCGTCGAGCGCCTGCTTCTGCTGCGCGATGGCCTTGTCGGTCGGCAGGCCGAGCGGGTCGAACAGCACGCCGCCGCTCGAGCCCACGCCCACGAGGCGCACCTGCACGTCGTGCTCGCGGCCGAGCGCCTTGTTCTGCTGGTCGATCTGCTTCAGGAGCGAGCCGCCCACGACCCCCTTGCCGAGGAGCAGCACGCTGATCTGCGTGTGCGAAAGGTTGAAGGCCCCGTGCACCGCGCGCACCGCGGTGGCGGTCTGGTCGGCGTCGACGACGCACGAGATGCTGCGGGCCGACGCGCCCTGCGCGAGCGCGCGGACGTTGATGCCGACCGAACCGATGGAATTGAGGAAGCGGCCGGCCACGTTCGGGCGACGGCCCATGTTCTCGCCCACGAGCGTGACGAGCGTCACCGGCGACAGGATCGGCTCGATGCGCAGGTCGCCCGTCTGGATCTCGGGCGCGAGCGCCTCGGCGATGCTGAGCTTGGCCTTGGCCTCGTCGGATTCCGGGATCACCACGGAGAACGACTGGCCGAGCGTGGACTCGGTGGTCATCCACACGCGCACGCCGGCTTCGCCGAGCGCCGCGAGGATGCGGCCGCCGAGCGGCTTGCTCAGGCCGGTGCGGCGCGACTGCACGCCGAGCAGCGCCAGCCGCTCCAGGCTGGTCACGCAGGTCGGGCGGTTCGGATCGGGATTGCCGGTCGCGTCGATGCGCGTGCCCGGCGCCTCGGGCTGCGTGGTGCTGCGGATGACCAGTGCCGCGCCGCACTCGCGCAGCGGGATGATCGTGCGCGGGTGGAACATGCGGGTGCCGAAATAAGCGAGCTCCAGCGCCTCGTCGTAGGAGAGGCGGTCGACCGGCTGCGCCTCGCGCACGAGCGCGGGGTCGGCGGTCATCACGCCGAGCACGTCGGTCCAGACGGTGACGGCGTTGGCCTTGAGCAGGCCGGCCACGAGCGTGGCGGTGTAGTCGGAGCCGTTGCGGCCGAGCGTCGTGGTGTGGCCGTCGCGGGTCTTGCCGATGAAGCCGGTGATGATCGGCACGCTGTCCTTCCACTTGTCGGCCAGCGGCGCGAAACGCACCGCGGTCTCGGCCTTGTCGACGGTGGCGGCGCCGTGCGTGGCGTCGGTCACCACGAAGTCGCGCGCATCCACCGCGAGGGCGGCGACGCCCTTCTCGGCCAGCGCGCGCGAAAGGATCGCAACGGAGACGCGTTCGCCCACGCTGATGATCGAATCGAGCGTGCGCGGCGAGCACTCGCGGGTCAGCTCGATGCCCGAAAGCAGGCGCTCGACCGGCGTGAGGATCTCGTCGAGGTCGTACTTGAAGCCCTTCTGCCCCTGGCTGCCCATCACCGCGCGCGCGGTGTTGGTGGCGAGCTCGCGGACCTGGCCGAGTTCGCGGCGGGCCTGGCTGATGTTGCCCTCCTCGGCGGAGCGGGCGCAAAGGATGAGCCAGTCGGTGGTGTCGCCGGGTGCGGACACGACGACGGCCAGCGGCTTGGGCGCGGCGGCCACGAGTTCGAGCACCTTGGGCAAACGGCCCGGGGTGCCGACGGAAGTGCCACCGAATTTATAGACCTGCCAGCTGCTCATGGCTTGGGGGCGCGCATCTGCAGCGCGCGGGTGACGATAGGCCCGAGGGTATCCCACTCGATCAGGAACGCGTCGTGGCCGTGGATGCTTCTGATCGTGGCGCGCTCGACCGCGGCCCCGGCCTGGCGCAGCTGGGCGACGAGCACCTCGGACTGCGCGGGCGGGAAAAGCTGGTCGCTGTCGACGTCGGCCACGAGGGTCGCGGCGCGCACGCGGCTGATCGCAGGCTTCGCCTCGCCCGGCAGCGGCAACAGGAGGTCGTGGTTGTCCATCGCGTCGAGCTGCAGCTCATACGCGCGCACGGCGAAACGATTGCGGAGCTTGGCGCCCTGGTGCTCGAGGTAGCTGCGCACCGGGTGCACTTCATTCGGCTTCACCGGACGCGGCTGGCGCTCGTCGAGGCCGGGCTCGGCGCGGTAGGTGAGGATCGCGAGCTGGCGCGCGATCTCGAGGCCGCGGCCGATGTTGTCAGGATAACCCGGGTCGAGCTTGAGGATCTGGCGGGCGACGTGGTTCCAACCCACGGCCCACGCGCTGGTCGCCACGGTCGCGGCGACGGGCAGGATGCGTTCGAAACGTTCCGGCTGCAGCGCGGCGAGCGCGAGCGTCACCATGCCGCCGAGCGAACCGCCGGTGGTCAGGTGGACCTTCCTGATGCCGACCTTGTCCAGCGCCTGCAGGATCGCGTTCGCGAGGTCGAGGCTGGTCAGCTGCAGGTCGGCTTCCTTCGGGAAACCCTCCACGCCCGGCCCGCTGCTGCCGTAGCACGAGCCGAGGTTGTTGAAACACACGATCCGGTAGTGCTCGGGATCGAGCGCGCGGCCGGGGCCGACCACGGGCTCCCACCAGCCGCCCTCGCCACCGGCCTTGGCGCTGCCGGTCAGGGCATGCACCAACAGCACGGTCGGGACGTCCGAACGAAGGGAGTCGGGGGTGTCGCCTTCACGGCTCCACCACCAACCACGGGCGCGATGCGATTTGACTATGCCCCCGCGAACGAGCGCGAGATCGGGCAAAGACAGGTCAAACGTACGCGGTGAAGCGGCAACAGTCGGCATGACGATGGGTGGCGGTCGGCTTCCATCTCAGGCAACCGGCGACACTGCGCCGGCAAACGATTGCTGCGCTCCAGCCATGCTTTCCGTCGTGGCATTACCCGGATTCTGGGTGCCTTTGACGGATGCCGGCCGGGCGGTGAACGTGTTCATTATCAGGGAAGGGTTGAATTTTTGTATTGGGAATAGGTGACGGCAACCCTGCTGTCGAGACAAGGTGTGGACGTGTCATAGGTTGGGCGGTTTTGTGTCTTCGAAAACGTGTCATACCCGAATCCGCGCTTGGTTGTGCCGGTGGCCGCCGCGCGCCGCAAAGATTCCGGCTTGTTGCCCGCCCTTCCCCGGCTACTGTCCGCCTCCCATGTCCAAACGCTCCCAACGCATCGTGCTCAAGTTCGGCTCCGGCATCCTCGCCGGCGAGCAGGGCATCGGCCTGAGCCGCCGCCAGATTGCGCGCCTCGCCCGCGAGGTCGGCGCGCTGGTCCGCGCCGGGCATGAGTGCGTCATCGTCTCCTCCGGCGCCGTCGCCGCCGGCCTGGCCACGCTCGACCTTTCCGCGAAGCCGAAGGAACTCGCCGCCAAGCAGGCCTGCGCCGCCGTCGGCCAGTCGCAGCTGATGCACGCCTACGCGAGCGAGTTTGCGAAGCAGGACATCGCCGTCGCCCAGCTGCTGCTCACGCACAACGACCTCGACAGCCGCGTCCGCCACGACAACGCCCGCGCCACCCTCTCCCACCTGCTCTCGCGCGGCAACGTCGTGCCGATCATCAACGAGAACGACTCCGTCGCCGTCGAGGAGCTCAACTTCGGCGACAACGACCGCCTTTCCGCCGAGGTTTCCATCCTGATCGACGCCGACCTGCTCATCATCCTGACGAGCGTCGACGGCCTGCAGGACGGCAAGGGCAAGGTCGTGCCGCTCGTACGCGATTTCAGCGAGGTCGGCGGGCTGGTGCGCTCCGACAAGGGCCATACCTCCACCGGCGGCATGGTCACCAAGCTCCAGGCCGCGCAGCTCGCCGTGAAGGCCGGCATCCCGGTCAACATCGCCAGTGGGAGAAAAGCGGGATTGGTGTACGCCATCGTGGCCGGCAAACGCGTGGGCACGCACTTCCCGACGAAGTGAGCGGCCAAAAATCCAAACGCCAGTGGCCAAACCCCAAATAAATCCCAGTTTAGAAGTCTCGAACATTAGTCGTTCGAGTTTGTTTGGCATTTGGCATCTGGCATTTGGCGTTTCGCAAAATGTCCGATAACGCCTCAGTCATCGCCCGCCTCGGCTCCCAAGCCCGCGCCGCCGCGCGCGTGCTTGCGACGACGCCGGCCGCGCGCATCGACGCCGCGCTCGAGTCTATGGCGCAGGAAGTGCTCGCCGCCCAGGCCGGGATCCTCGCCGCCAACGCCAAGGACGTCGCCGCTGCCAAGGCCAACGGCCAGACCGCCGCGCTGGTCGACCGTCTCACCCTCGACCCGAAGCGCCTCGCCGCCTGTGTCGAGGGCCTGCGCCAGGTCATCGCCCTCCCCTCGCCTGTCGGCGGGCTGCTGCGCGAATGGACCCAGCCCAACGGGCTGAAGATCGCCAAGGTGCGCGTGCCGCTCGGCGTGATCGGCTTCATCTACGAGTCGCGTCCCAACGTCACCGTCGACGCCGCCGGCCTCTGCCTGAAGAGCGGCAACGCCGTCATCCTGCGCGGCGGCTCCGAGGCGCTGCATTCCAACACCGCGATCGCCGCGGCGCTCGCGCGCGGCCTGCAGGCCGCCGGCCTGCCCGCCGCCGCCGTGCAGCTCGTGCCCTTCACGGATCGCGACGCCGTGCGCCTGCTCGGCGAGAGCGTCGGCGTCATCGACCTGCTCATCCCGCGCGGCGGCAAGGGCCTGATCGAGGCCGTGATGAAGTCCGCGCGCGTGCCGGTCATCAAACACTACGACGGCATCTGCGCGCTCTACGTCGACAAGGCCGCCGACCTCGCCATGGCCGAGAAGATCGCGGTCAACGCCAAGATCTCGCGCCCGGGCGTGTGCAATGCGATCGAGACGCTCCTCGTCCACCGCGACGTCGCCGACCGCTTCCTGCAGAAGGCCGCGCCCGCCCTCTTCCAGGCCGGCGTGCAGCTGCGCGTGGACGACGCCTCGCGCCTCGCGCTCGGCAACCTCGCCACGACGCACGCGAATCAGGTCCGGCCCGCGACCGAGGAGGATTTTCGCACGGAATTCCTCGAACTCATCCTCGCGGTGAAGGTCGTCGACGACACCGCCGCCGCCATCGAGCACATCGAGACGCACGGCTCGCATCACACCGAGACGATTGTCACCGCCGACGCTGCGGCCGCCGAGCAGTTCCTCAACGGTATCGACAGCGCCGTCGTGCTCTGGAACGCGTCCACCCGCTTCAACGACGGCTTCCAGTTCGGTTTCGGCGCCGAGATCGGCATCAGCACCGACAAGCTCCACGCCCGCGGCCCGATGGGCCTCGAGGAGCTGACGACCTACAAGTACCTCGTCCGCGGCAGCGGGCAGGTGCGGTCTTGATCAGTAGACAGAGTTACAGGCGACAGGAGACAAAGAGCGGAAACCTGTCATCTGCCCTGAACTGTCCCCTGTCTACCGTCCCCTGTCCCCTGATCACTTCAGCGGGATCTCGAACAGCGTCGCGCTCAGCGCGGGCACCTTGAGCGTGCCGGCGGCCGCCTCGTCGTGCCGGATGTCAATCACACGCGGCTGGCCGGGGGAATTGTGCGCCTCGGCGGCGGGCCCGGCGATGAACCAGCGCGTGACCGCACCGGCCGGCGTGAAGCCGGTGGCATCGAGCTTCACCTCGAGTTCCTCAGTGGTCGGATTGACCACGCTCAGCGTGAGCTTCTTGCGGTCGGCGGTGAACGCCGCCGCGACATCCTGCACCGCGCCCGGCGTCCAGCTCAGCACGAGCGGGATCGAGCCGAACTTGGCGCGGTAGAGCTGGAGCACAAGGCCGGTGGTCTCCATTTCGGCGGACGTGCGCGTGGTCTTCACGGCGCCGATGACGTTCACCGTCTGCGCGTAATGGGCCATGTGGATGAGGTCGCTCTGGCGGTAGTACTCGTGCAGGCCTTCCGCCACGCCGAGGCCGTCCTGGAGTTCGTACACGCAGCCAAGCTCGCCGTACTTGTACTCACGGTGCCAGTAGTTCCATTCGTCCATCGTGATCGGCATCAGCTTGCCCTTGAGGTTCGGCAGGCTCGCCTGGAGCTTGCGGTGGCCGTCGGCCTTCTTGCGGATCGAGTCCTTGAGCTCGGCAACGTACGCGAGGAGGTCCACGCGGCCCTCCTTCGTCCACGGCAGGCGGCCGTTGTAGCAATGTTCGGACAGGATCGACATGTGGTCGGCGCACTCCTCGAGCATGATTTGCGAGCAGGTCTTGCCCGACTTCGCCTGCGCGGGATCGTTCGCGCGGTTGATCGTCTCAAGGTCGCCCACGGCCGTCAGCTGCAGCGTCGGGTCGACCTTCCACATGTATTCGGCGACCATGTTGTGCTTGATCGTGTAGTGCTGCATTTGCATGAACCCGAGTTGCCACGGGCCGAACATCTCGTTGCCGACGCACCAGAACTTCACGTGGTACGGGTCCTTGTGCCCGTTCTTCACGCGCCAGCCGCCGCCGACCGTGTCGGCGCCGCGGTTGCAATACTCAACCCACTGCGCCGCGGAGTAGGCGTCGCCGAAACCCGTGTTGGCCGCGATCATCGGCTCCGTGCCGACCTCGCGGCAGAAGACCAGGAACTCATCGGTGCCGAAATCGTTGTGCTCGACGCCCGTCCAGGCGGGATTCTTGCGCGGCGGGCGCCGGTCGCGGTCGCCGATGCCGTCGCGCCAGTCGTAGCCGCTGACGAAGTTGCCGCCCGGCCACCGGTAGACGGTGCCGTTGAGCTGCTTCAGCAGCGCGACCGTGTCGGCGCGCATGCCCTTGACGTTGTCGGACGGCATGAGCGACGGCGGCCCGAGCAGCACATCGCCGCCCAGCACCCGGATCTCGAGCGACGCCCCCTTCTCGCTCCCAATCCGCGGCGTGAAGGAAACGGCCTGCTTGGAGAAATCCTTGCCGGCGAAGGATACCTTCCTCGTCTCGCGGTCGCCCGCCCCCTCGCCCCACACGAGCGTCACCTCGAGCTCGGCCGGGCCGGTGAGCGGCTTCGCCCAGACGTAGCCGTCGTAGCGCAGCCCGGCCTTCACGCCGAGGTCGCGCTGGCGGATGCCGGCGCCGGCGTTGACCCGGGGCGAATGGTCGCCGACGAAGGCCCCTTCCTTGACCATCGTGATGGCGGCCGGGTCGCCGATTACCTGCCACGGCGATGCGCCCACGACCGGATATTCGCTGTCGAGGAGGATCTGGCCGGGAAAATCCGGGTTCTCGATGCCGCGGTAGGGCGAATACTTGGCGGTGATGGGAAAGTAGAACTTCCGGTCCTCCAGCATCTCGGCCCAGATGCCGCCGTAGATGCAGCGGCCGAGGTGCTCGATGAACTGCCCGTAGATGTACGGGCTGATCGGCGCGCCGGTCTTGGCGGCGTCGGCTTTCACCTCGAGCGGCGCGGCGCGCAGGCCGGCGAACGCGAGGCACAACAGGGCGGCAAACACGGACAGTTTCGGGGATTTCATGGGGAATGCAGCGGGGAACAGGCGCCCGGGGCATCGCGCCCCAAGCCAAGGATAACCGCCGCCAGTGAGCCCCACCCTCCCCGCGCCCCGCAAGGCCCCGTTCTTGTGAACTGTTAAACGCCCGCCCAGCGCAGCGCGCGGAACTGGATCCACGCCAGGCCGGACAGGTCGCGCGGGCGCGAACTCGGCCGGGCAAACGCTCCCGGCAGGAAATTCGTGAGGAACAGGCCGCGCGATCCCGTGCGCTTGGCGCCCCGGCGCCGGGCGGCCGCGGACTTCTTCGCCCGCGGGGATTTCTTTCTCCGGTCGGCCATGGCTCAGCCCTTGGTCGCGAACCAGCCCTGCACGGTGTCGGCGAACTTGTGCAGCAACACCGGCACTTGCAGCATCCATTCGTGGAATTCCGGCACATGGCGGTCGAGCGACCAGATGCCGAAGCCAAGGAAGAACAGCCCGACCAGCGGGCCCATCAGGCCCCACAACGGGCCGCCGTGCCCGTGATATTGGCCGGGATAATAACACGAATAGCGCATCGCCTTGAGCGGCCAGGCCACCAGCTGGTAGGCGACCACCACCAGCAGGATGCCGACCCAGATGGGCATCGTCGACGGCAGCGCGAAGCCGAACACCGCGTGCGCCGTGGCCACCGAGTAGATCGCCCAGACCATCAGGATCACGAGCGCGAAGAGCAGGATGGAAATCAGCGGCGCAATGAAGACGGGGCCGAAAACCGGCGGATGCCCGCCGGCCCACTGCGCCTGGGTCTGCTCATGCATCCGGCGGTGAAAATCGTATTTCCACGAGCGCATGTCGTGCTTGAACCGCCGCTTCCAGGCGCGGCGCGACTCCCGGTCGTGGAACGAGCGCATGCCCTGGTAGTAGCCCTCGCGCGCCCGCTTGATGAATTCCTGCGCCGTGGCGGCCGCGCCGAAGGCGGCGGTCTTGTCGGCCGGGGTCTTCGCATGCGGCAGCACGATCGCCAGAACGCCGTAGACCAGCAGGCCGGCGCCCCAGAAGAACGTCAGGAGCACGAACGCCAGGCGGAAGAGCGTCGGATCGAGGCCGAAGTAGGCCCCGAGGCCGTTGCACACGCCGGCCAGCATCGCGCCTTCCGGATGAATGCGGAACAGGCGGCGCACGCCGCCGGTTTCGCCCGTCCCGGTACCGGACGTCTCCGCCGCGGCCGCGGGGGGCGGTTCCGCCGCCGCGCCCGGCCCCGCCGCCTTGTCCGCCGAGCCATCCTCCACCGGGCCCATCTCGGCGAGCACCGCGGCCACTTCCTTCGCGTTGACGACGGTCTTGTGCGCGCCGAGCAGCGCGCGGAACTTGTCGGCGATCGCCTGCTCGATGTCGGTGATGATCTCGTCCTTGTCGGGATTGCCCTCGAGGCGGCGCGCCGCGTTTTCCAGGTAGGCGCGCAGCGCGTCATAGCCGCCCTCCTCCAGCTGGTAGGCGACGCCATTCAGGTTGATCGTGATTACTTTGTTCATGGTTCGCGGGGGTTGAGGCCGGGGTGCGTCATTTCTGTCCGAGATTCTTCACGGTGCCGCTGATCTTCTGCCAGTAGTCGTGGGTCTCGCGCAGGTTCTCGCGGCCCTTGGCGGTCAGCTTGTAGTATTTGCGCGGCGGGCCGGACTCCGACTCCTTCCACTCGTAGTCGACGAGCTCCTCGCGGCGCATCTTGCTCAGCAGCGGATAAAGCGTGCCCTCCTGCGTCGCGAACTCCGTCGCGTTGAGCTCCGCCAGGATGTCCGCCGCGTAGACCGAATTCCCCGCGATGATCTTCAGCACGAGGAATTCCAGCAGGCCCTTCCGGATGGCGGTAAATTTTTCTTCGAGGCTCATGGTATCGTTGGCAGCAAGGTACCTTTGTGTGACAAGGTAGTGTTGCCAAATAAGGCTCCCGTCAAGTGCGGATTTGAAAAAGCTTTCAGCGGCCATTCGCGTAGGGGCGCAGACTTGCTGCGCCCCTACCCAAGCCGCTGTTCCCCCGGAACCCAACCGCCCCAACCCCAGTCAACCCAAGCACCATGCGCATCGCTTCCTGGGGCATTCTCGGCGCCGTCCTTCTTTCCGGCGTCCTCGCTCTCGCCGGAGATCCCAAGGCCGCCTACGACCAACTCTGCGCAGCCTGCCACGGCCCCGACCTCGCGGGTGCCAAGGGGCCCAGCCTGCTCGGCCCCCTGAAGCACGGCGACGACGCCCCTGCCCTCGCCGCCGCCATCGCGGCGGGCTTCCCGCTCACCGGCATGCCGCCGTTCGGCGCGCAGCTCTCGGACGCCGACGTCCACGCCTTGGTCGTCTACCTGCGCGAACGCCGGGCACACGCCGTGCTGCCGCCGCCCGTCCAGCCGCTCGACCAGCAGCTCGTCCGCCACAGCGAAAAAGCGGGTTACCGCATCGAAGCCCTCGTGCAGGACGGCCTGCAGGTGCCGTGGTCGTTCGACTGGCTGCCCGACGGCCGCATCCTGCTCACCGAGCGCAAGGGCGCGCTCCGCCTCATCGAGAACGGCAAGCTCCTCCCCTATCCCGTCGCCGGCATCCCGCCGGTGATCGAGCGCGGCGAAGGCGGCCTCATGGCCGTCGCGGTCCACCCGGACTACGCGCACAACGGCTGGATCTACCTCTCGTTCAGCGACCCGGGCGAAGGCGAACACGCCATGACCAAGATCGTCCGCGGCAAGCTGCGCGACAACGCCTTCGTCGAGCAACAGACGATCTTCTCGATCCCCAAGTCCGACTATCCCGAGGGCTACGTGCTCTTCGGCTCGCGGCTCGTGTTCGACGGCGACTATCTCTTCTTCACCGTCGGCGAGCGCGGCCGGACCGGCGACGCCCAGAAACTCGACCGCCCCAACGGCAAGGTGCACCGCGTCTATCACGACGGCACCGTGCCGCCCGACAACCCGTTCGTCAGCCGGCCGGGCACGTGCGGCTCGATCTGGAGCTACGGCCACCGCAACCCGCAGGGCCTCGCCATCGACCGCCGCACGCACGAGGTGTGGGAATCCGAGCACGGCCCGCGCGGCGGCGACGAGCT
>JBEHYX010000113.1:0-11653 GCA_048497945.1 Verrucomicrobiota bacterium | reverse complement strand
TTGCGGCCCTCGGGGTTCTCGACGCCGAGGATGAGCATGTGCTCGGCCATCCAGCCCTCGTCGCGCGCCATCGCGCTGGCGATGCGGAGCGCGAAGCACTTCTTGCCGAGCAGCGCGTTGCCGCCGTAACCGGAGCCGTAGCTCCAGATCTCGCGGGTCTCGGGGAAGTGGACGATGTACTTCTCCTTGTTGCACGGCCACGCCACGTCCGCCTGCCCTTTCTTCAACGGCGCGCCGACGGAGTGGACGCACGGGACCACGCGCTTGAAATCCTTGTCGATCAGCTCGAACACCTTTTTGCCGATGCGCGCCATGATGCGCATGTTGACGACGGCGTAGGGCGAGTCGGTCAGCTGCACGCCGATCTGCGACATCGGCGAACCGATCGGGCCCATGCTGAACGGCAGCACGTACATCGTGCGGCCCTGCATGCAGCCGGCGAAGAGGCCCTTGAGGGTCTTGCGCATCTCGAACGGGTTGACCCAGTTGTTGGTCGGGCCGGCGGCCTCCTTCGAAAGCGAGCAGATGAACGTCCGGTCCTCGACGCGCGCGACGTCGCCGGCATCGGAACGCGCCAGGTAGCAGCCGGGCCATTTCTTCTGGTTCAGCTTGATGAACGTCCCCCCGGCGACCATCTGGGCGCAGAGCGCGTTGTATTCCTTCTGGGAACCGTCGACCCAGTGGATCGCATCGGGTTTGCAGAGGGCGGCCATCTTCTTCACCCAACGGATGAGGTGAAGGTTCCGGCTCAGGGGTTTGCTGGAGGTAATCTTCATGGGCGGACGCTATTCCTGTGTCATAGGGAGTAAACGGGAAAGCCGGGCGCGTTCCGCCAATTAAATTGCTGTATTTCCTACCAATAGGCGGACTTCTTTTACGTCTCGCCTGTAAAAACGAAACCCGCCAGCCTGCGCGCATGAAGTTGCTTCCGGGTTCCCCAGGGCTGCCAACATGACCTCGCGATGACCAAGCTCTGCATTTTCATCGGCATGACCGTGTTTGGCATCCTCGGCAGCGTCCTCGCCGGGGCGCTCGGCATGGACACGTTTTCCATCGGCAATTTCCTGCTCAGCGGCGTCGGCAGCATGGTCGGCGTCTACGCCGGCTGGAAGATCGCGCAGCGCTTCAACTGAGCCGGCTCAGCGCGTCAGCTGCACGCCGACGTAGGAAACGGTCGCGCGCGCCTCGTCGCGGTTTTTCAGCTCGCGGCCGAGCGAGAACAGCAGCGTCGCGTGCTCGCCCAGTTTCCGCCGCAGGCCGCCGTTGAGCAGCAGGCGCTCGCCCGCGGCGCCGACGTCCCGCTCGGCGTGGATCTCGCCCATGAACTCCCAGTCGCCGTGCTCGTAGCCGGCGGCCACGCCGCCGAACCACGTGTCGGCCTCCCGGCTGTCGCCGACATAGCCCACATCGGCGTTCGCGGAAAAACTTCCGAAGCCTTTCTGCAGTTCCAGCGGCAGGATGACCGTCGTCGCGCCGGAGCTGATCCCGCGCCGCACCGACGCGGCCAGCGTGCGAAATCCGACCTGCGGATAAATCGAGGCGGCGAATCCGTCCGGGGCGTCGTCGCGAAAGCGCCACTTCACGCCCACGAGCGAGTCGCTGACGCCACTGCGGCCGCCGGCTCCGTCCTCCGTTTCCCGCCGCCACGCTCCTTCGTACTTGAGCTGCACGTGCTCGCCCCAGCCGTAGTTGATGTCGGCGAGCGGCATCTCCGCGCGGGTTGCGCCCGGGCGGTGCTCGCGGGTCCACGCGACGTTGACCTCCCAATGTCCGTCGCCCGGCGTGCCCGGATCGTCGGTCACCAGCGGCGGGCCGCCCTGCGCCTGCAGCAGCCCCGGCAGCAGGACGAGCAGACCCAGCGCCAGGAAGTGCCGCCCGCGCCTCATTTCATCGGCTCCACGTGCACGGTCACATCGGAGATCGCGTGCGGCGCCGAGGCGATCAGCGCGTCCTTCACCGCGTGGGCGATGTCGTGGCCCTCGCGCACGGTGAGCCCGCCGTCGACGCGCACCTGGATGTCGACGAGGTGGCTGAGCCCGCTCTTGCGCGTGCGCACCTTGTGCAGCGCCTGCACGCCGGGCACGGCGAGCGCGAGCGCGCGGATCTCGTTCTCGAATTTCTCCGGGACCGCCGTGTCCATCACGTCGCCGAGCGCCTTGGTCAGCATGCGCACGCCGTTGAAGGCGATGATCACGCACGCGAAAAGCGCGGCCCAGTCGTCGGCCGTCTCCCAGCCCGGGCCGCCGGCCAGCGCGATGGCGATGCCGACGAACGCCGCGGCCGACGTCATCGCGTCGGACCAGTGGTGCAGCGCCTCGACGTCCAGCGCCGTGCTGCCGATCTCCTCGCCGGCGGCGCCGATGCGCCGGGAGAAAAGCGCCTTGGCCACGATCACGCCCGCGAGCAGCAGGAGCGTCCACCACGCCGGGCCGCGGTGCGGCGTGATGATCTCGTGGATCGCGTGCCAGCCGACCCAGCCGGCCATCGCGAAGATGAACCCCGCCACGGCGAGCGCCGCCACCGGCTCCGCCTTGCCGTGGCCGTAGGGATGGTCGGCGTCCGGCGGCTGGGCCGCGACCTTGAAGCCGGCCCACACCAGCAGCGACGACAGGATGTCGAGCAGCGACTCCGCGCCGTCGGCGATCAGCGCGTAGGTGTGCCCGAAAAAGCCGCCCGCGAACTTCAGCGCCGCCAGCACGGCGTTGAGAAGGATGCCGCGCAGCACGAGGTGGGCGCTCTGCTCGGCCAGGCGCGCCGTGCGGGCATGGGTGTCGGGGGTGGTCACGGCGCGCAGCTTGGGCGCCGGCCCGGCGCGGCTCAAGGCGTCATTGACCGGACCCGCCGGCGGGTCTAGCCTGCGCCCGTCGATGTCCGATACCGCCGAACCCCTCGCCGCCGAGCCCGTGAAGCAGTTCTCCGTTTTCGTCGAGAACCGCGTCGGGCGCCTGCACGACCTCGTGGCGCTGCTGGCCAAGCACAACATCCACATCATGGCGATGACGACGATCGACAACACCGACTCGGCGCTCGACCGCATCATCGTCGACGACCCGGAGCGCGCCCGCGAGCTGCTCGCCGCCAACAGCTTTGCCTTCACCGAGTGCGACGTGCTCGTCGTCGAGTTCTCCGACGAGTCCAAGCTGAAGGACATCCTCAACAGCCTGATCGTCGTCGAGGTGAACATCCACTACGCCTACGCCTTCCTCGTCCGTCCCAAGGGCCGCTCGGCGCTGGTGATGAACGTCGAGGACATCGACCTCGCCGCCTCCTCGCTCAACACGCGCGGCTTCAAGGTGCTTTCGCAGCGGGATATCTCGCGGTGATAATATGTAGGGCCGGCGCTCGTCGCCGAGCCGGCCTGCCGACAAGCGGCAGCGTTACATAAAAAGCCTCAGCCCTTCGACTCCACCCGCCTCTCGCCCTTGAGCAGGTAGAGGCCCGTGAGGTAACCGCCCTCGTAGATCTGGCCGACCTTGAGCTGGCCCTCGAACGTGATCGGCACGTCCATCAGCGGCGGCGTGCCTTTGCCGACCATCTTCACGACGACCCACTCGTTGACCTTCGGCATCACGCCGTAGCAGCACATCATCGGGTCCTTCACCAGCAGGAATTCGGTCACGAGCCCGCCGTCCATCTTGACCGGCAGCATGAAGCCGGTGACGGCGACCTTCTTGTCGTTGAACTCGCGCACCCGGTCCGGGATCTGCGCCTCGGCCGCCGGCGCGAGCTTCTCGCTTTCGGGCGCGGTGAATTCATACGACGCCAGCTTGTCGAAGCCGACCAGCGGCGCCTCGCCGGCCGCACGCGCCAGGCCCACGCCCAGCAGGGTCGCGAAGCTGAGCATCAGGCCGCGCCGGATGAATCCGGTGAGGCTGCGGGTCGGGGCGGAGCGGGTGTCCATGGAGGTTTTCGCAACGTAATGCGGTTCGGCCTCCCGTCAAAGGCTTTGGTGGACCCCTTCGGCCCCCGGCAACATGTCATCTAATAGATGACATGTTGCCGGGGGGAAAATGGACTGCTTGTGCTTTCTTCAGAAGGTCACGCGCACGCCGGTCGTGATGCTCCGGCCGGGCAGCGGGGCGACGTCCTTCAGGAACGACGTGCTGACACGCGCATCCTCGTCGGTGAGGTTCGCGCCGCGCGCGAACAGCTCCCATTCGGATTTCCCGACCGGCAGCCGGTAGCTCAGGTCCGCGCCGACCAGCGTGTAGCCGGCGGTTTCCGTTTCCTCGGCGGCCACGCGGTCCTGGCGGAATGCGTGGCGCACATTCGCCCCGAGGGTCCAGCGGCCGCGCTCGTAACGCAGGCCGGCGCCGGCGCGCAGCGGCGGGATGCGCGGCAGCGGCTGGTCGTCCGTGGTCTGCTGCGCGTGGACATAATCCGACGTGAGGTCGAGGTGCAGGTGGTCCGAGTCCGTTTCCCACAGGTGGAACGTCAGATCCGCCTCGCCGCCCCAGAAGACCGCGTCGCGCGCCACGAACTGGTAGATCGGCAGGTACTCATCACCCGGCAGCACGGGATACGGCAGGAACGTCCCGCTGTCCTCGTCGAAGTAGAGGGCCGGATCCTTCTGCTCGAAGACGAAGTTCGAGAACCGGTTCACGAAGGCGCCCACCGTGCCGGTGACGAATCCCGCGCGCTTGCGCACGGTGAAATCCACGCCCAGCGAATCCTCGCGGTCGAGGCCGGACGAGCCGATCTCGTAGGCGTTCGTGCCGCCATGCGGCCCGTTGGAGAAAAGCTCCTGCGCCACGGGCAGGCGCTGCGAGTAGGCGACGGAGAGGCCGACCGAATAATCCTTCGCCGGGTACCAGACGAGGCCGGTCGACACGCTGAAGCCGCGATCCGTGCGCTTCTCACCCGTGGTCGCGGCGTAGCCGGGATACGCCGGCAGCGCCGGGTCCACCTCGCCCACCCGGATGCCCTGGTGCTCATAGCGCCCGCCAAACTGGAGCGTGAGCGCGGGGTTCAGCTTGTAGGACTCGAGCACGAACAGCGCCTGGCTGTCGGTGACCGTGGCGGGCGTGACCACTTCCTCGCCGACCGCCGAGAAATCGCTGCGCGAGGCCTGGAAGCCGACGCTGCCCGTGAGGTTGCCGACATCCTGCTGCGCGAGCTCGACACGGCCCTCGTACGCCTTGTTTTTGAACGTGGTGTTGGGCAGGCCGGTCGTCTCGTCGACCTCGGCATGCGTGTAGTCGGCGAGGCCGAAACGGATCTTGGCCGACTTGAACGCGGCGAACGGCTCGGTGATCTCGCTCCGGAAATCCAGCCGGCGCTGCTTCATGTCGATCTGGATCGGCTCGTCCACCGGCACGCCGTAGGTGGTGTCGTACTCGCTCACGGCGAGGCCGGCGTTGCCCTTGCCCCAGAAGTACGTGCCGCCGAGCGAGCCGCTCTTGGTCGAGATGGCGCTGTTCGCCAGCGTGCCCTTGTTGGCGGGGTTCGCCGGGTCGGCATAGCCGGGAATCGACACGTCGTCGGTCTCGGTCCGCAGGCCGTTGGCCTGGAAGGCGAACGACGGGCCGCCCGCGGTGAGCGCGAAGATGCCCGTCTGCTCGTTCGACGCGGAATCGTAGCGCATCTCGGCGCGGCCGCCGAACGGCTGTGCCGGCGCCGCGGACGGGATGCGGTTGTCGATGACGTTGACCACGCCGCCGACCGCCGAGCTGCCGTAAAGCAGCGTGGCGGGGCCGCGCAGGACCTCGATGCGGTCGACGAGCAGCGGCTCGATGCTGACGTTGTGATCGGGGCTGACGTTGGAGGCGTCGAGCGAACCGACGCCGTTGTCGAGCATGCGCACGCGGTCGCCGCCAAGGCCGCGAATGATCGGGCGGCTGGCGCCGGGACCGTAATAGGTGGCGTTGACGCCGGGCACGGAGGAGAGCGTTTCGCCGAGCGTGGACTGGACGCTGCGGTGCAGCGTGTCGGCCTCGAGCAGGGAGGCACCCTGCGCGAGATCGAACGCGCTCTTCGCGTCGGCGCCGGCGCTGATCACGACGGTTTCGAGCGCGAGCGTTTCGCCGGGCTTGGCACCGGGATCGGCCGGCGTGGTCTGGGCGCGCGCCGCGGTGGCGGCGAGCGCGAGGAACAGAACGGGAGAAGGAAAACGGAAGGACATGGGAAAACTGAGTTGAGGAGTGCGCCGGCCCGCGGGCAGACCGCAGGCCGGACGAAGGGAACGGGGAACGCCCGCCGCGGACAGCGCGGCGCGCGGAACTTCACGGGTTCAACTCAGGCCGCCGGCGGCGCGTGCGCGGGCACGAGCCGGTAGCGGGGATGGGCCGCGGCGATCTCATCGGCCGCGTGCACCACGATGCCGCGGGCCGCAAACAGCCCCAGCAACAGCAGGCAGAAAACCAGCAGGGCCTCGAGGCCGCTGGCGAAAAGGGTCACGACGCACAGGTGGTCGGCATCGCCGACGGGCGCGGATTGCTCGGTCCCGGTGGCGGCGTGCAGGCCGGCGTGCAGCTCCGGGCTCGCCGCGAACACCGCCAGCGCCAGCACGCAGAGCACCGCCAGCAGGGCGGTGAAGCGGTGGAACGGATGGTCGGCGCGGGAGGACATTGCTGGTGTTAAGAAGGAGCAGGAACGATGCCTGTCAAATAGAGCTTTGGGATTGGTCTTGTGTAGGGCTGCCGCTCGTCGGCAGGCCGGCCCGGCGACAAGCGCCGGCCCTACAAAATTCAGCCATGCCCGTGCATCCGCTCGACCACGATGAACGCGACGCCGCACAGCACGAGCAGCGTGCCGAGCACCGGCGCCTCGCAGCGCTCCAGCCACTTGATGCGCGCCTTCTCCACGCCGAGCAGCGTCAGCCAGGTGAAGATCAGCATCGCGCCCCACGTGCCCGCCGCGAGGATCACGCTGAGCAGCGTCACACCGCCCCAGCCGAATTGCACCGCCGACAGATAAACCGGCAGGAAGCCCTCGCACGGCGAGAACGTCAGCATCGTGAACAACCCCGCCACCGCCGCCCAGTCGCTCCGGCGCTGCGGGGGCGTCGGCGGCACCGGCGGGATCAGCTGGCCGTTCTGCCGCATGGCAGAATGGTCATGATGATGGCAGTGGTCGCCGAGCAGTTCGCCGTGGCCGTGCGTCCAGCCACGCCAGTGGCGGACGAGCACCAGCAGGCCGAGCGACACGAGCGCGAGGCCCGCGATGATCGGGTACCAGTTGCCCCAGCGCTCGTTGATGCGGAGGCCGAACCACGCCAGCGCCACGCCGAGCGCGGTCGTCATCAGCACGTGCCCGCCGGAACAAAGCGTCACCATCAGCAGCGCGCGGCCGCGCGACCAGCCCTGCGCCCGCGCCACCACCACGAACGGCAGCCAGTGGGTCGGGATCGCCGCATGGATGAACGCCACGAGCAGGCCGCTGCCGGCGAGGGTGATGAAGGTGGCGAGGTCCATGCAGGGCGTTGAAACGGACCCACCCTAGCAAAGTCGTCAAGCCCCCTCTCGTTGTGGAGGGCACATCTCCTGATGTGCCACGGCCCAGCGAGAGCTGGGCCCTCCAATTAAGACACCGGCGCAATCGTCTCGGCCACCGGCACGCGGTAGGCCTTGAACGCGGGGACGAGGCCGCCGAGCACGCACAGGCCGACGAACGTCGCCGGGCCCCACCAGAAAACGGGATTCCACTTCAGCGGCTCGAGCACGACGCCCGTCTGGCCCTGGATCATCGAGGCGACGAACGTCGCCAGCACCGCAAACACGGCGAAACCCGCCGCCGCGCCGAGGATGCCGATGACGGCCGCCTCGCCGACGATCGCGCCGAACACCGTGCGCCGCCGCGCCCCGAGCGCCCGCAGGATGGCGATGTCGCGCTGCCGCGCGCTCATCGAGTTGTAGATGCTCACGAGCACCGAGGCCGACGCCACGGCGGCGACGAGCCAGGCGAGCAGCGTGAGCACCTTGTCGAGCCAGCTGATCTTGTTGAAGAGCTCGGCCACGATGGCGCCGATCGGATACGCGAAGGTCAGTTTGCCGCCCGGCGCGTTGAGCAGGTTGTTCAACATGAGCCCGGCGGTCGGCGCGCGGAGCTGCAACAGCACGGCGCTGAGCTCGGTCGCCGCAAGCGGGTTGTGGCCCTTCATCGTCTGCACGCCCTCGAGCGGGATCCAGATCACACGGTCGACCGGCGTGTTGGTCGGTTCGAGGATGCCGACGACCGTGTAGAGTTCGTCGTGCTGCGCCTTCGGATCGAACGCGAGGCCGTGGTACGGCTTGAAAGTGGTGCCGACTTTCCAGCCGAGCTGCTTCGCCACGTAGGCGCCGACGACGGCCTCGTCCTTGCCGAGCTGGAAGATGCGCCCGCCCGGCGCCGGCGTGTAGTGCTTGCCCGGCGCGTATTCGATATCAGTGAAGAGCGGTTCGATCGTGCCGACGATGCGCCAGCCGTAATAGTTGTCGCCGACCGCGATCGGAATGGCGGCCTTGATCGCCGGGTGGCGGCGGATCATTTCGAAATCGGCCGCCGAAATATTCCCCGGCGACGCCTCGAGGTGGAAGATCGTGTTGAGCACGAGCTGCAGCTTGGAGCCGCGCGCGCCAAGCACGGCGTCGAAGCCGGAGTTCGTCGCGGCGAAGACCGACGACGACTGCGTCTTCACCACCCACACCGTCAGCAGCAGCCCGGCCGCGAGCGCGATGCTCCCGGCCGTCACGAGCGTCGAGAGCGCGTGCTGGCGGAGGGAACGGTAGATGAGATTCCAGATCACGGCAGGAAGAGAAATCCCAAATCCCAAACTCCAAATCCCAAAAAAATCCCAATCTTTGAAATTCGCCCGACCTTCTTTGGGATTTGGCTGTTTGTGATTTGGGATTTCATGACGCGGTGGATGTCTGTACCCGGTTCAAATCCGAGAAATCCTGCACGCTCTCGAATTGTCGCAAAACTTCCTCGTCGTGGCTCACGAGCAGGAGCGCGGCGCCGTTTTCGCGGCAGACTTCGCGGATGAGCGCGAGCGCCTCGCGGGAGTTCTTCCGGTCGAGGTTGCCCGTGGGTTCGTCGGCGAGCACGAGCTGCGGTTGGTTCGCGAGGGCTCGGGCCACGGCCACGCGCTGCTGCTGCCCGGTCGAGAGCTGGCGCGGGAAATGCCCGAGCTTGTCGCCGAGGCCGACGCGCTGGAGCAGCGCCGCGGCCCGCGCTCGGTCGACACCGCGGCCGAAGGCCATGCCGAGCTCGACGTTCTCGAGCGCGGTGTGCCCCTGGAGCAAATTGAAGGTCTGGAAAATGTAGCCGATCGTCTCGGCGCGCAGCCGGTCACGGCCCGCCTCGCCGAGCGCGGCGACGTCGCGGCCCGCGATCTCCACGCGGCCGGCGGCCGGCGCGAGGATGCCCGCGATGAGGTGCAGGAACGTCGTCTTGCCCGAGCCGCTCTCGCCGCGCAGCGCGAGCTGCTCGCCCGCGTCCAATGAAAATTCATTCACCTCCACCACGCGGTGCGCGCCGCCCGCCGGCAGCGGATACGCCTTGGTCAATCCCGTGATGCGGAGCAGTGGCATGAAGCGCGGTTAAGTGAAACTTCCGGAAAATTAGACGGCCTCACACATCCCCCGTTACGGGGAACTTGGCCAGAATTAACTGGCTCTGATCTCTCGCACGTGGCTACGTTCCAGACAAATACTACCCCTACCCCTATGATTAACTACCCTTGGAAACAAGCGGGCGTCGTGGCCACTGCATTGGCCGCATTCGCCACTCCGGCCTTCGCCAGCGAATCCGACATCCACATCCCCGACCTGAGTTCGGTGAAATTTTTCGACGGCGCGCTGAGTGGCAACGCGGTGCTCATGATCGGCCTCGCGGTGTGCGTCGTGGCCACGATCTACGGCTGGCTGCAGTACGTGCAGACGAAGAACCTGCAGGTGCATTCCTCGATGGGCGCCGTCTCCCAGATCATCTGGGAAACCTGCAAGACCTACCTCTTCCAGCAGGGCAAGTTCCTCGCCGCGCTCTGGGTGCTGATCGCGGTGTGCATGGTGTACTACTTCGGCGTGCTCTCCGGCAACAGCGCGGGCCACGTCGTCGTCATCCTGCTCGCGTCGGTCCTCGGCATCCTCGGCAGCTACGGCGTCGCGTGGTTCGGCATCCGCATCAACACCGTCGCCAACTCCCGCGCCGCCTTCTCCGCGCTGAAGGGCAACGCACTCGCCACGCTGCTCATCCCGCTGAAGTCCGGCATGAGCGTCGGCCTCCTCCTCGTCGCCATCGAGCTGTTCTTCATGATCTGCATCCTGGCGTTCCTGCCCAGCGAGCTCGCCGGCCCCTGCTTCATCGGCTTCGCCATCGGCGAGTCGCTCGGCGCCTCGGCGCTCCGCATCTGCGGCGGCATCTTCACCAAGATCGCCGACATCGGCGCCGACCTGATGAAGATCGTCTTCAACCTGCCCGAGGACGACCCGCGCAACCCGGGCGTGATCGCGGACTGCACCGGCGACAACGCCGGCGACTCCGTCGGGCCAACCGCCGATGGTTTCGAGACCTACGGCGTGACCGGTGTCGCGCTCATCGCCTTCCTCGCCCTCGCGCTCGCCGCCTCCCCCGCGCTCTGCGCGACGCTCATCGTCTGGCTCTTCGCCATGCGCATCCTGATGGTGCTCACCTCGCTCGTCTCCTACTGGATCAACGACGCCGTCGCGAAGGCGGTCTGGGGCAAGGAAAAGGATTTCAACCTCGAGCACCCGCTGACCAACCTCGTGTGGATCACGTCGATCGTCTCGATCCTCGTCACCTACGCCGCCAGCTACCTGCTGCTCGCCAAGCTGCCGGGCCACGAGGGCCTCTGGTGGGTGCTCTCGACCATCATCTCGCTCGGCACCATCGCCGGTGCGCTGATCCCGGAGTTCACCAAGATCTTCACCTCGACCGAGAGCCGCCACGTCAGCGAGGTCGTCACGTCCTCCAAGCAGGGCGGCGCCTCGCTCAACATCCTCTCCGGCCTCGTCGCCGGCAACTTCTCCGGCTTCTGGACCGGCCTGGTCATCCTCGTGCTGATGTACGGCGCGTACCACTTCTCCGCGCACGACGCCGTGCAGGCGATCATGCCGGTGGAGTTCCGCTTCGCCGCGCCGATCTTCGCGTTCGGCCTCGTGGCCTTCGGTTTCCTCGGCATGGGCCCGGTGACCATTGCGGTCGACTCGTTCGGGCCGGTGACGGACAACGCGCAGTCCGTCTATGAGCTCTCGCAGATCGAGGCCAAGGCCGGCATCGCCGAGGAGATCAACCGCGACTTCGGCTTCAACCCCGACTTCGAGGGCGCCAAGCACCAGCTCGAGAAGGGCGACGGCGCGGGCAACACCTTCAAGGCGACGGCCAAGCCCGTGCTCATCGGCACGGCGGTCGTCGGCGCGACGACGATGGTCTTCGGCATCATCATGATGTTGAAATCCCTGTTCCCCGACACGATCGAGAAGCTCTCGCTCGTCCACCCCGAGGCCATCATGGGCCTGCTGATGGGCGGCGCGGTCATCTACTGGTTCACCGGCGCGTCGACCCAGGCCGTCGTCACCGGCGCCTACCGCGCGGTGGTGTACATCAAGGACAACATGAAGCTCGACGCCGCCACCGCGGCGACCGAGGCCTCGAAGGAGGTCGTGAAGATCTGCACGCAGTACGCGCAGAAGGGCATGATCAACATCTTCATCGT
>JBEHYX010000112.1:0-11993 GCA_048497945.1 Verrucomicrobiota bacterium | reverse complement strand
TGCCCGGCGTAGAAGTCCGCTGGCTCGGGGAGCACGCGGGCCCGCGCGGCCAGGTTTTCGGGATCGGACGGCGCCGTCACAACGGGCGCTTTTTTCGGCATTCTGGACATTCTGAGTCCGGCCAATCTGGGCTAGTCTGGGGCATGAAACAAGACCGCGTTCGAATCGGCATCGTGGGTTGCGGCAACCGCCTGCGCTCGGTGCTGCGTTTGCTGCTCGCCAGCGGGGGCGACCGGCTCGTCGTGACCACTTTCTACGATCCCCTGCCCGTCTCGGGCGAAGCGCTGGCCCGCGACCTCGGCCGCCCGCTCGTGTCGGCGCCGAGCGCCGAGGCGGTCTGCACGTCGCCCGACGTCGACTGGGTGTTGATCGGCTCCTGGAACAGCTTCCACGCCGACCAGGTCGTCGCCGCCTTCGCCGCCGGCAAGCACGTCTTCTGCGAGAAGCCGCTGGCGATTTCCCCCGCGGATTGCCTGCGGATGCAGGCCGCGTGGCGGGCGTCGGGCCGAACCTTCTTCTTCGGGCTCGTCCTGCGCTACGCCCCGATCTACCGCAAAATCAAGCAGCTCCTCGACGACGGCGCGATCGGGCGGATCCTCTCGCTGGAGTTCAACGAGACCCTCGCCTTCAACCACGGCGGCTACATCCACGGCAACTGGCGGCGGTCGCGGGCCAACGCCGGCACGCACCTGCTTGAAAAGTGCTGCCACGACATCGACCTCGTCAACTGGCTGACCGGCTCGCTGCCGGTCCGGGCCGCGAGTTTCGGCGGGCGCGACTTCTTCGTGCCGGCCAACCACGAATTCGCGCGCAGCCTCGGCGCCGACGAATCCGGGCGCGCGGCGTACCAGACGTGGGCGGACCCCCAGCGGGTGGATCCCTTTTCCCCGGGCGCGACCATCGTCGACAACCAGGTCGCCATCCTCGAGTACGCCGCCGGTTTTCGCGCGAGTTTCCATACCAACTGCAACGCGGCGCTGCCGGAGCGCCGCATGTACCTGCTCGGCGCGCACAGCGCGCTGCGGGCCAATGTGCTCACGCGCCGGATCGAGGTCGCCCGGATCGGCTTCGGCGCCCGTTCGGAGGAAATCGTCGTGGCCGGCGAGCCGGGCGATCATCTCGGCGGCGATGAAGTGATGGCGGACCACCTCGCGCGCACGATGCTCAAGGGCGCCGCGCCGCTCGCGTCGATGGACGAGGGCGTCCGCTCCGCCTTCAGCTGCTTCGGCATCGATGAAGCGCTGGACACGCAGGCCATCGTCGACCTGCGACCTCTGTGGGCGCGCGCCGGCGTGGCCCTGGACGGCCGGCGCTGAACCGCATCCCGTTATCATGAGCCCCGACCTTTCCGACCTGCCCTGCCGGCCCGCGCAAGTGGATCATTTCCTCAGCGCGCCCAGCGCCGAAGTGATCGAATGCGTCGCCCGGCTCCCCGGCCCGATCCTGGTGCTCGGGGCCGGCGGAAAAATGGGCCTGCACCTGTGCCTGATGCTCGCGCGAGCATTGGTCGCCGCGGGCCGGCCGGAGGAAGTCATCGCCGTCTCGCGCTTCAAAAGCCTGCACGCGCGGGCGGAATTTGAGTCGCAAGGGCTCGCCGTCCGGGATTGCGACCTGCTGGACCCCGCGGCCCTGGCCGCGCTGCCGGACGCGCCCACGGTTTTCTACCTTGCCGGGATGAAGTTCGGTACCGCCGCCGACCCGGACCTCCTGCACCAGGCGAATGTCGTGATGCCCGCCCGGGTCGCGGAACGCTTCCGGCGCAGCCGGATCGTGGCGTTTTCCACCGGTTGCGTCTATCCGTTCCTGCCTCCGGCCTCCGGCGGGGCCACCGAGGCCACGCCGGTCGATCCGGTCGGAGACTATGCCCTCTCCTGCGTGGGCCGCGAGCAAGCCTTCATTTCCGCGGCCCGGCAGCACGGCACCGCCGTCGCACTCATCCGCCTCAACTACGCCGTGGAATTCCGCTATGGCACGCTCGTCGACATCGCGCAGAAGGTTTTTCGCGGCGAGCCGGTGGATGTGACGATGGGTTACCTCAACGCCATCTGGCAGACGGACGCGCTCGCACACAGCATCCAGGCGGTCGACCTCGCCGGAAGCCCGGCCGTGCCGCTGAACGTGACCGGTGCCGAAATCCTTTCCGTTCGCACGCTCGCGCACGACTTCGGCCAGCTGCTGGATCGCCCCGCGCACTGCACCGGCCAGGAAGCGGCCACCGCCTGGCTGAACAATCCGGCTTATCTGCACACCTTGTTCGGCCTGCCGCCGACACCGGTGAAAGACATGCTCCGCTGGATCGCCGCCTGGATCCGCACGGATGGGCAGACTTGGGGAAAACCGACGGGCTTTGAACGGCGCGACGGACGATTTTGAACCCAGGCCCGCTTCACCCGCGTGAATGGCACCAGCTTTGAAATTTACCCGTCGCCCTGATTGTCTCGAAACAGGTTTCACCTCCCGGCTCCAACCCTCCTCCCCATGAAAGCTCCGCTCGCTCCCCTGCTTCGTCTCGGCTCGATCCTCGCCGGCGCGCTCGCCGGCGTCATCAGCGTCCCCGCCCAGGCCGCCGACGCCCCTGCCGCCCGGATTTTGTCGCGCCCCTATGTGCTGTCCGAACTAAACCAACATGGCATTCCTCCCCTGCTGGCGGGCATCGATACGATCGAACAATGGGGAAAAAAGAAGGATGAGATCCGCCGGGTCTGGCTCGACTACATCGGGGGAATTCCGGCCCGGCCGAAAGTGACCTACGAAGTGGTCTCCGAAGAGACGCTCTCCGACCACGTCCGCCGGAAGATCATCTTCAACACGGTGGACGGGGACAAAATTCCCGCCTTCCTCCTGATCCCGAAAGCCGCGGCGGCCGGAGGGAAATTTCCGGCGATCCTGGCGCTGCATTCGACGCTGCCGTCCGGCAAGGCGTCCGTGGCCACGGCCGAGGGCATGAGAAACCGCACCTACGGCTATGAACTGGTGTCCCGCGGCTACGTGGTGCTGGCCCCCGACGACATGACCTCGGGCGAGCGCATCTTCCCGGGCAAGGAGGCGTTTGATGCGCGGCCGTTCTATGCGCAGCACCCACAATGGTCCACGGTCGGCAAGAACATCGTCGATCACCTGCAGGCGGTCGACCTCCTCTGCCAGCTCGACTGCGTCGATGCGCAGCGCATCGGCGTGATCGGCCACTCCTTCGGCGCCTACAACGCCTACTTCCTCGCGGCCTTCGACGACCGGATCAAGGCCGTCGTCTCGAGCTGCGGCGTGAATCCCTTCGCCGGCAATGCCGAGCCCGGACACTGGGGCTACCGGCCGTTTCCCTACACCCACATTCCCAAAATCACCGCCGACCTCGAAAAGGACCGGGTGCCGTTCGAGTTCAACGAAATCATCGCCCTGGCCGCCCCGCGCCCGATGTTTTTCTACGCCGCACAAAGCGATCATCTCTTCCCCCACTGGCAGAGCGTCGGCGCCTGCCTCCAGGACGTGCACAAGCTCTACGCCTGGTTGCAGGCCGAGGACCGCTTCGTCTCCTATATGGGAGTGGGCGATCACGATTTCCCGTCCGCGATCCGCCACGCCGCCTACGACTTCCTCGACGAGTGGCTCGGCAACGCCCGGAAGCCGTGACCAGCCCGCGCCGGCCGCAAGACCGGCGCTTTGCCTTTGTCCTCAGGCCGGGCTGTCGCTCGCCGGGTTCGAGCGCGAGGGTGAGAAGCCGCCGCTGGAGCCGGCGAGATCGTGCACCGGCTGGCCTTTGAGGCGGAAGCCCAGCAACGCGGGGCCGTGGCGATTTGCGAGGTAGGTCAGCTCGCCAGTCACTTGCGCGGCATTCCTTCGACTATTTAATGTCGCAGGACACTCTTCAGCGTAGTCGAGTTCACGCACGCCGGCCCGCAAGGCCGGCGTGTTTGCTTCCAGATCGTCCCTTGTTCCGCCGCCGAAGGCGCGAAAACGGAATGCGAACACCGCCGGCCTCCTCGGCCGGAAGCGCTTGATGGGTAAGGGAAGCTGCTGCGTCCCCGGGGCGGCCGGCTCACCGGGGGAAATCCGCATGAGACGATCGGCTCAAGACCTGAGACCTGGAGCATGGATGGCTGGCGGTGATTTTGGCAATGTAACCCAAGAATCCCGCCATTCCCCAGCGAACCCGCTCGCACCACAGTCCCGGCCACTTCCAACCATGTCCCTGCCCACTCCAACACGATGCTGACCTCCCGTCGGCACTTCCTAAAACACAACAGCTCCAGCTACATCGCATCCCTCATGGACAAGCTGGCCGGCACCGCCGTTGGCGTCCTTAATTCTTCCCCATCCCGAGTTCCGCGCTCCGGCAGGGTATCAATCGCCTGCGCGTCGAGAACGCCGATCACCGGAAGCGTTCCTGCGAATTCTCCTCACTCGAACTGGCGCTCTATTGCTGATCCATCCATATGCCCTCCTCCTCCGAATTGCAGCAGCTCGCCAGCCGGCTGAGTGGAGAACTGAAATTGGACCACGCCATCCGCAAGCTCTACGCCACGGATGCGTCGGAATACCAGGAACTGCCCACGGCGGTGGCGCTGCCGAAATCGGAGGCTGACCTCCGGGAGCTCATTGCATTTGCGAACCGGCACCGGCTCGGCCTCATTCCGCGCGGTGCCGGCACCTCGCTGGCCGGCCAGGTCGTGGGCGACGGCATCGTCGTCGATCTTGGCCGGCACTTGACCTCCATCCTCGGCTACGATGCGGCCACCCGCCGGGTGCGGGTGCAGCCGGGCGTGGTGCGCAATGAGCTCAACCGCTCCCTCGCGCCGCATGGTGTGCTCTTCGGCCCCGAGACCTCCACCGCCAATCGCGCGATGATCGGCGGCATGGTCGGCAACAACTCCTGCGGCTCGAACTCCATCGTCTATGGCTCGGTGCGGGACCATCTCGTCTCCGCGCGCGGATTCCTGAGCGATGGCTCGGAGGTTACCTTCGGTCCGCTCAGCGCGTTGGAATTTGCCGCCAAGTGCCGGGGGGCGGACACGGCCGAAACGCGGATTTATCGCTTCGTTCACGGATTGCTCCGGGACGCCCGGAACCGCCAGCTCATCCGGGACAATTATCCCAAGGCCACGGTCACGCGGCGCAACACCGGCTACGCGCTCGATGCCCTCATGGATTGCGCCGTGTTCGATCCGGCGTCGGACAAGCCCTTCAACCTCTGCCGGCTCATCGCCGGGTCCGAAGGCACCCTGTTCCTCGGGGTGGAATTCGAGCTGAATTGCGAACCGCTGCCACCGCCGGGCGCGCTGATGTGCGCGCATTTCCGCTCCATTGACGAATCCCTGCAAGCCACGCTCATCGCCATGAATCGCAAACCATTCGGCTGCGAGCTCATCGACCGCCACATCCTCGAGTGCACGAAGGCCAATCTCGAACAGGCGAAGAACCGGTTCTTTGTCCAGGGCGACCCGGGCGCGGTGCTGGTGGTGGAGTTCCGCCATGCCGACCAGGCCTCCCTCGCCGCGGAAATGGCCGCGCTCGCGGCCGATTTTTGCACCGCCGGCCTGGGCTATGCCTTTCCGGTCGTGTGGGGTGACAACTGCAATCGCGTTTGGGAACTGCGCCGCGCGGGCCAGGGCCTGATGGCCAACGCCCCGGGCGACGCGAAACCGCGCGAAGTGGTCGAGGATACCGCCGTCGCCGTCGCCGATCTGCCCGCCTACATTGCCGAGTTCGATGCGCTCCTGCGCGGCAAATACGGTGTCAGCAGCGTGTACTACGCCCACGCCGGCGCCGGCGAATTGCATACGCGCCCCCTCTTCGATCTGAAAACAGCCGAGGGCCTGCGGATGTTTCGAGGCATCGCGACCGACGTTGCCGCGCTCGTGAAGAAGTACCGCGGTTCGCTCTCCGGCGAGCACGGAGACGGGCGGCTGCGCGGCGAGTTCATCCCCTTCATGGTCGGACCGGAGTGTTACGCCATGATGCGGCGCGTGAAGGAGACCTTCGACCCGCCGGGGCTCTTCAACCCCGGCAAGATCATCGACACGCCGCCGATGGACACCGCGTTGCGGCACAGCCCGGGAGAACCGGCGCCGGAGTACGCAACGATCTTTGATTTCAGCGCGACCCAAGGCGTGCTCCGCGCCGCGGAAAAGTGCAACGGAGTCGGCGAGTGCCGCAAGTCGCACCTCATGGGCGGCACCATGTGCCCGAGCTACATGGCGACGCGGAACGAGCAGGAGACCACGCGCGCACGCGCAAACCTCCTGCGCCAGGTCCTCACGCACCCGCGCGACGTGGCCAACCCGTGGGACAGCGAGGAGATCAAGGGCGTCATGGACCTTTGCCTCTCCTGCAAGGGCTGCAAATCGGAGTGCCCGTCCAACGTCGATGTCGCCCGGCTGAAAGCCGAGTGGCAGCAGCACTATCACGATACGCATGGCGTGCCCTTGCGCTCGCGGCTCATTGCCGGGTTCGCCTCCGCCATGCGCCTGGCGGCGCTCGCCCCCGCGGTTTACAACCGGCTGGTCACCGCTCCCCTCACTGCGGGTTGGATCAAAAAAATATCGGGCTTTGCGGCGGGCCGCAGCCTCCCGCCCCTGCACGCGACCACGCTGGCGGCCTGGCACCGCCGCCACGCGAATCCTGCCGGCGCCTCCTATCCGCATGGCCGGGTTTATCTCTTCTGCGACGAGTTCACCAATTACAACGACAGCGATGTCGGCGCCAAGGCGGTCGAGCTGCTCAATCGCCTCGGCTACGAGGTGATCATCCCGCGGCACGTCGAAAGCGGGCGCGCCCATCTCTCGAAAGGCCTGGCCCGCGCGGCCCGCGTCCTCGCCATTCGCAACGTCGAACTCCTGAAAGACGTGGTGACCGAAGGCTCGCCACTCATTGGCATCGAGCCGTCGGCGATCCTGGGTTTTCGCGACGAGTATCCCGACCTCATGCCGGCGAACCTGAAAGAGGCGGCCCGGATCCTGGCGAAGCATGCCCTCCTGTTCGACGAATTTATCGCGCGCGAGGCGGCCGCCGGCCGGATTCGGCGCGAATCGTTCCGCGCCGGGAAAAAGCTCATCCGGCTCCACGGCCACTGTCACCAGAAGGCACTTTCATCCCTCAATCCCACCGTGGCCGCGCTCGAGCTGCCGGCCGGCCACGAGGTCCGGCTCATTGCCAGCGGCTGCTGCGGCATGGCTGGTTCGTTTGGCTACGAGGCCGAGCACTTCGCGATCTCCCAACAAATCGGCGAGCTGGTCCTCTTCCCCGCGGTGCGGTCAGCCACGGCGGACACCATCATCTGCGCCCCCGGCACCAGCTGCCGCCACCAAATCAAGGACGCCACGGGCCGGCGGGCCCAGCATCCGGCCGAAATCCTCCACGCGGCGCTGGGCGCAACCACCGGGAGCGCGTGATGGCGGCTGGTTGAGGCGGCGAATCTTCCCCAAGGTCCCCGGCTTCCCTGCCTCATGCGGGGAGCGACCGGTAGCCAAGGCGTTCGCCGGAGTGGAGACAGGCGGAGGCGTCGGGAATGCCCTCCGAACAGGTGGGATGCGACAGGGAACATGCGGCCGTGCAAACCCCGAGCCGCAGCGCGCGGGCCATCGGCCAGTTTTCATGCAACCCGAACAACACCCCCGCGGCGAGGGCGTCGCCGGCTCCCGCCGATCCGGCGATTTCTTCCGGCCGCACGGCCACGCTGGGTTGCCAGACAGCTTCACCCTGCGCGGAGCAGGCGAATACCGCCTCGGGAAAATGAATCACAACCCAGGCGCGCACCCCGCGCGCCAACAGGGCCCGGCCCGCGCGCTCCACCGCGCCCCGGGATATCCTGTCGTTGGGCCGCAGCTCCACCCCGGAAAGTTTCTCCGCCTCGTAATCGTTGGCGAACAGCACATCCACGTGCGGCAGCGCCGGCAGGATCACGGCTTGGAAGCGCTCGCTGGCTTCGCTCACGCAATCCACGGACGTCAGCAGGCCCGCGGCCTGCGCCCGCTGCAGCAGCGCCACCGCCCGCGGCCGGTCTCCGTCCAGGGCATCGAGGCGGTCGAGCAGGAGCAGGTACCCCAGGTGGAAAAACCGGGCCCGCGTCTGCGTGAAATCGAAATGCCCGGCATCGAGGTGGGCGTTGACCCCGCGCTGGTGGAAAAACGTGCGCCGCCCGGTGGACTGCACGGTCATGACATCGGTGTAGCTGGTCGCGGCGGCGGCCGAGACGCGCAGTTGCGTCGTGTCGATGCGGTGCGCCAGGCAATCGTCGAGAATCGCCCGGCCGTTCGCATCGTCCCCGACCAGTCCCGCCGCCTCGAGCGGGAAGCCGGCGCCGAGCTTCGCCAGGTTCTTCAGGATGTTGTAGGGCGAACCGCCATTGCTCGCGACCTGGCTGGAGATCGAGACCAGCGTGTCCTGCTGTGGCCAGGCCTCGATCAGCTTGACGTGATCGATGATCCAGTTGCCGCCGGCGAGGATTCCGTTGCGCATGGGAAGGACGAAGGGCGCCAGCGCGTTCAGCCGAGCGTGATGGCCCGCTGCTGGGCGTGTGATTCAAGCGCGGCGGCCCACAGCTCGTGCGAGGCCACGGCCTCATCCGGCGTGGCACAACCGAAGCGATCGCCGAGCTGGCCGGCGCGCTCCGCCAGGTAGGCGGCCCACATCTGCATGAGGATGTCCGGGAACCCCGGTTCGAAAATGCCGCCGGTGATCGTCTTGAAGGGCATGCCAAAGCCGAGGTCGGTCTTTTCCCACCACTGCTCCTTGTCGCGCCGGTAAGTCCAGAGCGTCTTCGGTTCTTTGGTGGAGAAACGCGCCCCGCGGTCGGTGCCGAGGATCTCCAGGTACCACGTGTTGGTTTCCGTCGGCGCCATGCGTTTCATCTCGAGCAGCATGGGCACCGGCTGTCCGCCGATCTCGGCGGTGGCGTGCAGTTGCGCGTTGTCCCAGGTGTCGCACGGGGCGACGCCTCCCTTGCCGTCGGGCCGGGTGGTGTAGATTTTCTGGAGCTGCGCATAGAGCGCGCGGGGCTTCCAGCCCAGCCGCAGCGGCACGTGCGCGACGTGCATGCCGAGATCGCCCATCACGCCGATGATGCCGCAGGAGGCATTCTGGCGCTTCCAGTTGACCGGCTTCGTCGGGTCCAGGTCGCTCGAATGCAGGAAGCCCGCCCGCACCTCGAGCAGGCGGCCAAATGCGCCGCTGGCGGCGAGCTGCTGGATGCGCTGCACGCCGGGCAGGAACGGAAACTCGGACGACACGCGCACGAAGCGGTTGAGCTTTTTCGCCTCGTCCCGAATCCGCCGCGCGGCGGCGAGGTCGATGCCGAAGGGTTTTTCCGCCAGCAGGTCCTTGCCCGCGCGAAGCACGCCCAGGTAGAGCGACTCGTGCAGATGGTGGGGCACGGCGACGTAAACGACATCGACCTCCGGGGACGCCAGCAGCGCGCGATGGTCGGCCGTGAGCAGGCGGACCGAGGGAATCTGGCGGAACCAGTCCAGCAGCTTCGACTGCAGGTCGCACACCGCCGTGAGCTCGGCGTGGACCGGGAAATCCTCGAGAGCAAACCACCGGCCGAAAGCCGAGGCGGCTTCGCGGCCCATGAGGCCGCCGCCGATGATGCCGATGCGAACCGTTTGCTTGGTGCTCATGGGATCAGGCGAGTAGTTTCAGGGCGGCCTTGGCGTCCACGCCTTCATGCACCACGGCCATCAGCGCGCGGGTGATGCGGTCGGGTTTCGGGTGCTGGATGATATTGCGGCCATAGACGATGCCGGCCGCGCCCTGCTGGATCAGCGCCTGGGTGCGCGCGAGAATTTCCTCCTCGGAGGCCTTGCTGCCGCCGCGCACCAGCACGGGGATGCCACCCGCGGTCTCGATCACCTTGTGATAGACGGACACGTCGTCGGTCGGATCGGCCTTGATGATGTCCGCCCCGAGTTCCACCGCCTGGCGGACGAGCGGGATGATCTTGTTCGGGTCGCCGTCGACCATGTAGCCGCCGGCCTTCGCATTGGGCTGGAAAACGAGCGGCTCGATCATCAGCGGCATGCCGTAGTGGTCGCACTGCGGTTTCAGCGTCAGGATGTTCTGCACGCACTGGTCGGCGACCTCGGGCTGGTCCGGAATGCTGAAGAGATTCACCACCACGCAGGTGGCGTCGAGCTGCACAGCTTGGAGCACCGGCTCGGCGATGATGCGCGAAAAAAGCGCGCGAGGCAGCTGGCGGCCGTAGACGTTGGCGACGTCGGTGCGCAGCACGAGCGCCGGCTTGCCGCGGGCGGGCAGCGCCTGCAGGTGGCGGGCCTGGCCGACGGTCAGCTGGATGGCATCGGACGCGGCCGCGACGAGGGTCTCGATCACCCGCGGCAGGTTCTCGATGCCGGCGAGGAACGCGGCTTCGTTGAAGAAGCCGTGGTCGATCGCCACGTCGAAGCAACGACGCGTGCGGGGATTAAAAAGTCGGTTGAGGCGGGCTAGTTTCATGGGAAAGGGAAAAACGAGCGATGGTGGCGGCTTATGCCGTGGGAAACTTCACCCACTTCGCGCCGGCCTTGGAGCTCTTCACGGCGGTCTCGATGAAGACCATGCCCTCGACGCCGTCGTCGATCGTCGGGAAGTCGAGGTCCTTCGGGATCTTCTCGCCGGCGACCTCCGCGCGAATGGCGCGGAAAGCCTCGCGGTAAACGTTGCCGAAGGCCTCGAGGTAACCCTCCGGATGCCCGGCGGGAATGCGTGTGACGGCCGAAGCGGCCTTGCCGACGTAGCCGTTACCGCGGCCCCAGATCTCGGTGGGCTTGTCGGGATACTTCACGAGTAGCTGATTCGGGTGCTCCTGATGCCATTCGAGGCCGGCCTTCGTGCCGTAGACGCGGATGTTCAGGTTGTTCTCCTCGCCCACGCTGATCTGTGAGGCGTGGATGATGCCCTTGGCGCCGCCTTTGAAGCGGACGAGGATGTTGCCGTCGTCATCGAGTGCCCGGCCCTTCACGAAGGTCGTGAGGTCGGCACAGAGCGAATCGATGTGCAGGCCGGTGATGTAACGGGCGAGGTTCTCGGCGTGCGTGCCGATGTCGCCGATGCAGCCCGCAGCACCGCTGCGCTTCGGGTCGGTGCGCCACGCAGCCTGTTTCTGGCCACTGGCTTCGATATGCGTGGAGAGCCAACCCTGCGGATACTCTGACACGACCTTGCGGATCTCGCCGAGAAAACCGGAGCGCACGAGCTCGCGCGCCTGCTTCACCATGGCGTTGCCGGTGTAGTTGTGGGTCAAGACGAAAACCTTGCCGGACTTCCTCACCACCTCGCGGAGCTTCTTGGCTTCGGCGAGGTTGAAGGTCACCGGCTTGTCGCACACGACGTTGAAGCCCGACTCGAGGAAAAGCTTCGCCGGCGGGAAGTGCTGGTGGTTCGGCGTGACGATGACGATGAAGTCGAGCCGCTCGAACGCGGGCTGCTTCGCCTCGGCCCTGGCCATTTCCTGATAGCTCGCGTAGACGCGCGACGGATCGAGGTGGAAGTCCTCGCCCGACGCCTTGGAGCGCGCGGCGTCGCTGGAGAACGCGCCGGCGATCAGGACCGCCTGGCCATCCATAATGGAAGCGATGCGATGCACGCCGCCGATGAAGGCGCCGCGGCCACCGCCGATCATGCCGTAACGAAGTTTGCGATTCATAGAAGCGATAAGCTGTAAGCGTTAAGCAGTAAGCGAAAGACCGGATAGCAGGCGATAGCGGAAGCTTCTTGCTTAAAGCTTACCGCTTATCGCCGGTTACTGGTTTTCTTTGTCGAACGCCGCGTCGAAGGCGATCGTGCTGCGGGCGAAGTCGAGCTTGCGCAGGAAGGCGCACGACTCGGCGGCGCCGTGCTCGCGGTCCATGCGGATGTCCTCCCACTCGACGGAGAGCGGGCCCTGGTAGTTGATGTCGTTCAAGGCGACGATGATCTCCTCGAAGTTGATGTCGCCGCGGCCGACCGAGCGGAAATCCCAGAAGCGGCGGGCGTCGCCGAAGCCGGTGTGGCCGCCGAACACG
>JBEHYX010000111.1:0-12134 GCA_048497945.1 Verrucomicrobiota bacterium | reverse complement strand
GGTCGAAGTCGCGGTTGAACTCGGCCTCGCGGTTGCGGATCTCCTCCTCGGCCTTGTTGACGATCTCCTGCGCGGCCACGGCGGCCTCGCGCTTGGCCAGCTCGAGGTGCGAGTCGGCCTTCTCCTGCGCCAGCCGGCGGGTCTGCCGCAGGAACAGCCAGACCACGACATAGCCCATGGCCAGGCCCGCCACGACAGCGAGGCCCATCGCCCACAGGGTGGGCTCGGCATCGGAAGTCTGGCTCAGTTGCTTGGTGGCGGCGATGACGGTCGGCATCACGTGGGGGACGAACGTAGGTCGCCCCATCGACTTGGCAACACCGCAGACCGTCCGATTTTACAACCCCGCCGGCGGCAGCGGCTCCTGGAAGGCGGGCAGCGTTCCGTCCAACACGGACTGGATGCGGGCCAACGCGGCTTCTTCGCCGTCGATCGCAGTCGTTTGCGCCAGCACGTAGGCCCAGCGGTGCGCCTCCAAGTGCCGCAGCCGGTCGACCGAGGAATAAAAGATGCGGCCCGTGTTCGTCGGCACGATCTTGTCCGCGCCGACAAACCAATACGCGAAGAGCCCGGGGATCTTAACCTTTTTGCCGTCGCGCGTCGTGATCTCGCGCTCGATGCGCAGCACCGTCGCGGGCACGAGCACCTTTCTCGCGTCCGGCCGCGTGAAGGCGTGCGCCGTCTGCCCGGTGATCGTCCAGCCCTGGCCCACGAGGCAGATCTCCGGCCGGTGGATCGACGTGCGATCGCGCCCGCTCAGCACGATCGACAGGAAAACCTGCTGCCGGCGGTCGAGCAGCGACACGTAGATCTTGCGCGAGTAGCCGGTGTCGGCCGGCAGGGTCTCGCGCTCGATCGGCGTGACCTCGGTGTTCTGCCCCGCCCAGTCGACGCCGATGCTGTTCGGCAGCGCCACCGGGTTCACGCCGTCCTTCGCCAGCTTGATGCCCGTGCGCGGGCTGACCTGGATCTGGTCGAGGCGGTGGGTCGCGAACATCACGAGCCCGGCGCACACGACGATCACCACTGCCGCACCGGGGTGGAGCGGCCTGACCCCAGGACGCTTCGGCACCTCAAGCGCGCCGGGGTCGGCACGCTCCACCTCGACTGGTTTTCCGATCCCCCGCTTCTCCAAGAGCCACACCGTCGCCTGCACGAGGCCGAGCACGATGACGAAGACGCCGATGCCCATGACGTCGTGCGTCCGCATGCCCGCGCCCTGCCCGCGCCACTCGGCCATCACGATGATCGCGAAGATGCGCGCGACATTGCCGACGAACGCGAACGGGAAGCAGAGCAGGCCCACGGCGAGCCGCACCCGCCACGAACGGAAATTCAGGTAACCCAGCAGCAGGGAAAGCGCCGCCAGCGCCATCAGCGACCGGATGCCGCTGCAGGCCGCCGCCACGTCGTACTGGTAGCCGCCGTGCGCCGACAGCAGCTGCGTGCCGTTGCGGATGACATCGATGCCGCACAGCCGCGCGAGGTGCCACGCCACGTCGATCACCCCGAGCCGCAGGTAGAAGCCGACCGTGTCGAGGATGTTGAGCGGGATCGCGAAAACCAGGAACGCCACCGGGAACGCCGCGGCCCGGCCCCACGCGCGCCCGCCCGCCGCGGCCAGCAGGCCCCACACGAACAGCAACAGGCCCACGATCGACACGCGTCCCTGCTGCAGCGTGTACCCGAGCAAATGGATCGCGAGGCCGCCGAGCATCAAGCCGGTATCGGAATGGCAGGGCGCGGACTCCGTTCCGCGCCGTTCGATCCCGGCGGCGAAGAGACTCGCCGCCCTACCTTCTGCCTTCAGATTCCGCCGGAAGAGCCACGCGCTGAGCGCGAGGATGATGACGCCGTGCTGCGTTTCCGAACCCTCGTTGAACCACTGCCAGCCCCACCAATAAAAGAGCGACGCCGAATCGATGTAGCCGCGCGTCGCATTGCCCGCCCACTGGAAAACCGCGAAGCCCGCCACGGCGCACCCCGCGATGGCGGCCAACCGGGCCGGGGACGGGACGGGAATTTTTGCGGCTGGATTGCTCACGCGCGGCCCGCATCATCCCGGGTCTCGTCCCGTTTCCAAGCCGAAGATGAAGCTCCTGGTCCTGGCCCAAACTCCCCCGCCCCTGCACGGCCAGAGCCTGATGGTGCGGACGCTGGTCACCGGATTGCCCGCGCACGGCATCGCGGTGCACCACGTCAACCTGCGCCTGTCGCGCGCCGCGGCCGCTATCGGCCGGTGGCATCCGGGCAAGCTGCTGGCCGTGCTCGATGCCTGCGTCAGCGCCGTCATCCTGCGCTTCCGCCAGGGCTGCGATACCCTCTACTACGTGCCCGCACCCGGGAAGCGCGGCGCGCTTTACCGCGATTGGGCGGTGATGCTGCTGTGCCGGCCGTTTTTTTCCCGCCTCGTCCTGCACTGGCACGCGAGCGGGCTCGGCGAATGGCTCGCCACCCGCGCGACCGCGCCCGAGCGCGCGCTCACGCGGTGGCTGCTCGGCCGCGCCGACCTGTCGATCGTGCTCAGCCCCGCGCTGCAGGCCGACGCCACCGCGCTGCAGGCGCGAAAAATCGCCGTCGTGGCGAACGGCATCGATGACCCGGGCGAGCCGCCGCCCCGGCTCCCGCCCACGACCGGCGCGCCCTTCCAGGTCTTGTTTCTCGGCCTGGGCAGCGAGGAGAAGGGCCTGTTCGCCGCCGCCCGCGCGGTCCTCGCCGCGCCGGGCTGCACGCTCGTGGCCGCCGGATCGTTCCCGGATGCCGCCAGCGCGAGCCGCTTCGCGGAACTTTGCGCGGCCAACCCGGCCGTCCTGCAGCACGTCGGGCCGGTCGCGGGCGCCGGCAAGACCCGGCTGCTCCGCGGGAGCCACTGCCTGTGCCTGCCCACGCGCCACCCGCCCGAAGGCCAGCCGCTCGTGTTGCTCGAGGCGATGGCCCACGACCTGCCGATCGTGTCGACCCGCTGGCGCGCGATCCCCGCCTCCGTGCCCCCGGCGGCGCTCCTGGTCGAGCCGGGCGACGACGACGCGCTGCGCGACGCGCTGCTCCGGCTGTGCCGCGAGTTCCCCGAACCCGGCCGGTTCCGGCGGCACTACCTCCGGCACTACACGGTGCCCGCCCACCTCGCGGCGCTCGCGGCCGCGCTGCGCGAGCTCGCTACGTGATCAGCCAGCGCCGCACGAACGGCAGCTTCACGCCGGCGGCGTTGGCCACGGACCGCCACTCGCGCCCGCCGCCCTCGCGCAACAGCGCCCGGGCCCGGCCCCAAAAACGGCCCCAGTGTCCCGGCCCTTGTTTCTCGACGGAAAGCAGCAGCCGGCAGAGCAGGATGCGCCGCGCCTTCCGGCTGTATCCTTCCGTCCACCGCACCAGCAGGCGGCGCAGCCCGCGATAGTGCCACACCGCGGAACGGTTGACGCGCGGTCCCTGGTGCGCGTGGTACACCACCAGCGCCGCGGGGACGTTCGGAACCGCATCCGCATTTTTCTCCCGCAGGATCGCCTGGAAAAGGCAGGCGTCATCCGCCGTCCCCAGCTCCTCATCCCAGCGCGCCCGCAGGTCGCGCCGGTGGAAAAGCGCATTCGTGTCCGCCAGCGCGTCGAGCAGCAGCGCGTCGCCGCGAAATTCCCTGGCGCCCGCCTGCTTGGCCCGCCGCCGGCCGCCGGCGCGAAACTCGATCCCACACAGGACGACCGGCGCGCCGGAATCCGCGGCCAGCGCATGCTGGGCCCGGATTTTTCCCGGCCGATATTCGTTGTCGTCGTCCAGGTAGCACAACCACGCGCCGCGCGCCGCCTCCCAGCCGGTGTTGCGGGCCGTGGCCGCCCGGCCCGTCGCGCGCGTGCAACGCACGACGCGCACCCGCGGGTCGGCCAGCAGCGCGGGGAAGGGCTCGGCCTCCGTCCAGCGCAGGCCGGGCGGCGCGTCGTCGACGACGACGATTTCGAAGGCGGCAAAATCCTGGGCCAGCAGGCTGCGCAGCGCCGGCCCGAGGCTCGGCCGCCGGCCCGTGGTGGTAAGAATGACGCTGACGGACGGCTCCATGGACGGGCTCAAAACCGGTGTGGGAAAAGCCGGGTGTAGAGGCCCAGCAGCATCCAATTGTGCCAGGCGGGCGGCGGCACCGGGCGCGCACGCGGCGGGGCCGCCAGCAGGTCGCGGAGAAAACTCCGGTAGCTCGCCAGGTAATTGTCCGGGGAGTGCGCCGCCAGGTGCTCCCGCGCCTGCCGCCCCAGCCGGGCGCGTTGCTCCGGTCCGAGCGCGGCGAGGCCCGCAATCCGGTTCGCCGCCGCCGCCATGTCGCCCACCGGATACAGGCCGTGCGCGGAAAGCGGCCCGAGCAATTCCGCCCCCGCCGGCGAAAATTGCGGGTACACCGGCACCACGCCGCCCATCATCGCCTCCATGCCCGCCCGGCTGAAACCCTCGAAATCGCTGAAAATGACCAGTGCCTGCCACGTCGCCACGGTCTCCCAGTAAGCGTCGCCGTCCCGCCACCCGAGGAATTTCACGCGGGCATGGCCGGCGACCCGCCGGCGCAATTCCGGCTCGTACGGCCCGTCACCCATCACTTCGAAAACGTAATCCACCCCGCGCCTGTCGAGTTCCGCCAGGAGCGCGGGCAGGCGGTCGAGCCGCTTCTGGGCCAGGCGGATCCGGCCGGCGTACCCCAGGCGGATCGGGGCGGCCTCCGGCGCCACGGCGATCTCCCGGCGGGCGAGGGCCGGCGGCGGATCCACGAAGTATTCCAGCCCCAGGATGCGCTCCGGCGGGAAGTCCGGCACCAGGCGGCGCACCCGGTCGGCCATGGCGTGGCTGACGGAAAGAAAACCGTCGGCCTGCGGCGCGGACTTCAGCACGAGTTCGTCCAGGTTCGGCAGTTCGGTATGCAGGAAAACCACGCGCCGCGCGGCCCCGTCCAGCGGCGCAAACCAATCGAGGCCCCACGCATCGTGGTAGATCGCCACGTCGGTGGCGCGGGCGCGCGCCGCCCGGCCGAAGTGCCGGCGCAACGCGCCCACGGTTTCCCAGCCGTGGCCCGCCAGCGAACTGCAGTCGCCCGGCCAGGTGACGGTCCGGTCGAAAAAACTCACGAAGCGCGGATCGAAGCCGAGCCCGGGATCCCGCGCCTGGTGGAACGCCAGGATGCTCTGGACGCCGCCGTGGTCTTCCCGCGTGGCGGAACAATGGAGAACAACGGGAAGCTTCATCGCCGAAATCAGAATTGATGCCGGTCGGGCACGCCCGCGGCGTGCAAGAGCTGGTGGGAGGGCTCCTTCAGCCAGGCCCGCAACGTGGCCTTGGCCACCGCGGGCGACCGGCCCAGGCCGCGCAGGGTCGCGGCCGCGTAATGCCACGCCCCGCGCCAGCGCGCGCCCTGGCGCATCGCCAGCCAGCCGTGCAGCGCGGCCATATCGTCCATGCCCTCCGCGGCAAAGATCCCGGCGCAATGCGCGTAGGCCCGCCCGACGTCGCCGTCCAGCGGCACGCCGGCGGCAAACCGCTGCTCCCACTGGTCGAGATCCTCGGGCAACCCCCGCCGCCGGCGGAAGGTCAGCATGCTGACCAGGCCGAAACTGAGCGCCGTGCGCACCGATTGCCGGGAAACGTTCTGCGGGTGGAGCCGGTACCGGCAGAGCGGCACGGGCAGCGCTTCCACCGGGCCCGCCTCCGCCACGCGCGCAAACAGGTCGCGGTCCGAGCTCACCCCCAGCATGGCGCGATAGGGGAATTTCGCCGCCAGTTCCCGGGGATACATGACCGTCGAATGCCGCAGCGCATGGACGTAAAGCGTCAGCGCGCGAATGTCCTCGTGCACGCCGACAAACGGCTCGTAACCGAGAAAGCGGTCCGACTCGTCGATCAGTTCGGACCGGCCGCCCAGCATCAGGAGGCCGGGGCGGAGGGCAAAGTACGCGAGCTGGGTTTCCAGGCGGCGCGGCAGGGCGACGTCGTCATAGTCGAGGACTGCAAGGTACCGCCCGCGGGCCGCGGCCGCCGCCCGGTTCAGCGCGCCGCCCGGGCCGAGCGCCGCCGTCTCCCGGATCACCCGGATGCGCGGGTCGGACTGCGCGGCGAGCACCGTGGCGGCCGAGTCGTCGGTCGCCCCGTTGATCACCACCACCAGTTCCCAGTCGGCGAAGGTCTGCGCCCTCACGCTCGCCACCGTGGCCGCAAAAAACGGGCCGCCATTGCAGACCCCCATGATCACGCTGACTTCGGGCATGGCCGGGCAAGCTAGGCCCTCCCCCGGTGTTGCCAATTCTAATTGAAGCCGCATTGCTCGGCACCCGGCTGAAAACAATCCCGTCAACTTCGCCCGCCCCGCGCTTTTGGCAGAACAACGCGCCGCTGCAGTCGAGCGCGGTGACGGTCGCCCTCCAGTTCGTGCGCTACTCCGCGAACCTCGGCGTCACGATGGCCATCGCGCGCCTGATCGCGCCCGCCGATTTCGGGCTCTTCGCCATGGCCTTCACGTTCACGGGCATCATGGTCCTGTTCAAGGATGGCGGCGTGGAATCCGCCCTCCTGAGCCACGGCCCCATCACCGGGCGGGAGCAGGCGGCGCTGACCTCGCTCAGCTGCGTCTACGGGCTGTTGCTCGCCGCCCTCTGCGCCGCGCTCGGCCCGGCGCTGGCGCGGCTCTACGGCGAGCCGCGGCTCGCCCCCGCCCTGCTGCTGCCGGCCGCCGCCTTTCTCTTCCACGGGCTCGACGTGCTGCCGGGCGCGCTGCTGTTGCGCGCGCACCGGTTCCGGATCCACGCGGCCGTCGAAACCGCCGCCATGCTGGCGGGGCTGGCCGTCACGCTCCTCCTCGCCCTGCGCGACGCGGGCTACTGGGCGCTTTTCGCCGCCGAACCCGTCACGGCCGTCGTGCTGCTCGCGGGCCATTCCTGGGCGGCGCGCTGGCGGCCCCGCTTCAGCGGCGCCCTGGGCGAGGTCCGCCACTTCATCCATTTTGGCGGCGTGGTGAGCCTGATCCGGGCGATCGGCAACACCGCGCGCAACATCGACAACCTCATCCTGGGCATCGCGGCGGGACCGGTCAGCCTCGCCTTCTACAACAAGGCCTTCCGGCTGGTCAGCCTCCCGCAGGAGGCGATCAACTGGCCGCTCAGCCGCCTCGCGACGCCGATCCTGGCCCAGACGCGCGACCACCCCGCCGAGTTCGTGCGCGCCTTCCGCCATTTCAACCTGACGTGCATGGCCCTCGGCCTGCCCGGCGTCGCCTTCCTGCTGGTGACGACGGACCAGATCGTCGCGGTGCTCTACGGTCCGCAGTGGACGCCCGTCGTCCCGCTGCTGCGCGCGCTCGGCCTGATGGGCTTGTTCAACTCGTTCCTGCTGGCGGGCGGTTGGGTCTACACCGCGCTCGGCACGGTGCGCCGGCAGCTGCATTGGGATACCTTCAACCTCGCCGTGCTGACCGTGTCCTTCCTTGTCGGCGTGCACTGGGGCGCGCTCGGCGTCGCGCTCGCGGCCAGCGCCACCTGCGTCGCGCTGCGGATCCCCTCGCTGGCCTTCTGCTTTCGCGGCACGCCGCTGCGCCTGCGCGACATGGGCGCCGTGCTCTGGCGCCCGGTGGTGGCCGCGGCCTTCGCCGCGGGCGCGGTGCTCGCGGGCCGCGCGGCGTGGGGCACGCCCGGCCCGGCGCTCGGCATCGTGTTCCGCGACGGCGTCGTGTTCGCGGCCGGTTACCTTCTCGGCTGGATCCTCGTGCCCGGCTGGAGACATTTCCTGCGCCACGAGCTGCGCCGGCCGGAGCCCGTCCCATGAATCCCCGGCTGCGCAATTTCCTCGGGGTCGGCGCCGCCTGCATCGCGGCTGTCTTCCTGGGTTCGGAGGTGGCGCAGGGCGCCTACACCTGGCCCGCGCTGGCGGCGCTCGTGATCGTCGCCACGATTCTCGTGCGCCTCACCCGGCTGCCGGCGGACACCATCTTTGCGGGCCTCCTCGTCGTCGGGTATATCGTCGGCAACCGCGGCTTCGCCCAGCTCATGCCGGTGGCGCGGCTGCCGCTCTTCCCCGCCGAGTATGTGCTGCTGCTGGCCTTTTCCTGGCGGCTGGTGGTGGCGTCTTTCGAACGCACGCTGCCCTGCCGCCGCGACTGGCTCAACTTCGCGGTGTTCGCCTGGCTCGTCGCGGGCACGATCCGCGTCGCCTTCGACGTGCCGCGCCACGGCCTGCTGGCCGCGCGCGACTACGCCATGATCTATTACGCCGTTTTCTTTTTCCTCGTCCAGCACATGGCCCGGGAGGAGGGCGGCCGCGCCTATTTCCGCGCCTGCTTCCTCGCGGCCAGCGTCCTGCTGGTGCCGGGCTACCTCCTGTTCCTGTTCTTCGCGCCCTATTTTCTCACCCGGCTGACGGTGCAGGGCGTCCCGCTGATCTATTACAAGGGCGACCTGGTGACCACGTTCCTCGGCATCGGCTCGCTGCTGGTGTTCCACTGGGCCCGGGGCCGGCAGCGGTTCTGGGCCTGGCCGCTTTCGGCGGCGATGTTCGTGCTGGTGGCGGTCGGCGACAACCGGTCCTCGCTGCTGGCCGTGGCGGTGGCGGGCGGGTTGCTGCTGCTTGCGCGCCGCTGGCAGTACGCCGTGCTCCAGACCTGCGTCGGCGCCATCGGGCTCGCCGCCCTGCTCGCCCTCTCCACCTTGTTCGGCAATTCCTGGGCCGAGAAGAAAATCGACGGCCTCACCGACCGTATGGTGTCCCTCGCCGACGTGACGGGCTCCGGGCGGTATGAGAGCCAGGAAAGCTTCAACAAGGGCGACAACAACCGCTTCCGCCTCGTGTGGTGGCGCAACGTGGTCGAGGAAACCTGGGCGACCAACCCGGTGTTCGGCCTCGGTTTCGGCGCCGACCTGGCGCGCGGTTTCGTCCAGGAATATTATCCCGAGGCCGGCGAGGAGTTCAACACCCGCAGCCCGCACAACATTTTCGTCACCGCCTTCGGCCGCATGGGCGCGATCGGCGTGCTGACCTGGCTGCTGTTCTGCGTGGTGCTGGTTGTCCGGGCGTGGCGCGCCATGCGCCACACCGGCGATCCCGTGCTCTGGAGCTTGTGGAGCGGGGCGCTGGCCATCGTCGTCGCCTCCACCTTCGGCGTCGTGCTCGAAGGCCCGATGGGCGCCGTCATCTTCTGGACCCTGCTCGGCCTCGCCAGCAGCTGGCCGGAGGCGACGCCGGAGCCGGCCGGCCGCGCGGCCGGAGAGATGGCGACGGCGACGGCGGTATCTTCCCCGTCGTGAGCCGGCCGCAAGCCCTCGTCGAGCCCCCGACGCGGCTGCCCCCGGCGCTCCGCCGCTGGCTCGGGGCGCGCCTGATGGGACCGCCGCGGGGAATGCGCCAACGTCAGCACCGCGCCTGCCTGTTCGCCCCCGGCCGCACCGGCGACTTCGTGCTCGCGCTGTCGGCCCTGCGGCTCCTGGCCCGCGAAGCCGGGACGGGGCGTTGCACGCTCGTAACGCGCCCCGAACTCGCCGCCCTCGCGGCGGTGGAACTTCCGGGAGTGGAGGTGATCGCCCTGCCGGGCGAGGCGGCGGGACTGCTGCGCGACATCCTGCCGGCATGGTGGCGGGAGCGGCCGAAACTGGCCGCCCACCGCTTCGAAACGAAAATCGCGTTCAGCCACTACCGGTCCTTCTTCCAGGAAATCGTCTTCAGCTGGATCGACGCGGATCGCTCGATCGGCCTCACCGACGCCACCTATCCCGCCGCGCCGGCGGACGGCCAGGGCACGGAACTGCCGGCCCACCGGATGGTGGCGTCGGCGGCGCTCGGCCGCGGGGTCACGCCCGCGGAAATCGAGCCCCGCTTCGCCTCGTTTCCCTGCCGCGACGACGGGCGGCTCCTGGTTTACCCGCTTTCCCGCGACCCCGCCCGGAGCCTCGCGGCCGGCCGGGTGGCCGGGATCCTGGCGCACGGACGCGGGCCCGACACCGCGCCGGTCGTCCTCGGCGGCCACCCGGACGACGTCGCCACGCTCCGCGGCTACGCCGACGCGATGCGTGCGGCCGGCATCGCCCGCGTGGCGGTGGAAACGCCCGCCGGGATTCCGGCGCTGGTGAACCACATCGCCGCCGCCGGTGCGGTGCTGGCAACCGACTCCGCCGCCGCCCACATCGCGATCGCCTGCGACAAACCGGCGGCGATCGTGATCCCGCCCGTTTTGCGCGGACTCGCCCTGCCCTGGCAGCGCTCGAGCCGCCAGCGCCTGTTTTCGTCCGAATCCCCGGATGCCGGGATCGCCGCCGCGCTGGCGGCGCCGTGAAGCTCCCGGCGCGGACAATCGGGGCTTTCCGCTCCCCCGTCCCAAGCGGTTATCCCGGCCCGAAATTTGAAACGAAAAATGAACCCTGAGCGGCGAACGATTTCCGTCCGCTCCCGCTTACCGCTTGCCGCTTTTCGCCCCGTCGGTGTAGTGGCTCCATCTTGCTGAAAGCCCTCCGCAACCTCGACCTCGCCAGCTTTTTCAAGCTTACGACGCGGGAGCACTTCGACCGGGTCACCCCCGTCTGCATCAGCCTGCTCAGCCTGTTCGGCGTCTTCTTCATCTACAGCGCCCAGTACGCCCGCGACGGCGCGCAGTGGCGGAACCAGCTCGTCTACCTCGCGCTCGGCGCCGTCATTTACGTTGGCACCTCGCTGCTGGATTACCGCATCTGGCTCCGTTACGCGCATTGGGTCTACCTCGTCACCATCGTCCTGCTGCTCGCGGTGCTGATCCCGGGTGTCGGCACGACCCATGGCATGGGCGCCCGGCGCTGGATCGACCTCGGCATCGCCTTCCAGCCCTCGGAGCTGGCCAAGGTCGCCGTGCTCTTCGCCACGGCCTCGATCCTGACCGGTTCCAAGCTCGGCACGGTGGCGGATTCCTTCCAGGTCCTGCTCAAATTGGCCCTTGCTGTGGGTATTCCCATGCTGTTAATCGTTGCGGAACCCGATCTCGGTAGCGCTCTTGTGATAGCTCCGATGGTCTTTGCCATGTTGTTCGTCTCCAATCTTTCGCTGCGCTTTTTTGCCGGGGCCCTCGGGGTGTTCGTCCTCCTGATCGGCACCGTCGCGCTCGATGTCTGGCGGTACAGCAACTACATGGACGACAATCACCTGAGCTATTCCAAGGACCGCGGCGCCTACGAGGGCCACGGCTTGCTGCCGCTCAAGGATTACCAGCGCAATCGCGTCCTGGCGTTCGCCATGCCCGACAAGGTCGACCCCACCGGCATCGGCTGGAACAGCCGGCAGTCGCTGATCTCGGTCGGCTCGGGCGGCCTCACCGGCAAGGGCTGGACGCAGGGCACGCAGGCCAAGCTCGGCTACCTGCCGCCGGCCGTCGCGCACAACGACTTTATTTTCTCGGTCATCGCCGAGGAGAAGGGATTTTTGGGAAGCATCACCGTCGTCGGGCTGTTTGGCGTGGTGTTGTGGAACGGACTGCGGATCGCCGGCCTCGCCCGCGACCGCTTCGGCGCCTTACTGGCGCTCGGCGTCACCGTACTTCTGTCGGTGCACGTGTTCGTCAACATCGCCATGACCATCGGCCTGGTGCCGGTTAAAGGCATACCGCTTCCCTTCATAAGCTACGGCGGCACGTTCGTGCTCAGCTGCTGCTTGCTGCAAGGACTGGTCCAAAGCGTCTATCGATTCCGGAGGGACTCCTAAAATGAGACACCTGCCCCACGATATTGACCGCTCTGCCGGAATCTCCTGCGCACAGCCTGCTGGCCGGATGGGCCCTGCCGACAACACACCCAGGGACACCCCCCACCATGAACGATCAGTCCAACCCCGGCGGCTCCAATCCGGATGCCGCTTCACGCCATGAAGAGGAACTCACCCAGCCTCCGAAGCAGCAGCACACCGAGCGGCTGACCGCCGAGCAGCTGAAGGCCGAAGCCAAGGAACGCGCGGCCGACCGCCCGATCCTCCAGAAAATCCTGAGCGTCTTCCGGAAGGAAAAGGGCTCCTTCCGCGAACTCGTCATCAACTCCGAGCCCCTCGAGAAGCGCGTCGCGCTCCTCGTCGACGGCACCCTCGACCGCTTCGAGATCGAGCGCGAGTCCGACAACCGCATGGTCGGCGGCATCTACAAGGGCCGCGTCAAGAACCTCGACCCGGGCCTCAAGGCCGCG
>JBEHYX010000110.1:0-12296 GCA_048497945.1 Verrucomicrobiota bacterium | reverse complement strand
CGCCGATCCCGCCGGCCTGCGAACAAGGCGGGATCGGCGATCCCGCCCTACAGCTGAAACCATCATTCACAGGTACTTCTTCTTCGTGGCATCCTCACCGAGACGCTTCATCAGGCCCTTGATCTCCTGCGCCCTGGCCTTGGGCACCACGAGCGTGGCATCCGCGGTGTGCACGACGATGAGATCGCTGCAGCCGACCACCGCGGTGAGGTGGCCGTCCGCGGAAACGACGATGTTGTTCGCGCCCTGCTCCACCATGGAAATGCCGCGCAGCACGTTGCCGCTGTCATCCTGGGCAAAATGCTTGGCGATCGCCGGCCACGCGCCGACGTCGTCCCAGTCGAAGCTCGCGGGCAGGACAACGACGTTGGCGGACTTCTCCATCAGCGCGTAATCCACGGAGATCTTCTGCAGCGTGGGATAAAGCTTCGCGAGCGCGCCGGACCAGTCGCCCTTGCCGGCGTTCTCCAGCTGCACCAGACCGGCATACAGGCCCGGGGCGTGGGCCTTGAAGGCCGCCTCGACGACCGGCACGCGCCAGACGAACATGCCGGCGTTCCAGTAGTAGCGGTTGGTCGCGAGGTATTCCTTCGCGGTTTTCTCGTCGGGCTTCTCGACAAAGCGCTTCACGGCGAACACGTCGCGCGTGCCGATCTTCTTCCACGGCCCGGCCACCTCGATGTAGCCGAAACCCGTCGCCGGCTCGGTGGGCTTGATGCCAAGCGTGACGAGCACGTTGTCCGCCTCGGCCGCCTCGAACGCCAGCGTGAGCAGCTTCTTGTACTCGGGCTTGTCGTGGATCACATGGTCCGCCGGCAGCATGGCAAAAGTCGCGCTCGGGCTGCGTTGCTTGACCAGCAGCATGGCCAGGCCGGTCGCCGCAGCCGTGTCCCGGCCCATCGGCTCCGCCACGATGTTTTCCGGCGGCAGGTCCGGGCACACCGCGCGGCAGCCCTCGAGCTGGGCCTGCGTGGTGAGCACGATGATGTTTTCCTTCGGCACGACGCCGGCCAGCCGCTCCACGGTCTGCGTCAGCATCGACTTCTCCCCGACGATGGGGAGCAGGTGCTTGGGGCGGGCCATCCGGCTCTGCGGCCAAAAGCGTTCGCCCCGGCCGCCGGCCATAATCACGACAAAACGATCAGACATGGGCCCGACGATTTCGCGCCGGGGGAGCGGGTCAACGGCGAACTGGTCGCGAAGCGCCTGCAAGGTGGTTGCTTTTTGCGCGGAGCGGGCAATTTTCCCGGCCTCACCATGGAAGTTCCCCTAGAGATCGACGTCACCACCGCCGCCCGGCGTTTCCGCGAAGGCGCTCTGCTGCTCGACGTCCGCGAGCCGGACGAGTTCGCCATCTGCCGGATCGACGGCAGCACGGAGATTCCCCTGCGCCAGATCCCGGAAAAACTCGCCGCCCTGCCCAAGGACCGCGTGATCATGGCCCTGTGCCATCACGGCGGCCGCAGCCTGCGGGTGACCCAATACCTCCGGGCCAACGGATTCAGCCAGGTCACCAATGTCGCGGGCGGCATCGACGCCTGGGCGGCCGAAATCGACCCCGGGTTGGCGCGCTACTGAGCGCACCAACGGAAACCGGAAACTTGAGACCTGAAATCTGAAAAGGTTCGGACAAAACAATGTAACTCCTTTCAGGTCTCAGGTTTCAGCCCTCAGGTTTCCTGCATTCGCGGCGCTTGACTCCCGTGCGGCTTTTGCGGCACAAGTCTCCCTCCCTTCCTTACTTTTATGGGTCAACAACTCAACAAACACATCAAGAAGAAACGCCGCGTCGCCTACCACAAGCGCCGCAACGCCCGCATCAAGGCCGCCATCGCCAAGGCCAAGAAGTAAGCGCCGGCCCGTTTCGCCTTCCGAAGCGCGCGCCCCTCGCGGCGCGCCTTTTGTTTTTATAAGCCATGCTCAAAGTCAGCCTCATCTCCCTCGGATGCGCCAAGAATCTCGTCGATAGCGAGATCATGGTCGGCCATCTGCACCAGGCGGGCATGACCGTGATCCCCGAAGCCGAGAAGGCCGACGTCGTCATCGTCAACACCTGCTCGTTCATCGACTCGTCCAAGGAGGAGTCGATCGGCCACATCCTCGAGGTGCACCAGAACAAGGGGATGAAGAAGCGCCGCAAGGAGCAGAAGCTGATCGTCGCCGGCTGCATGAGCCAGCGGTTCTCCAAGGACCTCAAGACCGAGCTGCACGACGAGGTCGACGCCTTCATCGGCCTCGACCAGGTCACCAAGGTCGCGCCGATCATCGAGGAGATCTACGCCAAGGAGCGCGGCCAGGGCGAGGCCAAGGCCGAGCCGGCCGTCTTCATCGAGGGCAAGTCCACCTACATCCCGGACTACAACACGCCCCGCTTCCGGCTCACCCCGAATCATTTTGCGTACATCAAGATCGCCGAGGGCTGCAACCACCCGTGCACCTTCTGCATCATCCCGCAGATCCGCGGCCGCCACCGCAGCCGCACCGTCGACAGCGTCGTCCAGGAAGCCCGCCGCCTCGTGAAGGAGGGCGTGAAGGAGATCAACCTGATCTCCCAGGACACGACCTTCTTCGGCATGGACACGTGGGAACAGCGGCCGAACCCGCGCACGCCGGTCGATTCCTCGCGCGGCACCGCTCTTACCACCCTCCTCCGCGAACTCAACGCCATCGAGGGCGATTTCTGGATCCGCCTGCTCTACACGCACCCCGCGCACTGGAGTGACGAACTCATCCGCACGATCGCCGAGTGCCCGAAGGTCGCGCGCTACATCGACATCCCGCTCCAGCACATTTCGGACAACATGCTCGGGCGCATGCAGCGCGAGACGAGCGGCGACTACATCCGCGACCTGATCAAGCGCATCCGCGCCGGCATCCCCGGCATCGCCGTCCGCACCACCTTCATCGTCGGCTTCCCCGGCGAGACCGACGCCGACATCGCCGAACTCTGCTCGTTCATCGAGGAAACGAAGTTCGAGCGCCTCGGCGTGTTCCGCTACTCGCAGGAGGAAGGCACGCGCGGCGCGAAGATGCCCGACCAGATTCCGCCGAAAGTGAAGGAAGCCCGCTGGCACAAGCTCATGGCGCTGCAGCAGCGCATCGCCGGCGAAGTTTCCAAATCCTACGTTGGCAAAACGCTCAAGGTCCTCGTCGAGGAACCCGGCGTCGCCCGCGGCGAGGCCGACGCCCCCGACATCGACGGCCGCGTCTATGTCCCGCGTGAACTGCCGGTCGGCGAGTTCGTCGACGTGAAGATCACCGGCTACCACGACTACGACCTCCTCGCCCTGCCCAAGGGCCAGAAGCCCGCCGAGTTCAAGGTCGCCAAGCAGGCGCAATAGCTACGAAACCTGAAACCGGAAACCTGAGACCGGAAAGATCCCGGCTTCAGCCCTTCCGGTTTCAGGTTTCCGGTTTCAGGTTTCCGGTAAACTTCCCGATAATCCCGTCGAAGGACCCGTTGGTGAAGAAAACCACCAGCTGCGGCTCCTTCGCCGCCCGCGAGTTCGCCACCAGCTTGTCCAGCAGCGCCGCGTTCGTATCGGCGGTGCAGGCGGGCACGCCCTGTGTCTCGAGATGCTGGATCACGGCCTCGATGTCAAAGCGCTCGCCGTCCTTCAGCTTGTCCGCGCGACTGACCGCGCCGATGTAGACCTCGTCGGCCAGCCCCAGCGCACGCGTGAAACCGGCCTGCAGCACCTTCGTCCGCGCCGTATTGCTGCGCGGCTCGAACACCGCGCTGATCACAACGCCGGGATGCCGTGCGCGCAGCGACGTCAGCGTCTCCGCCAGCGCCGTCGGGTGATGGCCGAAATCCTCGATCACCTTCAGCCGCGGCGTGTCGACCAGCAGTTCCTGCCGGCGCTTCACGCCGCGAAAGCGCACCAATGCGGAAAGATCAAAGGTGGAACGCGCTGACCCCATCGCGTTTTTACCGCCCGCGGCCGGAGAAAGCGCGTTGGGGTCAACGCGCTCCACCATCAATCGCACCGCGACCGCCGCCATCGCGGCGTTGCGGGCATTGAAGATGCCGGGCTGGCTCCATTTCACCGCCACCGGATCCTCGCCGCGCCAGGTGAGCCGAAACTCCACGCCGCCCGGGCCCTCGCTGAAGTTCGTAATCCGGACATCGTTCGCCTCGGCGGTGCCGACCTTGACGACGCGCGTCCACGGAAAGGCCCCCAGCGCCTTCAGGTTTTCATCGTCGCCATTGAGCACGATCCAGCCGTTGCGCGGCACGATGCGCGCGAGGTGCAGGAACGTGCGCTGTACGTCAGCCAGGTCGCGGAAGATGTCGGCGTGGTCGAACTCGAGGTTGTTCAGCACCGCGATGTGCGGCGCATAGTGGATGAACTTGCTGCGCTTGTCGAAGAACGCGCTGTCGTACTCGTCGCCCTCGATCACGAACGGATCCGCCGGCGCGCCGAGGTGGCTGCCCGTCGGCGGATCCTGCGGCACGCCGCCGATCAGGAAACCCGGGTCGCGGCCGTTTTCGCGCAGCAGGAAGGCGGTCAGCGCCGTGGTGGTCGTCTTGCCGTGCGTGCCGGCAATGACGATGTTCCTGCGGCCCTTCAGGACGAAATCCGCCAGCAGCGCCGGCAGCGAGGTGAAGGCGATGGCGCGCGTGTCGAGCAGCCACTCGACCTCGGGATTGCCGCGCGACATGGCGTTGCCGATGACGACGAGGTCGGGCTTCAGCTTCTCCAGCCGCGCGGGGTCGTAGCCCTCGTGCAGCGCGATGCCGGCCGACGCCAGCACGGTGCTCATCGGCGGATAGACGCCCGCGTCGGCGCCGAGCACCTCGTGCCCGGCCGCGCGCGCCAGCAGCGCCGCCTGCCCCATCGCCGTCCCGCAAATTCCCATGAAATAGATCCGCATTTCCAGCCAGAGCGTGCAGAAAACCCCGCAACCGGAAAGCGCCAACTCCGAAGCTCCCATCCGCCCTGGAGGCGGAAGTTGAACCGCATCCCGCCATCGCGCTCCACCCGGCGGCGAGCCAAGCCAGCGCGGGCTTTCGCCGCAGTCGGGTCAGTATCGTCGGGCGCGCACGAGCGGAGCAACGCCAGGCGTCCCCTCAACGCGGCGTGCGGGCTTGCCATCCGCCCCGCGCCCGTTCAGCTGAACACCGTGCTCACGGAACGCCAGGAAGAGATCCTCGAATTCATCCGCCGGTTTCAGCAGGACCATGGCCTGCCGCCGTCGACCCGCGACATCCAGCGCCACTTCGGCTTTTCCAGCCAGACGACCGTCATGGGCCACCTCCAGGCCCTCGCGGCCAAGGGCCACCTCGGCAAGCTTGCCGACCGCAAATGGGGCCTGAAGGCCAGCGAGGTGCAGGGCCAGCTCTTCGCCCTGCCCGTCTACGGCGCGATCCCCGCCGGCCTGCCCGCCATGCAGGAACAGGAGGCCGAGGAAACCCTCCAGGTCGATCCCGCCGTCTTCGGCCTGCGCCGCCCCAAGCGCCACCAGTACTGGGCGCTGCGGGTGTCGGGCGACTCGATGATCGACGCCCACATCCTCGACGGCGACCTCGTCGTCCTCGAGCGCCGCGAGCCGCGGACGGGAGAGATCGTCGCCGCCCTCGTCGACGACACCACCACCACGCTGAAGCGCCTCGTGCGCGTCCACGGCCGCGCCGTGCTGCGCGCCGAAAACAAGCGCTACAAGGACATCGTGCCCGCGCGCCTCGAGGCACAGGGCGTGGTCGTCGGGGTGATCCGCCGCGCGCCGGCGCGTCCCTGAGGCCGCGCGCGGTCCGTCGCGCCCATTTTCCTGCGACAAAATCGCGCGTCCATCGGGGATTTCCCGATAGCGCGGGGCCGGTGGTTTCCGAAATTCGCGGCGTGAAGCATCGTTAATTTTCGCGCCCCCGCGGCGTTTTCCCGCGGCGCCGCAGCCGCCGTAATGCTCCGCGTTTTGCGGATTAGCGCGCGTCATTTCCCTCTGGAAAGTTCCCGCAACCCCTCGCGCGCGTTTCCCGAGCGAACGCGCCCGGCTTTGACTTTGCTTTCATCTTTTCACGCGCGAACCGCGGAAAACGCGACGGAACTTTACGCGCAGGCGCTGGGTCAGCGACGGAAACCTTACCCCGTAAGGAAACCTGAACAATGCCTGGTGAAAGCCACAACCACTACGAGAACTACAAAAACCAAAAATCACGCGACGCGGGCTCCCTCAGCCCCGCGACCCTGATTTTCCTGCTTTGGGACAATGCCTTTCTTCTCCTCCTCTCCGTGCTGCTGGGCCTCACCGCCGCACTGGGATACTGGCAGTGGACCTCGCCGGTCTACGCGGCGCGCGCCCGCCTCGAGATCGCCGGCGCGCAGAGCGTGCTCCCGGATTTCCAGAAGCAGACCACCGAGGACGTCAGCGCCGCCACGCTGCTGAAGACCGTCGAGCAGACCATTGCGAGCAATTCGGTGCTCAGCCGGGTCATCTCCGAAAACCAGCTCATGGAGGACCCCGAGCTGTCGCCCGCCGGCTCCGATGAGACCAATTCCTCGCTGGTCGAGCGCCTGCGCCGCCATGTGTCGGTGAATCTCATCCGCGGCACGCGCCTCATCATGGTGGAGGTGACCGCCGCGAGCCCGGAGAAGGCGCAGCACTGGCTGCAGTCGCTGCTCGATTCCTTTTTTGCCGAAACCCAGGCGAACCGCCGGAAACAGTCCGGCAGCGCCCGCCAGTTCCTCGTCAGCGAGGCCGAGCGCCTCACGCAGCGGCTCCATGACGGCGAAATCCGGCTGCAGCAATACCGCGAGAAATACGACGCCATGGCCATCTCCGAGCGCCAGAACCTGGTCATCGACCAGCTCCGCCACCTCCACGCGCAGCTGAGCGACGCCCGCAACGCCCGCCTTTCCCTGGAAGCCGAGCAGATGCAGGTGAAGGCGGCGCTGGCCACCGGCCGGCTCGACGACCTGCTCAATCTCAAGGGCATCGCGACCCGCGCCGAGGTCGTCGACCTGCGCAAGCAGCTCGACACGCAGAACGCGCAGGTCGCCGCCTACGCCCTGCCCTACGGCGACAACCATCCCGTGCTGCAGCAGGCCCGCAAGCAGCGCGACGAGACCGCCGCCACCCTCGAAAGCACGGTGCACTCGGTCGCCGAGTCGATGCTGAGCAACTACGAGGCGGCGAAGCGCACCGAGGAGCTCCTGCAGCAGGAACTCGCCCGCCAGGAGCAGACCGCGGTCGAACTCGACCGCATCGCCATCCCCTACCACGCCCTCGAGCGCGACCTGCAGTCCGACACGACGCTCCACGCGCAGATCCTCGCGCGCCTGAAGGAGACGGATGTCACCCAGAACCTGATGGACCAGCCGACCTTCAGCGACAGCTACGTCCACCTCGTCGACGCCCCCTACGCCACCAGCGAGCCGGTGAAGCCGCTCTGGTACATGGCGCTCGCGCTCGGCCTGGCCGGCGGCGGCGCCACCGGCCTCGTGCTCGCGGTGCTCCGCGCCATCTTTGACGACTCCCTTTCCTCGGTGGACGCCACCGAGTCGTACCTCGGCGTCACGGCGCTCGCCGTCGTGCCGCGTTCCCGCCACCTCGGCTTCCGCCGCGGCCGGGTCCACCCGCCCGGCCCGGGCGCGGCGGACAACGAGGCCTTCCGCCTCCTGCGCACGGCGCTCTCGCTGCGGGAGCCGACCTCCGACCGGCGCGTCGTGATGTTCACCAGCGCGTGCCCCGGCGAGGGCAAGACCTGCTGCGCAATCAACTACGCCACCGTCGTCGCCCAGAGCGGCAAGCGCACGCTGCTGATCGACGGCGACCTGCGCCGGCCCAAGCTGCGCACCGCCTTCGAGCGCTACGTGAAGCGCGCGAGCTTCGCCGAATGCCTCGCGAACCCGCAGCTCCTCGGCGCGGCGATCGATGCGACCAACCAGCCCAACCTGTACCTGCTCGCCAATCCCGACGGCACGTCCCGCGCCGCGGAGCTGCTCGGCAGCGACAACCTCGGCACGCTGCTCGAGGAGTGCGCGAAGCTTTTCGACCGCATCATCATCGACACCGCACCCGTGGCCGTCGTCAGCGACGCCCTCTGCTTCGCGCGCTACGTGCCGACGATCTTCCTCGTCATCCACGCCGGGCGCACGCCGCGCCGCCTGGTGCGCCGCGCGCAGATGCTGATCACCGAGGTCGCGGGCCGCCCGCTCGCGGGCGTCATCCTCAACCAGATCCGCCGCGATCGCGCCTCCCACTACGGCTACTACGTCGCCGGGCGCTACCCCGCGCACCTCGCGTCGGTGCCCGCCGCCTGACGCCCGTCCCTTTTTCCTGCGTTTCTTCCCCAGAAGTCAGCCCGTTCTTTCGCAAGCCACTCCCTTCGCGATAACCTCCGTCCGGCCGCCCCGCCGGGAGGAGCAGCCCCGATCGCCGCATCCGTGCTCCCCGCTCCCGGGGAAATGGAGCACCACACGGCGCGCCCGAACCCTCCGGGGTCCGGCGCCGGCCGTTTTCCACCTGCCGGCCACCACTGAAACGCACCACGCAACGTCCGCGCCGACCCTCCGGGGACGGACGCCGACTCCACGTCAGGAAACATGCCATGAACGAGGCGACCCTCACCAAGCCCGCGCTCCTCGCGCGGGCGGAACAATCCAACCACGCGGCGCGCGGGCGCCGCATCACGCTCGAGCTCATCACCGGGGCGATGCTCGGCGATGCCATCGTGTTCTTCCTCGCGCTCGCCGCCAGCAGCTGGCTGCGCTTCAGCTCGCCGCTGGCGGACTGGGGCGTCGACGGCCGCTCGCTGGCCTGGGACCACTACCTGGGCCACATGCTGCTCGGCACCGTCCTGTTCAGCCTGATCGGGACCCACTTCAAGATCTACACGCTGCCGCGCATGCTGCGCTTCCGCACGCTGATCGGCTCGCTGCTCAAGTGCGTCAGCGTCTGGATCGTCGCCTACATCGCGGTGATGTACTTCCTCCGCCCGGGCCTGCCCGTCAGCCGCCTCTTCGTGCTGCTCGCGCTGCTCACCACCATCCCGGCGCTGGTGGCCTGGCGCGTCGCCTTCCACCGCATCGCGCTCAAGCAGGCCGTCCGCGGCCGCCTCCGCCAGCGCGTGCTCTTCGTCGACTGGTCGGCCAACGCCAACGCGCTCGCCGAGGCGCTCGTCGCCGACCGCCAGCACCTCTATGAGATCGTCGGCTGCGTGCCGGCCGCGCACGGCAACTACCTCCAATCGCCGCCCGCGCGCGTCCGCCGCCTCGGCGCCTACGACCAGATCGCCGCGCTGCTCGCGCAGCACGCCATCGAGGTCGTCGTGCTCGCCGACCTCAACCTCTCGGACGAGGAAACGGTGCGCCTGGCCAATCTCTGCGAGAAGGAGATGGTCGAGTTCAAGGTCATCGCGAGCTGCTTCCAGACCCTGATCTCCGGCCTGCACCTCGAGACGATGCGCGGCGTCCCCGTGCTCGGCATCTCGCACCTGCCCCTGGACAACCCGCTCAACATCGCGTTCAAGCAGGCGGTCGACATCGTCGGCGCGGCCGCCGGCCTGGTCCTCAGCGCGCCGCTCATCGCGCTCTTCGGGTTCCTCGTCTACCGCGAGAGCCCCGGCCCGATCTTCTACCAGCAGCGCCGCCTCGGCCGCGACGGCCGGCCGTTCTGGTGCTACAAGATCCGCAGCATGCGCCTGAACGCCGAGCGGCCCGGCGAGGTCGGCTGGACCAAGGCCGGCGATCCGCGCCGGCTCAGGGTCGGCGCCTTCATGCGCAAGTGGAACATCGATGAGACGCCGCAGTTCTGGAACGTGCTCAAGGGCGACATGAGCCTCGTCGGCCCGCGCCCGGAGCGGCCGGAGCTGATCCGCAACTTCAAGGAGGACATCCCGCACTACAACGCGCGGCACAACATCAAGCCCGGCATCACCGGCTGGGCGCAGGTCAACGGCTACCGCGGCGACACCGACCTCAACGCGCGCATCCGCTGCGACCTTCACTACATCGAGAACTGGAACCTGCTTTTGGACTTCCAAATCATGATCCTGACCTTCTTCCGCCAGAAAAACGCCTGCTGATCCCGCGAGGAAAACGCACATGAAAATCGCCTACGTCTACCACCAGGATGCCGCCGATCCCACCGTCCAATCCGGACGCCCCGCGGCCATCCTCAACGAATTCATCCGCCTCGGCCACGAGGTGGACCGGATCTTCCCGCTCGCCGTGCCGCCCACCGGCACGCAGCTCGCGAAGAAGGTCGGCTACCGCCTCTTCGGCAAACACCACCGGCACGACCGCAACGCGGGTTACCTCGACGCCATGGCCGCGCAATTCCATGCGCGCACCGCGGGCCGCACCTTCGACCTGGTGTTCAGCCCCGGCTCCGAGGTCGTCTCGCACCTGCGCACCGAGGTGCCGATCGTGTACTGCGCGGACGCGACGTTCTCCAACCTCGTCGACTACTACTGGGACTTCACCGGCCTTTCCGCCGAGTACCTGCGCCAGGGCCACGAACAGGAGTCCGCCGCCCTCGCCAAGGCGACGCTCGCGGTCTTTCCCTCGCAATGGGCGGCCCAGTCGGCCGTGGAAAAACACGGCGCCAACCCCGGCCACGTCGCGGTGATCCCGTTCGGCGCCAACCTCGGGCGCGACAACCGCCACGACGAGGTGATGGGCTGGATCGACCGCCGCCCCGCCGACTGCATCCGGCTGCTCTTCGTCGGCCGGCACTGGGAGCGCAAGGGCGGCGACATCGTCATCGCCACCGCGCTCTGCCTCATCGCGCACGGCCACCCGGTCACGGTCGACGTCGTCGGCTGCGAGATCCCGGCCGAGTACCGCGAAGTGCCGTGGATCGTCGGGCACGGCCTGCTGCACCAGGGCCACGAGGGCGACATGGCCGTGCTGCGCCGCCTCTACAGCGGGGCGCACTTCCTCTTCGTCCCGTCCCGGGCCGAGGCCTTCGGCCTGATTTTCAGCGAAGCCAACGCCTTCGGCGTGCCGGCCGTCGCGACGCGCACCGGCGGCATTCCCGCCGTCGTGCAGCACGGCGAGACGGGGCTGCTGCTGCCGCTCGAGGCGCAGCCCTCCGACTACGCCGACGCCATCGTCACCACCTTCTCCGACCAGGCGCGCTACCGCGCGATGTGCCGGCAGGCGGCCGCCGAGTTCGAGGAGCGCCTGAACTGGCGCGCCTTCACCTGGCGCATGCTCGAGCTGGCGCAGGAGCGCATCGCCGCCCGCCGCCTCCCCGCCGCCAGCTGAACCGCGCCCGGCCCACCCAACCCCGTACCCCGCTTCCGCGCCCTGCCATGAAAATCGCCTTTGTCTACCATGACGATGCCGCCGACCCGTCCGTCCAATCCGGGCATCCCGAGGCCGTCCTGACCGAACTGCTGCGCCTCGGCCACGAGGTGGAGCGGATCTTCCCGCTGGCCACGCCGTTCGCCGGCACCGAGTTCGCCAAGAAGGTCGGCTACCGCATCATCGGCCAGTACCACCGGCAGGACCGGAACCCGCTCTATCTCGACGCGCTGGCGGCGCAGTTCGCCGAGAAGACCAAGGGCCGCTCGTTCGACCTCGTGGTCAGCCCCGGCTCCGAGGTCATCGCCCGCCTGCAGACCTCCATCCCGATCGCCTACTGCGCGGACGCGACGTTCTCCAACCTCGTCGACTACTACTGGGACTTCACCGGCCTTTCCGCCGAGTACCGCCGCCAGGGCAACGAACTGGAGGCCGCCGCGCTGGCCAAGGCGACGCTGGCCGTTTTTTCCTCGGACTGGGCGGCGCGCGCCGCGGTCGAGCAGCACGGCGCCGATCCCGCGACGGTGGCCACGATTCCCTTCGGGGCCAACCTCGGCCGCGACAACCGCCGCGACGAGGTGATGGGCTGGATCGACCGGCGGCCCCGCGACCGCATCCGCCTGCTCTTCGTCGGCCGCCACTGGGAGCGCAAGGGCGGCGACATCGTCATCGCCACCGCGCTCTGCCTGCGCGCGCACGGCCACCCCGTCACCGTCGACATCGTCGGCTGCGAGGTGCCGGCGGAATACCGCGGCATCCCGTGGCTCAACGCCCGCGGCCTGCTGCACCAATGCAATCCCGCGCACATGACCGAGCTCCGGCAGCTCTACCGCGAGGCGCACTTCGTCTTCGTGCCGTCGCGCGCCGAGGCCTACGGCTTCACCTTCACGGAGGCCAACGCCTTCGGCGCGCCGCCCGTCGCCACCGCGACCGGCGGCATTCCCACCATCATCCGCCACGGGCACAACGGCCTCCTCCTGCCGCTGAACGCCCTGCCGTCCGACTACGCCGACGCCATCGTCGACGTCTTCTCCGACGCCGCCC
>JBEHYX010000109.1:0-12469 GCA_048497945.1 Verrucomicrobiota bacterium | reverse complement strand
GTGGTGGCCACCACGACCGACCCGCGCAACGCCCCGCTCATGGAACTCGTCCGTTCCCTCGGATACGAGGCTTTCGCCGGCAGCGAGAACGACGTGCTCGACCGCTACTACCAGGCGGCGCTGCCGCACCGGCCGGTCAACGTCGTGCGCATCACGGGCGACTGCCCGCTCGTCGACCCGGTGCTGGTCGATGAAATCGTCGACACGTTCCTGCGCGAAGGCGCCGACTATGCGAGCAACACGCTGACGCCGAGCTATCCCGACGGCCTCGACACCGAAGTGTTCACCTTCGCCGCGCTCGAGCGGGCCTGGCGGGAGGCGCGGTCGGCCTTCGACCGGGAACATGTCACCCCCTACCTGAAGGATCCCGCGCGTTTCAAGACCCACAACATCGCGCAGGCCGAGGACCTTTCGGCCGGGCGCTGGACCGTGGACGAACCGGAGGACTTCAAGGTCATCGCCGGGATCTTCAGCCATTTCGGCAACCGGTTTGATGTCTCTTGGCGGGAAGTCGCCGCCTTGGCGCGCTCCCATCCGGACATATTCTTGCCCAACCGCCATCTCGTGCGCAACGAAGGCGCGCTGCTTGGCACCGGCCAGAAATTGTGGAAACGGGCCAAACGCATCATCCCCGGCGGCAGCATGCTGCTTTCCAAGCGGGCGGAAATGTTCCTGCCCGGACAGTGGCCCGCGTACTACAGCAAGGCGAAAGGCTGCCGGGTCTGGGACCTCGACGGACGGGAATATCTCGATGTTTCCTTCATGGGCATCGGCACCAACGTGCTCGGATACGGCCACCCCGAGGTGGACGATGCCGTCCGCCGCGTCATCGACCTGGGCAACATGACGACGCTCAACTGTCCGGAGGAAGTCGCGCTCGCTGAAAAGCTGGTGGAGTTGCATCCTTGGGCGGACATGGCGCGCTTTGCCCGCTCGGGCGGCGAGATCAACGCGGTGTGCATCCGCATCGCCCGTGCCGCCGCCGGCAAGGACAAGGTCGCGTTCTGCGGCTATCATGGTTGGCACGACTGGTATCTCGCCGCCAATTTGAGCGACCGAAAGAACCTGACCGGCCACCTTTTGCCGGGCCTCGAGCCCAAGGGCGTGCCGGCCGAGCTCCACGGTTCCGTGCTGCCCTTCACCTACAATCGCTTCGACGAGCTCGAGCAGCTGGTGCGCAACCACGACATCGGCGTCATCAAAATGGAGGTCATGCGCAACCTGCCCCCGCAGGACGATTTCCTGCGCCGCGTGCGCGAATTTGCGACTGCCCGCGGGCTGATCCTGGTGTTCGACGAGTGCACCTCGGGTTTCCGACAGACGCTTGGCGGCCTGCACAAGCACTATGGGGTCGAGCCGGACCTCGCGACCTTCGGCAAGACGCTGGGCAACGGTTACGCCGTCACCGCGGTCATTGGCCGCGAATCCGTGATGAGCCATGCGCAGTCGACCTTCATCAGCAGCACGTTCTGGACGGAGCGCATCGGCTCCGCCGCAGCCGTGAAGACCCTCGAGGTGATGGCCCGGCTCCGCTCGTGGGAAACGATCACCGCCATCGGCCAGGGCGTCTGCCGGCGCTGGCAGGAACTCGGGCGCAAGCACGGCCTGCCGCTCAACGTCACCGGCCTCGCGTCCATGGCGAGCTTCTCCATTCCCAGCCCACGGATGCTGGCCTACAAGACCCTGATCACGCAGGAAATGCTGAAGAAAGGTTACCTCGCCACGACCAGCATCTACACCTGCATCGACCACACCCCCGACGTGATCGACGGCTATTTCGCCGCGCTGGACCCGATCTTTGCGCTGATCCGCGATTGCGAGAACGGCCGGCCGGTCGAATCCCTGTTGGACGGACCGGTGTGCGACTCCGGATTCCGCCGGCTCAATTGAGCGGAGCGGGATATCGATGAGCGCTTCCTCCCGCAACATCGCCGTCACGGGCGCCGGCGGCCTTCTGGGCACCGCGGTGCTGCGCCATTTCGCCGGCCGACATACTGTGCACGCGGCTGGCCGCGCGGCCGGGCTGACGCTGCCGGGCACGATCTGGACGGCGTTCGACCTGCTGGATCGGGACCAGCTGGCCGGCTGGCTGCGCGCCGCCCGGCCCGCCGCCGTCGTGCACTGCGCCGCCCTGGTCAACGTCGACGCCTGCGAAAAGAACGTGGCCGCGGCGCGGGCGCTGCACGCCGGCACGACCGCCGCCATTGCGGAGATCATCGCGCCCTGGCGCGGCCGCCTGGTCTATATTTCAACCGACTCCGTTTTCGACGGACGCAAGGCTTCGCCCTACGCGGAGACCGATCCTGTCAACCCGCCGAACGCCTATGCGCGCACGAAACTCGAAGGCGAAGACGCCGCTCTCGCCGCGGAAGGCACGGTGCTGCGCACGAACATCTTCGGCTGGAGCCGCGCCGAGCGTCTCTCTTTCGCCGAATGGGTGCTCAAGGGGTTGGTCGAAGGTTCGCCGCTGACGATGTTCCGCGACGTCCAGTACACGCCCATTCATGTCTCGCATTTGGCTGCGATCATCGAAGAAGCGGTTGCCCGCGACCTAACCGGCCTGTTTCACGCCACCGGTTCGACCGTCCTTTCGAAACATGAGTTTGCCGTCCGCCTGGCGGCGGCATTCGGCCTGTCCGCGGGGCATCTGCGCGCCATCAGCGTCGACGATGCCGGCCTCGGTGCCGCCCGGCCCAAGAACATGGCGCTCGCCTCCGGCCTACTGCAGGCCGCGCTGGGTCGGCCAACCCCGTCGGTCGACGACGGGATCGCCGCCATGAAGCGGGAATACGACGACGGCGATCTTGCCAAAATCAAATCTCGTGGCGTTAAATCCGGCTACCGCTTCTGGGAAACCGTATGAGTGACTTCGCCATCGCCGGCCGACGCATCGGCCCCGCCCACCCCACTTATTTCATCGCCGACGTGGCGGCCAACCATGACGGCGATCTCGGACGCGCCAAAGAGCTGATCCACCTCTGCGCGGAAGCCGGCGCGGACGCCGCCAAGTTCCAGCATTTCACCGCCCGCACCATCGTCAGCGACCATGGCTTCCGTTCGCTGGGCGGCCAGCAATCGCACCAAGCCAAGTGGAAGAAGAGTGTCTTTGAGGTTTATCAGGATGCGTCCCTCAATCCCGACTGGACCCCGATCCTCAAGGAAACCTGCGACAAGGCCGGCATTACCTTTTTCACCTCACCCTATTCGTTCGAGCTCGTCGACGCGGTCGATCCCTACGTGCCAGCTTACAAGGTTGGTTCCGGCGACGTCACGTGGCTGGAGATCATCGACTACATGGCGGCCAAGGGAAAGCCGATGCTCCTCGCCTGCGGGGCGGCGAATTTCGACGAGGTTGACGCAGCCATGCGTGCGGTCCTCGCGCGAACCAGCGCCGTGGTGCTGATGCAGTGCAACACCAACTACACCGCCTCGCTCGAGAATTTCCGCTACATCAATCTCAACGTACTCCAGTCCTTCGCCCACATGTATCCCGGCGTGACGCTGGGCCTTTCCGACCACACCCCCGGCCATGCCACCGTGCTTGGCGCCGTGGCGTTGGGCGCGCGGGTCATCGAAAAACATTTCACCGACGACACGAAGCGAACCGGACCAGACCACGCCTTTTCCATGGATCCGCGCACTTGGCGCGACATGGTGGACCGTACGCGCGAATTGGAGGCGGCGCTCGGCACCGGGATGAAGAGGGTGGAGGACAATGAACGCGAGACCGTGGTGCTGCAGCGCCGTTCGATCCGCGCCCGCGTCGCGCTGCCGGCGGGCACAGTCCTTACCCGCGATCATGTCGAGGTGCTGCGGCCCTGTCCTCCCGACGGTCTTGCTCCCTACCATCTGGCCGGACTGGTGGGCCGAAGCCTTGCCAAGGACGTCACCGCCGGGGCCCATTTACGGTGGAGCGACCTACGCTAGCGATCATCATCCCGGCTTTTAATGAAGCCGCGAGCATCGGACGCGTGGTCGCCGGCGTGTCGAAATACGGCACCGCGATCGTCGTTGACGATCATTCCAGCGATGACACCTCCGCGCGGGCGGCCGCCGCCGGCGCCGTCGTGGTGCGCCATGAAACCAACCAAGGTTACGATGGGGCCTTGAACAGCGGTTTCGCCGAAGCGAGCCGCCGCGACTTCGCTTATGCGGTGACCTTCGACGCCGACGGGCAGCACGACCCCGCCCTCCTGGATACATTCGGCCAGGAACTCGCGTCGGGGCACGAACTGGTCGCCGGCGTACGGCCGCATCCTGCCCGGATCGCGGAATGGATTTTCGCCGGCTACACCCGCCTCCGCTTCGGCTGGCGCGATCCGCTTTGCGGGATGAAGGGTTACCGAATGGAACTCTACCGTGAGCAGGGCTGGTTCGACTCCTATCGCTCAATCGGCACCGAACTGGCGCTCTTCGCCGTCCGCAAGCGGAAGAAATTTTTCCAAATCCCTGTCCCAATCCATCCGCGGCTGGATGCGCCGCGCTTCGGTTCCCTGATGCGGGCCAACGCCCGCATCCTCCGCGCCCTCCTTTTCGCCTGGCGCGGCCCGCGCCGGCCGGCGGCCGCACCTTGACGCAAACCGGCGCACTTCGCCCTTGTCGACCGTCGGATTCGACTCAATCTTCCGTCATTCATGAGCCGCGTGATTTACGGAGAACAACTATCCGCCCAGCCCGCTGAACTATCCGCCCTGGTATCCCGGGTCACGACCCGTGAACTCCGCGCCAAAAAGGTCGACCAGCAGTCCGACGGCGACATCCGCTATTGGGGCGTCGACCCCGACCAGAGCCCGATCCTGCGCCGACTCTATGAGTTCGGCGTGCAGCAGTTCGCGACGCAGGTCGGCCACAAGCCCAAATTCGCTTTCATCATGGTCAACTACATCGACCCGGTGAAAAGTCCCAATGGGAGCGGCGGCGGCTGGCATCGCGACAGTTTCCGACTCCAATACAAGGCCTTCTGTTACCTCACCAACGTCGAGCGCGAAGCCCAAGGCGCGTTCAGCTTTCTCCCGGGCTCAAACGGCTTCCTCTTCCGCGCCGTCTCCGCCGCCCACCGGATGTTCACCGGTGCCAACCGCTATTCCGACCAAGCGATGCGCGCACTCACCGGCCTCGGCTTCAAGCGGGAAACGGTGCTGCAGCCGGCGGGAATCCCCTTCTTTCTCGACACCTCCTTGATCCACCGCGGCCTGCCAATCAGCGAAAGCCACCGGATCATGGCCACGGTGTACATGTTCGAGGAGGCATCCCCGGAATTCGCGAGTTATCAATGATTCAGGGCCTGAACGTCCAGCCCCCGGTTTCCGGGAGAAGTCCGCTGTCCCTGCATCCGCGATGAAGGAGCGACCGCCAGAGCCTGACTCTGCCGCGCATAACTACCTATCGGCCGTTATAGCCGCATTTGCCCGGCTGCGCACCGACCAGGTCATACTCGAAACACCTTACTACGCCCGGCTGGCCCGGTATCTGCCCGACGTGGCCGCGCTGCCTGCTTCCGGGCCGGAGCACAGGACCGATGCCTCGCCGGTGGACGGCCGCGCACCCGCGCCGCCGACCACGCCACTGCCGCCGCCCGGCCTCGCCCGGCTCGCCGGCATGCTCTGGAGCCAGTTGCGCCGCCTGCGGGCACTGCATGCCTCGCCGCCCTCGCAGCCGCTGTTGATCGTGGGCATGGCTTCGAACCGGCTGTGCTTTCAGGCGGGCTTCAGCGGGGGTCGCGCCCACCTGTCCGCTCTGACCGCAACGCTTGGGGCAGCCGATATTGCCAATTCCATCCAGCAGAAAATCCGCACCGCACCGGTGATCCTGCTGTTCGACCCGCTCAAACTCAGCCGGCTCTGGAATTGGTGCGAAGCATATCATCGGGACAATATCCTGATTGTGGACGGCATCTTCCTGGCGGGTTTTGCGGTGACCCACCCGTTCTCCAGCTTGCGCGCGTTTTTCCTCGCGCTCGCGGCGGCCCGGCACGCTCCGCGCGGCGGGTTTCGCTCCGTGCTGGGCGCCAACCTGGTCACCGGGATCTACACCCGGTTACTGCCCGCGGGCGTGGCCCAGGAAGCGGCTTTCCTCACCAGCAACTCGTACCTCACCGAACTGCTGCGCGCCCATCTCATCCGGTCGAGGGATTGCCGCTTGATCGAAGAGCTCATGCACGGAATCGGCTCGATCCCCGCCGAGCGTTTCTTCGCCGCAGTGCTCGCCGCGGGCGAATCCTTTGGCTCCTACGCCAAACACTATTTCATTCCGCAAATGCCGGGGTTGCCGCTTTACGGTGTTTTTGCCCGCCAGGCCCGGGCCGGATACGACTTTGCCATCAATGCCTACCTGAACCGGTATTTGCTCAGCCACGCAACCCCCGCGCAGCTGGAGCAGACGATCGTCGGAGAAGCCGGCAAGTTCGACCGGGCCGACACTCCCCTGGTGATCACGCTTTTTGGCAATTTCCCCTGCATCGGGGGACCGTTCACCTCCGAATCCTTCGCCGCCGAGCGCGTGCTGCTGGCGCTGCTGGCCCGCATCCTGCCGACCCTGCCACGCCGCCCCCTTGTTGTCTACGCCCCGCACCCGCTCTACCATTCGGTGGAATTCAACGATCCCGTGTTCGCGGAGCATGACGTGATGGTCTATCGGGACTCCGTCTTTTGCTGGCTCGTTTCGGACGGTTGCCTGTCGTTGATGTCGAGCGCCATGTTCGAAGCCGCCCATTTTGGCGCCACCGTCTTCACCCCCATGCTGCCGAAGGATAATTTCTACACCGCGGGCTACCTGTCTCTCCTGGTCCATCCAGACAGCGAATCGTTGACGCACCTCGAGGCTTCCCTGCGCCGGTTCCTGACTGAGGCCTGTCGCGCCCCCGCGGCGAGTCCTCTGGAGAAAGCGCGCCGGCGTCTGGCCGCGCTGCGGTTGGCCCTGAATCCCGTCCCGACCCAAGGCTGACCCATGCGCGCGTTCGTCTCACTCCTGTCTCCGCCAACGATGACGGTCGGGGAAAAAGTCGTCGGCCTCTACTTCCTGGCGTTTTACCTGGGACCCTTGGTGGCCAACATCGTTTTCCGGGACAACATCACCTCGATCTACTCCATCTATCCGCTGACGCCGACAACGCTGTGCTCCCTCGCCGGATGTTTCCTCCTGTTCCATCTGGGAGCCCGGCGATTCAGCCGGTGGCACCTACCGGCTCCTCCCGTCGCACTGCGACACGCCGTGCATTTTTTCGGCCGGACTTATCTCCGCTTGCGGCTGGTCCTTGCCTTGGGCGCGCTGATCCTCGGGTGCAAGGCTCGCTGGCTCGGCTTGAATTCCTATCGCTACGCGGACAGCAGCGCGGGCGAGCTGAACTATCCGGAGATTTTTTTGATGATCTTCGCCACCGCGGTGATTCTGGCCGATCTGGTTGGCGTCCTCTTTGCCACGCGCCAGGCCGCGCCCGCAGCCCTTTCCCGCCGGGGCATCGAAAACCGGCTGCTCGCGATCTCCTTCATTCTCATGGCCAATGGCACCGTCACCCTGCTGCTGGGCCTGCTGGTGGCCTTCGGCTGTTTTGCGCCGCGTGCATTCCGGCAGCTCTTTTTCCTGCCGGCCGCGGCCTCCCTTTTTTCCTTCGCTTCCCTGAGAAAAATTGCCCTGTCCGTCTTTGTCGTAGTGGGGGCATTCCTGCTGGCGTGGATCGGCGGGGAAACGATTAAAAGCCGCTCCGTCCTGCTGCGAACGGGCCCGGCGGAAATGGCGAACACCCTGGCGCCCGGCGCTCCCGCGGCATCGCCGCGCACCCGAAACGCACCGCCGCGCAAGCCCCTCCCCGGGCGCGACGTCACCCTGGCTTCCACATTTAAAGAGCGCATTTCGAGGGCCGGGTTCTTCCGGCAATATCCGTTCTATTTCGCCGAGAGCATCTCGGTTTATTACTATACGCTCCTCTTCACCGAGGGCGCGCCCCGCGAGGTTCTGAAGAATTCGGAGCCCACCGTATTGGTCTATCCCTTGCGCTCGCTGCTTTTCCGCCTCGATCACCTGACCGGCGGACACTTTGGCGTGCCCCGGCCGGCCATCGGTTCACTCATGCGGTTGAACTACGAATTGCTGACCGAAGGCCCGATCAACCAACGCGCCGGCTCGTCTCCGGGTCTGCTGGGATCCTTCAACTATGTTTTCCCATGGCCGCTGGGCGTCGTCTTCGCCGCGCTCTACTTGGTCTTGGTCAAATGGCTGCTGGATGTGAATTTTGCCGAGCCGGCGGAGCAGAGCCTTTCCCCCGTGGGCAGCATGCTGCTCCTGGTTTTCCTGCACGGACTGTTCCAGTCGCCTTTCGACCTGCTGATCGTGCTGGATGACGGCTTTGTCTTCTTCGCGTGCCTGGTCGGCGCGGCCCTCTATCGTGCGCAATCGGGGTTGCCCCCTGCCATTGTCGGCGCGCCGGCAGCCGAACCTGGCGGCTCCTGATCCGCCCCCTGAACGCCCATGGCCAAGCTTCCACCCCTGTTAGCGGGCAGCACGTCCGACCGAGCCCTGTTTCTGCTGGCGCGCGCAGCCGCGGTGGTCATCCGGCCGGCCTGCCTCGTCGCCATCGCTCGCTGGATCGGGGCCGGGACGGCCGACCAGGTGGCGCGATTGATGGTGGTCTCCGGTCTTGCGCTCATCATCTCCGCTTTCGACAGCGGCAAGCTGTATTACACCCGGATTTTTTCCCGTCAGCGGAACCCCGCGGCGTTCCACGGCTACCTCTCCCGCTTGCTGGTGGCGACCATCCCCGGGATCGCCGCCACCATCGTGTTGCTGTGGTATTTCGGCTTTGACCGACTGGGCATCGCCGCCGGCTGCCTGTTCTATGTTTCGGAGCGATATGTGGACGAGTACCAGCGTTACCTCCTGATCGACGGCGCCAATCGGCGCTGGTCGACCTTCCAGCTATGGCGGTTGTTTGCACAGGCGGGCTTCCTGGCCTTACTCACCGCAGCCATTGTCCGGCTGGCCGTCCCTCCCCTCGCGTGCTGGTTTATCCTGGCCTTGGGGGCCGGCAATCTCGTCGCTCCCATCGGATGGCATCGCTTCCAAACGCTGGCCGCGTTGCCGGCCAGGCCGGTGCTTTTCTGGCAATCGCTGCGCAAGGGCGCCGGCAGCCTCGCGCATAATTTTTCCTATTGGCCGGCCAGCATCATGGCCTCGGCTCACGGGTACCTTGACCGGATTTTCATTCTGAGCGATCGGGATACCCAGGCGGCGGGCGCACTGGTGGTGATCGGCGCGGCCGGTATCATGCAGGTGGTGGTCTCGGCGCTTTTCTTTTCGGCCAACCGCCGGCGGATCGCCATGAACGAGGTGCACGTCTCGGAATTGCTGCGCAGTTCCTTCGCCCGGGCCTTCGGGCTCGGCCTGCTCGGCAGCTTGGTTGCGCTGTATTTCGCCTTGGTCGTTCTGCCCCCGGAAGCCCGGCCCTCCACGGCCTTGATCGCCGTGTTCTTTCTTCTCCAGATCACATTCACGTTCACCGGGATTCTGCGCGAAGTGCTTTTTTTCCGGGTGGACGCTTCGGCATTCGTCAAGATCGACGGCCTCGCCCTCATCGCCTCGCTCCTGCTCATTCCCCTGGCGCGCGCCTTTTCCCTTCCCTTCCTGGCTTCCATCATCGGTCTCTTGCTCGTGCAGGCGGCCCGATGCTGGATTCTCTGGCGCGCAAACCGGGCCCACGAAAGGCAGCGATCGGCCACCTGAATCGCACCAGTCCCTGGAGGGCGCTCGGATCCGGCGGCCAACACCGCTGATTTATTAGTTTGTCGACAAAGGCTTTGCTTCTAAGTCCATGTTCCTGATTCGCGTTTCGCCATGTCTCTTTTCCCGCGCCCATGAAAGATACCGCCATTATCGGCCTAGGCTATGTCGGCCTGCCTTTGTCCCTGCAGTTTGCCCGCACCGGCGCCCAAACGCTCGGGCTGGATATCGATCCGGCCAAGGTCGCGCAAATCAACCGGGGCGAAAGCTATATCGCCCACATTGCCGGCGGTGACATCCGCACCCAAGTGGCGACGGGCCGGTTGCGTGCCAGCAGCGATTTTTCCGACCTCCGTGCAGCCGGCGCCATCATCGTCTGCGTACCCACTCCGCTGAACAAATACCGCGAGCCCGACCTCAGCTACGTCGTCTCCACTGCCCAGGCAATCGCGCCGCATCTGCAACGCGGTGCCCTGGTGGTTCTCGAGTCCACCACGTACCCGGGCACCACCGACGGCGAATTTCGCTCCGCGCTTGAGACCGGCTCCGGCCTCCGCGCGGGCACCGACTTCCATCTGGCCTTCTCGCCCGAGCGCGAGGATCCGGGCAACCCGCAGAGCGAGCTGAAGGCAATGCCCAAGCTGGTCGGCGGCTTCACGCCTGCCTGCACCGAGAAGGCCGTGGCGCTTTATGCGCGCGTCGTGAAACAAGTCGTCCCCGTCTCCACCTGTCGTGTCGCCGAAGCGGCGAAGCTCCTCGAGAACATTTTTCGCGGCGTGAACATCGCCCTCGTTAACGAACTCAAGGTGGTTTACGCTGCGATGGGCATCGACATCTGGGAGGTGATCGCCGCGGCCAAGACCAAGCCCTTCGGCTTCATGCCGTTTTACCCCGGCCCCGGCCTCGGCGGCCATTGCATCCCGATCGACCCTTTTTACCTCACTTGGAAAGCGCGGGAATTCGGCCAGCACACCCGCTTCATCGAGCTGGCCGGCGAAATCAACACCGCTATGCCGCACTACGTCGTCGCCCGGGCGACCGAGGCGCTAAACTCCCGCCGCCGCGCCCTCAACGGCAGCCGGCTCCTTTTGCTCGGTCTCGCCTACAAGGCCAACGTCGACGACCAGCGTGAATCCCCCACCTTCGCGCTTTTCGACCTCTTCAGCCGGGCCGGCGCCACCGTGGATTATCACGATCCCCACATTCCGGTCATCAAGCCCACCCGTGAACACGCGGAGTGGACCGGCCGCTGTTCGGTCGCTTGGAACCAAGCCACGGTCTCCGGATACGACCTGGTCGTCATCTCGACCGCCCATGCCAGCGTAAACTACACCGAGCTCGGTGAATGGGCCGGGCTCATTGTGGACACCCGCAATGCCATGGCCGCCGTGGCGGTGGCCAACCCGGCCAAAGTATGGAAGGCCTGATCTCCATCCTCATTCCCTGCCGGAACGAAGAGAATTACATCCGAGCGTGCCTGGAATCCGTGCGCGCCTTCGACCTCCCGGCCGGGACGCAGATGGAGGTTCTCGTGCTCGACGGCCGCTCCACCGACCGGACCAGATATCTTGCCGCAGAAATCAGCGCGCAGGATCCACGCGTCAGCCTGGTCGACAATCCGGGCCAGATCCAATCCTGCGCGCTCAACCTCGGTGTCGCCCGTGCCCGCGGCCAGTGGGTGATGCGCCTCGACGCCCATACCTTTTATGCGCCCGACTACCTGCGGTGCTGCGTGGAGACCGCGCAGCGCACGGGCGCGGCCAACGTCGGCGGCGTCTGCATCACCCTCCCCGGGGGCGACAATTACCAAGCCCGGCTCGTGCAGGCTCTGACCACACACAAATTCGGCGTCGGCAACTCGGGCTTCCGCACGGGCGCGGCCGAAGGGCCGGCCGACACGGTGCCCTTCGGCTTTTTTCGCCGTGACCTGTTTGATCAGATCGGATTCTTCGACGAACGGCTGGTGCGCGCACAGGACTACGAGTTCAACCGGCGTATTCGCGCCGCCGGACTGGCCGTCTGGCTCAACCCCGCGATCTCGTGCCAGTACCACAACCAGCCGACGTTGCGGGCATTCTACCGGAAGCAATTCATCCACGAAGCGCCCTACAATGCGTACCTTTGGTACCTGGCACCCTACGCTTTCGCTTTGCGCCATGCCATCACGGGGGCGTTCGCTTTCGGGGTGATCAGCGGCGCGCTGCTCGCGCCGGTGTCACCTTGGCTGGCCTGGACCTACTTCGGCGTCCTGGCGCTGTATCTCGCGCTAGCCTTGGGAGCAGCCGGGCAACAGGCCGTTCGCTACCGCGATATCCGCCACGTCTTCGCGCTGCCGCCCACATTCTTCCTCTATCACTTTCTCCATGGCGTCGGCGTGCTGCACGGCCTGATCCGCATTGCCACCGGCACCGCGCCGGTGCAACGGGCCGGCTCCCCCTGGCCCGGCGCTCCTTGGTCCCGGATTCCAATCCACTCCCTGCCGCTAGCTCATCCCCTCCCACCCGTGTCATGACCTCTCTGGAACAACTGCTCGCTCATCTCGACGGACGCGTCGCCTACAAACCCGCCGACTGGCTCGCGGAACTGGAGCCGCGAAAGCAGGAGGAGATTGCCTTCCACAACTTCGAGCGTGAACGCCATGACACCGCCGTGATCGAGCAGCAGAAGGCGGTCGATGTGCATGCCAACAAAAAGTATTACTCGGTCAGCGATCGCAGCCGCGATTGGGTCGATCGCTGGCTTGAGCGCCAGGTGCCGG
>JBEHYX010000108.1:0-12527 GCA_048497945.1 Verrucomicrobiota bacterium | reverse complement strand
GGGCGGGATCGCTGATCCCGCCTGCCCCGCGTACGTCCCGAACGGCGGGATCAGCGATCCCGCCCTACAATTCGATCCATCGGCTGTGACATTTTTTGAAAAAACACTCTACCCGGTGTGGTTCAGGCCGGCGACGGCGGCTTGAGGCTGTTTTCGAACCAGCGTTCGGCCGCGGCCTTGTTCGTGAAGAGCTCGATGCGCATGCCGCGGTTGGCCGCGACCATGATGCCGATCTGGCCGCGGTCGATCTGGTCCTCGCGCACGAGCACCGCCAGCGTGATGCGGGGCAGAAAGCGCGCGGCGGACTCGCCGAGTTCGTAGCGGTCCAGGAAGGTCGATCCCCCGGGGACGCCGGTCAGGTCAACCAGCGCGACCTTCGCCTTGTGCTGGCCGATCAGCTCGGCCAGCGCCTTGAAGGTCGCCGCCTTTTTCTCGATGACATCCCGGCTTTCGAACCGGACGATCAAGCCCCCCGCCTTGGCTTGGAATGGAATCTGAACGGATCCATCCATGCGGCGGGGGCCTGGGTCACATGGGAAAAGTGGCGGCGGGGCGGGAGCGAGCTCAGCTCGACGGGCTGACCACGGCCGGCGTGACCGGCTGGATGATCGCGCCGGAGGGCGGCGTGGGCGTGCTCGGCGCGGGCGTCTCGGCGCCGGCGGCGTTGTCGCTTGCCGGGGGCGTGGACTTGCCGCCGGAGCCGGGGGCAGCGGAGGTCTGTTCGGCCGGCGTGAAGACCGACTGGTCCTGCGCCTGCTTGATCGCCTCGGTGACGGCCGTCTGGATGGTGCTGCTGGCCTCGGTGGAGATGTTGCCGGAGGTGACCTGGACGTTCGAGACCGCACCGGTGGAGGTGTTGACCTCGGCGGTCACGACGACCTCGGAGCCCTGGCCGACGGAAACCGCCGAGCCGGTGGTGCCGGTGAAGACCACGAGGCCTTCCGCGGTGGAGAGCGTGAACGCCGCCGGCTGGCCGTTGGCCGCCGGGGTGAAGACGATGCGGAACGTGGTGCCGCGGATGCCGGCCGCGCCGACCGGCGTCTTGATGCCGTAGTTGGAGGACTTGTTCAGCTTCTTCACATCGCCGACCATGTCACCGTAGGCGAGATTGAGCTTCGTCTGGGAAACGGACGGCTCCTTGGTGAGCTTGCTGATCGCGATGTCGCTGCCGAGCGGATCCATCTTGAATTCCTCGATGAGCAGGCGGCTGTTGGCCGCGAGCTTGACGGTGGAGCCGTTCATGAAAACCAGGACGAGGCCGGAGTTGGCGCCGGTGACGACCGTGTCGGTCTCGGTAAGCGTGTCGCCGTCGTGGATGGCGTGCTGGGCGCCGTCGGCCCCGACGATGGTGACCGTGCCGCTGACCTTCGCGGCTTTGATGACGCCGGCCTGGGTCTGCGCCCAAGCTGCCGTCGCGGTGAAACCGAGGGCAATCATGCCCAGAAACAAACGCAGGATCGAAGATTTCATATGTGCTTGATCGGCTAGATGTCCGTATTCTTAAAGCAAAGCGAGAAGCAAACAGGCGGCGATAGAGGAGGGGGGTTGACCTCAGCGGCGGTTCCAACGACCGCGGGAAAGGCTGCCGAACTTGCGCGGCGGCTGCGGTTGCTGGCCGGGCGCGTGTCCCTGGCCGGGTTGGGCAGGCTGCTGGGAGCGCGGCGCATGACCCTGATTTTCATGTCGTTGCTGCTGCGGGCGCGGGGTGCCCTGGCCCTGGTCACCTCCGCGACCATGCGGACGATGCTGTCCGCCGCCATGTCCATGGGAACGCTGATGCTGGCCACCACCGGGGCGCTGGCCATGGGCGGGCGCCCCGCCTTGGAAACCCGTGGCTGGACGCGGGGCGGCGCCATAGTTGAAGCCCTCGAGCTTGAGCTGCGGCACCTTCTGGCCGATGAAGCGTTCGATGTCGCGGATCTCGCCGGTCTGCTCCGGCGTGGTGAGCGTGAAGGCGTCGCCGACGGCGGCGGCGCGGCCGGTGCGGCCGATGCGGTGCACGTAGTCCTCGGGATTCGCGGGGATGTCTGAGTTGATCACGTGCGACACGCCGGCGACGTCGATGCCGCGGGCGGCGATGTCGGTGGCGACCATCACTTCGTACTTGCCGGATTTGAAGCCCTCGAGCGCCTCGACGCGCTGCGACTGGGAGCGGTTGGCGTGAAGGACGGCGACGGAGTGGTTCGCGGCCTTGAGCTTGCGGGCGATCTTGTCGGCGCCGTGCTTGGTGCGCGAGAAGACGATGCAGCTCTGGAAATCCGTGCGTTCGAGCAGCGCGACGAGCAGGTCGAACTTCAGGTGCGGCGAGACGGGATAGAACGCGTGGGTGACCGACTGGTTCACGGTGCGCGACACGCCGATCTCGACCCGCGCCGGGTTGCGCAGCGCGAAGCGGGCGACCTCCTCGATCTCCGGCGGCACGGTGGCGGAGAAGAACAGCGTCTGGCGCTCCTTCGGGCACATGCCGATGATCTTCTTCACGTCCTTGACGAAGCCCATGTCGAGCATGCGATCGACCTCGTCGAGGATGAGGATCTTGAGGTTGGCGAGGGTGAGGGTGCGCTCGTTGATGAAATCCATCAGGCGGCCGGGCGTCGCGATGACGATGTCGGTGCCGGCCTGGAGCTCGCTGCGCTGGCGGCCGTAGCCGACGCCGCCGTGGACGACGGTGGCGCGGAGGTCGGTGAAGCGGCCGAAGTCGCGGAACGCCGTCTCGACCTGCGCGGCGAGTTCGCGCGTGGGTTCGAGGACGAGCACGCGCGGGCCGCGCGGCTCATGCTTGCCGAGGCGGGCGAGGACGGGGAGGGCGAAGGCCGCGGTCTTGCCGGTGCCGGTCTGGGCCGAGCCGATCAGGTCGCCGCCGCCTAGGACGACGGGGATGGCGCGGAGCTGGATGGGCGTCGGGTCGACGTAGCCCATGGCCTTGACACCGTTGACGAGGGCGGGCGGCAGCCCGAGCTTGGAAAATGGCATAGCGGGTCATTACCCCGGCATTTGCCCGGCAACGCGAGGCAAATTATCGCCCGCTGGTTCAGCCCTCGAGCAGGCGGTAGCCGATGCCGGCCTCGGTCTTCAGGTGGCGGGGCGCATGCGGGTCCGACTCCAGCTTCTGCCGCAGGTGCGTCATGTGCACGCGCAGGTAGTCCGTGCGCTCCTCGGCGGCCGGCCCCCACACCTCGCGCAGGATCTGGCGGTGCGTGACGACCTTGCCGCGATGCTGGATGAGCAGCTTGAAGAGCGCGTATTCGCGCCCGGTCAGGTGCACTTCCTTGCCGGCGCGACGCACGACGCGCGCGGCCAGGTCGATCTCGATGTCGCCGATGCGGACAACCGCGGGTTCGCTGGAGCCCGGTTTGCGGCGCAGGATGGCGCGGACACGCGCCAGCAGTTCGCGGCCACCGAAGGGTTTGGTCAGGTAATCGTCGGCGCCGGCATCGAGTGCGGCGATCTTGTCGTCCTCCGCCTCGCGCACCGAAAGCACCAGCACCGGCACCTGCGACCACTCGCGCAGCCGGCGAATCACCGCGGTGCCGTCGAGGTCGGGCAGGCCGAGGTCGAGGATGACGCCGTCCGGCGCGGCGTGGGCGATCTCCTGCAGGCCGAGCGTGGCATTCTCCGCTTCGCGCACGGCGTAGCCGCCCGACTCGAGCGTGACCCGGAGCAGCCGCCGGATCTGTTGCTCGTCGTCGATGACGAGGAGGGAGGGAACGGGTGGCTTCGTGGCGGTCATTCCGAAGGCGGAGATTGCGGGGCGGTGTGGGGCAGGTAAATCGTGAAGACGGCGCCGCCGCCGGGGTTTTCGCCGACGACGACCTCGCCGCCCTGGGCGGTGATGAAGCCGCGCACGAGCGAAAGGCCGAGGCCCAGCCCGCCGGCGCGGGCGGCGTCGCCGCGCTCGAACTTCTTGAAGAGGCGCTCGCGCATCGCGAGCTGGAAGCCGGGACCGCGGTCGGCGACGGTGAAGAACGCGCGCCGCCCGTCGCGGTCGAGGCCGGCCGTGACAAAAATCGGGGTGCCGTCGGGCGTATGGCGCGCGGCGTTGAGCAGCAGGTTGGCCAGGGCCTGTTCCGTAAGGGCGAAATCGACGCGGATCGGCGGCATGTCGTCGGGCACGACGATCTCCAGCGGGTTCGATTCCAGCTCGTCGCGCACGCCTTCGAGCGCGGCATTGACGAGGTCGCGGGCATCGGACCAGTCGAGCCGCGGCCGGAGGGCGCCGCTTTCGAGGCGCGTCTGGTCGAGCAGGTTGCCGACGAGGCGGTTGAGCCGGCGGGCGGCGCCGCGGCCTTCCGCGACCAGCGAGGCGTGCAGGTCGGGCGGCGCGTCCTGCAGGTTTTCCAGCGTGGCGGTGATGACGGCGAGCGGGGTGCGCAGCTCGTGCGACACGCTGTCGAGCAGCACGCGGTGGAGCTTGTCGGATTCGGCGAGCAGTTTTTCGCGCGCGCCGGCCTCGCGCAGGTGCTCGCGCTCGACGCTGAGCGCGAGCTGGCGGGCGAAGGCCTCGAGCAGGTCGCGCTGTGCGAGGGTGAGCGTGGCCGGACGGGCGACGGCCACGCTGAGCACTCCCACGGCGCGGTCTTCACGGACCAGCGGCAGGTGGAATGCAGCGGCCGCGGGCAGGGTGTCGGTGAACCGGCCCGCCGGCCGGCGGTTGCGGAAAACCCAGTCGACGACCCCACGCTCCTTTTCATCGAGGGCGAAGGTCCCCGCAAAATGCGATGCGAGTTCGCCGGTGTCGCCGGCGAGGGTCAGCGCGGTCGCCGCCTCGAAGAGCGTATCCGCCTGGCGCAGGGCGGCGCCCACGGCCTCGTCGAGCGTCCGGGCCTCGGCGAGGGCGCGCGTGAGCTGGAACAGCGCGGTGGCGCGGCCCTCGCGCCGGCGCTCGGCGATGGCCTGCGCCCGGATGCGGGCGGTGAGCTGGCCGGCGACCAGCGCGACGACGAAGTAGGTGCCGAAGAGCAGGCCGTCCTCGATCTTCTGGATGCGGAACGTGAAGCGCGGCGGGATGAACAGGAAGTTCCAGGTCAGGGCGCTGAGCACGCCGGACATCAGCACCGGGCCGCGGCCGACGCGCAGGCTGAGCAGGATGACGGCCAGCAGGTATACGAGGCCCGCGGCCAGATAGTAATTGGCGGGCAGCAGGAGGCCGGTGAGCGTGAGTCCCGCCACGATGGCCGCCGCCGCCGCGTATTCGCCGGCGCCGCTGCGCAGCGCGTGGTCGAGGTCGTCCAGCCCCAGCGGGCGCCCGGCGGTCTCCGCGGGCACGACATAGACGTCGATGTTGCCGCCGAGGCGGAGCACGCGGTCCACCAGCGAACCGCCCGGCAGGAAGCGCGACCAGCGGGCGCGGCGCGGCTTGCCGATGACGATCTGCGTGGCGTTGTGCTGCAGCGCGGTGCGCACCAGCGCGACGGCCACATCGGTGTCCTGCGTGATGACGATCTCCGCGCCGAGTTCGCGGGCCAGGGCCAGGTTGCGGTCGAGGAGCTTCTGGGTTTCCGGCGCGAGCGGCGCGGGGGATTCCACGTGCACCGCCAGCCAGGGGGCGCCCTGGGCGGCCGCGAGGCGGCGCGTCCAGCGCACGAGCTGGGTGGAGAAGGGGCTCGGGCCGACGGCCACGAGCAGGCGCTCGCCGCTGCGCCAGACGGTCTGCTTGGCGAGCGGGGCGCGCATGGCGCGCAGCTGCCGGTCGACGCGTTCCGCGGTGTAGCGCAGCGCCAGCTCGCGCAACGCGGCGAGGTGCGATTCCTGGAAGAAATTCTCGCGGGCGGCGATCGCGCGCTCGCCGAGGTAGACCTTGCCCTCGTCGAGCCGCTCGCGCAGCGCCTCGGGGGTGAGGTCGACGAGTTCGAGTTCGTCCGCGAGGTCGAGGAGCGAATCCGGCACTGTCTCCTGCTGCGGCGCGCCCGTGATCTGGCGCACGGTGTCGGCGCGGGACTCGACATGCTGGATGTTCAGCGTGGTGAGAACGTCGACGCCGGCTTCCAGGAGCTCGAGCACGTCCTGCCAGCGTTTGGCGTGTCGCGAGCCCGGGGCGTTGGTGTGCGCGAGTTCGTCCACGAGCGCGAGCCGGGGGCGGCGCGTCCGCAGCGCCTCGAGGTCGAGCTCGCTCAGGCGGCTGCCGCGATGGTCGATTTCCCGGCGGGGAATGACGGCCAGGCCCGCGAGGAGCGCCTCGGTTTCGGCGCGCCCGTGCGTTTCCACGATGCCGACCACCACGTCCGTCCCGGCGGCGCGCTCCTGCTGGGCCGCGCGCAACATGGCGTAGGTCTTGCCCACGCCCGGGCACATCCCAAGAAAGACCTTCAGGTGGCCGCGATGGGCGCGCGATTCCGCGGCCCGCAGCGAGGCCAGCAGCAGGTCGGGGTCCGGACGTTGGTCGGAGGCGGAGGTCACTGGCTGGGCCAGGCGGCGTCGAGGGCGAGGTTGAGTTGCAGCACGTTGAGGCGGGCGGGGCTAATCTGTCCGCCCTGCGTCAGGCGAGCAACGAGATCGTCCAGCGCATGTCGTTGATCCATGGTCAGGTGGCGGGCGGCGGCGACGCGCTCCACCTGGAGCCCGATGGCGGCGGGGGAAAGATCCGGGTCGAGCCCGCTGCCGCTGCCGGTCAGGAGGTCGGAAGGCGCGTCCGCGCCATACTGGCCGCCGCGCCCGGCGACGGCGGCGGCGAGCTTCGCGTTCGTCCACGCCTGGTTGCCCGCGCCGGAAGCGACCGTGGCGTAGTCGCCGGCGGACGGGCGGGGCCAGAAGTAGCGCGGGTCGGTGGTCTTTTGCGCGAGCAGGGCCGAGCCGACGATGCGGCCATCGCGGCGGACAAGGGAGCCCTCGGCGAGGTCGCGCCAAAAGAGGCGGCCAACAGCCCAGACCGCGAGCGGGTAGAGCAGGCCGAGCAGCAGGGTGCAGGCGAGCAGGAGACGAAGGGAGGCGATGATGGTTTTCATGGCGGGTGGAAATCAGGGTTTGCCGGAGGGAGAAGCGGGCCAGTCGACGCGGGACCTTCCCGGCGGACGTTCCTGCAGTTCCTTGAAAAGCAGGATCAGCCCCAACGCCGACAGCAGGATGAGGACGGCGCCGAAGAGGCGCTGGCTCACGGGTTCGGGCGGCGGCGGTTTCATGGCCAGCGTGGTCACGCGAGGTGGGAGGCAACGAGCGCCAGGTCGATGAGCTTGATGCCGACGAAAGGCGCCGCGAGTCCGCCGAGTCCGTAGACGAGCAGGTTGCGGCGCAACAGGTCCGCGGCGGGCAGCGCGCGGTAGGCGACGCCGCGCAGCGCGAGCGGCACGAGGGCGATGATGATGAGCGCGTTGAACACCACCGCGCTCAGGATGGCGCTTTGCGGGGAATGGAGGCCCATGACGTTGAGCGCCGCCAGCGGTCCGGCGGCACCGGCCAGCGCGTAGAGTCCGGCGAACATCGCGGGGATGATGGCGAAGTATTTCGCCACGTCGTTCGCGACGGAAAAGGTCGTGAGCGCACCGCGCGTCATGAGCAGCTGCTTGCCGATGGCAACGATCTCGATGAGCTTCGTCGGATTGGAATCGAGGTCGACCATGTTGCCCGCCTCGCGCGCGGCCTGGGTGCCGGTGTTCATGGCGACGCCGACGTCAGCCTGGGCGAGGGCGGGCGCGTCGTTGGTGCCGTCGCCGGTCATGGCGACCAGCCGGCCCTGGGCCTGCTCGGCGCGGATGCGCTGGAGCTTCATCTCCGGCGTGGCTTGCGCCAGGAAATCGTCGACGCCGGCCTCGGCGGCGATGGCGGCGGCGGTGAGCGGGTTGTCGCCGGTGATCATCACGGTGCGGATGCCCATGCGGCGCAGCTCGGCGAAGCGTTCCTTGATGCCGCCCTTCACGACGTCCTTCAGGTGGATGACGCCGAGCACGGACCGGTTTTCCGCGACGACCAGCGGCGTGCCGCCGGCCTTGGCGATGCGTTCGACCGCGGCGCCGATCTCGGCGGGCCACGCACCGTCCTGGGCGGCGACCCAGGCCCGGACGCTTTCGGCGGCCCCCTTGCGGATCTGGCGCCGGTCGAGGTCCACGCCGCTCATGCGCGTCTGCGCGGCGAAAGGCACGAAGGTGGCGTGCGGGGCGGCGACCTCGCGTTCGCGCAGCTGGAATTTCTCCTTCGCGAGCACGACGATGCTGCGGCCCTCGGGGGTTTCGTCCGCCAGCGACGCGAGCTGGGCGGCGGACGCCAGGGTCTCCGGCGTGACGCCCGGCGCGGGCAGGAACTCCACCGCCTGCCGGTTGCCGAGCGTGATGGTGCCGGTCTTGTCGAGCAGCAGCACGTCGATGTCGCCGGCGGCCTCGACGGCGCGGCCGGACGTGGCGATGACGTTGCGGCGGATCAGGCGGTCGATGCCGCTGATGCCGATGGCGCTGAGCAGGCCGCCGATGGTCGTCGGGATGAGGCAGACGAAGAGCGAGACCAGGACCGGCAGCGAGGTGTCAACGACGGCCGATTGCCCGGCGAGCGACTCGCTGAACCGGGCGAACAGGGGCAGCGTGGCGCACACCGCGAGAAACACCGCGGTCAGCGCGACCAGCAGGATGCCGAGGGCGATCTCGTTGGGCGTGCGCTGGCGTGAAGCGCCCTCGACCAGGCCGATCATGCGGTCGAGGAAGCCGCCGCCCGGCTCGACGGTGACGCGCACCACGATGCGGTCGCTCAGCACGCGCGTGCCGCCGGTGACGGCGCTGCGGTCACCGCCGCTTTCGCGGATGACGGGCGCGGATTCGCCGGTGATGGCGGATTCGTCCACGCTGGCGATGCCCTCGATGATCTCGCCGTCGGCGGGAACGATGTCGCGGGCCTCGCACACGACGAGGTCGCCCTTGCGCAGGTCGGTGGCGGCGACGCGCTGCTCGGCGCCGTCGCGCAGGCGGCGGGCGCAGGTGTGGGCGCGGGCGCGCTTGAGCGAGTCAGCCTGCGCCTTGCCGCGGCCTTCCGCGACGGCTTCGGCGAACGTGGCGAAGAGCACGGTAAACCAGAGCCAGACGGTGATCTGGACGGTGAAGCCGGTCAGTGCACCCCGCGCGAAGTCGTGCAGCGCGGCGCCGGTGACGGCGACCGCGCCGAGCGCGGTGACGAAGATGACCGGGTTCCGCCAGAGCTCGCGCGGGTGAAGCTTGCGCACGGCGTCGAGCGCGGCGCGGCGGAGCAGGGGGGCGTTCCAGGTGGAGGCGGCGGGTTTCATGGCGGGAGTTAGGAAAGGTTAGAAGGTGCGGCCGGCGGCGAGGAGGAAGTGCTCGAGCACCGGGCCGAGGGTGAGGGCGGGGAAGTAGACGAGGGCGACCTCGATCAGGATCACGGCGGAGAGCAGCACGGCGAAAAGCGCACCGTCGGTCGGGAAAGTGCCATTGGACGCGGGGGTGGTTTTCTTGGCGGCGAGGCGTCCCGCGACCGCGAGCACCGGGACGATCACCCCGAAGCGTCCGAGCAGCATGGCGAGCGAGCCGCCCCAGGTGTAGAGGTCGCCGGTGGCGGTGAGGCTGCCGAAGGCGGAACCGTTGTTGTTGGTCATGGAGCCCCACGCGTAGAGGATTTCGGAGAGCGCGTGCGGGCCGGCGTTGCCGACGGCGCCGCGACCGGCCGCGGTGGCGAACGACACGGCACAGCCGAGCAGGACGCCCGCGCACGGCAGCAGCACCGCGAGCGCGGCCATGCGGACCTCGAAGGCCTCGATCTTCTTGCCCAGGTACTCGGGCGTGCGGCCGACCATCAGCCCGGCGAGGAAGACCGTGAGGATGATCACCATCACCATGCCGTAGAGCCCGGAACCGATGCCGCCGAAGATGATTTCGCCGAGCAGCATGTTGAACAGCGCGATGCCGCCCGCCAGCGGGGAGAGCGAGGAGTGCATGGCGTTGACGGAGCCATTGGAGGCGACAGTCGTGGCGTTGGCCCAGAGGATCGAGGGCGTGACGCCGAACCGGACCTCCTTGCCTTCCATGATCAGGCGGGTGGCGTCCGGAGTGGCGTGTTCGGCCCAGAGCGAAAGGCCCAGCCCGGCGAGGAGGAAGGCGAGCATCACCCCATACACGACCCACGCGTGGCGGCGGGCGCCGACGAGGAGGCCGTAGGCGTGGACGCAGGCGGCAGGCAGCGCGAGGATGGCGAGCAGCTGCAGGAAATTGGACAATGGCGTCGGGTTTTCGAAAGGGTGTGCCGAGTTGAGGCCGAAGAAACCGCCGCCGTTCGTGCCGAGCTGCTTGATCGCGACCTGCGAGGCCGCGGGACCGACGGGGATGACCTGCTCGGCGCCGGCCAGCGTGGTGGCGGCCGGGTAGGGCGCGAACGACTGGACGACGCCCTGGCTGACCAGCACCACGGCGAACAGGAAGGACAGCGGCAGCAACACGTAAAGGGTCGTGCGCACGAGGTCGGCCCAGAAGTTGCCGAGGCCGGTGGTGGACTTCCGGCTGAAGCCGCGCGCGAGGGCGGCCATGACGGCGAGCCCGGTGGCGGCGCTGAGGAAGTTCTGCACACCGAGGCCGGCCATCTGCGTCAGGTAGCTCAGCGACGCTTCGCCCGAATAGGCCTGCCAGTTGGTGTTGGTGAGGAACGAAACCGCGGTGTTCACGGCCACGCCCACCGGCACGGCGGCGAAGCCCTGTGGGTTGAGCGGCAAATGGGCCTGGGCCAGCTGCAGGGCAAGAATGACGCCGCCGCCGAGCAGGTTGAACGCCAGCAGCGCGGCCGCGTATTGGCGCCAGGTCATGTTCCGGGCGGAATCCACCCCGGCGAGGCGGTAGAGCAGACGTTCGACGGGGGCCAGCCAGCGCAGCCCGGCCGGAGTCTGGCCGGCGAGCACGGCGGCCAGCCAGCGGCCCAGCGGAACGGTCACCGCGAGCAGGGCCGCCAGGAACAGCGCGAGGTAGGTGAAATCGGAAAGATGCATGGCCCCAGCATACGGTTTGGGTGCGATTTCTCCGAATTAAGAGCGGGCCGGGAGCCGCTAAGAAATCGCTAAGGCGCCCGGCCGCGCCGGCGGAAGCAAAACTTTGTTCTCTCTTTTTCCCGGGGGACAGTCAGCCTGCCGGCATGGAAAAACGTCCGTTCAACGAACTCGGTCTCTCGCCGGAAATCCTGAAGGCAGTGGACAAGATGGGCTTTGAGGAAGCCTCGCCGATCCAGACGGCCGTGATTCCGTTCGGCCTGGCGGGACGCGACGTCGTCGGCCAGTCCGCCACCGGCTCCGGCAAGACCGCCGCGTTTGCCATCCCGGCGATCGAGAAGGTCGACACCCACCAGAAGCAGGTGCAGGTGCTCGTGCTTTGCCCGACGCGCGAGCTCGCGGTGCAGGTCGCGGAGGAATTCGGCAAGCTGGCGTTTTTCAAGAAGGGCCTGATGGAGGTGCCGGTCTACGGCGGCCAGAGCTACGACCGGCAGTTCCGCGCGCTGGCGGCCGGCGCGCAGGTCGTCATCGGCACGCCCGGCCGCGTGATGGACCACATGGAGCGTGGCACGCTGCGGCTCGATGCGCTCAAGGTCGTCGTGCTCGACGAGGCCGACCGCATGCTCGACATGGGTTTCCGCGACGACATCGAGCGCATCCTCAAGGAAGTGCCCGAGCAGCGGCAGTGCCTGTTTTTCTCGGCCACGATGCCGCGCGCCATCCAGGACCTGATCACGCGCTACACGCGCGACCCGCAGTGGGTGAAGATCGAGGCGCAGGCGCAGAACGCGCCGCAGGTGGAGCAGATCTACTTCGAGGTCGACCGCCGCTCCAAGATCGAGGTGCTGACGCGCCTGATCGACCTGCACGACTTCCGCTTCGGCATCATTTTCTGCAGCACCAAGATCATGGTCGACGAGCTCGACGAGCACCTGCACGCGCGCGGCTACTCGGTCGACCGCCTGCACGGCGACATCACGCAGGCCCAGCGCACGCGCGTGATGGACAAGTTCCGCCGGCGCGGCTTCGAGTTCCTGATCGCGACCGACGTCGCGGCGCGCGGGCTCGACGTGGACGACCTCGAGGTGGTGTTCAACTTCGACCTGCCGAACGACGCGGAGGACTACACCCATCGCATCGGCCGCACCGGGCGCGCGGGCAAGAAGGGCATGGCGTTCACCTTCGTTTCGGGCCGCGAGCTCTACAAGCTGGGCGGCATGATCCAGTACGGCCGGCTGAAGATCCGGCGCGAGCGCATCCCGTCGCTCGACGAGGTCGAGGAGGCGAAGGGCAATGTCTTCTACGAGAAGCTGCGCGCGGTCCTCGCGGAGAAGAAATTCAAGGCGCACGACCGGATGGTCGAGTCGCTGGTGGAGGAGGGGTACACCACCACCGACATCGCGTCCGCGCTGATCCACCTGCTGCAGGGCCAGAGCGCCGAGCCGGCGAAGATGGCGCCCGCCAAGCCGAAGGCCGAACGCATCGCGGCCAACGAGCCCCCGGTGGCGCGTGCGCCGCAGGTTGATCGTGGCGGGCGACAAATTCGCCGCGCAGAAACGCACGTATGAGCGCAAGGCCCGCACGGGTCGCGAGCCGGGTTTCGCGACGGTGTCCTTCAACGTCGGCCGCC
>JBEHYX010000107.1:0-12790 GCA_048497945.1 Verrucomicrobiota bacterium | reverse complement strand
CGACCATGAAGAGCACTGGCACAGCTATTGGATCAACCCCGGCACCGGCTACCCGACCTCGCTGAAGTGGCAGCTGCCCGAGGGCTTCACCGCCGGTCCGATCATCTGGCCGGTGCCGCATGTCGTGCAGGACACCCGGGGCAACATCACGGGCAACGGCTACGAGAAAACCGTCTTCCTCTTCGTCGATATCACGCCGCCGCCCACGCTGAAAGCCGGCGAGTCCGTCACGCTGCGCGCCAAGGCCGACTGGCTCATGTGCCGCGAGGTGTGCATGCCGGGCATGGCCGACCTCGAGCTCACGCTGCCGGTGCTCGCGGAGCAGCCCGCGCCGAACATGAAGATCGCGCGGCTCTTCAACAATGCCGTCGCCGACCTGCCCCAGCCGCTCGCCGGCTGGACGGTCACCGCCGCGCGCACCGCCACGACCATCGAGGTCCGCCTCACGCCCGCGCCGAACAATTCCCACCGCCCGTCGGAGCTCCATCTCTTCGACAACGCCGGCCTCGTCGACTACGCCGCCGGCCAGCCGCTCACCACGGACGGCAACACGCTGGTGCTGACGCTCACCCCCGCGAAGGACGGCCCGGCCGACGCCACGCGCCTCGCCGGTGTGCTGGTCTCCGGCAACGGCTGGGGCGGCCTGATCCCCAGCCACGGCGCGACGTTCGATGTGGAGCTCAGCACTCAGCAATCAGCGGTCAGCAGTCAGCCGACCGATTCAGGATCTCAGATCTCAAATCCCAAATCCGCAGGCTCCGGCTCTCAGTCCGCTTCCACTCCTCTCGCCTCAAGCCCCACGCCTCAAGCCTCCGCCAAGGGAACCTTGGCGGGCACGCTCCTGCTGGCGCTGGTTGGCGGCCTGATCCTCAACCTCATGCCCTGCGTGTTCCCGGTGCTGGGCATCAAGATCCTCGGCTTCGTCAACCAGTCGGGCAACGACCGCAAAAAGATCGTCGCGCACGGCCTCACCTTCTCGCTCGGCGTCCTGCTGTCCTTCTGGTCGCTCGCCGGCCTCCTGCTCGCCCTGCGCGCGGGCGGCACGCAGCTCGGCTGGGGCTTCCAGCTCCAATCGCCGGCCTTTGTCTTTGGCATGGCGGCCTTCCTCCTGATGTTCGCGCTCAACCTCAGCGGCCTGTTCGAGGTCGGCCTCGCCGCCACCGGCGTCGGGGGCAAGCTGCAGATGCAATCGGGCTACGCCGGCTCGTTCTTCACCGGCATCCTGGCGACGCTCGTCGCCACGCCGTGCAGCGCGCCGTTCCTCGCCCCCGCCCTCGGGGCCGCCCTGGCGCTGTCGCCCGCCGAATCGTTTCTCGTCTTCACCGCGATCGCCCTCGGCCTGTCGCTGCCGTACCTGCTGCTCTCCGCGTTCCCCCAGGCGATCAAGCTGCTGCCCAGGCCCGGCGCGTGGATGGAAACCTTCAAGCAGCTGATGGCGTTCCCGCTCTACGCCACCGTCGGCTGGCTGCTCTGGGTGCTCGCGGGCCAGACCAAGGACAGCGACTACGCGCTGCTCTTCATCATCCTCGGCCTCGTGCTCGTCGCGATGGCGGGCTGGGTCTACGGCAAGTTCACCCGCGCCCCCGGCCGCGTCGTCACCGTCGCGCTCGCCGTGGCCGGCCTCTGGGTGGGCTGGCCCAGGGCGGACGCGCCCGCGCCGGCCACCGCGGGTGGCTACGTGGTGAAGTGGGAGCACTGGAGCCCCGAGGCCGTGCAGGCCGCGCGCGCCGCCGGCCGCACCATCTACGTGGACTTCACCGCCCGGTGGTGCGCCACGTGCCAGACCAACAAGGCCGCCCTGTTTTCCTCCAATGACGTGCTCGCCGCGCTCGGGAAGAAAGACGTGCTGCTGCTCAAGGCCGACTGGACCAGCCGCGACCCCGCCATCACCGAGGAGCTCGCGAAATGGAACCGCTCCGCGGTGCCCTTCAACCTGGTCTACCTGCCCGGCCAGGAGCCCGCCGTGCTTCCCGAGATCCTGACCCCGGGCATCGTGCTCGAGGCGCTCGGCAAGGCGCCGTGAGGCGTGCAGGGCGGGGTCGCTGACCCCGCCTTCCGCAAGGCAGGCGGGATCGGCGATCCCGCCCCGCAATCAGATCACGCGCGCCCCGTTCCAGCCGGTGAGCTGGCCCAGCGCGCGCTCGAGGTCGCGCACGTTGATCGGCTTCGTGAGATGCGCGTGGAAGCCCGCCGCCCGGCTGCGCTCGACGTCCTCGTCCATGCCGTAGCCCGTCAGCGCGATGCCCGGCAGGTCCGGTCGCGAGCGGCGCAGCTCGACCATCAGTTCGCAGCCGTCGCCGTCCTGCAGGCCGATGTCGGAAATGATGGCGTCAAACTGCTCGCGGCCGGCGATTTTCAGCGCGTCCGTCATGCCCGTGGCCACGAACACCGTGTAGTGGCGCGCGGCCAGCAGTTTTTCCAGCACCCGGGCCGTCGGCAGGTGGTCCTCCACCATGAGCACGCGGCAGGGCTGCGCCGGCGAGGTGGCAAAGGGCGCGGCGCTGGCCTCGCGCCCGTCCCCGGCCGGCGACCGGGAGCCGCTGGCGCGCGCCAGGGGCAGGCGCATCAGGATGGAGGTGCCGCGCCCGCGGCCGGCGCTGGTCGCGACGATCGAGCCGGAATGGAGGTCCATCATCCGGCGGGAAATCGCCAGGCCCAGCCCGAGCCCGCCGAAGTTCCGGGACTGCGGCTCCCGCGCATGGTCGCCCTGGGCGAACGGCTGGAAGACGCGCGCGACCTCCTCGGCGGTCATGCCGATGCCGTTGTCGGTGACCTCGATCCCGAGCTCCGGCGGATTCTCGAACAGCAGCGTCTTCACGGAAATCTGGCCGCCCTCGGCGGTGAACTTCGCGGCGTTCCGCAGCACGTTCCAGAGGACCTGCTTCAGGCGGACCACGTCGCCCTTGATCGCGGAACGCGCGGCGTCGAGCCGCACGGTCAGCGTCAGCTTCTTGTTCTCCATCTCCGGGCGCACGAGGCTGATCACCTCGCGCACCAGCTCGTGCCCGTCGCAGTCCTGCGACTTGAGGGTGAGCTTGCCCTGCTCGATGCCGGTCAGGTCGAGGAGGTCGTCGATGAGCCGCGCCTCCAGCGCGACATTCTGCGCGATGGTCTGGAAATCATCGCGCACCGCCGCCGGCAGCGACGGGTCGTTCGCGGCCTCGGTGGCGAGCAGCAGCACCGGGTTCAGCGGGGTGCGCAGCTCGTGGGACAGCATGGCGAGGAAGCGGTCCTTCGCCTGCGACGCCGCCAGCGCGTTGGCCTCGCTGGCCCGCAGCGCGGTCTCGCGCACGCGCAGCTCGGCGTTCAGGCGGCTCAGCTCCGCGGTGCGGAGGTTGACGCGGATCTCGAGCTCGTTGTTGGCCACCTGCAGCGCCTCCTCGGCGCTCTGGCGCTGCATCACCTGCAGCTCGAGCGCGGCGTTGCTGGCGGCGAGCGCGTGGGTCTTGCGGAACAGCTCGACGAACACGCCGATCTTGGATTTCAGGATCTGCGGGTTGATCGGCTTGGTCAGGTAATCCACCGCGCCGAGGCTGTAGCCCTCGAGCACGTCCTTGTCCTCCTGGAAGAACGCCGTGAGGAAGATGATCGGGATGTGCTGCGTGCGCTTGCGCTGCTTGATCAGGTTGGCGAGCTCGATGCCGTTCGTGCCGGGCATCTGCACGTCGAGCACGATCACCGCGAAGTCGCGCTCGAGCAGGAGCAGCAGCGCCGACTGCGCGTTGAGGGCGCGCACCAGGCGGTGGTCCGGCGACGTGAGGAAGCTCTCCAAAGCCTCGAGGTTCCGCACCTCGTCGTCGACGAGCAGGATGTTGACCGGGGGAACGGTGCCGGCGGGTATTGGCGGGGCCATGGCGGGAGGCGGCGACGGGATCAGCGGTAGAGCCAGATCCGGAGCAGCGAGAGGAGTTCGTTGGTGTTGACCGGCTTCGCGATGTAGTCGGAGGCGCCGGCCGCAAGGCACTTCTCGCGGTCGCCCTTCATCGCCTTGGCCGTGAGGGCGAGGATCGGCAGCGTGCCGAACTTCGGGTTCTTCCGGATCTCCTGCATCGTCTGGTACCCGTCCATCTCGGGCATCATGATGTCCATCAGGACCACGCCGATGTCGTCCTGCGCCTCGATCAGCGTGATGGCCTGGCGGCCGTTGGTGGCGCTGATGACCTCCATCTCGTGGTCCTCCAGGACGGTTGTCAGCGCGAAGATGTTGCGCGCGTCGTCGTCGACCACGAGCACCTTGCGCCCGCGCAGCGCCTCGTTGGAGGCGTGCAGGCGGTCGAGCATCTGCTGCTTCGACGCGGGCAGGTCGGCGATGACGCGGTGGAGGAACAGCGCCGTCTCGTCGAAGAGCCGCTCGGGCGACTGGACATCCTTGACGAGGACGCTCTTCGCCACGGTCCGGAGCTGCTGCTCCTCGTCGTAGCTGAGCTCCTTGCCGGTGAAGACGACGATCGGGATCTCGCGCAGGCTGGGCTCCTGCTGGATCTTGTTCAGCAGGGTGAAGCCGCTCATGTCCGGCAGCCGCAGGTCGAGCACGCAGCAGTCGAAGGGCTTGTCGAGCAGCGCCTGCAGCGCCTCGCCGCCGGTGCTGGCCGTGGCGATCTCGATGTCGCCGTGGTTCAGGAGTTCAACGATGCTCAGGCGCTCGATCTCGTTGTCCTCGACGATCAGCAGGCGCTTCACGTGCGGGGTCACGAAGCGGCGGATGCGGTCGAGGCACTCGTCGAGGCCCTCCGTCGTGGTCGGCTTGACGGTGTAGGCGAAGGCGCCGTGCGTCAGCGCGTGCGAGCGCTCCTCCTCCACCGAGATGATCTGCACCGGGATGTGGCGCGTCTGCGGCGAGAGCTTGAGGTTGTTCAGCACGGTCCAGCCGAGCATGTCGGGCAGGAAGACATCGAGCGTGATGGCGGTCGGCTGGTACTGCCGGGCCAGCGCCAGCGCCTCGCTGCCGCGGTTGGCGACGATGCCCTTGAAGCCCTTGGCCCGGGCCAGCCCGAGCAGCACGCGGGCGTAATGCGGGTCGTCCTCGACGATGAGCAGGCTCTGGTCGCCGGCCGCGATCTGCTCGCGGTCGTCCGGGATGACCTCCTCGCGCACCGGCAGCGTGAGCGTCGGCATCGCCTGCGCGGAGAAGCTCTTTTCCGGCGAGCGCGCCATGAACGACACCGGCAGGTAGAGCGTGAAGGTGCTGCCCTGGCCCGCGACGCTCTGCAGGCGGATCTCGCCGCCAAGGAGCGTGGCCAGTTCGCGCGAGATCGAGAGGCCGAGGCCGGTGCCGCCGTACTTGCGGCTGGTGCCGGCGTCGGCCTGCTGGAACGCCTCGAAGATCAGCTTCTGCTTGTCGGCCGCGATGCCGATGCCGGTGTCGCTGATCGCGAACGCCACGACCTGCGGCGCGCGCGCCAGGCCGGTGTGGCCGGCGGTCCAGCCGGCGGTCACGAGGCTGACCTTCACCGAGACGCGGCCCTGCGCGGTGAACTTGAAGGCGTTCGAAAGGAGGTTCTTCAGGATCTGCTGCAGGCGCTTCGGGTCGGTCGTGATGGCGCGCGGCAGCGACGGCGGGAAATCCACCTCGAACGGCAGGTTTTTCGTGTCGGCGATGTGGCGGAAGTTGCGCTCCACGGAATCGCGCAGCGACGCCATGCTCATCTCCTCGATGTCGACCGTCACCGTGCCGGACTCGATCTTCGACAGGTCGAGGATGTCGGTGATGAGGTTGAGCAGGTCGGAGCCGGACGAGTGGATGTTGCGGGCGAATTCCACCTGCTTGGGCAGGAGGTTGCCGCCGCTGTTCTGCGCGAGCTGCTGGCCGAGGATGAGGATGGAGTTGAGCGGCGTGCGCAGCTCGTGCGACATGTTCGCGAGGAACTCCGACTTGTACTTCGAGGTGAGCGCGAGCTCGGCGGCCTGCTCCTCGAGCGCCATGCGGGCCTGCTCCACCTCGCGGTTCTTGCGCTCGACCTCCGCGTTCTGCTCGGCGAGCTGGCGGGCCTTCTGTGCGAGCTCCTCGTTCGTCTGCTGGAGCTCCTTTTGCTGCGACTGGAGTTCGACGGTGAGCTGCTGCGACTGCTGCAGCAGGCCTTCGGTGCGCATCGTCGCCTCGATGGTGTTGAGCACGACGCCGATCGACTGCGTGAGCTGCTCGAGGAAGGCGATGTGCGTGACGCTGAACGGGCGGAGCGAGGCGAGCTCGATCACGGCCTTGGCCTGGCCTTCGAACAGCACGGGCAGCACCATGATGCTGACCGGCGGCGCGTCGCCGAGGCTGGAGTTGATCCGGGCGTAGGCGCCGGGCACGTCGTTGAGCAGGATGCGCTGCTTCTCGACCGCGCACTGGCCGACGAGGCCCTGCCCCGCCGGGATCGTCTCGGGCAGGCCCGAGCGCTGCGCGTAGGCGGCGAGGAGCCGCAGCACCGGCTGCTTGGGATTGCCGGCGTCCATCTGGTAGATCGTGCCCTGCTGCGCGTTGACCAGCGGCGCCAGCTCGGAGAGGAGCATCTTGCCGACGGTGAAGAGGTCGCGCTGGCCCTGCAGCATGCGGGTGAACTTCGCGAGGTTGGTCTTCAGCCAGTCCTGCTCCTGGTTGGTCTCCGTGGTGACGCGGAGATTGTAGATCATCGTGTTGATGTTGTCCTTCAGCTCGGCCACCTCGCCGCGGGCGTCGACCTGGATGGAGCGCGTCAGGTCGCCCTTCGTCACCGCCGTCGCCACCTCGGCGATGGCGCGCACCTGCGTCGTCAGGTTGGCCGCGAGCAGGTTGACGTTGCCGGTGAGGTCCTTCCAGGTGCCGGCCGCGCCGGGCACGTGCGCCTGGCCGCCGAGGCGGCCTTCGACACCGACCTCGCGGGCCACGTTGGTCACCTGCTCGGCGAAGATCGCGAGCGTGTCGGTCATGTTGTTGATCGTCTCGGCGAGCGCCGCGACCTCGCCCTTCGCCTCGACGGTCAGCTTCTGGCGCAGGTTGCCGTTGGCCACCGCGGTCACGACCTTCACGATGCCGGATACCTGGTCGGTGAGGTTGGCCGCCATGACGTTCACCGAGTCGGTCAAGTCCTTCCACGTGCCGGCCACGCCCGGCACGGCCGCCTGGCCGCCGAGCTTGCCTTCCGTGCCGACCTCGCGCGCCACGCGCGTCACCTCGGCCGCGAAGCCGTTGAGCTGGTCCACCATCGTGTTGATCGTGTTCTTCAGCTCGAGGATTTCGCCGCGCACGTCGACCGTGATCTTGCGCGACAAGTCGCCCTTCGCCACCGCCGTCGTCACGTCCGCGATGTTGCGCACCTGCGTCGTCAGGTTGTTCGCCATCGAATTCACGTTGTCCGTGAGATCCTTCCACGTGCCGGCCACGCCGGGCACGGCGGCCTGACCGCCGAGCTTGCCCTCGGTACCGACTTCGCGCGCCACGCGCGTCACCTCGGAGGCAAAACCGTTCAGCTGGTCGACCATCGTGTTGATCGTGTTCTTCAGCTCCAGAATTTCGCCGCGCACGTCGACCGTGATCTTGCGCGACAAGTCGCCCTTCGCCACGGCCGTCGTCACGTCCGCGATGTTGCGCACCTGCGTCGTCAGGTTGTTCGCCATCGAATTCACGTTGTCGGTCAAATCTTCCCACGTGCCGGCGACGCCCGGCACCTCGGCCTGACCACCGAGCTTGCCTTCCGTACCGACCTCGCGCGCCACGCGCGACACTTCGGAGGCGAAGGCGTTCAGCTGGTCGACCATCGTGTTGATCGTGTTCTTCAGCTCCAGAATTTCGCCCTTCACGTCCACCGTGATCTTGCGCGACAAATCGCCGCGCGCCACCGCGGTCGTCACCTCGGCGATATTGCGCACCTGCGCCGTGAGGTTGGTGCCCATGGCGTTCACCGAGTCGGTCAAATCCTTCCACGTACCGGCCACGCCCGGCACCATGGCCTGGCCACCGAGCTTGCCGTCGGTACCGACCTCGCGCGCCACGCGCGTCACTTCGGAAGCGAAGCCGTTCAGCTGGTCCACCATCGTGTTGATGGTGTTCTTCAGCTCGAGAATTTCGCCGCGCACGTCGACCGTGATCTTGCGCGACAAGTCGCCGCGCGCCACGGCAGTCGTCACGTCGGCGATGTTGCGCACCTGCGTCGTCAGGTTGTTCGCCATCGAATTCACGTTGTCCGTAAGATCCTTCCACGTGCCACCCACGCCGCGCACCTCGGCTTGGCCGCCGAGTTTGCCCTCGGTACCGACTTCGCGCGCCACGCGCGTCACTTCCGAGGCGAAGCCGTTCAGCTGGTCGACCATCGTGTTGATGGTTTCCTTCAGCTCGAGAATTTCGCCCTTCACGTCCACCGTGATCTTGCGCGACAAGTCACCGCGCGCCACGGCCGTCGTCACTTCGGCGATGTTGCGCACCTGGCCGGTGAGATTCGCCGCCATCAGGTTGGTGTTGTCGGTGAGATCCTTCCACGTGCCGGCCACGCCGGGCACCTCGGCCTGGCCGCCGAGCTTGCCTTCCGTACCGACTTCGCGCGCCACGCGCGATACTTCGGAGGCGAAGGCGTTGAGACGGTCGACCATCGTGTTGATGGTTTCCTTCAGCTCGAGAATTTCACCCTTCACGTCGACCGTGATCTTGCGCGACAAGTCGCCGCGCGCCACGGCCGTGGTCACGCCGGCGATGTTGCGCACCTGCGCCGTGAGGTTGGACGCCATGGCGTTGACAGAGTCGGTGAGATCCTTCCACGTGCCGGCCACACCCGGCACGACGGCCTGGCCGCCGAGTTTTCCGTCGGTACCGACTTCGCGCGCCACGCGCGTCACCTCGGCCGCGAAGGAGCGCAGCTGGTCGACCATCGTGTTGATGGCCTCCTTGAGTTGGAGAATTTCGCCGCGGACATCGACCGTGATCTTGCGCGACAAGTCACCCTGCGCGACCGCGATGGTCACGTCGGCGATGTTGCGCACCTGCGCCGTGAGATTGCCGGCCATCTGGTTGACGGACTCGGTGAGTTCCTTCCACACGCCGGACACGCCCTTGACCTTGGCCTGGCCGCCGAGCTTGCCCTCGGTGCCGACCTCGCGCGCCACGCGGATCACCTCGACGGAGAACGCGCCGAGCTGCTCGACCATGCCGTTCACCAGCTTGGCGGTGCGCAGGTATTCGCCCTGCAGCGGACGGCCCGCGAGCTCGAGCGGCATGGCCTGCGCCAGGTCGCCCTTCGCCACCGCGCCGATGACGCGACCCACCTCGACCGTCGGGCGGGAAAGTTCGTCGACGAGGGCGTTGACCGCCTCGATGCGCTCGCTCCAGTCGCCCACTGCGTCGCCCATCGGGAGACGCGCGTGCATCTTGCCTTCCTCGCCCGCCTGCCGGCGCAGGCGCGCGAGGCTGGCGTTGAAGCGCTCCATGCGCGTGATGACGGCGTTGAACTTCTCGGCCGTGCGACCCTCGAAGCCGGACCACGTCACGGGCAGGCGGACGGAGAAGCTGCCGCGCTCGACCGCGTCGAGGGCCGTGACCAGCTGGTGCAGGAAGTCGTCGTCCGAAAGGAGCTCGCGATGAATGCGGCCGTTTTTCTCCGTCTTGACCTTGTCCCGCTTGCCTCGCCGGGAAGTCTCCGCGATTTTCATGGGGTGTGCATCTGATGTCTGGGTGCCTACACGGCGTCGGGCCGTGTGTGTGCGCAGCGCCAATCATCCGGGACCGGGAGAATGAGTCAAAGGAGCGAATTGGTGTTTAAACACCAATCCCTGGCCGCCCGGAATGGTTACGGCGGAGCGACTTCGGCGGGAGAACCGGAGGGGCGGCGGCGCTTTCACGGGCTTTTTTCGGATTCTCCTCCCGGCGGCTTTCCGTCATGCGTGGCGGCTCCATGCGCGATCCCGCCCACACCCGCTCCGTCGGCCTGCTCCTCGCCGGCGCCCTGTGCTGGAGCCTGGCGGGCGTGCTGTTCAAGTACGTCGCGTGGTCCGGCCTCGCCGCGGCGGCCGGCCGCGGCCTGATCGCCACCCTGTTTCTCGTCGCCGCTTCCTGGCGCGCGCTGCGCTTCACCTGGTCGCCGCTGCAGCTCGGCGCCGCCGCGGCCTATGCGGCGTGCACCGTGCTGTTCACGCTGGCCAACAAGATGACCACGGCGGCCAATGCGATCCTGCTCCAGTACACCGCCCCGGTGTGGATCGCCCTGCTCGGCGCCTGGCTGCTGGGCGAACATCCGACGCGCGCCGACTGGGCCACCATCGCCGCCGTGCTCGGCGGGCTGGCGCTTTTCTTCTACGACGGCCTGCAGATGCACAACCTGCCGGGCATCCTCGTGGCGCTCGCCAGCGGCCTGGGTTTCGGGGTGATGACCATCTTCATGCGCAAGCAGAAGGACGGCTCGGCGCTCGAGTCGATCATCCTCGGCAACGTGCTGAGCGTGCTCGTCGGCCTGCCGGCCCTCTGGCACGCCCCGGCGCTGCCGCCCGGCGGCTGGCTCGCGCTGGTCCTGCTCGGCACGGTGCAACTCGGCCTGGCCTACCTTCTCTACGCGAGGGCCATCAAGCACGTCACCGCGCTCGAGGCCGTGCTGATCCCCGTCCTCGAGCCCATCCTCAATCCCATCTGGGTCATGCTCACCGTCGGCGAACGGCCCAGCCGGTACGCGCTGCTCGGCGGTGCGATCGTGCTCGGCGCGGTGACCCTGCGGGCCGCAGCCTCCATCCGCCAGCCCCGCGCTGCCGCCTCCTGAACTTATGCGCCGCCTCCTGCTCCTGTTCGGTTTCCTCACCGTCCGCCTCGCCCGCGCCGCCGACGCGCCGGAGCCCGATTGCGTCGTGCTGCTCCATGGCATCGGCATGCAGGGCTTCGTGATGGAGCGCATCGCGAACGCGCTGGCGGCGCAGGGCTACCGGGTCGTGAACGTCTCCTACCCCTCGCGCGAGCTGCCCTTCGAGCAGCTCGCCGGGGAGTATCTCCCGGCCCAGCTCAAGGAACACGACGTCGCCCGCGCCCCCCGCCTGAATTTCGTCACCCACTCGATGGGCAGTCTCATCGTGCGCAAATTCATCCACGACGCGCGCCCGGCGAACCTCGGGCGCGTCGTCATGATCGGGCCGCCCAACCACGGCAGCACCGCGGCCGACGAGGCCGGCCAGAACGCCCTGCTCAGCGAGTTCATCGGCGAAAACCTCGCGCGCCTCGGCACGGGCGACAACAGCATCGCCAGCACGCTCGGGCCCGCGGACTTCGACCTCGGCATCATCGCCGGCGAGGTGCCGATCAACCCGGTCTTCGGCAATGTCCTTGAGGGCAAGAATGACGGCGCCGTCACCGTCGAGTCGGCGAAACTCGAGGGCATGCGCGACTTCCTCGTCGTGCCCTACTCGCACACCGTGATGCTCTGGCGCGAGGAGGTCGTGCAGCAGGTCGAGGCGTTCCTGCGCGACGGGAAATTTGGGCACGAGGAAAAAACGGGAAAATAGCTATCATTCAGTAGCTACTCGGCATTGGTCATTCCGAGCCACATCCGACCCTGGCAGGAATGGGGTCGATATAGCCAATGCGGATTAATCAATAGGTGATAACTATTTCCTCCCCGGCTTGAGCTGCAGCAACACGTTCGCCGCGGTGATCAGCCCGCCGCCGGCCAGCAGCTGCCATGTGACGAGCTCATTCGGGTAGTCGAACCCGATCCAGCGCGACAGCAGCGCCGGCAGGAACAGCGCCAGCAGCGCCGCGAAGACCGATTCGAGGCAGTAGATCAGACCGGCCTCCGTCGCCGTCACGTGCGGTTGCCAGCGGTTCATCAACATGAACGCGCCGAGCGTGCAGAAGACCGTGAGCAGCGCGGTCGACAGCAGCCACGGCGCGGAACCCCACGGTGCGAGGACGTCGGCGGCGTGCGGCGCCGTCGCCAGCGCCAGCCCGGCGAACAGCAGGCCCTCCAGGCCGAACATGAGCGCACTGACCGGCTGCACGCGATTGCCGGCGTAGCGCGGGTCCTCGAGCACGAAGATCTGCAGCATGAAGAACACCGAACTCAGCAGGGTCTCGAGCTCGCCGCGCCCGAAGCGCAACGCCTGGAAGTCGAACCGCCCGAGGATTGCCACGCCCGCCAGCACCAGCACCGCACACAGCCAGGTCATCGGCGACGGCCTCCGGCGCGAACGCACGGCGACCACGACCGGGATCATCAGCGCGGAGAACTGGGTGAGGAACGCCGAGACCGACGCCGACGTGAACTGCAGGCCGTCAACCTGGAAGAGCATGCCGAGCGCATTCGTCAGCCCGAGCAGCAGGCCCTGCTTCAATTCGCCCGGAGTCGGGCGCAGCACCAACCGCGGCGCCCAGAGCAGAAGGATGCCACCCGCCAGCAGGAAGCGCGGGCCGACCATCATCGCCGTGACGAACCAGTTGCCGCCGGCCGGGAGCAGCTGGCCGTGGATGAGCGCCATACCCTTGATCACCGGGAAGCTCAGCGCCCAGAAAGCGGTGGCCAGCACGAGCCCGGCGAGCGCGCGGCGGTGAAGCGGACTGGGAGCGGCGGAAGACAAGGTGGATTAGGTCTGGATGACTTGTGTAGGGCCGGCGCTGGTCGCCGGGCCGGTTTGCGATCGCGGTCCGTCGCAAGCGACGACCCTACACAACACAACGGGCCGCGCTGATTCACGCACTCCAAAAACAAAAACGCCGCGGATTGCTCCGCGGCGTTCAAAGTTGATTCGTTTGAAACGAAATCAGGACACGTGCTTCGAGACCAGCTTGGTCATGTCGAACATGCTGACGGTGGACTTGCCACCGAACACAACCTTCAGCGCGGCGTCCGCGTTGATGTTGCGCTTG
>JBEHYX010000106.1:0-13036 GCA_048497945.1 Verrucomicrobiota bacterium | reverse complement strand
GGACCGGCGGTGAAGCCCTCGGGCAGCTGCCACTTCAGCGAGGTCGGGTAGCCGGTGCCGGGGTTGATCCAATAGCTGTGCCAGTGCTCTTCATGGTCGAGGCGCAGCGCGACGCGGAACGTCTGGCCGGGCTGGATCGATGCGACGGGGGCGACCAGCTCCGCCTGCACGGCGCCCTTGCGCACCGGTCCCGGCGCGGCGTGGAGCCAGAAGGGCAGCAGACAGTAGACGGCAAACAGGGCCAAGCGGGGCAACTTCATGTGAAGGGTGAGAGTAGGGGTCTCGGCGTTTATTTCAAACGCCGATAAGAAACCGGAGAGAAACCTTGGGCCGGAAATTTAATCCAACAAGAGAGCAGCAGAGAGGGCGGAAACCTGAAACTTGAGACCTGAAACCTGAAATCGAGTCGGACCGGCGCCTCATGCGTTGGGCGGAACCCATCTCGTCCCTTTCCGTTTCATTTTGAGGTCTCAGGATTCCGTCGCGGCCTGCCGCAACAGCATTGACCAGAAGACGAGCACGACATTGAGGAGCGGCATTGGTATTGTCCTAATTTGTCATTGCGAGTCGTCCTGCTTGTCAGGACGGCGAAGCAATCCAGCTGGATCGCCACGGCGCGCTTTGCGCGCCTCGCGATGACAATCTCAAATTGGGACATTACCGCGGCATTTGGCGGGTTGCCGGTCGGTCGAAAATGCCGCAGGAATGCACCATGCGAATTCTTATCCAACGGGTCCTTTTTTCCGCGATGATGCTGGGCGCGCCGGGCGCCTTGCTCCGGGCCGAGGAGATCGAAGCCTTTGTGACGCCGATCACGACCACCGCCTCCGGGCTGAAATATGTGGTCTCCGAGCCCGGCACCGGGCCGCTGCCGCAGGCGGGGCAGGTGTTGCTCGTGCGTTATGTCGGCACGTTGGCGGATGGCACGCTCTTCGATCGCACGGAGGAGAAGGATCCGCCCTTCGCGTTCACGCTCGGGAGGCACCAGGTGATCCAGGGCTGGGACGAAGGTTTCGCGCTGCTGCACGTCGGCGACCACGCGACCTTCTTCATTCCGCCGAACCTCGCCTACGGCGACAAGGAGCGCGGCAAGATCCCGGCGAACTCCGAACTGCGCTTTGATGTGGAACTTGTCGAGGTGAAGGATCGCGCCCTGTCCGACCTGTTGCAGGACACCATTGACCAGTCCGGGCTCGAAGCGGCCCGGGCCAAGTTTGCCGAGGCCAAGGCGGCGAACTTTGCCGGGCTCTATGTGAGCGAGGCGCAGTTGAACGGTCTCGGCTACCGTTATCTCGGCAAGGCCGGCCAGCTGCCGGCGGCGCTCGCGGTCCTGCAGTGGAACGTCGAGCTGTTTCCGGCGTCGGGCAATGTCTACGACAGCTATGGCGAGGCGCTGGTCAAGCAGGGCGAGCGCGCCGGGGCGCTGGCGGCGTACGCCAAAGCCGTCGAACTCGATCCCAAAAACAAGAATGCGGCCAAGTTCCTCGCTGAAATCAAAGCGACACCCGATGCGCCCGGCGCGCTTCAGCAAATGCAGGAACGCATGGAACTGAACGACGCGATGGACGCCGCCTTCGATGCCGCCGAGACCAAGGGTTACGACGTGCCGGCGTTGAAGAAGCGATTGGTGGCCTTCCTCGACAAGTATCCCCAGGACGTCGGCGCCGGCGGGCTGGTGGGTAATTTTTTCTATTACGCGGAGTCGGCCGACCTGAAGCTGGCGCTGGCCGAGTGGCAGGCGTTTGCGGCGCATCCGAACGAAAAAGTCCGCGAAGCCGCGGCGCAAAAGCTGGCGCTGGCCGAGCTCATCAAGAAGCCGCTCGACTTGAAGTTCACCGCGGCGGACGGCCGCACGGTGGATGTCGCCGCCCTGCGCGGCAAGGTGGTGCTGGTGGATTTCTGGGCGACATGGTGCGGTCCGTGTCGCGAGGAGATTCCCAACGTGGTCGCGACCTATGAGCAGTATCATGGGCAGGGCTTCGAGATTGTGGGCATTTCCTTCGACCAGGCGCCCGATGCGGCCCGGCCGGCGAAACGCCAGAAGACCGCGGAGCAGGTGCTGGCGTTCACGCGCGAGAACCACATGCCCTGGCCGCAGTATTACGACGGCACCTGGTGGGAAAATCCCTTCGGCAAGCGGTACGGCATTCGCGGCATTCCGGCGATGTTCCTGCTCGACAAACGCGGCATGGTCGTGAGCACCAACGCGCGCGGCACGAAACTCGCCAGCGAAGTGAAACGGCTGCTGGCCGCGCCTTGAGGCGCAGCCGGGAGGGCGAAATCAGAAACCTGAACCTTGAGACCTGAAACCTGAAATCGATCCGGATCGGCGCCTCACTCCCTTGGCGGAACCCATCTCACCCCTTTCCGTTTCATTTTCAGGTCTCAGGTTTCAAATCTCAGGTCTCCGTCGCGGTCTGCCGCGACACGAGGTGGGCGAAGAGCATCGACCAGAAGCAGAGCACGACGTTGAACAGCGGCATCTGGAGCGGCGCGGGCAGCGAATACACACAGGCCACCACGGGAATCCAGACGCACCACAGGCTCAGCAGGACCGGCACCACGCGGCGCGGATACCACCGGCCGGTGCGCACGTCGGCGGCGACGGGCGCCCAGCGGAAGCCGGCGTCCTTCCAGGCGAAGCAGAGCGCGCTGACCGGGGCCGAGTAGAACGGATTGTAACCGAACTGGTCGGTGACGACCTTGGCTGCGACGGTGGCGAGACCATGGCCGTTGCCGTAGAGCGTCCCCAGCGTCCGGTAGACGAGATCAACCTCGGCCCCTTTCCATGCCCAATACAGCAGGAAGAAAGGCAGGTGCGCCCAGGGATGCTGCCGGCGCGTGGCGGGGTGAAAGCGCAGGAAAAGAAAAGGCAGCAGTCCGCCGCACCCGGCCGTCACCCCGGCCGAAAATGCGTAGCCGCCTTGCCGCTGCCAGGCGCCGACCTGGGCGAACACGCCCTGGGCGGCGGGGACGAAATAGTAGGCGAGCACGAGCGCGATGGCGAAGCCCTGCAGGATCAGGCCCGGCCACAGGAGCGCCCGCGCACTGTGCAGGCCCGCGCGCCAGGGAGCCTCGTTGTCGGCTGAAGGAGAAGAAGACATGGAGGGTCCAGTGAAGCCGGGAAAGCGCCGGCTTGGAAACTCGAAACCTGAAACCGGAAAAGATGCCAGGGGTGTGGTGCCGAATACCCGGGTTTCCGGTCTCCGGTTTCAAGTTTCAGGTTTCGGGCGCGCCGGCGCCTCGCCTACTTCTTGATCGGAACCGTGTAAGTCGCCTCGTTCAGCTTGATCGTGAACTCCTGCGGGGTGATCGATTCGATGCGGAGGAAGATCGGGCGGTCCTTCGTGCCGACGGTGATGACGTCACCGACCTTGCAGATCAGCTGGTTGACCGCGACGCGCGGTGCGCCGCCCACCGTGAGGTATCCGCCGACCTTCAGGGTGACGGCATATTTCAACAGGGTGTCGGCGTCGGACAGGTCCGGGCCATCGGGTGCGACTGGTACTTCTACTTTGTCGGGCGGCGGCGCGGTCACAACGGCCTGATCTGTCTTATAAAAGGGATTGGGCAGGACGGTGGCCGGCAGCGCGGTGGGATGCTGCCGCGGCCCGAGCAGGGTCTCGATGCGGGTCTTGGTCAGAGCGTAGCGCGCCGCCAGCTTCTTGGCGTCGCCGGTGGGCATGACGGTCTTGGGCTCCGCGGCGTGCACAATGGAAACCAGCGCAAGAAGGCCGGCAGCGGGAAGAGCGAGGAAACGAAGCGGCTTCATGGGTGGCCGAGCAGGTCGAGGGTGAGATCCAGCTGAACCTTATCGTCAATTCCGCCGGCGAAAGCGTAGGTTTGGATGCGACAGAGGCGCGGGCCGGTTTCCAGTTCGCGGATGAAACGCATGATCTGCCGGTAGGAACCCGTAGCCCGCAGGGAAAAGGGAATCGCGATGAAAGGGCTGTCCGCACTGGCCGGTTGGGAGCTGAGCTGGCTGACTTGCGACAGCTTCACCTTGCTCACGGTTTCGAGCTGGTAGAAGTACCCGAGGTTCTCTGCGAGGTCGCCCTCCTTGATCAGGTTGGAATCGATGAACGCGGTGGCTTCCTTGACCGTCGCGAGCTCGGAGCTGACGCGCGGCAGGCTGGAGAGGGAGAGCAGCACGTCCTCGCCGTTGCGGCGGACCGTATCGTGGCCGGTGGCGAGCTCCTGCCGCTGCTGCCAGAGATAGTAGCTGGTGATGCCGAGGCCGAGGGTCAGCACCGCACAGATCACCACGAGCGGGTTGCGTCGGATCAGGAGGAGGAGTTGCGTGCCGTTCATGGCTTGGCCTCCTTGAGTTTGCAGGCGATTTCGAAGTCCACGCTCCCTGTGGCTTCCGTGCGCTCCATGCTCACGAGTGCAACCACGCTGAATTTCGGGCCGATCTCGGGATCCTTGCGCAGGGTGGCGACGTAGCTCCGCAAAGTCTGGGCGGCCTGTTCCGCGGGCTCGTTGAGCGAGCCGCGCAATGACACGCCACCTTGGAAGCCGCGGATGGTCTCGATGGTCATCTTGTCGAGCCGGGTGCGGCCGAAGCTGAGGATGAGGTCGGACAGCACGTATGGCCCGGTCATCATCGCGCTCGCCTGGTCGATGCGCGCGGTCTGTTCACCGAGCTTCTTGGTGAGGCCGTTGAGCTCCTCGACCTGCTGCTGGTTGTCCTTGATGCGCTGCTTCCAAAAGGCGATGTCGGTGCTGAGGGTGTTGCTGACGTAGAGCTGCCAGGCGGTGATGATGATGGCGCCGGCGGCCAGCGTGCCCGCGATGGCGTTGGTGAGGAAGCGGCGGCGGACGAGGTCGCCGCTCGGCAGCGCGGCCGAGATGCGGCAGTCGAGGCGCCACGGGCCGACATACGAGACGTCGCCCTTTGCGGACTTTTCCGCGCCGGCGCCCGGCAGCTGGGCGACGAGGCTGAGCGCGCCGAGCCAGTGCTGGCCGAGCGGGGCAACATCGGGGGTGAGGGTGATGCCGACGGAGGACTGCCAGTTGGTGCAGTCGAGCGTGAAGGGCGAGCGGCCGATCACGTGGGCCAGCGGCTCGGAAATCCACGACAGCGCCGGCGGCAGGTAGGCGCAGAAGATTTCGCCGACCGGCTGGCCGGTCGTCATTTCGTAGGAGTCGACGAGCGGCTTGAGGTCGCGGCCGATGGCGCGGACGAACTTGGAGGCGCGCAGCAGGAGCTCGTCGTCGGAGTGGTGCAGGCGCTCGCGCACCTCGCCGGCGTGGGTGAGGTCGAACTCGCGCCGCGCGGCCTGGACGATGGAGGAAAAACCGTGGCGGACCGGGGCGGGCGTGTGGACGCCCTCCTTGCCGATGATGTAGGCCGTGGTGTGCTCCTGTTCGATGACCACGACGACGATGGCGCGCTTCTCGTTCTGGCGCTCGCGGTATTCGGACACCGCGCCGAGCAGCGGCAGGATGCCCATCTCCAGGCGGTAGGGCAGCAGGCGCTGGTCGAGCAGGCGCTGCTGCATGAGGTGCACCTCGGTGTGCGACACGCCGCACACGAGCGCGGGACGCTGCGTGCCCTCGGTGGGCATCAGCTCGCCCTCGAGCGGGGTCAGGACCTGGAATTTCCAGTTTTCCGGATGGTCGATCTTGTACAGGTCGCGGATGAGTTCCGGGAGGTAGGCCGGGTCGGTGAGCCGGCGCGGCACGAGGCTCTCGCGCTGCAGCAGGGCTTCCGGCGGGACAAAGCTGGCGAGGGCTGGGACCCAGGTGTTGGGCTTTTCGAAGTTGGCGGCGAGCCACTGGCGGAGGCCGGCCTCGTCATGGGCATCGAATTCCGCCGCGCAATCGATGGTCGCGCCGCCCCCGTCCGTCCGGTCCACGCCGGCGGCGAGGATCTGATAGGGATTCATTTCTATCAGCAGGCTGCGCCGGGAGTTGCGATTGGAGAAAAGCACGGGGAAAGGGCCGGGGCATGACTATTCAGGCCGCCGGGCTGGCGTCAAGGTGTCCGCCGCCTAGGGCATCGTGGCCTGTTCGGTCAGGGGAAGCTCGCGCCATTGGGTAATGGCATAGGGCTGGTCGACGCCGTCGGTGGTGGAATAGCGCAGCGCAGTATCGTAGTGCAGGTTAACCGAGCTGCCGGTGGTGATGCTTTGCGCGGACAATGCGCCGTAAATGGCCACACTGTCAGCCACGGTCAGGGTGCTGGACGAATTCGGAATATATACCGTGCCGTAGAAATCGTAGGCCGTGCTGCTGATTTCGAAGGTGCCCGCGCCCGACTTGGAGCAAAGCACCGTGAGCTTGGAGGGATCATTGGTCTGGTTTTCGATTCCCCCGCCGCCGCTTTCGAGGCGGAAATTGCCACCCACCACCAGGCGGAGCGAGCCGGTGGGCAGGATACGGATACGCGCACTGGCATAAGTGTTCGAACGAAAATTGCCTGCCACGTACAGGATCACGGGACCGGCGATGGTAAGCACTTCGCCGGACGAGTTGAGGTTCATGTTCGTGATGCCCGCGCTGTTGTAGTAATAAACCACCGGGGTGGTTGATCCCGCATAGCCAAGGGTGGTGTTTGTGCTGGTTAGCTGGATGCCGCCCGCTACATCGTGGATCGAGAAATTGGGAATCTGGGGGCTGCGGCTTACCCGGCTCTTGTCGTCAGAGAAGGCCGTTCCATTTAGGGTCGTGCCCGTGCTGATGCCCGCCGGTGGCGACGGCCAGGCCAGATAACCGCTGATGGCCAGCGTGCCGGTGGTTGTGATGGACGAACCGGCCGCCAGCACGGCTGAGGTCCCAATGTTGGTGCCACCATACGCAGCCAGCTTCGAATCGTAGCTATCGATCGTGCCCGAATTGAGCGAGAGGGTGGAGGAAGCGGTCAGCGCATTGGGAAACAGCGGGGAAGGATCGATGGTTGTGCGCAGCTGGGTCACTGAGGGTGGGTTTCCCGAGATGGAAATCGTGGCTTCGGCGTAGATGACCGGCGCGCCCGTGGTGTTGCCGGAAGAGTTGGCCCAGGAAGGCGTCCAAAAAGAGGGGTTGTTGGGCGACTTGTTGGTATTGGCAGCGGAGGCCTTATACCAGACGCCGCCATAGCTGCGGTAGGCGCCAGAGGCATAGTTGGTGGTACTGTTCCAGAGGTAACTGGTATTCGTGGTATTCGCGCCGATCCAGTAGCTAGTCGCAGTTGAGGGATTCTGGCTGGTGTTGCCATTGGCTAGGCTGAGGTACCACACGCCGTTGTAGCGAACCGTGTCGTACTGGCTGTATTGGCGGTTGGCATCCCATTGAGTCGATTGGATCGGCGAAACCGTCCAATAGGCCGAAGTGGTCGAAGGGGTCTGGCCTGAGTTGGCAATCAGGCAGCGATACCAGCGGCTAGAGTAGTAAACGACGTCGCCAACGAAGTAGGAATAGGTCGTGTCCCATCCGGCCCAGGCCGTGCCCGCCGAAGCCGTCAACGTAGAGGCGCTGTCCCAGTAAGCGGCTGTGAGGGAGGCGCCACCCGTATGCGCCGTTTTGCAGCGGTACCATACATTGTTGTAGCAGACCACATCACCAACGGAATAGCTGCCAGCACGATAGCGCCATGTCAGCGTCGGATTGGATTCCCAAGGTATCGTGCTGTAGTAACGGTACCAGGTGTTGTAGTAGTTGAGGATGGACTCGTTGGTGTAGTGCAGGTCGGCGTCGGCGGAAACGTACGGCACATAGGTCCAGAGGGAGTTGCTGGTTGCAGTGATCGGAGGAGCCGTGGTCGAGCCCGTCGAATTCGTGTATCTGAACCAGTTGCCGAGACGGTTGACCATGTTGCCTTGGTTATAGGTCGTGCCGGTGGTCCAAGTCATGGAAGAGGAGATGGAATTATGCTCCTGGATCCAATACATGCTGTTCGACGTGGTCGTTGCGGGCGTCTTGTTCAGGTGACCGGCGATACAGCGGTACCAGTTTCCATCGGTATAACTGACGACATTATCGATCAGGTAGTTGGTGCCTGAACTCCACGCAGCAGGCAGCGAGGCGGCATCGTAATTATCCACGCGGATCTTGATCGTGGCAGTCACGCCCTGGCCGAATTTATTGGCGGGAAAGGAAATGGCTGCCGTGGCGCGCTTGTTCGTCGTATCGAGCGTCCAGTTGGCGGTGATGCCTCCGTTGGTCCAATCGGCGAGCGCGGCCGTGGTGTCGCTGCCGCTCAGCTTGTTGCTGTTGAAAGCACGCAGCCCCTCCTCGAGACCGAATTCAGCGAGCTGCTGGCTGAGGCTCGCTTGGAATGAACGGTTGCTGAGGTTCATGGCGCGCGAGCACACCGCAATGTAGCTGCCCAGGACGATGCCCAGCACCACCACAAAGCATAATGCCACAAGAGTGACCGTTCCCCGGGAGTTGTCGGCCCTCGATTGCATCAAGGGAGCGAAGGTTTGTTGCGAAACAGGATCCGGCCCGACGAAATGGGATAGACTTGGGTGCGGTTGCCGGCCGCGGCGGTTCCGAGCTGGGTGCTGAACTGCAGCGAGGCCAGCTTGATCCCCTTGGCATAGCTGGTCACGGTAGGGGTGTAGGGGGCGGAGCCATTGTCGAAGGCGGTGCCGGAACCGTCGTAGAACCGTATCGCGCAGCCGTCGTCCGACGTGACGATGTTGCGGAGAAGGGTCTGGGCCGGTTGCGTCAGCGCACTGCCGGTGCCGGTCGCGCGGATCAGCGTGTGGGCCGCGACGGTCACGCTGGTCCCGCAGATCGAGGTCGCGGCCCCATCGCGGCTGTAGTAGTAAGTCACCTGCGTGGTGGTGCCGCTGGCCCCGTTGTTGGCCAGCGTGAAGGTGATTGAGAAGTCCGGCGCCGTGAGTGCGGTCACCGACATGCCGGTCGCGGATTGCACATCCTGCGTAAAGTAAGCGAGTGTGCGCCGCGCTTCGGTTTCGAGGGTTTGTTGGTTCGCCAGCCGGCCGAGATTTCGCGCGAGGTAAATGTAACTGGAGAGCACGGCGGCCATCACGGCGGCGGCCAGCGTCGCGCCCACCATAAGTTCGACGAGCGTGAAAGCGGCGATCGGACTGGAACGGGATTTCCGCATTATCGCTGACTGAGATTGAGGCCGTATTTTCCGAAATAGGCCGTCATGGTGCGGGTGTAGGTGCGGCTGATTGAGCCCGGGCCCGAGAAACTCAGCTTTTCGAGCCAGTTGCCGGACGCGGCATTGGCCGCCGTGGTCGTGCCGCCTTTCGTCCATGTGACGGTGATAGTGACCTCGCGCAGATTTCCCGAGACCAGGTCGGATCCCATGCGCGTGACCGTGAAGGTCGTGCCGAGGGCTGAGCCATCGGTGCCCATCACCGTGGCATACGGAGGCGTATCGACGGTCCAATAGCTGGAAGACGAACTGGGGGTTTGCCCGGTACTGGCCTGGGTGGCGCGGTACCAGGCGCCGCCCGATGTCACGGTGTCATTGATGCCGTAAACGGTCGCCACGTTCCAAGGCGCCCCGAGGGTGGCGGGTGTGGTCGGCAGGACATTGATAACCGTGCTCCAATTCTTGAGCCGCAGCTGTTCGATTTCGTGGGTGATGATCTGGTTGGCGAGCGTTTGCCGTCGTGCGGTGGCCATCATCTCCGAGCCGATCGTGACCGCCTGGATCATGCCCATGAAACCGACGACCAGAATCGCCGCCGCCATCATCACTTCGACGATGGTGAAGCCTTTCGACGCGCTGCGCCTGCTCAGGGCTGGGCCGCGACTGGCAATCGAAGATTGGTGGAAGGGTAACGGGCAATGACTCAAGCGGACCCCAAGGGTGCAGGGTGTTTACCCGGGTGCAAGAGTGGGGTGGCAGGCGCCAACCCGGCTTGCTCAATAACTCCGCGTGACGGCCGCTCCGCTCTTGTCGCGGAAATAGATCACCTTGGCGGTGGCATCGAGGCGCTCGAAGATGACGCCCAGCGCGCGGTTCACCTCGTCGCCTTCCTGCACCAGCTTGTTGTTCATCAGGAAACGCGCGGGGGAAGTGTTGGAAACGCCGCTCACACCCAGGCCGGCCACCCAATACATGAAGGGTGCGCTGGCGGGCGTCCCGTTGGCGGCAGCCACATTGGTGATGACGACACCGCCGCCGAGCTTCATCTCCGGCGGCCCGGGCGGAGCCGGCGGGGCGGTCGGGACCGGACGGGGCGCCGCCGGCTTGCTGGCTTCCTCGCTGGCGGCCGCCGCGTTCTTCTCCGCGAGCGCGAGCAGGCGTTCGCGGGACACGCTGTTGTCGTTCGGATCCTTTTCCTCGCCGGGGGCCGCCTTCGCGGGGGAACCGTCACCGGCGGACTTGGAAAAAATGTCGGTCAGCGCCTTCGCGGACTTCCCGCCGCCCTTGGCGTTTCTCTCCTCCTCGGCGACGACGCTGTTGACCATGCCGGTGCGCTTGTCGCTGGCGGCGACGACGTCCTTGGTCTTGCCGACGGCCTGCGCGGGGATGGCGAGGATCTGGTTGACGGCCTTGAACGGCGTCGGGCCGCCGCTGCCGTCCTTGCCGCCCTGGGTCGCCCACTGCCGGGCCTTCGGGTTCAGCGCGACGAGGGCGAAGTAGCCCATGCCCAGCACCACGAAAAGGCCCAGGAGCATCTTGATGTAGAGAAAAGTATAGCGTGGCAGCGTGAACGGTTTCTTCGGCGCGCCGATGGCGTAGTCGATCGGGGCGGGCGCCGGGGGAACGGACGACGGAGGACGGACGGCGGAGGACGGCGTGGTTGCCGGGGCGGCGTCTCCGGCGGGCGCGGCGGGCGCCGGGCTGGCCGGTTCCGGGGGCTGGGAATCTTCGCTCATGGACCGTAGGGGAAGTAACAAGTAACAAGTATCAGGTATCAAGAATCATTCGGCGGACTCATTCCTGATACTTGAAACTTGTTACCTGATACTTCGACGCGAGCGATTCAAACGCCCAAGTCGCGGCGGATTTCCGCGACCAGGGCCTCAGGTGACCGGCTGATGTCCAGCTTCAGCGCGTGGGCCGGCGCCTCGAGCGCGGCCAGCTGGCTGTCGAGCATGCCGGGTTTCATGTAGTGGCCGGCGCGCCCCTGGATGCGCTGCAGCAGGAGCTCGCGGTCGCCCGAGAGGAAGAACAGCCGGAGGCCGGGCAGGCCGTCGCCGAGCACGTGGCGGTATTTCTCCTTCAGCGCCGAGCAGCTGAAGACGGCGTTGCGGCCCTGCGCCGCGCATTCGTCCATCGCCCGCCGGATCGCCGCGAGCCACGGCGCGCGGTCCTCGTCGGTGAGCGGCACGCCACCGCCCATCTTCGCCTTGTTGGCCGCGCTGTGAAAATCGTCGGCCTCATAGTAGGGCCAGTGCAGTTCGGTCGCGAGCTGGCGGCCGAGCGTGGTCTTGCCGGAACCGGCAACGCCCATGAGAAGCACTATCGTGCAAGGCTTGGGGCGAGAGGCGAGAGGCGTGGGGTCGGAATCCGAGGGCATGAGGGGGAACGAAAGAGAAAGACGGCCGGCGGGACGAGCGGTGTTTCCTCTCGTCTCTCGCCTTTTGCCTCAAGCCTGCAAACCGGCATAAGCCGGTTACGGCGCCACCCGCTTGTAGACCTGCCCGTAGAGCACCACCGAGTCGGCGTCGCGGATGAGCATCAGGTACGGGTCGCTCGTGGCGAGGCCGGGCTGGCCGTCCTTGTTGGCGCCGCGCGCGGTGCGGATCACTTCCTCCGCGATCGCCTGGGCCGGGCCGTACTTCGCGATGCGCAGCGTGCCGTCGGACCCGATGATCAGGCGGCGGTCGCCCTCCTGCACGCCGGTGCGGTATTCGCCGGATGCCTTGCTGAGCAGCGCGGACGAGTCCGCCGACGACATGTAGGTGAACTTCGGGCTGAGATTGTTCTTCGGCTTGAGCAGCATCCACACGCCGCCGCTGATGCAGGCGAGGCTCATGACGAGGAGCGCCGCGGCCTTGGCCCAGTCGGGGAAGCCGGCGGTGCCCGGGCCGCGCGCGGCCAGCGGATGTGCGCTCGACGGGCGCTCCGTCGGGCGGATCGTGGCCGCGGCGATGACCGGCTCGGCCTGGCCGGAAACCGTCGCCATGATGTAGGCGACGGAGTGGGCCTCGCCGCGCAGCATCGCCTCGCGCCCGACAAAGCACAGGCGGCGGTAACGGGTGCGGATGATGTGCACCTCACGCTCGGTCTTGATGCGGATCTCCGGGTTGGAGGGCTCGTAGATCGTGAGCTTCGAGGCCACGTCCTCGAGGGCGTGCAGCAGCTCGACGAGCTGGACCGGGGTGACGGTGGCCAGCTGCTCATCCGCATAGCCCAGGCCCGCCGCCTTCGCGCCGGGCGCGAGGTGGTGCAGGGTGACACTGTAGGTGGGCTGGGACATCAGGGTTCGAGGATGTAGATCGGGCAGTCGCCAAAGCCTTTGCGGAAACTGCCATTCTCAAGGTCGCCGTCGTCGAGTTCGTCGTCGATCTCCTGCATGAGATCGCTGTCGAGGTTGAGCGGGGCGTCGGAGGTGCTGGTGATGGCGACGGCCGCATGCCAGCGGCCGCCGGGGCTCGTGCCGCCCGGATGGGTCTGGTTGTACTCCCAGTCGAACTTGCCGCCCATGGGCGTGGGGTTCATCCATTTGTCGGCCTGAAAATCCTGGGCGGTGATGCCCGTGGGGACGACGCCGGCGGCGGCCTCCGGGGGCCAGGTGCCCTTCTCGTGGGCGTAGGCCTGGAAGACGGCACCGAAGACGCGGAAATCGTTTGCGATGGCGGCCGCGCGCGCCTTGCGCTGGATGCGCTGGTACGCGGGCACCGCGGCGCAAAACATCATGCTGATGATCAGCACCACGATCATCAGCTCCACCATGCTGAGACCCGCCGTCGAGCGCGGTATGCGCTGCGGGCCGATCAGGCGGCTGGATCCTTGCACCGGGGTCATGGGCCTTTATTGGGGTGAACACCCGGGCGGGAGGCAAGGGGGAATCCGAGCCGATGCGCCGGAAGGAGCAACCTGTCTCCCGGTGGTCGCCGGTGTCCTTACCGGCGATCCGCCGCCGGTGGAAGCTCGTCGCCGGTAGGGACACCG
>JBEHYX010000105.1:0-13221 GCA_048497945.1 Verrucomicrobiota bacterium | reverse complement strand
GCGGCGGCGAGGCCGGGCAGGCGAGGTTGTAGATCTGGTCCACCTCGTACTTGAACGGGTCGATGATGTCGTGCCGGACGAATTCGAAATTCGGGTTCGTCTTGAGGTGGGCGATGTTGGCCTTCGAGCCGGTGAAAAGGTTGTCGATGCAGACGACCTCGTTGCCATCGGCCAGCAGGCGATCGCAGAGATGGGAACCGAGGAAGCCGGCGCCGCCGGTGACGAGAATTCTCATGGGAAGGGTTGGGGAAATTTGAAAAGGAGGACCCGCCATGGCGAGCCTCCAATTCGCCGCCTTATGGACTGTAGGGTGGGATCGCCGATCCCGCCTTTTCCCCGTGCGTCCCAACCGGCGGGATCGGCGATCCCGCCCTACAATTCGATCCATCGGTCAAGGCATTCTGCAACCGCCGGGCAGTCCCGCGATTCCCCCGCCCGAAACGCCGGGTCACCTGCGGCGCAGGGTCGCGCGGTCGATCCATTCGCTTTCCACCAGTTCGATTCGCGGATGGTCGGGAATGCCCAGGTCGAGGTGGGCGATGCGGCCCGCCAGCAGTTCCACCGCCCACGTCCCCATCAGTCGCTGGTTCTGCTGCATCCCGGAAAATCTCGTCTGCTCGATCACCTGGCTGACCACCGCCACGCCGAGGTCCTCCGGCACGCGAATCCGGCTCACCCGGAGGCTCGCCTGCAGTTCGGGAATGGCATCGGCCAGGTGCACGAAGACCAGGACGTCCGGCTTTTGCGACCGGATCCACGCCTGCAACGGCGCCGGCTCAACCCGGCCGACCCGCAGGATCTCCATGGCGGCCGCGGATCCGAGCCGCTGCTCGCACCAGCCGAAGTAGGCGCCGGCGCACTCATGTCCGCTGCGCCTGTCATCGTAGTGCCCCAGCACGAGTCCCGGCCGCCGGTAGCCGAGGGCGTGGAGACGCTCGAGCGTCCGCCAGGTATCGCGGAAGAAATGGCTGGTAACACGGTGCAGCTGGGTGCGGATGCTCTGCCCGAGCGTGACGATGGCAAAGTCGTCGAGCTCGGCGGGGAATTGCTGGTCCACCTCGGGGCTGCCGAAGCACAGCAGTCCCTGGATGCCGCGCGCCTTGAGAATCGCCCGGATGCGGCGGTACGTCATGCCCGGCGCACGCAGCCAGATGGGCTCCAGGCGATAGCCGAGCTCGGCCGCACGCTGCTTCATCGCGTCATGGATGCGCGGCAGGTGCGGCAGCTTTTCCCACGGGTGCGGGGTGTCATAGAACGAGATGACCCCGAAGCACGCCACCGGCCCGTCCACGCGGCTGGCGCGCAGCCGCGACATCGCGGCCACCAGGTGGGGGTTGGGACGGTAACCGAATTTCTTCGCCGCCGCCTGCACCCGCCGCCGGGTCGCCTCGGCCGTCCGCGGGCTGCCCTGCAACGCCAGCGAGACCGTCGAGCACGACAGGCCCAAGCGCCGGGCGATTTCCCTGAGACCCATGGGGCGAGTCTTCCCCGATCGCCCTCGGAGACGAGCCCAATTCAACGTCCAATAAAAACTGCTTCGCCCCGGGCTTGACGGCGGCGGATCATGTCGGCCGCGGGCCAGCCTCGCCCGTTCATTCCCCACCCCGCTTCCCATGAAAGCCTGCGTTCTGCACGGCGCCCGCGACCTGTTGCTCACCGACCTGCCGGATCCCTCGCCCGGCGCCGGCGAGGTTTTGATCCGGCTGGGCGCCGGCGGCATCTGCGGCTCCGACCTGCACTACTTCGCCGAGGGCGGCGCGGGGGATTTCCGCCTGCGCGAGCCGATGATCCTCGGCCACGAGGGCGCCGGCACCGTCGTGCAGGTGGGCCCGGAAGTGCGGAACGTGAAACCCGGCGACCGTGTCGCGGTGAACCCCAATCATCCGTGCGGCCACTGCCGGCCGTGCCGCGCCGGGCGGCGCAACCTTTGCCAGAACGTCCGCTTCTTCGGCAGCGCCGCGCGCTTCCCGCACGTCCAGGGCCTGTTCGCCGAATTTTTCGTCGCCGCCGCGGAGAATTGTTTTCCCGTCCCGGAGCGCGTTTCCGCCCGGGCCGCGGCCTGCGCCGAGCCGCTCGCGGTGGCCCTGCACGCGGTCGGACAGGCCGGCCCGCTGCAGGGCAAGCAGGTGTTCATCACCGGATCGGGCCCGATCGGCGTGCTGGTGGCCGCCGCTGTCCGGCGCGCGGGCGCTGCGCGCATCTGCATCACGGACCTGCTCGACGAACCGCTGGCGATCGCGCGCGCCATGGGCGCCACGGAAACCGTCAACGTGAAAACCCAGCCCGAACTCCTCGCCGCGTTCGAGGCGGACCGCGGCGCGTTCGATGTTTCCTTCGAGGCGTCCGGCCACCCGGGCGGGCTCGCCAGCACGCTCCAATCCACCATGCCCGGCGGCACGGTCGTCCAAGTCGGCGTCCTGCCGCGGGGCGACAGCCCGGTGCCGATGAACCGCATCGTGGCGAAGGAACTCAGCCTCCTCGGCACCTTCCGCTTCGATCGCGAATACGCCACCGCCGTCGCCGCGCTGGCCGCCGGCGAAATCGATGTCTCTCCGATGCTCACGCACGAGTTTGTTTTTGCCGAAGCCGCGCAGGCTTTCGCCCTGGCCGCCGACAAGCGCCATGCGATGAAGGTCTCCCTGCGCCCCGCCTGAGCCCCTCCCTTCCCATGTCCGACTCCCCCCGATTCTCCGCCCCTGGCCTGCTCGAGTTCGCCGCGACGCTGCTGCAACGCGCCGGCATGGAATCCGCCAAGGCCCAGGCCACCGCCGACATCCTGCTCGAGGGTGACCTGCTGGGCCACACGACACACGGCCTGCAGCTGCTGCCGCTCTACCTGGCTGAGATCGAGAAGGGAAAAATGACCACGACCGGCGGATACAAGGTGCTCGCGGACTTCCCGGCTGCCATCACCTGGGACGGCATGCGTTTGCCGGGCCCGTGGCTCACCCTCGAGGCGATCGCTGCTGGCATCGCTCGGGCCAAAACCTACGGCACGTGCGCCGTCGTCATCCGCCGGAGCCACCACATCGCCTGCCTGGCCGCCTACCTCAAGCGGGTCACCGACCAGGGCCTGATGATCCTGCTTACTTGCTCCGACCCGGCCGGCACCGCCGTTGCCCCGCACGGCGGCTATCGCGGTGTCTTCACCCCCAATCCGCTCGCCGCCGCGTGGCCGACCGACGGCGATCCGGTGATGCTCGATGTCTGCCAGTCCATCACGACCAACCTCATGACCCGCCGCCTGCACGCCGCGGGGAAAAAATTTCCCGGACTCTGGGCCGTCGACAACCAGGGCCACCCCACGGACGACCCCGGCGCGTTGTTCACGACTCCGCCCGGTTCGCTCATGCCGATGGGCGGGGTGGACCACGGCCACAAGGGCTACGCGCTCGGCCTGCTTGTCGAGGCGCTGACCGCGGGCTTGTCGGGCCACGGGCGGGCCGATCCGGCGGAAGGCTGGACGGCCACCACCTACCTTCAGATCCTGCAACCCGCGCTGTTCGGCGGCGCCGGGGATTTTTCGCGGCAGATGACCTGGCTGTCGGACGCCTGTCACCGGAGTCCGCCGCGTCCGGGCTTCGAACGCGTGCGCCTGCCGGGCGAAAACGGCCTGCGCCGCCGCGAAGTCCAGCTGAAGGACGGCGTGGAGCTGCTCCCGAACGTGTTGCCCGCACTGCAGCCGTGGACGGACAAGTTCTCGGTTCCGCCCCCGGCGCCGCTTTCCTAGCTTAGCGCCGGGCGGCCGCTTCCCCGGCCTCGTAGCGCTCGATCCACGCCTTGCTCCAGCTGGCGAAATCGCCCGCCTCGATGTGGGCGCGCGCCTGGGCCATCAGGTCGAGGTAGAAGTGCAGGTTGTGGATCGTGACCAGCGTGCTCGCGAGGATCTCGCCGGCCATGACGAGGTGGCGGAGATACGCGCGGGAGAATTTCGCCGTGTAGTTGTCGAGGCCGGGCACGAGCGGCGCGGGGTCGTTGCGATACTTCTCGTTGCGCAGGTTGATCAGGCCGTCGGGCGTGAAGGCCGCGCCGTTGCGCGCGACGCGCGTCGGGTGCACGCAGTCGAACATGTCCACGCCGAGCGCGATCATCTTCAAAATCTGCGGCGGCGTGCCGAGGCCCATCGTGTAGCGCGGCTTGTCCTTCGGCATGAAGGGCGTCGTGGCCGCAACCTGCTTGAGCATCTCGGGCTCGGGCTCGCCGACGCTGACACCACCCACCGCGTAGCCCGGAAAATCCAGCGCGGCCAGCGACTCCGCCGCCTCGCGGCGCAGGTCATCGAAGGTCGAGCCCTGCGCGATCGCGAAGACATGGTGGCCCGAGCCGAGGAAGCCGTTGTCGGTCGCGATCTGCTTGCACTGCTGCGCCCAGCGGTAGCTGCGATCGACGGCGGCGCGGCATTCTTCCTTCGTGCACGGCCACGGCGGGCACTCATCGATCACCATGGCGATGTCCGAGCCGAGGTTGGCCTGGATCGTCATCACTTCCTTCGGCCCGAGGAAAAGTTTCGCCCCGTCGAGGTGCGACTGGAACGCGATGCCGTCCTCCTTGATGTCGCGCAGCTTCGCCAGGCTGAAAACCTGGAAGCCGCCGCTGTCCGTCAGGATCGGCCCGTCCCAGCCCATGAATTGGTGCAGCCCGCCCATCTCGCGGACCAGTTCCGAGGTCGGGCGCAGGTTCAGGTGGTAGGTGTTGCCGAGGATGATTTGGGCGCCGATCTCATGGAGATGCGCCGGCGTGATCGCCTTCACCGTGCCTTGGGTGCCGACCGGCATGAAGATCGGCGTCTCGATGGTGCCGTGCAGCGTCTTCAACCGGCCGCGGCGGGCGGCGGTGGCTGTATCGGTCTTCAGCAGCTGAAAGTGGTCGGGCATCGGTGACTTGTCATTGCGAGAAGCGAAGCGACGAAGCAATCCATCTCGCCGTTTCGACAAGCTCAAGGTCCTGAGCCTGCCGAAGGACTGGATCGCCGCGGCCCGCACAGCGGGCCTCGCGATGACAGGGCACCCTGCCCGCAGCCTTGACCCCCTGTCAATGGTCGGTAAGTTCGCCAAAAGTGCTCCTGGTCATCGACAACTACGATTCCTTCACCTTCAACCTGGTCCAGTATTTCGGCCAGCTGGGCGTGAGCATGCGGGTTTTCCGCAACGACGAGCTGACGCCGACCGAGGCGCTCAAGCTCAACCCGGACAACGTGCTCATCTCGCCGGGCCCTTGCACCCCGTCCGACGCCGGCGTAAGTCTCGACCTGATCAAGACTTTTGCGGGCAAGAAGCCGGTCCTTGGCGTATGCCTCGGCCACCAAGCGATCGGCCAGGTCTTCGGCGGCAACGTCATCCGCGCCCCACGCCAGATGCACGGCAAGCTCTCGCCCATCAAGCACACCGGCAAGGGCGTCTTCGCCGGCCTGCCCGACCCTTTCACCGCGACCCGCTACCATTCCCTGCTGGTCGAACGCTCCAGCCTGCCGGACTGCCTCGAGATCACGGCCGAGTCGGCCGAGGGCGAAATCATGGGTCTGCAGCACAAACAATTCGCAGTTCACGGTGTCCAGTTCCATCCTGAGTCCATCGCCACCGAGGGTGGCATGAGGATTCTCCAAAACTTCCTTTCCCTGAATTAACCACCACGAAACACACGAAATACACCAAAACCTGACACCAACCCTTTCGTGTTTTTGGTGTTTTTCGTGGTGATATAAAATCATGCGTTGTCCCAAGTGCACCTCCATTGAAGACAAGGTGATCGACTCCCGCATCGCCCGCGACGGCAATTCCATCCGCCGCCGCCGCGAGTGCATGGAGTGCAACCACCGCTTCACCACCAACGAGGAGTTCGTGCGCGACACGCTCGTCGTCGTGAAACGCGACGGCCGCCAGGAACCCTTCCTCCGCGAGAAACTGATCGGCGCCATCCGCGCCGCCTGCCACAAGCGCCCGATCGACTCCGAGCAGATCTCCATGCTCGTCGAGGACGTGATCGACGCCGTCGAGGCCCGCTACGACAGCCAGGTGCCGACGCAGGCCATCGGCGAGCACGTGATGCAGCGCCTGCGCAAGATGGACCAGGTCGCGTACGTCCGCTTCGCCTCCGTCTACAAGGAATTCCGCGACGTGTCCGAATTCGTCAGCGAAATCAGCGCGCTTGCGCCCGACGCCCGCGGTGGTACACCGAAAGCCAAGAAATGACGCGCTCCCCGCAACTGCGCCGGCTGCACTTCCTCAACGCCCTTTTCGCCCCGCTCACCGGGCAGGACCTCTATCTGGCGCAACAGATCGACGACGCCATCACCACCAGCCTCGGTGAGGCCGAGGCGCGCGGCCCGAACGACCCGGCGTTCATCGCCGCCGCCGCCGCGCTTTTCCAGCGCCTGTGCTCGCAGCAATCCGCCTTCGGCTTTTTCCATTGGGATGCGGGCGCGGATGACGCCGGCGCCTCGCCGCTCTTCGCGCGCGCCGGCCTGATGCAGGGCCTCAAGCAGCTCGCGCCGTACGAGCAGTCGACCCTGCTCGTGACCAATCTTCGCACGGCTCATTGCCCGCCCGCGCGGCGCTGGACGGAGCGGCGCCAGCGCGAGTACGACGAGTCGCTCGCGCTGATCCGCGACCTCGCCGCCGCCCGCTCGCGCCGCAGCGCGAACCTGAAACTTTTGTTTTTATAACCACGAAACACACCAAACACACGAAAGCCCCCGGAGATCGATTTCGTGTATTCAGTGTATTCCATGGTTAACCTTCCGCAGTGAAAACCATTTTCCAGAAAATCATCGACCACGAGATCCCGGCGAAGATCGCGCATGAGGACGACCTCTGCATCGCGATCCACGACATCAGCCCGCAGGCGCCCGTACATGTGCTAGTGATTCCCAAGAAGCCGATCCCGCGCGTCGGTGCCGCCACATCCGCCGACCAGGCGCTGCTCGGCCACCTGCTGCTTACCGCCGGAAACCTCGCGAAGCAGCTCGGCGTCTCCGAATCAGGCTACCGGCTCGTGATCAACAGCGGCCCCCATGGCGGCGAGACCGTGCCACACATGCATGTGCATCTCCTTGGCCAGAGGCCGTTAGCGTGGCCTCCGGGTTGATGTCCGGGCGGAACAAACCCGCCCTCCCCCAGTCTACAAGCCCCACCTGCAAACCATGAAACCATATCGTCACTTTATCTCGTTGGGCGCCGGCTCTGCCTTGGTGCTCTCGAGTTTCCTGAATTCCGGCTGTCAGACCGACGGCTCCAACACCGAGAACGGCGCGGTCGCCGGTGCGGTCGCAGGCGCGATCCTCGGCACCATCATCGGCCACCAGTCCGGCGAAGACGGCAAGGGCGCGGCCGCGGGTGCGGCCGCCGGCGCCATCATCGGCGGCATCGCGGGCAACCGGAAGGACCGCCAGCTGCAGGAAATCCAGTACGAGCGAAAGGTCGCCGAGGAAACCGCCGCGCGCGAACGCGCCGAGGCCGACGCGAAGCGCCAGCGCATGATCTCGCAGGGCAAGTCCGTCGAGGACCAGGAGCTGCTCGCCGCCCGCCAGCGCGCCGAGGCCGCCGAGGCCGAGGTCGCCCGCCTGCGCGCGGAAGAAGACGCCGCGCTCCGCAAGGCCAAGCAGCTCGAGGAGTACAAGGCCCGCGAGGCCGCGGCCAAGGCCGAGGCCGATCGCATCAAGAACGGCGGCCAGTAAACGGCTTCGTTTCCCTTTCCGCCCCGACGCTCCCGCGCCGGGGCTTTTTTATGCCCGCTTGGTTGGGTTGGAGGCGGGACTATCAGTCCCGCGGGATGAACGCTCTGCAGTCCCTGCCACGCGGGACTGGTAGTCCCGCCTCCAGCGATCGAAAATCAGGAGCGCGCCTCGAAGCTTCCATCGACGCGTTTCGTCACGAGCTTCTTCAGCTCGAGCATCATCAGGGCCGCGGAAATCCGGGGCGCAGCCAACCCGGTCGCCGCGACCAGCGCATCGACCACCAGCACGGAGCCGCCCTTGAAGCAGTCGTACACGCGACGCTCCTCCGCGCCCAGCTGCGGCAGCAGTTGTTCGAGCACGCTCGTCTCGCCTTCCGTCCTGATCGCCTGCGGGCGCAGTCCGTCGAGGTAGCTGAGCTCGTTCAGGATGTCGTCGACGCTCGTCAGCAGCGTCGCGCCGTCGCGGATCAATTGATGGCAGCCCGCACTGGTCGGCTGGTCGATGCGACCGGGCACGGCGAAGATCAGCCGACCCTGTTCGCCGGCAAAACGCGCCGTGATCATCGCGCCGCCCGACACGTCGCTTTCGACCACCACGATCGCCTCGCTCATGCCCGCGACCACGCGGTTGCGCATCGGGAAGGTCTGCTTGTCCGCCTTGCGGCCGAACGGAAACTCCGAGAGCACCGCGCCGGTCTCGGCGATGCGGCGATAGAGATCGAGGTTCTCGGGCGGATAAACGATATCCAGCCCGCAGCCCAGGACCGCCGCCGTCCTGCCACCCGCGGCCAGCGCGCCCTCGTGCGCCGCCGTGTCGATGCCCCGCGCCAGGCCGCTCACAACGCAGAAACCCAGCCGGCACAATTCGCCCGCGAGCTTCTTCGCGACGGACTGCCCGTAAAGTGTCGTGCGCCGGCTGCCGACGATGGCAACGCAAGGCTGCTCGAAAAGATAGCCGCCCTTGCGGTAAAGGCCGATCGGTGGGTCGCTGATTTCCTTCAGCAAACGCGGATAGCCTTCATCGCGCGCGGTGATGAAGACCGCGCCGGCTTTCGCCAGACGTTCCTCCTCGCGCCCGAGGTCGAAGTGCGTGCGCCAGTTGACCAGGGCGTCACTGGTCTCAGGGCCAACCCCGCGCACGGCTTCGAGTCGGGGCTTCGCGGCGGACAGGATTTCGCGCGGATCGCGGCCGATCTCCTGCAGGAGACGGTTGAGCGTGATCGGACCAATGTTGGGCAGGTCGTTCAGGATCATGAACGCCTGCGACTCGGACAGGGAATCTGGCATTGTCAGGGATGGAGGCCCGGCCCGAGCTGCTCTAAAATCTGCGAAATCTCTACGGCCACCTGTCCATGAGCGCGAGCCAACAAATCGGCCGCCCGCCCGTGCCAGACCACACCGCGCGCCGCCGCCAGCAGCGGGTCCTTCGGCTGCTGGGCCAGCAATCCGCCGATCAGACCGGCCAGGATGTCGCCACTCCCGCCCCGCGCCAACACGGGGCCGCCGAACGGGCTGTAGTAGGTCTCGCGACCATCGGTCACACGGGTCAGCGGACCCTTGAGGACGAGCACGCCGTGCGGCGCGACGAGTTTTCCATCCTTAAAAAGCTTCGGAGCAATGCGCTCGAACTCACCCGCATGCGGGGTGCAGACGAAGGCGCGATCCTTCAGCTCCGCGACGATCTCCGGACGCAGGGCATCCGCATCGAGCACAAGCGGAAGATCCGTCTTCCGCACAATCGACCGGATCGTGTTGAGCACCGCCGGCTCAGCGCTGGCCCCGGGGCCGATCACCAGCGCAGTGGCCCGCTTCAGGCGCGCCTGGATCAACTTGAGTGTGCCCGCGGCGAGTCCGCCCCTGGCGGTTTCCGGGCAACCAACCCACATCGCCTCGGGATGCGCCGCCGCGTACTCGGGCGCGAGTGTCTTGGGTACGAAGGCCGTCACCAACCCGGCACCGCTCCGCAGGGCAGAGCGCACCGCGAGCAGGATTGCCCCCGGATAACTGCGCGAGCCTCCGACCAGCAGCACGTGACCGAAGGTGCGCTTGTCGGTCTGGGCCGTACGCAACCGGGCCAGCGGCGCCAGCACCGCGGGGGTCAAAACCCGCTCCGTGGCCGGTGGCGATTTCTTCGCGAAGAAGCCGAGATCGAGATAACGCAGTCGGCCAACGAATTTGGCGACGTTCGGTGAGAGGACCGGCCGCTTCACGATGCCCGTCGCGTAGGTGAAGTCCGCCCGGAAGATCGTCGTCGCGCTGGCCTCGCCCACCCCGCTCGGCAAGTCCACCGCGGCCCGGAACGCGACGCCGTGATGTGCGTTGACTGCCTTGATCAGCGCAGTCGTCGCCGCATCCATCGGCGCGCGGAACTGGAAGCCGAAGATGCCGTCGAGACACAGGTCGTATTTCGCAATGGCAGCCAAACCCTGTGCCGCCGAGACCACCCTGGCGCGCCCGGTTTTCTTCAGGACCATCAGGGCTTTCTTCGCCAGCGGTCGCAGCGTTTGCAGGCCAAAGCTCAGCACGACCGTCACCCGCCCCTGCGGCCGCAACGCCAGGATCGTTCGCGCCGCCAGCAGCGCATCGCCGCCATTGTGCCCCTTGCCCGCCAGCACAAGCACCCGCGCGTTTTCCGGCAGACCGTCGATCTCCCTGAAATCCTCCAGCACGGCATGAGCAATCGCTTCACCCGCCTGCTGCATGGCCGTCCATTCGGCGGCGGCCGTCTTGAGCAAGCCCGCTTCCCAAGCCTTCGCGGCAGCGCACGAGAGCACCGGATGACTTGGAAACTGGGTTTCGCTGCGGGACATCTTAGTGGTTTTCTTCCTTGGGCGGCGGAGGCGGCGGCACCGGCAGGGACTTGACGGGTAGGTCCACTTTTATCGGCGGAGGCGGAGGAGCCACAATTTTCACGCCGGGTTTCCCTGCCGCCTGCGAATAGACCCCCGCCTCGTTGCGCCAAAATACAAAAGGATGAGCGTCGGATTCCTTTCCTTCGGGCACCAATCCCGCTACAACATCCTCCAGCGGCGCGCTTTCCTTTCGGGAGAGGATACGAAAACGATAGCCTCCACCCACCCGGGTTGCTTCGAAAAAATAGCTGTAGGACCGCGAGCCCGGATTCCAGTAGGCGAAGCCGACCCGGTCGTCTTGCCAGTCCAGGCCTTCCGCCCAGATCGCAAAGTAATCCGGCAGCCCCTGCCAGTCGGGATTGTTCGCCAAGCCGACGGCCTCGAGCTTCGACTGGGCGGCCATGGGTGGCAGCGCCGGCGAAGCTTCGGGTTTCGGCTTCTGCGATACCGGCAGGAAAAGAAACACCAGCCAGCCACCGAAAACAACCAGCGCAATCCAGGCCGCCTGGGTCGTTGTGAAGCGCGATTTGTCCCGCGCCGCCATGGCTACACCTTCTTGACGAGGGCCGCGACGGCCATCGCGTGGCTGTCGATGTGCGAGAGCGAAAGCCACACGTGCGTGGCGCCGACCTGCTCGAGCAGGGCGGCGCCTTTGGCGTCGAGACGCACGAGCGGCTCCTTGCGTGTGCCGTGGTAAACCGAGACGGACGTCCACTCCAGGTGCTCACCGATGCCGGTCGTGAAGGCTTTCGACACCGCCTCCTTCGCGGCCCAGCGCGCGGCGTAGTGCTTGTGCGGGTACTTCAGGCTGTCACAGTAGGCGCGCTCTTCCTCGGTGAATACGCGCTTGAGGAAACGATCGCCGTGCTTCTTGAGCACGCCTTCGATGCGCTCGGTCTCGATGATGTCGCAACCGAGTCCGATCAGCAGGCCGCCGGGAGGAAGGACGATGTTCATGTTGGGTGGACCACTAAACACACGAAATACACGAAACAGAAACTAAGAAAGGGCAGACTTTCGTGTGTTTGGTGTCTTTCGTGGTGAATCAATCACGGATTCATCAGCTGCTTCATCGTGCGCACCGCCTCGCCGATCCCGTGGGTCAGGGCGCGGCTGATGATGCTGTGGCCGATGTTCAACTCGTGCAGATGCGGGATGGTGCGGACCTCGGTGATGTTCGTGTAATTGATGCCATGGCCGGCGTTGACCACCAGCTTCGCCGCGTGGGCCTGCTTCGCGCCGGTGACGAGGCGGGCAAATTCCTTCGCCCGGCCCGGACCGTGGTAGGCGTTGGCATACGCTCCCGTGTGCAGCTCGATCCACGGCGCCTTCAATTCCACGGCCAGCGCGATCTGGTCCGCCTCGGGATCGATGAACAAACTCGTCTTGATGCCGGCGCCGTTCATGGCATCGGTCACCGCCGCCACCTTGGCGCGGTGCTTCACGACATCGAGACCGCCCTCGGTGGTGATTTCCTCGCGGCTTTCGGGCACGAGGCAGACGGAATGCGGCTTCAACTCCAGCGCCAGCGCGGTCATCGCCGGCGTGCAGGCCATTTCGAGGTTGAGCCGCGTGCCGCGGTGGGCGGCCAGCCGGCGGACATCCTCTTCCTGGATGTGCCGGCGGTCCTCGCGCAGGTGGACGGTGATGCCGTCCGCGCCCATCTTTTCGGCCAGGAAGGCCAGTGCCACGGGATCCGGCTCCACGTTGCCGCCGTGGGTCGAGCCCGCCTGGCGGTAGCGCGCCTGCCGGAGGGTGGCGGCATGGTCGATGTTGAGTCCAAGCAGGATCATGACGGGAAGGTTGACCATTAAGGAACCGGCATTTCTCCTTGGCAAAAGCGAAATGACCGCGCCGACCCCCTCAGTGCCCAAGACAAAACCCGAGAACCTGCTGCTCAACCTGGTTTTCAATCTCGCGATCCCGACCGCGATCATGAGCAAGGCCAGCGGCCCGCACCTGCTTGGGCCGAAATGGGGCCTGCTGGTCGCCCTGCTCTTCCCGCTGGGCTATGGCATTTATGATTTTGTCCGCCGCCGGCGCCTGAACTTCATCTCGGCCATCGGCTTTGTCAGCGTGCTCATCACCGGCGGCTTCGGCCTGATGAAGCTCGATGGTTTCTGGTTCGCGGTGAAGGACGGCGCCGTGCCCCTGCTGATCGGCCTGGCGGTGCTCGCCTCGCTGCGCGCCAAGGAGCCGCTCGTCCACGAGATCCTCTTCAACCCCCAGGTGATCGACGTCGAGCGCGTGGACCAGGCGCTGGCCGCCCGCGGCACCCAGGCCGGCTTCACGCAGCTGATGCGCCGCTCGAGCTACCTGATCGCCGCCGCGATGCTGATCAGCGCCGCGCTCAACTACGGGTTCGCCCGCTGGATCATCGTCAGCCCGCCCGACACCGAGGCCTTCAATGCCGAGCTCGGGAAAATGCACTGGATCAGCATGCTCGGCCTCTCGATCCCGACCGTGGCCATCATGATGTACGCCCTGTGGCGGCTGCTGAAGGACCTCGAACCGCTCACGGGCCTGACGATGGACGAGATCCTGCGCCAGCCGCCGGAAAAAAAATAAGGTGGCGCACTTGCTGTCGCGGCGGTCTATGACCGCCGAGCGAACGCGATGCCGTTGGCCCCGGCGGTCATGGACCGCCGCTACAGATAGAGCCTGCCGGAAATCCCGATCCTTTTGCGCTTAGCCGCGC
>JBEHYX010000104.1:0-13231 GCA_048497945.1 Verrucomicrobiota bacterium | reverse complement strand
GCCCTGCTTGTTGCAGGACGTAGGCACCGGGATGCCCAGCTTTTCCGCACAGGTGAAGAGCGAGACGCCGGCCTCGGCGTCGCTCGTCGCGGAATTGAAGTGCAGGCGGACGCTCATGCGCCTTGCTCCGAAGTTGGAGGCGGGGTGCCCTCACCCCGCGGGTTTCCGGTGGCGCAGCGCATGCCTCGCGGGACGAGGGCGTCCCGCCTCCAATCAGGCAAAGCTCGCACCGCAAAGATCATCGCTTTCCCTCGAGCGCCATCATGCCGGCCTTGAGGAAGCCCATCGCGTAGGCCATGCCCGCGTGCCACGGCGCGGCGCAGCTCATCTGCGGCGCGTGGTCGGGAATGACCACGCCTTCGAAGCCGTTCTTCTTCAGGATCGCAAGCACGCGCAGCACGTCGACTTCGCCGTCGTCGATGAAGGTCTCCTTGTAGTGCGGAACCTTGTCGCGGACGTTGCGCAGGTGGACGTAGCCGAGGCGGTGCTGGCGCGAGTACTGATCGACGACCTCGTAGATGTCGCCCTCGGTCATCTCGGCGAGCGAGCCGACGCAGAACTCGAGCTGGTTCGCCGGGCTCGGGTTGAGGTCGATGACCTTCTGGTAGAGTGACGGCTGGTAGACGAGGCGCGGCTGGCCGCGGATCGTCGGCATCGGCGGATCGTCCGGATGCAGCGCGAGGCGCACGCCGGCCTTCTCGGCCACGGGCAGCACCTCGTTGAGGAAACGTTCGAGGCGGCTCCAGAGCTGCGCCGGTGTCGCGGAGGGAATGATCCCCGTGTCGCGCTTCGATGCGGTGGGGTCGACGACCATGTTCCAGACGAGGCCGTTGGGCATCGGCAGATCGTACGGGCCCTCCATGCCGACCGCCGGCGCGTCGCCGCGCGCGTAGTTGCCCTTGGTGCGGCCGGCCACGCCCGCGATGGAAAAATTGTAGCCCATGATCGGGATCCCCGCCTCACCGAGGCGGCGGATGATCGTCTTCACGTTCTCGATGTGCTTCGCGCGCTGCGGGCCATCCAGCAGGATGTCGCCCCAGTGCGCCGGGTCGAAGTTCTCGATCGCCTCGAGCACGAGGCCGGACGCCTCCGCGTCGCGGCGGATCTTCAGCAGCTCGTCGGTCGTCCAGAGTTTGTCCGGATCCCCCGCCAGGCCCCAGCCCCAGTCGGTGCCGGTCGGCTGGTCGTCGGGCCCCACGTGACCGCCGCCTTTGAAATAGTCGACGAGGTGCGCCACGATGTGGGTGGCGCCCGCCTGACGCGCGAACTGAAAGTTCTCACGCGTCAGCATGTGACGGTAAAGACCGAGACCAAGCTTCATAGGGGTAGGTTGTGAGGCTACGTCCTGCGGGCAAGGCGGCTACCCTCGGAATTGTCAACCGTTGACTAAGCCCGAATGGTGCGCAGCGAATCCCCCTTAACCCATTCGCTTTCAACCATCTCTGTGCGTGGATTGACCGGGATGCCAAAATCGCGGTTGGCGATGCGGGCGGCCAGCAATTCCACCATCCATGCCCCCATCAACTGCTGGTTTTGCTGGAGCCCGGAGAAGCCCGTCCCCTGCACCTCGTGGCTCAGGACGACCACCCCGAGCTTCTTGGGAATCGCAATCTGCAGCCGGCGCAACACGGCCCGGAAACGCGCGATCATGTCGGGCAAATGCACGAAGACCACGACATCAGGCTTCTGTTTCACCAGCCAGCTCGTGAGCGGCGGCTCCTCGACCTCGCGCAGGCTCAGCACCGGCAGCGCGGCGTTGAGGCCGATCGTGTGCGCGCACCAGCCGAGGTAGGCTGCGGAGTGCGCGTAGGCGCTGCGGGTGTCCTCATGCATGCCGAGCACGAGTCCCGGGCGCCGGTAGCCGAGCGCGTGGACGCGGTTCAGCGCGTTGAGCGTGTCGTTGTAGAAGTGGCTCGTCACGCGATGCAGCGGCGTGCTGATGCTCAGGCCGACGGTCACCACGGCCTGCGCGTTGAGTTCGGTCGGGAACTCCTGGTTGAAGTCGGGGCTGCCGAAACACAGCAGGCCGTCGATGCCGCGCGCCGCCAGGATGTCGCTGAAGCGCCGGTACGTCATGCCCGGGGCCCGCAGCCAGAGCGACTCGAGCCGGTAGCCGAGCTGGCTGGCGCGGGCCTGCATGCCCGCGTGGACCTTCGTGAGGTGCTTCGATTTTTCCCACGGGCGCAGGCTGTCGTAGAACGACACGACGCCGAAGCTCGCCTGCTGGCGCACATCGCGCGGTTTCCGCAGGTGGCGCATCAGGTCGACGATACGGGCGTCGGGCGCGTAGCCCGCCTCCTGCGCGAATTTCCGGATGCGCGCCTTCGTCTTCTCCGAAATGCGCGGGCTGTCGCGGAGCGCGAGCGAGACGGCGGAGGGGGAAACGCCCGCCTGCCGGGCGATGTGACGCACGTTCATTTGCTCAACGGTTAAGCACTTCGCGCCGCGAAGCACCAGCCGGAACCTGCGCCCAACGATTTTTATTTCGGCAATGCGTCTGCATACTGTAGCGGCGCTCTATGAGCGCCGTTCCTTCGAATCGGCGGTCACAGACCGCCGCTACAGATTTCCACCAACGGCGTCCCCAACTTAATTTCGCCGCGGCGTGTAGTGCAGCAGGCGGTTCGCCCAGGCGATGAACGAGCCCAAATTCGTGCGATCCTCGTGGCCGCCATCGTGCTGGCGCCAGGCGAGTTCACCGTTCAGCAAATCCGTGTTGGGCGGCGGCATGACCGCCGTGCGATAGTCGTCCTTCACCCCGAGGTCGCGCGCCCCGACGAGCCGGTATGCCGGCTGCGCCGCGACGGTCGCCATGTAGCTGCCCTGCTGGTCGACCCAGTGCGCGTCGCCGTTCGCGACGAGACCGTAGCCGATCATCAGCCCGCGCGGGGCGCAGAGCGCCATCACTTCGTGCGCCTCGATGGGCAGGTCGTTGGCGGTCTTCGCGCCAAACGCGGATTCCGCCGCGCCGTATTTCAGGAAATTACCCGCCATCCAGTGGCCTTCGTAGGAGTTGGTCAGGTTCTCGACGATCTGGCCGAAGTCGCGGCGATAGGGCTTCGCGCCGGCGAGGCCCGACGAACTCACCAGCGCGACCGCGAAGCGCGGTTCGACGGCCATCGTGACCATCGTGGCCTTGCCGTAGCGCGAGACGCCCTCGATGCCGATTTTCTTCGCATCCACTTCGGGCAGGGTCTCGAGATAGTCGATCGTGCGCGACGCGCCCCAGCCCCACGCGCGCAACACGCCCCACTGCTCCGGTGTGCGGCGCTTGCCCTGGTTCGTGAGACCGATGATGCCCGACGTCAGGCCCGCGAAATTGTCCGCCTGCACGCTCGTGGCACTGAGCGAAACGTAGCCCCACCCCGCCGCGATCAACTGGTCGGGTGACGGCGGCGCCTTCGGCTCAAATCCGCCGGGAAAGCGCGGTGTCGGTTCGTCAGGCATCGCCCCCGAGCCGAACATCACGAGCACCGGCACCGGGCCTTTGACATCCGCGGGCAGCACGACGGCGAGCTTGATGTCGACCGCGATGTCGGGGTGCGCGGAATTGTCGACGTGACCGATCACCTGTCGCGCGCGCGCCGGGTGCCCGCCGATTTGGGTTTCGAGCGTGCGGGTCACGGACCAGGAAACCTTCGGAACGTTCGCGGGAATCCGGCCGACGACCTCACGCTCGTAGTCCTCAAGAATTTCCGGACGACGGACTTTCCACCATTGTTCGGCGGTCGTCACGGGCTGGCCGGCCTTCGTCACCAGCAGCTCCGGCCAGTCGGGCCACGGGTTCGCCAGCGCCTGGTCGGTGTTGGGCAGGTTGTTGGAACCGGCGCTCGGGTTACGGCCGGGGCGGATCTTGGTGATGCCGAGCTGCCGCATCATGTCGGCGTGGTCCTCCGCCGAAAGTTTGCCCAGGCGCGCGCGGTCCTCCGGACTCATCTGCCACGGCGGGGCGACGAGCAGGTCGCGCAACGCCAGCGGCGCCGGCCCGAGCCGGCCGTGGAAGCTTTCCGGCGGGCCGAGGTAGCTGGGCTTCAGGCCGCCGAGGTCGACAACGAGCTTTTGCAGCACGACGGCGGGATCGACCATCCAGACCTTGAGCGTGTGGTAGCCGGCGGTAGCGAGCTGGTGCTTCGATTTGCCGAAGTGTGCATTGTCGGCGACCGATTTCTCCCAGGCCGCGTTGCGGTTCTGCGCCTGATAGCCCTGCGGCACGAGCGTGACGACCTGCGGCGCCTCGTCGTCGAACGACACCGCGTAGCGCACGCCGCGCCCGGGATCGAAGTTCATCGTCGGCGCCGTGATCGCGTTCACCTCCACGTCGCCCGGCGTCAGCACGTACATCTTGTATTCGAGCGACGGCGAGTCCTTGCCCGGCGTCGCGCTCGGCGCGTCAACCGGCCCGGTGGCGCGCATGCCGGACAGCGTGCGGCCGTAATCGTCGACCTTGAGCCAGCGGTTGGCGCCGGCGTCGGTGCGCTTCGTGAAATGCTCGGGCTCGATCGCAACAACCCCGCGACCCTCGGCGAAACCCTCGAGGGTCTCGCGGGTGACATCGACGGACCTGAACGCCTCGACGCGCACCAAGACCTCGCGGCCATGTCCGGAAACCGTGATCGTGCCCGCAGCCTTGCCCGCCGGCACCTTGTCCCAATCGATGCTCACGTGTACGCGGGCATCGGCGTCGGGCGCGCGCTTCGGCACGCCGAGCCTGATCCACGGTTCGCTGGCCTTGGTCGTGAAGACAAGGTCGCCGCGACCGCGATTGAAAACATCGATGTAAGAGGTCTGCCGGTTCAGCGCGTCGAACTCCGGCAGCGCCGCCTCGCCCTCGACCGCTTCCGCGCGGCCTTCGACGGCCACGCCGAGCGCGGCGGCATCGGGAATCGCGGGCTCGGCGAGCTTGAGGTGCTTCAGGCTGTTCTCCGGCGGATCGCGCCACGTGGTGTAGCCGAGCACGGGCTGGTCCATGAAGTGCGCCCACTTCCCATCGGCGAACGCGCCGTTGTAGTGGTTGGTCAGCGCCATGAACTCGGCGAACAACCGGCGCGTTTCCGCCGCCTGGGCCCCCGCGCTCGCGCGTCCCTGCCGCGCATAGAGCGCATTGCGGCCGGCGGCGAGGTAGAGCTCGTTGACGAGCGCACTGGCCTTCACCGGGAAACCGATCAGCTGGTGAAACGCGTCGCGCTTCGCGGCGGGCAGCGCGGCGGCGACCTCGTCGGCCTTCGCCGCGAGCGCGCGGTAATCGGCGACGACGGTCTCGGCCTCGCGGTAGTCGGTCAGGCTGTAGGTGTCGGGCGCGAGGAGCTCGGGCTTCCGGCGGCCGTTGTATTTGGAATACTTCGCCATCAGGTCGGCGATGTCCGCGGCGCGCTCCGGGCCGAACTCGCGCGCCGCCCAGAGGCGCGTGAACTCCGCGGTGTTCGCCGCGGTCCAGCGGCCGGTGTCCCAGCCGAGCGCGAGGAAGTACTCGAGCGGGAACTCGTAGCCCTTGAAGTGGCCGACGTTGACGATCCAGATGCGGTCGGCGCCGTACTGCTTCGCGAGCGACATCTGCTCCCAGATCTTCGGAATCGGGCTGGTGTTGAGCCACTGGTAGCTGCGCGGGCCGCCGTGGTAGTCGAAATGGTAGTAGATGCCCGCGCCGCCGGGACGCTTCCGCTCGGCGGCCGTCGGCAGGCGGCGGATATTGCCCCAGTTGTCCTCGGCCCAGAGCAGCGTGACGTCGTCCGGCACGCGCATGCCGTGCTCATAAAACTCCTGCACCTCCTTGTAGAGGCACCACATCTGCGGGACCTGCGTGAGGTCGGAGTTAACTTCCGCGCGCAGGATGTCGCGCTGCTGGTCGACAATGTGTTCGAGCAGCTTGCGGTTGGCCTCGGGGCCGCCCGGCGCCATCTCGGTGTCGTTCGCGCCGCGCAGTCCCATCGTGACGATGCTCTCGTAGTTCTTGTTCCGCCTGACCCCTTCGCGCCAGAAGTTCTCCAGCACCTCCGGATGCTTCGCGTAGTTCCAGGTGCCGATCGTCTTCTGGAAACGCCAGTCCCACTCCTTCTGCGCCCGCAGCATCGGCTCCTGGTGCGACGTGCCCATGACGATGCCGTACTCGTCGGCCAGGCGCGCGTTTTCGGGGTCATCCTCGTTGAATGCGTTGTTCCACATCGCGGGCCAGAGGTAGTTGGCGCGCAGGCGCAACATCACCTCGAAGAGGCGCGTGTAGAACTCGCGGCCGTAATTCGCCACGTTGGGAATGACGTTGGGATTCGCTTCCTTGGAAACGTTGCCGAACTTCGCGCGCACCCAGTTGGTCAGGTCGGGCGCCTCGTCGTTGAGGAAGATGCCGCGGTACTTCACCGACGGCGAAGCCACCACCGTGCGCCCGGCCTTGAACGCCAGCGTGTCGCGATGTTCGGGCGTCACGTCCGCCCACCAATACCACGGCGACACGCCGATCTGCTGGGAGACTTCATAGACGCCGTAGGTCGTGCCGCGCTTGTCGCTGCCGGCGATGACGAGCGCCCGCGCCACGCCGGGCAGCGGCGCCTCGACGGTCTGGATGAGAAACGCTTCCCACTGGCCGCGAATGGCGGTGACATCGAGTTTGCCCGCTGCGGCGAGCCCGTCGATCAACGGACTCCGGCCCACCGTGCCAACCAGGATGACGTCCGCCCCTGTGGTCGGCGCGGTGGTCGCAAACGCCGGCTTCACGCCACTCACGCGTTCGATGTCCGCCTGCAAGTCGCGCGCCGCGCGCTGGACGCCCGGCCAGTCCTCCGCCGCCACATGGATCGGCGCCGCGCGGCCGGACTCGACAATCACCGCACCGCCGGTGCCGAGGAGCGGGGTGTCGCCAAGGGAGGCGCGGGCGCCGAGCGCCACGATGAAGACAAAAACGCAGAGAGCCGAACCGCGGCGAAGTAAACGCATGGGGGTAGTCGAGGTGAACCGGACGAAGGCCAATGTTACCCATGCCGTCCGAAAATCACAACCCGCCGGAGTCTAACGATAGTATGTTTTTCCGTTCCGAAGGCGCGAATTCGGGTAATGACAAGCCGCACCCCGCCGTGAAAAGTGTGCGTCCCACTCCCTCTCCCTCCCCCTCTCTCTTTCCCTTCCCCCATGTCCCTCTTCATCGGCATCGACAGCGGCACCCAGAGCACCAAGGCGGTCGTCCTCGACCTCAGCGAAAAGAAAATCGTCGCGGAGGCGCGCGCGCCGCACGAGCTCATCGCCGGCCTCCCCGCCGGCCACATGGAGCAGCACCCGCAGGACTGGACCGCGGCGCTCGACAAGGTGATCGGCGAGGTCGCCGACAAGATCGACCGCAGCCGCGTGCGCGGCATCGGCATCTCCGGCCAGCAGCACGGCTTCGTGCCGCTCGACGCCGCCGGCGGCGTCATCCGCCCGGCCAAGCTCTGGTGCGACACGAGCACGACCAAGGAGTGCGAGATCCTCACCAAGAAACTCGGCGGCGAGAAGGCCGCGATTCGCAAGGCCGGCCTCGCATTCCTTCCCGGCTTCACCGCCCCGAAGATCCTCTGGCTGAAGCGCCACGAGCCCGCGAACTACAAGAAGCTCCGCCACGTCCTGCTCCCGCACGACTACCTGAACTTCCACCTCACGGGTAACTACTTCATGGAGTACGGCGACGCCTCCGGCACCGCGCTCATGGACGTGCGCAAGCGCATGTGGTCGTCCGCCGTCATCAACGCCCTCGACAGGAACCTTGCCGACTGGCTCCCGGAGCTGTCCGACTCGAGCGCGGCCGCCGGCACGCTCCGCCCGGCCATCGCACAGAAATACGGCTTCTCGACCGACGTGGTCGTCAGCGCCGGCGGCGGCGACAACATGATGGGCGCCATCGGCACGGGCAACGTGTCGCCGGGCGTCGTCAGCGCCAGCCTCGGCACCAGCGGCACGATCTACGCCTACGCCAACAAGCCGGTCGTCGACCCGCAGGGCGAGATCGCGGCGTTCTGCTCCTCCACCGGCGGCTGGCTGCCGCTGCTCTGCACGATGAATGTCACGATGGTGACCGAGCAGTTCCGTTCCCTCTTCAACTGGGACCACGCCCAGCTCGAGCAGGCCGTCGCCAGCGCGCCCGCCGGCGCGAACGGCCTTGCGCTCCTGCCCTACCTCGACGGCGAGCGCACGCCCAACCTGCCGCGCGCCACCGGCGTGTTCACCGGCCTCACGCGGGCGACGCTCACCCCTGGCACGCTCGCGCGCGCCGCGATGGAGGGCGTGACGATGAACATGAACTACGGCCTGCGCCGCCTCGCCGCCCTCGGCGTGAAGGCGAAGGAAATCCGCGTCACCGGCGGCGGTTCGCGCTCCGCCTACTGGCGCCAGATGATGGCCGACATCTTCGGCGTGCCGGTCGTGGCCATGGTCGAGGATGAGGGCGCCGCGCTCGGCGGCGCGCTCCAGGCCGCGTGGTGCGTCGCGCTCGGCGAAGGCCGGAAGGCCAAGCTCACCGATTTCACCGACGGCATCGTGGCGATCAACGAGTCGACCCGCTGCACGCCGGACGCGAAGCGCCGGAAGCTCTACGCGGAACTGCAGGCGAAGCACGAGGCGCTGAGCCGGCAGATGCGCCCGCTGTTCGGCTGAGGCCGATGCCCGGAAATGCGGGAGGGCTTCAATGCCCGGCAGCTCCCTTGGAGTGCGTCGAAAAAGGCGGAGCGCGTTGTCCCCAACGCGCCGGGGCATGCTCGCCTGCCGACGGAAAAAGCGTCTTGGGCCAAGCCGCTCCACCTGCGCTGCCGGCCTTTTTTGACCCCGCTTACTTCTTTGCCACCGCCTGCCCCGGTGGCAGGCGAAGGCTCTGTTGGGCGGCTTTCAGGATCTCTGGCGTCTGTTCGAGCTTCCGCCCGGCGCGTTCCCAAGCGTAGGCCAGGCCGAGGAACTGCTCGGTCTGGAGGAGCGTGCCGCTCCGGTTGGCCGTGTGGAAATTCGAGAAGGCCTCGAGCGTCATTTCCGGGAGCTGATCGACGAACTGGTCGACATTGGCCGCCTGCCTGACGAGTTCGCGCGCCAGCCCGGGAAGCAACCGGGCCTGCGGCACGGGTTCCGCGCGCTTCACCGGCACGCCGTGGCTCGCATCGCCCGCCACCTCGTCCGTGCGAAACTCCGAACTCGCGTGATACTCCGCGACCTCCATCTCGCTGCCGTGGAGATAAGCCGTGACGCCCCAGGTGGCCAGGCACTGGTAGTTGTGCCGGATGTACTCATAGGTCTCGTTGTCGTACACCGGTTCCGCAACGGTCTTCGGCAACGCGTCGCCCTGCCGGCGCAGCTCCGCCAGCTGCTGCCGCCATTGGGCGAGCAAATTGCGGTCGGATGTGATTTCGATGTTCTTGTAGACCAGCTGGGACCGGTCCCAATCGCTCGCGTAGGGATTGTTGCTCACGGAATTCACGTAATCGAGTTTGGAGTTCAACTGGCCCATGACGTTGTTGTAGCGCTCGGACAACTCGTTGTGCTCCTCGACGATCTCCTGCCGCTGCTGGTTCGGCACCTGCTCCGTCCCGCTCTGGTAGCGGACGGTTTTTTCCGTGACGTCGGGATAGTCGTGGGTGTTGAACCCGTCGTAGTGGCCCCGCAGCACGACGGTCGCCGGTTGCTTCGCATCGAAGGGGACCAGCTTCGGCCACCCGCCGAGCTTTTTTTCCAACGCCGCCTTCAGCGCGGCGGTCGCGTCGGCGTTGAGCTTGTCGGGGGCATTCTTGTCGGGTTCCGGATCGCGCACGGCGATGGCGACCCCCACGGTTTCCGCGACGCGGTCGAGCGTCTCCTTGCGCCAGGCGTCGTCGGCCTTCGCGCCGTACGCCCGGGCCTGTTCATCGATATAGAGCGCGGCGGCCGGCATGCGCTGGGTGGCGAGCAGGCGGCTCCATTCCGTGAACCCGTCGCGAACGAAGTCGTCCACGCCGGCCTGGTCCCGGAAATTTTTGCGCGCCCAGAGCACCAGCGGGACATCGAGGCGGTCCACGAACTTCGCCTGCCGCTCGCGGCCGAGATCGAAGACTTTCAGCGTTTCGAGGAACGCGGCGATGTTCGCCGGCTGCAGCAGGTCGTCCGCCGGGACCTTCTTCCAGCCGGCGCAGGCTTCCGCCTCCGCCAGCACGTCCTCGAGGCCGGCGCGGTTGCTCTGGCTGAGGGCGACCGCCAGGGCGTAACTCAGCTGGGCCCGGATGGATTTCAGCGCCTCCTCGCGCGCCTTCGCCACGTCGTCGGCCAGCAGCCTGGTCGCCGCCGCCTTGTCCAGGAGGTCGCCCGCCTCCTTCCGCCGGCCTTCGCCCACGGCCTTGGCCGCATCGCGCAGGAAGGCCCGCACTTCCGCTTCGCCGACGGCGGCCATCAGCTTCGGGTAATCCGCGCTGGCCCCCGCCACCTGCGCCGCGCCCTTCAGGATTTCCCGCGCCTGGTCGAACTGTTCCTCCTTCAGGGCATCCTGCGCCGCCGCCAGCGCGTGGGCGAGCTGCGCCGCCTCGACCCCCTGGCGCCGCGCGGCCAGGTCGGGCACGAGGGCGGCAAACGGTTTGGCCGACTCGAGCAGCTCGTACGCGTGGTCAAAGTCGCCGGCATCCCGCGCGCCCTCGGCCTCGTTGACGGACACCTGCACCGCCTCCCGGGCGGCCGCATCGATCTCCGCGCCGCGCGCGCGGTACTTGCCCAGCATCGGCTCCATGAAAACCGCCTCGGCCGCCGGCAGCTCGTGCCAGGCGAGGTACGCCGCCCTGGCGTCGAGCTTGGCCACCTTGCGTTCCGCCAGCTCCAGCCACGTGGCCTGCGTCTGCTCGTACCGCGCGACGATCGCCTCGTCGGTGGGGCGCAGCAACGCGGCCTCGCGAAACGCCTGCAGCGCCGCGGGGTAGTCCGACTTCAGCAGCGCCACGCGGCCCGCCTTCATCGCCTCCGCCGCGCGGTAACGGTTCGGTATGTCGCCAAGCCAGGCGCCGGCGGCGCCGGCCAGCAGGATGGCGAGGACGATCCAGATCCAGCGTGCGGAGGAGCGCGCCGGCGCGTTGTCAGTCGGGGTAACCGGGGTCGGGTTGGCGGACATGCAGGTCGAAGAAAAAAATTTTTCTCCCGCCGACAATTTTTTTCGGCGGGGTCTTCCCCAACTACGCCCCCCGCCCCGAAACCTTAGGGGGATTTTTCGCGGCTGCGGCCGGCCGTGCGGCCCGGCCGGTCAGCGCGCCACGAGTTCCAGGCAGCGGCCCCGTGCCAGGTAGCGCCCGGCATCGCCGGGGCCGGACGGGTCCGCCTTGTCCACGGACGCGATCGTGGCCGCGACCATCACGTGGGTGACGGGCGGATTGGAGCCCATGAATTTCCGGGCGGTCGGGCCGTCGCATTCCAGCGCATAGCGAATCACCGGCGGACCGGCGCTGGCGTCATCCAGGTCGAGCACATAGGCATCGCCGTGCTTTTCCAGGTCCGTCACCACGGCGCCAAAGGTCACCGCGCGGCCGGTCGCGGCCAGCAGCGCGTTCTGGACATTGTAGGTGTACGTGTGGCCGCCTTGGGCGAGCCTGGCGGTCAGGGCCGGCGTGGCGTTGTGGCGGGCCGCCATCGCGCTGACGGCGCGCTCGTACTCCGCGGACTCATTTTGCCGCGCCACCTCGGCCCGCGCCTTCCCCGCATGGTCGGACCAGGTGTGGTAACCCCACCAACCCGCCGCGCCGAGGAGCAGTGCCGGAACCAGGAGATCGCCAAGGGAAAGCTTCATGGAAGCTGCGGTGGTACAGGAGAGGACGGGGCCTGTTCCATCTTATTCTCAAAAGCATCCGCAAAAGTCCTTGGCCTCACGCCAAGTACGCCAAGGGCGCCAGGGTCCGGATCCATCTCCTTCGCGTCCTTGGCGTCCTCTGCGTGAGGCAAAAAGCGCGCGTTTGACCCCTCCTTTTTTCGAAAGAAAACAGGGTTGATTCACGAACCCGGACTCTCAACCTTCGGCCCCCTGTTTCGGACGCATAGCTCAGTTGGTTAGAGCACGTGCTTCACACGCACGGGGTCACAGGTTCGAGTCCTGTTGCGTCCACCATGCTTCGCCGAGCGCAGCGAGAGCGAAGCATGCCCTCCGAAGCTTCAGCGAAGGAGGGCGTTATGTGCGCCCATCAGCCCGAGTGGCGCGCATGGCACGGCCAACCCCCACTGGAGGCAGGGCTATCAGCCCTGCACTTAGGGTTCATTGCCAAACCTGCCTTGTCATCGCGAGCCCGGCGCAGCCGGACGTGGCGATCCAGCTTGCGGGATGGCTTCGTCAGCCCTGCCGGGCCTCCTCGCCATGACAGGTTTGGCAATGACCTCTTGGATGCGCCGGAGCTGCAACCCGCGGGACTGCTAGTCCCGCCTCCATCTAATTCATTCCCGCTTCTTCAGCGGCTTCCGCCCCGGGAACAGCGTCCGGCAGATCTCGCAGACGGTGCCGTCGCAGCCGCGGGCGGTGCAGGCCTCGCGGCCGTAGAAGATGATCCGCAGGTGCAGTTGGTTCCAGTGGGCCTCGGGGAAAACCTTCTTCAGGTCGCGCTCGGTCTGCTCGACGTTGCGGCCGTCGCTCAGTTTCCAACGCCACGCCAGCCGGTGGATGTGGGTGTCCACCGGAAACGCCGGCACGCCGAAGGCCTGGCTCATGACGACCGACGCGGTCTTGTGGCCGACGCCGGGCAGCGCCTCGAGTTCCTCGAAGGTCCGCGGCACCGCCCCGCCGTGGCGCTCGACGAGCAGGCGCGAGAGCTCCTGGATGGCCTTGGCCTTCTGCGGCGAGAGGCCGACCGGGCGGATGATCTCGCGGATCGCGTCGACCGGCGCCTGCGCGAGCCGCGCCGGCGTGTCGCCGAACTTCGCCCACAGGCGCGGCGTCACCTTGTTCACGCCGACATCGGTCGACTGCGCGGACAGCACCACGCTCACGAGCAGCGTGTACGCATCCTTGTGATCGAGCGGGATCGGCGTCTCGGGATAAAGCTCCGCCAGCCGGCGGTCGACGAAGTCGGCGCGGGACTGTCTGGTGGTGAAGGGTTTTGTCATCGCGAAGCCCGCACCGCGGGCTGTGGCGATCCAGCTGGATTGCTTCGTCGCTCCGCTCCTCGCAATGACATGGCGGAAACGAACAGAGCGCGTTTCGCGCCCGGAACAAATCTTAATTTCCCAATGGAGGCGGGACTAGCAGTCCCGCAGACGCAATCGCGCGGGCGCTCACGGCAAATTCCGGACCGCCACCGAG
>JBEHYX010000103.1:0-13274 GCA_048497945.1 Verrucomicrobiota bacterium | reverse complement strand
GGGTTGGGGGGGGGTGCGGGAGGAAAGAACACGTTCGGCCCCTACCGCCCAGATCCCTTCCGGTTCAGCAGCTCGACAAACAGCTTCTCGAGGCGCGGGACGTCAACCGCGAGCACGGCGGTGACATCCGGTTCGCCGAGGCGCGGCCCGCCGCCCTTCGGCCAGCTGAGCGTGGCGCCGTAGTTCGCCGTCTGCGCCGTGTCGATGTCCATGGCCAGCTCCCGGCTGAAGGTCGCGAGGGACGGGTCGAGGAAGATGGCTGCGGCGACTTCGTCCCACATCGGGAAACCCGGCTGCGCATACTTCGCCACGTACTGCGCGAGCGGCGTGCCCGACGCCGTGGCGGCCTTGACCAGTTCGGGCGTCACCTTGGTCGGCACCGTCGCATCCGTCGGCACGACCGTGATCTTTCTCCAGCCGGCGTGCAGCATCAGGTGCGAAGCCTCCGGATCCCAGCGGCTGTTGAATTCCACGCGCGGGCTGTGGATGAACTGCATGGCGAACTCGTCGAGCGTCGTCGTGGTGTGCGGGTTGAAGCTGCCGCCCATGATCACCAGTTCCTTCGCCTGCGCGGCGAAACCGTCATCGAGCCGCGCCGCGAGCGCGAGGTTGGTGAACGGCCCCATCGCCAGCACCGTGACCTCGCCGGGAAATTCGCGGACCTGGCGGATGAGGAACGCCGCCGCGGTCTCGTTGCGCGGCTTCGTCGTCGGGGCGCCTTCCTCGAGCGGCGGCACGACGTCGGCCGCATGGTAGCGCGTGCGGTTGACGGTGTTGTAGTCGGGCCACTCCTTCATCCAGGCGCCCTTGTACGGCAGTTTCCCGTAAAGCCCCTCCCAGCGGATCGTCGCCTCCTCGCTGTTGACCAGCGGATAGGTCGCGCCCGGCACGACCGGCACGTCGGTGCGGCCGATGAGCTCCAGCATGCGCAGCGTGTGCGCGAGGTTTTCCGCCTGCCAGCCGTCGCCGCTCTCGATCGTGATGCCCAGCACCTCGACGTCGGGCGCCTGCAGCACCATCAGGATCGGCTGCAGGTTCGGACCGCCAGGCCCGAAGGCGTCCTGGTCGATGATGACCTTGCGCTTGGCGGCGGCGAATCCGGCGGTGGCGAGGACAAGAAAAGCGAAGACAACCCGGGTGGTGCGCATGCCGCCAGCCAAGCAGGCGGCATGCCCGGAATCAACACACCCCGTCGCTTCGCGCCACCCCTCTTCATAGAGGGGATCTTCGCTACGTGAGTTTTATTCCCCTCTATCAAGAGGGGCTAGTCAGCCATAGCCTTGGGCGACGGTTGATGCCCGCAGGGCGGGGTGTGTTTGCCTTACGTCTCCGCGCGCTTGCGGGCGTCGGCTTCGATCAGCGCCTTGAGGGCGTCGAGCGAGGCCTTGGTCTTCGCCTTGGCAGCGGGCAGGTCGGCGGCGGATTTCACCGGGTCCGAGGCGAAGAGATAGAACTTCATCTTCGGCTCGGTGCCGGAGCCGCGCGCCGCGAACGAGTAGCCGTTCGCCAGCGTGACGAGGTAGAGGTCCTGCGCCGGGATCTGCTCATGGTCGGCGTCGTAGAACTTCTCGCGGCCGAAATCCTGGAAGCGCGTGACCTTCGTGTCGCCGAACGCCGCCGGCGGGCTGGCGCGGTAGGTGTCGAGGATGCGCTTGATCTTGGCGGCGCCGGACGCGCCCTCGTAATAGATGTTGATCACGCCCTCGAGGAAGAAGCCGTAGCGCAGGTAGATCTCGTCAAGGTACTCCGGCACGGTCAGGCCGCGCGACTTCACCCAGGCGCAGACCTCGGCGAACATGAGGCAGGCGGAGTTGCCGTCCTTGTCGCGCAGCGAGTCGTTCGGCAGGTAGCCGTAACTCTCCTCGGTGCCGAAGAGGTAGAACGTGCTGTGCTGCTGCAGCAGCGCGGCGCGCTCGCGGAACGGCGTGGCGTCGTAGTTGAAGCCCGGCCCCATTGCGGCGGCCAGCTTCTCCTCGTAGCCGCGCATCTTGCCGGCGATCCACTTGAAGCCGGTGAGCGTGTTGATGACCTTCACGCCGTGGCCCTGGCCGATGGCGTCCTGCAGCGGGGTCGTGACGAAGGTCTTCACGAGGCACGCCGACTGCGTGCCTTCCTTCGGGATCCAGCCGAGCTCCTTGTACTTGTTGATGCGGTAGTCGGCGAGCAGTGCGCCCACCTGGTTGCCGGTGAGGAATTCCATCCTGCCCGCCTTGTTGCGGACGGCGACGCCCATGCGGTCGGCGTCGGGATCGGTCGCCATGACGACGTCGAGCTTCTCCGCCTCGGCCAGCGCCACGCCGAGCGCGAGCGCCTCGGCGTTCTCGGGATTCGGCGACTTCACCGTCGGAAAACGCGCGTCGAAGGCGGACTGCTGCGGCACTTCCTTCACCGCGACACCCGCGTGCAGCAGCGCCGGCACGGTCGAGACGCCGCCCACACCGTGGATGTTCGTATAGACGACCTTCAGGCCCGACTTGCGCAACAGGTCCGCGTCGATCACGGCCTGCGCCGCAACGGCCAGGTAGTCGTCGTCGGCGCTGCGGCCGAGCGTCGTGACCTTCGAGATGTCCTTGGCGAGATACTGCTTCGTCTCGACGAGCGAGACCTTGTCCACCTCGCCGACGATGCCCTTGTCATGCGGCGGCGTGACCTGCGCGCCGTCGACGAAGTAGGCCTTGAAGCCGTTGTCGTGCGGCGGATTGTGGCTGGCGGTGATGACCACGCCGGTGTGCGCCTTGAACCTGCGCACCGAGAAGCTGAGCTGCGGGGTCGAGCGCGGCCCGTCGAAGATAAACGCCTCGCCGCCGAGCTTGGTCCACGTGGACGCGGCCAGTTCGCAGAAGTGGCGCGAGAAGTGGCGGACGTCGTGCGCGATGACGATGCGCGGCCTGGCGTGGTCGCCGCGGCCCGCGAGGTACTTCGCCACGTAGCGGTGCAGGCCGATGACGGCGCGCAGGAGGGTGAAGTCGTTGAGCAGGTTGCTGCCGACGTTGGCGTGCTCGGGCGAGCCCTGGGCGTTGATCGTGCCGGTCTCGGCCGCGGCGGTCTTCACACCGATGGTGCGGCCGCGCATGCCGCCGGTGCCGAACTCGAGGTAGCGGTAGAAACGGTCGTTGAGCTCGCTCCACTCGCCGCGCGTGATCAATTCCTGCAGGCTCTGCTGCGCCCAGTCGGGGAGGCCGGCCTGCAGCCACGAGCGCAGGTTGTCGGCGGCGCTGCTCAGCAACTTGCCTTCTTTCACGGCTTGGGCGATTTGGTCGGTAACGCTCATAAAATTAGTTAGTAAATAGTGATTATTCGGCAGTGGTTATTTCGAGCCGCTGGCCACGACGCAGTCGGCAATGAACATTCATGGCGGGAGCGGATACAATGGAAATTTTTGCCCGAAACAGCCCCTGCCCATTGGCGATTCGCTGATAGCGAATGCTTCGGTTATTCCAGGTACAGCCCGTCCGCCACCGCCGGCTTGGGCGCAAGTTTCGTCCAGCGCTCGCCGAAGGTTTCCTGGTCGTAACCGAACAGCGGTGAAATCTCCAGGCTCGCCTGCGGCAGGCCGGTGGCGTCGGTCGCGACCGGCGTGCCCGCGCCCTTGAACCAGCGGGCGAACTGCCGCAGCTGGTCCTCGCGCGAGGTCTTGGGCGAGTCCACGCCCTCGGCGTTCTTCACCGGGCTGAAGTCGTCGGCGCGCGCGGTCTCAATCACGATCGAGTTCTTCGCATGCGGGATGGCGTCGAAGACGAACATCTCGAACTTCACGCCGTTCGCCTTTTCGGGCTTCACGGCGCTGCCCGCGGCGTCGACCGTCGCGATCTTCTTGTCGGCGCGGTGGAACGGCAGCGCGGTGCGGGCGTCGCCCGCCGCCATGCGGCGCGCGAACTCGCGGTCGATGACGTGGATCGCGATGCTGCCCGCGCTGTAGCGCAGCGAGCCGTCGGCGTTCGTCTCCTTCTGCATGCTCATCGGCATGTCGCTGTATTCCACGACGACGATCCTGCCGTCCTGCTGGCAGAAATGGCCGACCTTTTCCTCGGGATAGGCCTTCGGCACCATCTTGCTGGACATCTCGGAACCGGCGCCAAGGTGGAAGCCGATGAACGACGCGTCGACGCAGCGCACGAGCGGGTTGTCGACCTGGAAGTAGCTCAGCGTGTCCACGCCGTCGGACTTCATCAGGTCCAGCGCGCCGCTGCGGTGCAGCGCGCGGAGCGAGCCGCCGTGGCCGTCGGGACTGAGGGCCAGCGTGCCCGGCGTCTCGAGCAGGATCTTGCCGTCGAAGCCCACGGCCGGCATGCGGCCCTGGCGGAAGAAATGCACGCGGCCCTGGTCCAGGCCGAAACACTTGTTCTCGGCGAAGAACGCCTCGGTCTGCGCGTGGTTCGCGTGGCTGGTCATGATGAACCAGTGCAGCGGCTTCCCGTAGCGCAGGCCGGCGGCCTTGATCTTCTCGGCGAACACCTGGAAGAGCGGCTTGTGCTTCAGCGGCGTGACGGCGAACGTGCCCTTGGGGCCGTCGTAGCCGAGGCGCGTCCCCTGCCCGCCCGCGACCGTGAAGGCCGCGACACGACCGGCGCGCAGCGCCGCCTCGCCGGCGGCCTTCGCCTGCGCCCATTGCGCGGCGTCGCCGCCGTTGGCCGGCAGGCGCGTGGCGGGCGCGGGCGCGAGGCCGTCGAGCTTCGCGCCGCCGCCGGCGGCCTTGAACACGAGCGAGCGGTTGAGCCGGTCGACCTCGGCAAGGTCGATCTCGGACGCCTGCGCGGCGAGCTCGGCCCGCGCGTTGGCGTCGAGTTTGTCCCAGAAGGCGAAAACCTGACCCTGGCCGGCGGCGGTGAAGGAAGCGATTAAATCGTTATTATTCATCAATAAATTGGCAGTGGCTATATCGTACGGAAATGACGGTGTCAGGTTCCCGATGCCCGGGCATTGCGCCGGGCGGTTTGAATGGACGAACTGAGGATCCGCGACAACTGTCGGCTTTCATCAATTGCCGGATCAATCATCTCCCGGCCCGCCAGCTTGGCGCGCACGATCATCTTCAACCAGACACTCGTTTCGTTCAGCTCTTTGAGCGCAATCTTCAGCTTGTGCACGAAATCCGCACGACTCTCCGCACCACGGGCTTCGCCATAATTCGGCGCGGGCGATGTCCCGGCCCGCAGCAACTGCCGAGATATATGTTCACTCGCTCGTGTCATGGGCAACTTTCCGGAAATCGCGATGACTTGGACGGCAAAGTCAATTAGCCGGTCTTCGAGGCGGTCCGCAGGATGTTCGCTAGCATGCATGTTTTGATTTGGTTGCGGCCCGAAAAAATGAACCCGTCGCGGATCGAAATGACCAATGCCCATTGTGTGATGGCGAATGGCTATTTCTTGTCCTCCTCGAAGCGAAAGACGAACTCGTCGCCGCGCGCGTAGCCGAGCTTCTGGCGGATGAGCTGCTCCACCAGCGCCGGGTCGTGGCGCAGGCGGTCGAGGTACCTGGTCTGCTGCTCGAGCTTGGCCTCGGCCTCGGCGAGGCGCTTCCGGTTCGCCGCCTCCTGCGCCTGCAGGGTCTTCAGCTCGCGGTGCATCTGCACGAAAAACGTGGCGGCCCAGAGCAACAGGGCCGTGAGCAGCGTGATGAAGATTCCCTGGATCAGCTTGCTGAAATTCACCGGTGAGAAGGACGGCCAGATAAAGGTGCGGCGCATCGCCCAAGCAACGTTTTTCAAAGCGCGTTGACGCGGTTTTGGCGTGCTTTTTCCCGTGTGGCCCAAATAGTTGCCGCACGATGTATCAAAGCTTCTACGGATTTACGGAGATGCCGTTTCACATCACTCCGGACCCGAAGTTCCTGTACCTCAGCCCCACCCACCAGGAAGCGCTCCAACACCTGAAATACGGCGTGACGGAGAAGAAGGGGTTCATCGTGCTCATCGGCGAGGTCGGCTGCGGCAAGACGACCTTGTGCCGCAAATTCCTGAGCGAGCTCGACCCGGCGCACTACGATTCCGCGCTCGTGCTCAACCCGCGCCTCAACGAGACGCAGATGCTGCGCGCCATCCTCACCGAGCTGGGCGAGCCCAACCTCGCCAAGGGCAAGAACGACCTCGTCGCGCAGATGAACCAGCTGCTGCTCGACCGCATCGCCAAGGGCCGCGAGATCGTGCTCATCATCGACGAGGCGCAGAACCTTTCCTTCCAGGTGTTCGAGCAGGTGCGCCTGCTTTCCAATCTCGAGACCGACAAGCAGAAGCTCCTGCAGATCGTGCTCATGGGCCAGACCGAGCTGAAGGACCGCCTCGCCGCCGAGGAACTGCGCCAGCTCCGCCAGCGCATCCTCGTCCACTACGAGCTGCGGCCGTTCACGCGCGAGGAGATGGACCGCTACATCCACCACCGCCTTTCCGTCTCCGGCAGCAACGGCCGCCCCTACTTCACCTCGTGGGCGCTGCGCCACATCTACAAGTCGAGCCGCGGGATTCCGCGCGTGATCAACAACCTTTGCGACAAGGCCCTGCTCGCCGCGTTCATCCGCGATTCCGACGAGGTCAACTATTGGGACGCCCGCCGCGCCTCGCGCGAAGTCAGGCAGCTGACCAGTTGACCCCGGCCCTCCCCACGCCCACCCTCCACCACACTGCGGGAACACGCCATGAGCCTCATCAATGACGCCCTGAAGAAGGCGCAGAAACAGCGGACCGGCGAAGCCGATTCGACCCCTGCGGCCAGCGGCGGCGATCCCGGCCCGCGCGTCGTCCGCCGCGGCAAGCCCGCCGGCCCTTCCGCCCTCGTGCTGGGCGGCATCGGCTTGGGCGCCGTGGCCCTCATTGCCGTCGCCGCGGTTTTCATCATGCGCCGCCCGGCAAGCGAACCCGCGCCCGCCAAGCCGGCTGCCGTGACGCAGGCGCCGGTGACCCAAACGCCCGCGCCCAAGCCGGCCGAAGTCGCGCCGCAACCCGTGGTCCAGGCTCCGGTCGTCACGCCGCCGGTGCAGAAGCCGGTCCAGGTGGTGACCGTCGCCCCGCCGAAGCCCGAGCCCGTGAAGCTCGAGCCCGCCCCGCCCAAGGCCGAGCCGCCGGCCACCGTCGTGACCACGACCGTGGTGACCCCGCCCGTAATCACCGTCCCGCCGACCACCGAACCCGCGCGCGCGCCCGCCCCGGGCAAGCTCGAGCCGCGCGCCATCACCTACATCGAAAGCATCCGCGTCGCGGGCATCCGCGCCTCCGGCTCCGACCGCAAGGTCCTGATGAACGACCGCGTCTACCGCCTCGGCGACCTCGTCGAACCCGAGATGGGCCTCACCCTCGTCGGCATCGCGTTCAACGCGCTGACCTTCCAGGACGAGCGGGGGGCGAAATATACGCGGAATTTCTGACCATCGTTATCACCGATTCGTTATTAGCGATCGGCTATTTCGATCCGGGCCGGTGGCCCGATATGGCCACTGCCCAGTGGCGAATATTTAATAACGATTATTTCCGTCAGTAGGCCGACGGCGGCGGCCGCACCACTTGCCACGCCGTCCGCAGCGTGATCTGGATATCGAGCCAGATCGACCAGTGCGCGATGTAGTAGAGATCGAGCCGGATGCGTTCCTGCAATTGGTCCGGCGTGCGGATCTCGCCGCGAAACCCCTCGCTCTGCGCGAGACCGGTGATGCCCGGTTTCACCCAGTGCTTGGAGCGGTAGGCCCGCACCTGCCGCTCGAACTCCTCGTCGAGCACCGGCATCACGGGGCGCGGCCCCACGATGCTCATCTCGCCGGTCAGCACGTTCCAGAACTGCGGGAATTCATCCAGGCTGTGGCGGCGGAGAAAGCGCCCGAACGCATAGACGCGCGTATCGTCCGTGCTCGCCTGCCGGCCCTCGGCCTGCACATCGGCGGGCGCCACCTGCATCGAGCGGAACTTCAGCATCGGGAACTCCGCGCGCCCCGCGCCTGAACGCGTCCGCACATGGAAGAGCGGCCCCGGCGACTGCCGGCGCTGCATCAGCCAGACAACGACCATCAGCGGCGGGAGAACCAGGACGACGGCGGGCAGCGCGACCACGACATCAAACACCCGCTTCACGAAGCGGTTGATCGGCTCCTCCAGCGGCTCCTCGTGCAGCGTGAAAAAATGATGGCCGCCCTCGTCCGCCGAGATCACCGGGTGCCCGAGGACCTCCTCGACCTGGTGGTGCACCAGCAGCCGGCAGCCCCGCACCTGGCATTGGTCGACGATCTGCCGCGCCACTTCGCGGCTCGCCGGCACCTCGAGCAGGATCACCTGCCCGATCGACTTGTCCTCGAGCACGCGCGGCAGGTTGTCGATGGCGCCCGCAAACGGCGCCGCGGAACTGCGCGGCGGCGTCATCAGCGCATCGAGCGTCAGGAAACCCGCCGGATGCACGCCGAGGTGCGTCCGCTGCTTCAGCCATTCGTCGAGCATCGTCATGGTTTCCGCGCGCCCGATGAACAGCGTTGGCACCCGTTCGCCCGAGCGGAAAAGCCAGCCGGCGACGCGTTGCGGCAGGATCCGGTGCAGCGCGAACAGCAGCATCCAGCTCCACACCAGGAACGAACCGAGAAAAAGGCGGCTGATGGTGCGGTCCTGGGTGGCGAACATCATCGCGAAGACCGTCAGCGCCATGAGGCCGACCTGGTAGGTCGCGAGCCCCGCCGCGTCCGCCACCGTCAGGCGTGTGAAGCGCGCCTCCACCGCCCGGATCTGCCCGCCGCCGGCCAGCAGGCCGATGACGACGCACAGGAAATAGAGCGGCAGGTTGACCTCCCGGCTGAGCTTCACGACCGGCACGTAGGCCATGATGAACTCCGCGTAGAGCCAGAAGAAGGTCGCCACCGCCAGCAGCAGCGCGGCGCGATGGATCCGGACCAGTCCGCGGTGACGATTCGTGAGCATGGGCGGTAACCGGCGCAGTGTGCCCCGCGTCTGGAGAGCGGCAAGCCTCAGGTTGCGCGGATGTATCTGCCATCCAAGCACTCGAATAGGTTGCGCCTCCCCTTCCATTTCTTTAAGTGACCCAACCATAAACCATGGCCGCCTCCCGCTTCGTCATCTCCGCCGCCCTCCTCCTCGCCGTCGCGGGCGGGGGTTATTATTACTACACCGTCCGCCAGGCGCGCGAAGACGCCCTGCCCGAATACACGACGACCACGGTCGCCAAGGGTGAGATCACCCAGGCCGTGACCGCCACCGGCCAGCTCGACGCCGTGGGCGGCGCCGTCGAGGTGGGCAGCCAGATTTCCGGCCAGATCATCAAGCTCTATGCCGACTTCAACACGCCGGTGAAGGCCGGCCAGAAGCTCGTCGAGATCGACCCCGCCACCTACCAGCAGAAGCTCCGCCAGGCCGAGGCCAACCTCGCTTCCGCCAAGGCCAGCTTCACCCTCACCGAACTCACCGCCAAGCGCACGCAGGAGCTCTTCGACAAGGCGCTCGTCACGCAGTCCGACAACGACACCGCGCAGGCGCAGCTCGAGCAGTCCCGCGCCCAGCTCCTCATCAACCAGGCCGCGGTCGACAACGCCAAGGTCGACCTCTCCCGCTGCACCATCTTCTCGCCGATCGACGGCGTCGTGATCTCGCGGCAGACCGACGTCGGCAAGACCGTCGCCTCCAGCCTGAACGTGCCCGTGCTGTTCACCATCGCGCCCGACCTCGCCAAGATGCAGATCACCGCGGCGGTCGCCGAGGCCGACATCGGCTCGGTCAACGAGGACCAGCAGGTCAACTTCACCGTCGACGCTTTCCCGAACCGCACCTTCCGCGGCAACGTCACCCAGGTACGCAACGCCCCGAAGAACACGAGCAACGTCATCACCTACGACACGATCATCAATGTCGACAACCACGACCTGAAGCTGCGCCCGGGCATGACGGCCAACGTCTCCATTGTCGTCGCCCGGCGCGACGGCGGCCTGCGCGTGCCCAACGCGTCGCTGCGCGTCCGCATGCCCGAGGGCCTCGCCAGCGCGCCGGCCGGCGCGAATGACAAGCCGGGCGACAAACCCGCCGCGGCCGCGGGCGGCTCCGAGGCCCGTCGCAGCGGCGGAGGCAATGGCGGCGGGGGCGGAGGCCGCGCGGCCTTCTTCGCCAACATGACTCCCGAACAGCGCGAGAAAATGCGCGCCATCAACGCCGAGGTCGGCGTCGACTTCCGCCAGGGCCCGCCCACCCCCGAACAGCGCGAGCAGATCCGCAAGCTCATGGTCGAGCGCGGCCTCCTCACGGCCGAACAGGCCGCGGAACTTTCCAACCGCTCCAGCGGCGCCAACGGCGAACCCGTCTACACCAACCGCACCGTCTACCGCCTGCCCGGCGGCAACAAGACCGCGCGGCCCGAGGCCGTGGCCGTCAAGGTCGGCATCACCGACGGCCTGGCCTCGGAGATCGCCCCCGGCGGCAGCCTCAAGGAAGGCGACGTGATCATCACCAGCGTCACCGTGCCCAACGCCAAGCCCGGGGCCCCGGCGGCCAACCCGTTCGGCGGACCGCGCCGGTTCTAAGCCCGTCATGGCCGCGGTTGTCCAAATCGACGAGATCCACAAGATCTACGACTCCGGCGAGGTGCCGGTGCACGCCGTGCGCGGCGTCACGCTGACGATCGAACCGGGCGAGTTCGTCGCCGTGATGGGCGCGTCCGGCTCCGGCAAATCGACGATGATGAACCTGTTTGGCTGCCTCGACCGGCCGACCCGGGGCAGCTACCGCCTCGACGGCATCGACGTCTCCAAGCTCGACCGCGACCAGCTCGCCGACATCCGCAACCAGAAGCTCGGCTTCGTCTTCCAGGGCTTCAACCTCCTCGCCCGCACCACCGCGCGCGAGAACGTCGAGCTGCCCATGCTCTACGGCAAGCACCGCTTCTCCTCGCGCGAGATGCACGACCGCGCGATGAAATGCCTCGACCTCGTGGGCCTGAGCCAGCGCGCCGACCACTTCCCCAGCCAGCTCTCCGGCGGCCAGCAGCAGCGCGTCGCCATCGCCCGCGCGCTCGTCAACAACCCGCAGGTCCTCCTCGCCGACGAACCGACCGGCAACCTCGACTCCAAGACCTCCATCGAGGTCATGGGCGTCTTCCAGAAGCTCAACGACCAGGGCATCACCATCGTCATGGTCACGCACGAGCTCGACATCGCCCACTTCTGCAAGCGCAACCTGATCATGCGCGACGGCCGGCTCGTCAGCGACGTCCGCGTCGCGGGCCGCTCCATCGCCACCGAGGAGCTGCGCAAGCTCCAGGAAGCCGAGGCCGCCGCCAAGCTCACCGACTGACATGAACAACGTCGAAAGCCCAAAGTCGAAGGTCGAAGGCCGCGCCGGTGCGCTGGCAAGCCGTGACCTGTCCGATCTCCTGCGTTCGACCTTCGACCGTCGACCCTCGACCCGTTCCTGATGCGCATCTTCAACACGATCAAGGTCGCGCTCCGGGCGCTCCGCCGCAACATCCTGCGGTCGGTGCTGACCGCCCTCGGCATCATCATCGGCGTCGCCGCCGTCATCGCGATGGTCAGCATCGGCAACGGCGCCAAGTCCCAGGTCGAGTCGTCGATCGCCAACCTCGGCCAGAACATCATCACCGTTTTCCCCGGCAACTTCACCGCCGGCGGCGTCCGCGGCGGCTTCGGCACCGCCAGCACGCTCACCATCGAGGACGCGCTCGCCATCCGCAACGAGATCGCCGGCGTCGCCAACCTCAGCCCCGAGATGCGCGACCGCGCCCAGATCCTCGCCAACGGCCTCAACTGGAACACCCAGATCCAGGGCGAGGACGTCAACTACCTCGAGATCCGCACCTGGCCCATCGGCGAGGGCTCGATGTTCACCGACGCCGACGTCCGCAGCGCGACGAAGGTCTGCGTCATCGGCAAGACCGTCGCCGACCAGCTCTTCGCGGGCGCCGACCCGCTCGGCCAGACGCTCCGCATCCGCAACCTGCCGTTCAAGATCGTGGGCATCCTCAGCACGAAGGGCTTCAATTATTTCGGCCAGGACCAGGACGACGTCATCATCATCCCTTACACCAGCCACCTGAAGCGCATCGCCCGCCGTCCCAACCTCAACTCCATCGTGATCCAGGCCGACCAGGCCGAGCACATGGCGCGCATCCAGCAGGACGTCACCGATCTCCTGCAGCAGCGCCGCAACGGCCGCGACCCCGACTTCACCGTCCGCAACCAGCAGGAACTCGCCGAGGCCGCGACGGCCACCACGAAGACGATGACCGTGCTGCTCGCCGCCATCGCCGGCGTCTCGCTCGTCGTCGGCGGCATCGGCATCATGAACATCATGCTGGTCTCCGTGACGGAGCGCACGCGCGAGATCGGCATCCGCCTCGCCGTCGGCGCGCATGGCCGCGACGTGCTGCTGCAGTTCCTCACGGAGGCCATCATCCTCTCGCTGATGGGCGGTGCGCTCGGCATCTCGCTCGGCGTCGGTTCCTCGAAGCTCATCTCGCACCTGAACCACTGGCCCGTGCTCGTCTCGACCGACGCCATCCTCGGCGCCGTCGGCTTCAGTGCGGCGATCGGCGTGTTCTTCGGTTTCTACCCCGCGCGCAAGGCCGCGCAGCTGGATCCGATCGAAGCGCTGCGGTACGAGTGAGCCGCGCTGCGCGGCTTTATCCAATTCGCAGGAGCCAAGCTTGCTCGAGCTCTTTCCCGGCAGGACGGTGCCTCCGCTCACCGCTGCGGCGCGGAACGGAGTCCGCGCCCGACCCAGGATCGCGCAAGCTCGCGCCCTACCACACGGCGGCTTAGTAACCCGTCCCATTCGCGGGAATCAGCACTCCCGTCGTCGAAGTTTTTCGGCGGACGAGAAAATTTCCAATTTTCGCCATTGGATTTTTATCCGGCTGGAATGCAGCGGGTTGGCCGCACCGCGCGGGAGTTGGCACGGCGCTAGCAAATGTCGTCGCATCACTGATCAACATGAAGACCTCCCGTAACATCATCTCGTTCGTCATCGCCGCCGGCGCTCCCGGTGTGGCCCTGCTCGCCCTCGCCAACGTCATCGCCGCCGATGCCGCCCTCGCCCTCCTGAGCATCGGAGCGATCGCCGCCTTCGCCGCCTTCGACTACTCGCGCAACACCGCGTCGCTCCGCGCCCGCGCCGTGATCCTCCGCCCCGCCCTGCCGGCCGCGAAGGTCGCGCCGGTCGCCTGCACGCTCGATCGCGCCGCCTGAGTGTTTCTGTAGCGGCGGTCCATGACCGCCGTTCGGCGCTCATAGAGCGCCGCTTCCGTCGCCGACTACCTCGAGCTGCCGCTCACCAACTGCACGGTGAA
>JBEHYX010000102.1:0-13891 GCA_048497945.1 Verrucomicrobiota bacterium | reverse complement strand
GGCGGGCGCGGGTTCCGGAACCGGGGCGGGCGCGGCGACGGGCTCGTCTTCCTGTAGCGGCGGTCTCTGACCGCCGGCGTTGGTCGGCGCGGGCTCCGCGCGGCGGTCATGGGCCGCCGCTGCCGGGACCGCAGAAGCGGCCTGGGCGAGCTCGGCGGTGCGCGATTCGATCTGCGCGAGCGTGGCCTTGAGCTGGTCGTTGAGCCTGGCGGAGGCGTCCTGGGCGGCGGCGAGCTGCTTGCGCGTGGCCGCCTCGAGGGCGGACCAGTCGGACGCGGCCTTGGCGATCTTGTCGGCGACGGCCTTGAGGTTGTCGGAATTGGCGGCGCGCAGCTCGTCGAGCTCGCGCTCGAGGACTTCGCGCTCCTCGTTGTCCTTCGTGGCGAGGGCCTCGTTGAATTCGGCGAGCTTCTCCTGCATGCGGTAGGGCAGGTTCTCGGCGTTGGTGGCGGCCTTGTGCACGGCCTCCTCGACCGCCTTGATCTGCGCGGCGGCGCGGCCGAGGCTCTCGGTGGCGGCCTGCAGGCGCTGCGCCTGCTCGACGACCTTGGCGCGCTCGGCGGTGACGATCTCGCGCTGGTCGACGATGAACTCGAGCAGGAAGGGCACGAAGCCGATGATCGCGGCCAGCACGACGCAGAGGACGGCGGTCACGAACGGCAGCGGGGCGTAGGGATTCTTGGCGAAGAAAACGACGATGAAGGCGGTGAGGAGCAGGCCGGCATCGATCGCGAGGTAAACCATCTTGGACTGGCGGGGTGCAGGATCGAGATTCATGGGGCGAGTCGCGCGCACGCTCCTTTTCGTCGGGCGGGGCCGCTTTCTCAAGGCTAAATCCGACAGTGTCCTAATTTGCATTGTCATCGCGAGTCCGCCGTAGGCGGGCGTGGCGATCCAGCTGGATTGCTTCGTCGCTTCCGCTCCTCGCAATGACAAATTAGGACACTGCCCTAAATCCGCACGCCGGCTTGGGTCTTGTGCGGCACGGGGAATGCGCCATGCTGCCGGCGCACCCATGAACCCTTCTTCGCCGAGCCTACGCCGGGCGGGATGCAGGCAGGCGCCACTGGCGCGGTTGGTGGACGTGGTGACCGGCGAGGGAAAACCAGCAACTACTCGATGAACTTCTCCCACTTTGTGCGGATTGATCGGGATGGACGTGGCGGTGACCGCCACTTTGTCGTGCATACGCACGATCCGAAATTCACGCTGGAACTCACGCCGGATCGCGACGCTTCCGACAAGGTCGGCTCCGGCGTCATCAAGCGCATCTGTGTGCCCAACTCCTGGGCGGGCGACTACGGCAGGTATTCGAAGCTCGTGAACGCGGCGCAGGAATTTTTCGTGCAGTCGAAGACGGAGCCGGGATCGCGCCGGTAGGGCGCGGACTCCGTTCCGCGCCGTGGGTTTCGGCGGCGAGCGGAGTCGCCGCCCTGGCTTAGGCCATCATCCGCCGCCACGTCGTCGCGAAGAGCGACACGAGCATGCCGATGCGGATCGAGCCCTCGAAGGTCAGCACGACCAGCACCCAGGTGAGGCCGCAGGTGGTGCGCACCGCGTAGCCGACAGCGGTGACGATGATCAGCACGAGCCCCTGGGCGCGACCGATGGGGTGCAGGAGCAGGGAGAACATCCAGACGCCGTAGGCCAGCAGGCCGCCCGCCCAGAACGCGGCCATCCAGTCGGCCATCGGCAGCGCGCGCGGGTCGGCGTTCACCTTGATCTGCTTGATGCCCATGTAGCGCTCGCTCACGACGAGCTGCCAGATCTCGAACGCGAGGAAAAGCGGCGCGAGCAGGGCGAAGGGGTTCATGGGCACCGCGAACGCGGTGCCGAACGTTCAACGTTCACCCTCGAACTTTCAACGCTCAATGGTTCGGACTTGGACGTTGAGCGTTCAAAGTTGAACGTTGAATGTTCGGTCTGAGGTTTACCCAAACTTGGAGTGGCATCCCGGGTCGAGGTGGTCATACTGGCTTCAAGGCCAGCGCGTGGCCCACCGGTCCCGCCGGCCCCCCAATCCCAGGAGGTCCCCCATGGCTATGTTTCTGGTCAAGTATCTCTGCACCGCCCTCGCGGCGGGCATTATCGGCGGACTCGCGATGGAAGCGACGATGTGGCTGATCAGCCGCGCCGGGCTGGCGAAGGGCGACATGGTCCTCGCCCTCGGCAGCCTGCTCACCAAGTCGCGCGACAACGCCTACCGCGTCGGGCTCGTCATCCACGCCACCGCGGCGATCGGCTTCGCGCTGGTCTACACGCTGCTGATGGTGACGCTCGGCTACACCCACATGCCCCTGTCCCTCATGCTCGGGCTCGGCGTGGGCGTGCTGCACGGCATCATCGTCAGCCTCATGCTCGTGTGGGTCGTGTCCGACCAGCACCCGCTCGAGGAGTTCAAGGAGGCGGACCTGCTGGTGGGGCTGACCCATTTCGCCGGCCACGTGGCCTACGGCGGCGTGGTCGGGCTGATCGTCGGACTTTCGCCGCTGCTGTGACGGAGGGGAAACCGAAAATCTGGAAATCAGTAATCGTGAAAATGGATGGTGGGCCCGCTGCGCCGGCCGGCGGTCACCTTTTCACGATTTAGGATTTCACGGTTTTCAGTTTTCAAGCTTCCCCTCCTCCGCTTGTCTCCTCCCATGCCCCGCGTGGAAGGTTTGCGTTCGCCCTACGACAAGACCGTTGGCGGAGTCCATCACCTCGGCCGCATGCTCGACAAGATCCGGCTGATGCAGGCCGGCAGGCTGCCGGAGGATTACCACCGCAACTACGGGCTGTCGGTCGGCCTCGACGGCAACCTCTGCGGTTTTCTCAACGTGAGGTTCGAGGACGTCGCGGCCCGCGTGGCGCAGGGCGGCACGGACGAGGAAATCGCCGAGTGGATTTTCTCGCATGGCCTGCGGCCGAACCGCGTCCAGGCCAACGTGTGGAATGAATTCGTGCGCAAGCTCGGCTGGAACGACCGCCTCGCGAGCTTCGTGGCGAAGATCAAGATGGAGTCCGGCCTCGCCGATCATCCGGCCTGCACCACCTTCGAGCTGATCGAGCTCGGCGAGGAGCGCGAGCCGCCGGCGGCGCGGTGAGGGATCGGGCCGGTAGCTGTGATTTCAAGATTTCCCGGCCTCACGCCCGCAGCGAGCGCTCGCCGGGGCGCGCGCTGAACTCGCGCACGGGCACGGTGCCGGCGGGCAGCGCGCGGTCGAACCGGTCGATGAGGCGGCGGCGCCAGGTCGACGGCGTGAAGTGGTGGACCGTCTTGTAGTCGCGGCAGAAGTGGCTCGCGCTGGTGTAGCCGCAGAGCGCGGCGATCTCATCGAGCGTGAGGTTGGTGCGGCCCATGAGGTCCTGCGCCTTCTCGAGGCGGACGCGGCGGAAGAGTTCCTTCGGGCTGGCCGAGCGCACCTCGATGCAGAGGCGGCGCAGGTGGCTGGCCGAGACGTGCACCGCCTCGGCGACCTCCTTGACCGACGGGTTGCGGGCAAGGTGCTCGGTGTACCAGGAAAGTGCGCGCTCCACCTTGAAGCTGGCGACGTCGGTGAGCGACAGCGGCACCGCGGCGCGGTCGTCGCCCTCGAGCAGCAGCAGCGACAGGTCCATCAGCGCGCGCTGGAAGTGCAGCGGGCTGGCCACGACCGGGGCGCAGAAGTGTTGCCCGACGTTCTCCGCGATCGCCAGCAGCCGTGCGATGTCGTTGTCCGAGAGGGCGCGCGCCAGCACGCCGCCGCGCTGCCGCACGAGGCCGTCGAGCGGGTAGGGCACGCTGCCGAAGTGGAAGGAAAGCCGGTGGTAGGTGTGGTGGCCGTCGTCGATCCACGCGTGCGAGCACTCGGGGGCGAAGACCCACAGCATCCTCTCGCGCAGGACGGGCCGGGCGCCGTCGCGCTGCACGACCCCGCAGCGGCCGTCGATCACGGCATAGAATTCCCAGTTGGTGCGCGTGTTGCAGCGCATGCCATTTTTCCAACGGATGCGGCCATTGGCGAAATAACGCAGCATGGGCGGGGAGGGGTGCAGCCATCGTGCAACGCCGCGGGGTCCCGGCCATCCCGGGCTTTTCGGCCAGTCCGAGCGCACGGCCCAAACGGTCCCCGTTCTTTCGTCATCGCGAACCCGGCAGGGCCGGGCGGGGCGATCCAGCTGGATTGCTTCGCCCCGGCGGGGCTCGCAATGACCGATAAAAAAGGCCGGCACCCCCCGGGTGCCGGCCTTTGATCTTAACGTAACCCAAACACTCAATACTTGTAGGTGAGGGAGAACTTGAGGTTGCGCGGGTCGCCGGGGACGGCGGCCGTGCGGCTGCCCGCGGCGAGGATGTAGTCCTTGTCGAGGGCGTTGTTCACCTGCAGGCGGGCGGTCCAGTCCTTGGCGCGGTAGGAGAAGCCCACGTTGACGAGGGTGCGGCCGGCCACGAGGAAGGTCGGCTGGTTCGCCACGAAGGAGCCGTCCGGCAGCGGCTTCGTGGTGGTGTAGCCGGTGGCGTTCTCGCCCACGACGTCGCTCTTGAAGTCCACGCCGACGCTCACGCCGAAGCCCTTGAGGACGCCGTCCTCGAAACGGTAGTCGCCGTAGACGGCGCCGCTGCGGTCGGGCACGGCGCGGACGCGCACGTTGGTGATGGGCTGGCGGATCTTGAACGAAGTGTAGTTGCCGAGGACGAAGAAGTTCTTCGTCACGGCGTACTGGCCCTCGAATTCCCAGCCCTTCGAGTTGAGGTCGAGGTAGAGCGGGTTCTGCAGGGCGTTGGCCTCGGCGACGCGGCCCTGGGCGATCAGCGTGTAGTAGTCGCTGTTCGGCACGGCGTAGTTCTGCTGCGCGATGTCGAAGTGGGCGAAGGAAGCCGTGAGGCGGCCGTCGAGCAGCGAGGTCTTCACGCCGAACTCCTTCTGGTCGCCGCTGGCGGCGCGGAAGGTCGGCCCGTAGGTGCCGGGGTTGAGCGAACTCGGCATCGTGCCGCCGGAGCTGTTGTAGCTGTAGAAGAGCGAGACCGGCTTGACCGGCTTCACCACGAGGCCGTAGCTCTTGGCGGTCGAGGAGAGGCTGTAGTGCGGGAACGTGTTCGCCGGCGGGATGCCGGTGGCGTCGGTGCGGTCGAGGCTGCCGAAGAAGCGGGAGACGCCGCCGGAGAGGATCACGCGGTCCTGCAGGACGCTGAGGTTCTCATAGAGGAAACCCTGCAGGTCCTCCTGCTTGCCGGTGCGGTTGCCGCCGCCGTTGGTGGCGGTGGGCTCCGGGTAGTTCCACGCCGGGAACGTGATCGTGTCGAGGGCCGTGATGGCGAGGTTCGGGCGCGAGGCGGTCGCGTAGGTCTTGAACTGCACCTTGGAGAAGTTCGAGGCGAGGCCGGCGATCGTGGTCGACTTGAAGGCGTCCTGCTCGAACTTCATCGCGTAGTCGTTGCGCAGGTGGGCCTCGCTGTAGAAGAGGTCGACCGCGTTGGTGGTGCGGGAGAAGACGATGCTGTTCGCCGCGGGCAGGCCGACGGTGGTGGACGTGGCGATCGCCGTGGCACCCGACTGGTCGAGCGCCCAGACGATGCCGGGCTCGTATTTGCCGGTGGCGGGATTGCGCGTCGTGGAGAAGCCCGCGATCGCCGCGCCGGTGCCGCCGGTGTCCTCGCGGGTCACGTGGTTGACCATCAGCTGCAGGCGGGAGGTGACGTGGTCGCCGAGGTTGGAGAGGAGCTCCGCGGTCAGGCGCTCGGTGGCGCGGTGGCGGAAGTCGGATTCGTCGCCGAAGCTCCAGTCGCGCGGCAGGCCGGTGACGATGCGGGCGTAGCCATCGCTGCCGACGCTCGGGTCGATCGGGAGGCCGCTCGTGATCGCCTCGCGGCTCTGCATGAACTCGCCCTTCAGCACGAGCTTGTGGGACGGGCTGAGCTGCCAGGAGAACGACGGGGCGACCATGTAGCCGTTGCGGAACTGGCTGTTCGCGTAGCCGTTGGGGTTGTTCCAGTAGGCGGCGACGAGGCGGAACGCCATGCGGTTGTCGTGCTTCGAGAGGACGCGGTTCGTGTCGACGCTGAGGGCGTTGCCGAAATACTGCGCGAGCTCGAGGGTGACGCTGGTCTGGTCCTTGCCGATCGGGGACTTGGTGATCGGGTTGAACTGGCCGCCGGGGCTGCCGCCGGGGACGAGGATGGCGTTCGGGCCCTTGATGATTTCGACGCGTTCGATGTTGTACGGCATGAGCGAGGCGCTGTAGCCGTCCTGGCCGGAGATCTCGGCGCCGTCGACGAACTCGTGCGACACCTGGAAGCCGCGGATCATGTAGCGGTCGCCGCCGATCGGGAGGGTCGACTCGACCACCGGCGTGACGTACTTGGCGGCATCGAGCATGCGCAGGCTCATCGAGTCCTGCATGAAGTCGGCGGTGACCACGGACACGGTCTGCGGGATGTCCTGGATGTCCATCGCCACGCGCGAGGAGGAGAGCGCCTGCGTCGAGCGATACGGGTTTTCCTGGGTTTCGTTGATGGTGAACGTGGGCAGCGTCACGACGTCCTTCTTGTCGGCGGCGGGCTGCGGGGAGGTCTGGGCCAGGCCGGTCGCGCCGATGAGGAGGGCGGCGACCGCGGCGGGGAACAGCGAACGGGGAGGGGATAGCTTCATGGGGATCGGTAGTTAGGGGATTGCGCGGGCATCGTGCCGCAGCGGCGCCTTGGGGAGGGCGGCGTTGCGCGGGGTGCGCGATGTCCGGACAGGCGGAACCTAAGCGCGACCGGTCGCTCGCGGTAAAGTGCGCTGCGCGCTCCGAAAATTGCACAAAACGCTCATGGGCGCCCCGGGCGGGGCCCGCCGGCGCGGCGCGCTCAGGTCGCCGCCGGGATGAGCTTCGTGCCGGCGGGAAATGCGAGGTCGAAATGTTCCACCAGCACCGCGCACAGCTGCGCGTCGTCCGCGATCGCGACGCGTTCGAGGATCTCCGCGCCGCGCCGGTGCGTGAACTCGCCGCCGCGGATCGCCTTGCGCGTGCCGTCGCGCCCGGCGCGGCCCACGACGACGTTGGCCTTGAAGTGCGACGCCGGGCTGGCGCTCGTCCACCAGTTGGCGACGGCGCAGTCGATCGGGTGCATCACATCGTAGGTGAACTCGCAGCAGTCGGCCCACTCGGTCCCCGTCCAGAGCTGGTGGAACATGCGGCCCGCCGCGTCGCGCACGAGCCGGCGCGGTTCGTGCGGCGTCGGCAGCTCGCGATCGAACACCAGCGGCAGCGCGCCGGTCAGCGAGGCGCCGCCCATGCCGACATCGGTCAGCCAGTCGCCTTCGGCGAGGTGAACGCGGACGAACAGGTGCGTGCGCGCCGGCGTCACGTCGCGCGGGATATGCCGGCGCACGCGCGCGCCGATCGGCGTCACCCGGTAGCCGAGCGCGGTGAGCACATTCGCCATGAGGTTGTTCTGCTCGAAGCAGTACCCGCCGCGGCGGTCCAGCACGAGCTTCCGGAAGATGGCGTCGGGCTCGAGCAGGATCGGCCGGCCGAGCAGCACGTCGAGGTTCTCGAACGGGATGCTCGTGGCGTGGTGGAACGTCAGGGCGTGCAGCGTGGCGAGGTCCGGCGTGCGCGGGCCCGCGTAGCCGATGCGGCGGAAGTAGGCGTCAAGGTCCACGTCAGAACTTGGGCGGCACGCGGTCGGTCACGGCCGGCAGCGTGTTGGCGCTGACGATCCAGTTCTCGACGACGTGCTCCAGCACGGTGAGCGGCACGGTGCCGGCGCGCAGGACGGTGTTGTGGAATTCCTTCAGCTCGAACCGCGGGCCGAGCGCCTGCTGGGCCTTGGTGCGCAGCGCGAGGATCTTGAGCATGCCCATCTTGTAGGAGCACGCCTGGCCGGGCCACACGATGTAGCGCTCGACCTCGGCGACGGGGTTGTCGACCGGCAGGCCGTAGTCGAGGGCCTGCTGGCGGCTCCAGCCCATGGCGTGGATGCCGGTGTCGACGACGAGGCGGCGGGCGCGGAACAGCTCGTCGTTGAGCTGCCCGAGGTGGCCGGCGATGTCGCCCTCGTACCAGCCGGCCTCGGCGGCGAGCGACTCGGCGTAGAGCGCCCAGCCCTCGCCGTGCGCGGAGATGAAGCCGAACACGCGGTCGCGGCGGAAGCGCGGCAGGCTGGTCATCTCGCCCTGCAGCGCGATCTGGAAGTGGTGGCCGGGGATCGCCTCGTGGTAGACGAGGGTCTTCATGCCGGCGGTGCGGAACTTCGGGCCCGGCAGCGGCGCCCAGAAGATGCCCGGCCGCGAGCCGTCCCTCGCCGGCGGCGTGTAGTGGGCGGCGGCGGTCTTCTCGGTGAAGATGGGTTCGCGCTTCACGATGCACGGCGCCTTGGGCCGCAGGTCGAAAAGCGACGCGGAGCGCTTCTCGGCGTCGTGCAGGATCTCCTCGTAGCGCGCCAGCATGGCCGGGCGCGGGTCGGGCTCGGCCGGCGGCTGCAGCCTGGCGTTGAGCTGCTCCATGCGGTCCTTGATCGAGCCCTCGGTAAAGCCGAGCTGCTTCAGGTAGCCGTCCATTTCCTTTTCGATGCGCTCGACCTCCTGGAGGCCGATGGCGTGGATCTCGGCGGGCGTGTAGTCGGTGGTCGTCAGCTGGCGCAGCGCCTGCGCGTACGCCTTGTCGCCGCCGGGGAAGCGGCCGATGCCGACGGCTTCGCCGGCGGTCGCGAGCTGGCCCTGCAGCAGCGCCCGGGCGCGCTGGAAGGACGGGATGACGGCGGCGCCCACGGTCTTCTCGGCGGCGGCGACGAAGGCCGCGCGCTCCCCGGCGGAAACGTCCTTCAGCTTGGCGGCGCGTTCGTCGAGGGAGCTGACGAGGACGTTGGCGTGCGGCGGGCCGGCGAGGAAGCGGTCGAACTGGGCGAGGGTGGAGACGAGGATGGACTTCGGCGGCACGAAGCCGCGCGACGCGCGGTCGGCGGCCTGTGCGATGCCCTCGTCCATCTGCCCGGCGACGAACTCGAGGCGGGCGAGGTAGTTCTCGATGTCGCGCTTGTTGCGGATCGGGTGGGTCTGGCTGAGGAAGTTGACCAGGCCGACCTGCAAGCCGCTGAACTGCTGGAAGACGTAGCGGTAGTCGGCGAACGGCTCGGCCTGCACGATCATGTCGAGCTGCCACTGCAGCATGTCGGCGGAGATGCGCTGGCCGGCGTCGAGCGAGCGCGGGTCGAAGCCCGCGAGCGCGGCGAGGCCCTCCTTCGCCTTCGCCACCCGGCTGGCGCGGTATTCCCTGGTGATGGGCGTCAGCTGGCGGTCGAGGGCGTCCTGCTCGGCGCCGCTGAAATACTGCGTCGCGGTGGCCGCCGCCGGGTCGGCGCGCACCCACTCGGCCGCGAAAGTGTCGGCCCACTGGTCGAAGGCGGGGTTGGGGGCGGCGGACAGGGAGGCGCCCAGCACAAGGCCGGCGGCGGCGAGCAGACGGGTGATTTTCATGGCCCGACGCTAGCGGAGCCGGGGGCGCGAAGTCCAGACGCGCAATGTGAGAGCAATTGCCCGGCTTGCGCCGCCCCGCGACCGTTGCACAGTGAAACCATGACCCCCGCCCCCCTGCGCGCCATCGTGGTGTGCCTGTATCTTTCCCTGCTGGCTGTCTGCTTCGCGCAGTCCGCCGCCCCCGAAAACATGCAAATCTTCCTCCTCATCGGCCAGTCGAACATGGCGGGGCGCGGCCCCGTCGAGGCGCAGGACAAGACGCCGCACCCGCGGGTCTTCATGCTCACGAAGGAACTCGCCTGGGTGCCCGCCGTGGACCCGATCCATTTCGACAAGCCCGAGCGCATCGGTGTCGGGCTCGGCAAGACCTTCGGCGCGGTGGTCGCGGACAACGACCCCGGCGCGACGATCGGGCTGGTGCCCGCGGCGTTCGGCGGCAGCGCGCTCGACGAGTGGGCGCCCGGCCAGCCGCACTACGCCAACGCCGTGGCCCGCGCGAAGGAGGCGCTCAAGCACGGCCAGCTGGCGGGCATCCTCTGGCACCAGGGCGAGTCCGACCGCGCCGCGGACAAGGTTGCGACCTATCCCGTCCGCTTCGCGAAGATGATCGCGCAGCTGCGCGCCGACCTCGGGGTGCAGGACGTGCCGGTCATCGTCGGCGAGATCGGCCGGTTCTGCCCGAACGAGGGCCCGGTCAACGCGCAGATCCGGCGGCTGCCGGAATTTGTGCCGCATTGCGCACTGGTCACGACGGAAGGCCTCGCGGGCCGGCCGGAACAGCCCGAGGTCCTGCACTTCACCACGCCGGCGTTCCGCGAGCTCGGCCGCCGCTACGCCGCGGCCTGGCTGATGCAGCACGCCGCCCCGGCGCAGCTGAAGCCGATCCTGGTTGCGCCGAAAAAGAACTGAGCCGGCTCCGGCACCGCTCCGTCATCCTGAGCGCAGCGAAGGATCTACTCCGGCGATTGAAGCGCCGGTTGACTCCGTGGATCCTTCGCTGCGCTCAGGATGACGGAACGAGAATTGATTTTCATTCGCATGAATCCCTGTCCATTCATGATTAACCATCGCGAACACCATGCCTGAAAAAATCGGATTTGTCGGAGTCGGCCGCATGGGCGGCAACATGGCCCGGCGGCTCAAGGACTGCGGCTACGCGGTCACGGCGGTGTACGACGCGCACGCCCCGTCCGCCGCCGCGCTGGCGCAGGAGATCGGCGCGGCCCACGCGACGCGGCTGGCCGAGGTCACCGCCGCCGCGGACGTGGTCATCACCGTGGTGACCGACGACGCGGCCCAGCTGGCGGTCTTCGCCGAGGCCGGCGATTCGCTGCTGCGCGGCGCGCCGGGAAAGATCTTCATCAACTGCGCGACGATCACGCCGGCGGTGCACGTCGAGGTCGAGCGCCGGGCGAAGGCCGCGGGTGCCGTCTCGCTCGAGGGCTGCATGGCCTCGTCGATCCCGCAGGCGCGCAACGGCACGCTTTACCTGATGTGCGGCGGCGACCGCGCGGCGTTCGACCGGGTGAAGCCGCTGCTCGAAAAGCTCAGCTCGGCGCTGCGCTACATCGGGCCGGCCGGGCAGGCCGCGCAGGTGAAGGCGCTCGTGAACATGGTCATGAACATCAACACCGCCGGGTTGGCCGAGGGGCTGGGCCTGGGGCACGCGCTCGGGCTCGACCTCGACATGCTGCGCGAGGTGTTCCTGCAGACCGGCGCGAACTCGCAGGTGCTGAAGACCGACGGCGAGGACATGCAGAACCGCGCGCACGACTGCTTCTTCTCCGCGGCGCACGCCGCCAAGGACTCCGGCATCGCGCTGCAGCTGGGCAAGGACGCCGGGCTCACCCTGCCGCTCGCGGCGGCGACGAAGACGCAGTTCGACCGGATGGTCGCGCTCAACCTCGGCGCGCTCGACAAGAGCGGCGTGGCGGAACTCACGTTCAAGGGGCGGCACGGGTAATCAAACTGAACGTTGAACGTTCAACGTCGAACGTTCGACGTTCCGGATCGTGAGTGCTTGGAGGCGGGACTAGCAGTCCCGCGAGGCAGGGCGTGCGCCGCCGGAAATTCCCGCGGGACTGGTAGTCCCGCCTCCAACCGAACAAACCTCCGTTCAAACCGTCACGTTTTTGTCACCGATTTTCCGAGGATTTTTCACCCGACATGTTACGATTCTGCGCGCCGGATGAAAAAGGTGGCGGCACGCGGACGCGCGCCGGATAACCGCCCCGTCAGTAGGTTTGTTTGTGTGTTCATCCGGTAGTTTGGGGTTAAACATTACCGGAACCTTGCCGCCGGGAACCCGTCACGGGTCCCGGCGGATTCTTTTGCGGGGTGCAAAAAAACGGGAGCCGGCTCGACCGGCTCCCGCGGGGAAGGCTGCGGAGGAAACGGATCAGTTCCGGTTCCACTCGCCCTGCACGTCGTCGACGAGGGCGTTGAAGCGCGCCTTGTTGAACTCGTGCTTGAGGTCGTCCTTGCGATCCTCGAGGGCCTTGATGCGGCGCTTGAGGGCGTCGCGGTCGGCGCCGCGCGGCATGCGGTCGGCGCGGTCGTCGAGCTCGTCGATCTTCTGGTCGAGCGCCTTGAGCGCGGCCTTGGCCTCTTCCTTGTTGGTGTCCGTGGGGCGCGCCTTGTAGGCGGCCAGGTCCATGGCGGCGCCCGCCGACTGCACGTCGGCATACGTCCGGTCGCCGGCCTTGATCGCCGCCTTCTTGGCGTCCTTGGCGGAATCCTCGATCTCGTCGGCGGCCTTCTCGCCCGGGCTGCGGGTGAACTTGTCCTTGGTCCAGGCCCCGACCTTGTTGGCCTCGGCCCGGACATCCGCCGCGAGTTCGTCGTAGCGCGCCTTGACGTAGGTCTTGCGCAGCTCGCTGCGGCGTTCCTTCAGGACGTCCATGCGCGCCTTGGCGGCGTCCTTGTCGGCCTGGGTGGGGGCGTTGTCGATCATGGCGTCGACGCGGTCGATCTCGATATCGAGGGACTGGAGGGCGGTCTTGGCGGCGTCACCGCGGACTTCCGCGAGGTTGGAATCCGCGCGGGCAGAGGCTTCGTCCGCCGAGACGGTGCCGGCGAGGCCGAGCGCGAGGGCGGGCAGGAGGGCGATGAGATATCTGGATTTCATGGGGATGGGTTGGGTTGGAGGATGGCGTAGCGAGACGCCGTGGGGGAAAAGGCGCGTCACCGGGGATGGTCGCGGCCTCATTTCCTATTAGTATTCCCGGCTCCGGAATCGGTTCCCGCTCCTGGTGCGTGCCGGCTCGGGCGGAATCGCCTTCTGCCACCGGGAAATCCCCGATGGGCGGTAAAACCGGGGCGCGGTCGCGCGCGGCGGATCAACGCGCCGCCTGGCGCGAGAAGACGGGCACGTCGGTGAACAGCGCCGGGTTCTTCAGGTTCGCCTTGATGAGTTTCTGGATCGCGCCGCGGCCCTTGGTGTCCTCGGGCACGACCTTGGTGCTGATGCCGTGCAGCGTGAGCTTGCTGCCGTCGGCGGAAAGCTGCCACGTGAAGTAGACGTACTTGTGGTCCTCGCGGCCGACCTGGAGATCCTGCACGCTGACAAACGCGAGTCCGGCGAAATCGGAATGGAAGGCGCGGTAGACGTCGCCGTCCATCGTGATCACGTAGTTCGACTCGTCGAACCGCAGCACGCGCAGGTGCTCCTCCTTGCCGGCCTCCTTGTCGAACGACACCCAGTCGCCGAGGAGCTTTTCGTTCACCATCTGGGTCGGCTTGGGCGTGAGCGGCGAGTCGTAGTTGCAGCCGGCGAGTGCGAGGCCGGCGGCGGCGAGCAGCGAAAGCGGGAGGAACCGGAAGCGCATGGGGCGGGCGGGAACGGCGGAAGACAACCACAGAGTCCGGCGCAGGGCGAGCCTGCAACGGCCGGGATCCGCGCGAAAAAAAGGCCGCGACCATGAGCCGCGGCCTCGACCACACACACCAAAAGTCAGGCCTTTTTGCCGTCCACCGGGATGCGCATGCCGTAGAAGCTGCGATACACGAACACCAGGCCGACCACGAAGATGGCGGCGCCGATCGCGTGCTTGAGGCCGTCGGGCATCTTGACCGCGATCTCGACGGCGAGGAGGCCGAAGAGCGTGGTGAACTTGATCACGGGGTTGAGCGAGACGGAGGAGGTATCCTTGAACGGGTCGCCGACGGTGTCGCCGACGACGGTCGCGGCATGCAGCGGCGTGTTCTTCATCTTGAGCTCCACCTCGACGATTTTCTTGGCGTTGTCCCACGCGCCGCCGGCGTTGGCCATGAAGATGGCCTGGTAGAGGCCGAAGAACGCCATGCCGACGAGGTAGCCGATGAAGAAGAACGGGTCGAAGAACGCCAGCGCGAGCGAGAAGCAGAAGATCACGATGAAGATGTTGATCATGCCCTTCTGCGCGTACTGCGTGCAGATCTTCACGACCTCCTTCGAGGCCTCGGTCGCCGCGGTGGCGGCGTCGAGCTTC
>JBEHYX010000101.1:0-14307 GCA_048497945.1 Verrucomicrobiota bacterium | reverse complement strand
CGGGCAGCTCACGCCGCCGCCGAAAACCTTCCGCCTCGACATCGTCGAGGTGACGCTCAGCGCGCGCCTGCCGGCGCAGGTGATGCACTACGAGAACGCCCCGCTGTTTCCCAAGGGCTATCACCTGGCGCGGCAGACGACGGCGCCGTTTCCAACGGAGAAACCCGAAACCTGAAACCGGAAAATCGGGCGCGGATCGATTTTCAGGTTTCAGGTCCCAAGTTTCCGGTTTTCCCGGGCGCTCGGCGCCCGTGTCACATCTCTGCGGCAGCGCCGAATAAATCTCTTGCGAGGAGGGGACACCGGGAGGAACGTCCGGCACGCCTATGGCAGAAGTCACCAGCCACCCATTTTTGCATGGTCTGAGCAAGCATCGCGGCTCGCCGCCGACCGTCGTCGTCATCTTCGGCGCGTCGGGCGACCTCACCGCCCGCAAGCTGATCCCCGCGATCTACAACCTCGCGCACGACGGCCTCCTGCCGGCGGATTTCTACCTCATCGGTTTCGGCCGCAAGGCGATCCCGGATTCCGAGTTCCAGAAGATCGCCGAGGGCGCGATCAAGGAATTCTCCCGCCGCGAACCCAGCGCCGATGTCTGGGGCCGGCTCGCGCCGCGCACGCTGTATGTCAGCGGCGGCTATGACGAGAAGGCGGCGTTCGACCGGCTCAGCCAGCGTATCAGCGGCCTCGAGAAGGAAATCGGCCAGCAGCTGCAGAGCTTGTTCTACATTTCCACGCCGCCGACGGTCTTCGCGCCGATCATCCAGAACCTCGGCGCCAGCGGCCTCGCCGCGAAGTACCTCGGCCAGCGCCACCAGTCGAAGTGCATCATCGAAAAACCGTTCGGCCGCGACCTCGCCAGCGCCCAGGCGCTGAACCAGGAGCTGACGAGCGTCTTCGACGAGTCGCAGGTCTTCCGCATCGACCACTACCTCGGCAAGGAAACGGTGCAGGACCTGCTCGTCCAGCGCTTCGCCAACTCGATCTTCGAGCCGATCTGGAACCGGAATTTCATCGACCACGTGCAGATCACCGTCGCCGAGCAGGTCGGCGTCGAGTCCCGCGCCGGCTACTACGAGCAGAGCGGCTGCCTGCGCGACATGATCCAGAACCACGCGATGCAGCTGCTCGCGCTCACCGCCATGGAGGCGCCGGTGTCGATGGACGCCGAATCCGTGCGCGACGAGAAGGTCAAGGTCCTCAAGGCGATCCAGCCGTTCCGCCTCGACGGGCCCGATCCCGACGTCGCCCGCGCGCAGTACCTCGACGGCCTCATCAGCGGCAAGCCGGTGAAGGGGTACCTGCAGGAGAAGGACGTCTCACCGCAGTCGACCACCGAGACCTACGCGGCGCTGCGCTTCAGCATCAACAACTGGCGCTGGCAGGGCGTGCCGTTCTACCTCCGCTCCGGCAAGCACCTCGCGCGCCGCGTGAGCGAGATCGCCATCCGCTTCAAGCGCCCGCCCGGCAGCCTGTTCGCCGAGTCCGAGCGCTTCCAGCTCGCGGCCAACACGCTGGCGTTCCAGATCCAGCCTGACGAGGGCCTGAGCCTGATCCTCAACGCCAAGATCCCCGGCCTGGAGACGCGCACGCAGCCGGTGAAGATGAACTTCAAGTACGCCACGACCTTCGGCTCGAACACGCCCGAGGCCTACGAGCGCCTCGTGCTCGACGCCATGATCGGCGACGGCACGCTCTTCATCCGCGGCGACGAGACCGAGCGCTCGTGGCAGCTGATCACGCCGATCCACGAATACTGGGCCAAGCAGGGTCGCAACGGCCTCGACGGCTACGTGTCCGGCTCGTGGGGCCCGAAGTCCGCCGACGACCTGCTCGCCGCCAACGGGCACAGCTGGCGCGAACCGTAAGCCGCGCTGCGCGCGGCAAGTCGCAAGTAACAAGTTCCAAGTAGCAAGATGCGGAATCCTCTAAACCTCCTTTTTGTGTCAGGTCCTGGTACTTGTTACCTGTTACTTGATACTTCTTCCAGCCGTGCCTGAATTCTTCGACGCTTTGCCCGGGCAGGAGGTGCCGGTCGGCGGCATTGCCGCCGGCTTCAAGAAGCTCTGGGCCGACACGCCGGCCCAGGAAAGCCGCGCCGTGCAGCTCAACCTCGTGCTGCACCTTGGCCGCAATTCCTCCGCGGCGGACGCGGTCAGACAGTTCCAATACACGCTGGCCTTCGCGCACCGCTACCCGTGCCGGGTCGTGGTGCTCTGCCCGGATTACGACGAGAACGCGCCGGCGCAGATCCGGGCGAAGATCTACGGCGAGTGCTTCTTCGGCAAATCCAAGAACGACACGCGCTGCGTCGAGTTCGTCATCCTGCACTACACGATGGCCGTGCGCCAGTACCTCGAGTCGCAGGTGTCCGTGTGCCTCTCGACCGACCTTCCGCTGTACTACTGGGCGCATGCCTTCGCCAACACGGCGCGCATCGCCGACTACGAGTACCTGCTGACCCGCTCGAAGCGCGTGCTCTTCGACAGCGCGATCGCGCCGCCGGACACCTTCACGTACCCGTGGCCGAACCTGTCCGCGGTCCGCGACCTCGCGTACACGCGCACGCTGCCGCTGCGCCAGAACCTCGGCCAGTTTCTCAGCCGCTACACGCCGGCGCAGATCACCGGCGGGCTGAAAACCGTGCTGATCCGCCACCAGGCGAAGTTCGGCGCCGAGGCCGCGTGCCTGCTCGGCTGGGTCAAGAAGGGCCTCGCGCGCGCCGGCGCCGACCTGGGCACGATCGATTTCAAGGTGAAGCCCGAGCAATGCCAGGGCTGCTTCGAGCTGAGCTTCGGCTATGCCGATGCGAAGAAGACCTTCCAGTGGCAGGCCGACCTCGAGCAGAAGCAGGCGCAGTTCACCGGCGACCTCGGCTCCGGCCGCACCGTGCAGACGGTCGGCGCGTCGCTGCTCGCGCCCGAGATGGCGCTGGCGGAAGCGTGCTTCTTTTGAACCGCAGGACGGCTCAAAAGAACGTCCAACGTCCAACATCGAACGTTCAACGCTCAGATCTGCGCGCGTACCCGAAACCGGTCTTACGTTGGACGTTCAGTGTTGAATGTTGAACGTTGAAAGTTCGGTGCGGTTTCGCACCGTGAAGCCGATGTCTACCCCGACCGGCTCCGCCCCGAGCATTGTACTGACGCAGGAAAATTCAACGGGAGGCATGGCTCGCGCATGAACCCCGACGACCTGAAACTCATCCTGCTGGCGCTGGCCTCGATCGGGGCGCTCGTGCTCCTCGTCACCTGGGCCAAGCTCAACGCCTTCATCGCGCTGGTGATCGCCTCGCTCATTGTCGGCACCGGCGCCGTGCTGATGGGCCGCACCTCCGGCGGCTCGCCCTACACGATGCTGGCGGTCGCAAGATCCATCCGTGACGGCCTCGGCGCGACGCTCGGCGGCATCGCCGCGGTGCTCGGGCTGGGCGCGATGCTGGGCAAGCTGCTGGCCGAGTCGGGCGGGGCGGAGGTGCTGGCGAAGCGCTTCGCCGCATTTTTCGGGCCGAAGCACATCCAATGGTGCATGATCGCCCTGGCACTGGCCGTGGGCCTGACGACCTGGTTCGCGGTCGGCCTGATCCTGTTGCTGCCGATCCTGCTCACGCTGACGCGCGAGACGAAGCAGCCGTTCCTGCTGCTGGTGCTGCCGCTGCTTTCGTGCCTTTCCGTCATGCACGGCCTGATGCCGCCGCATCCGGGCCCGGTGGTGGCGGTGGAAATGCTCAAGGCCAACATGGGCCTGGTGCTGTTCTGGGGTTTCATGGTCGGCATCCCGACCGCGATCGTGGCGGGACCGCTGTACGCGAAATGGGCGGTGAAGAACGTCGAGGCGCATCCGCCCGAGGCCGCCCTGCCGGACAAGGCCGACTCGGGGCTGCGCCGCCCGGGTTTCGGACTCACCCTGCTTTCGATCCTGCTGCCGGTGGCGCTGATGCTGCTCTCGACGCTGGCCGAACTGCTCCTGCCGAAGGGCCATCCCGTGCGCGATGCCGCCACGTTCATCGGCGACCCGATGATCGCGCTGATGGTGTCGGTGATCTTCGCGCTCTGGTCGCTCGGCTCCAGCTGCGGCTACAACAAGGCGCGGCTGCTGAAGTTCAGCGAGACGAGCGTGGCCGCCATCGGCATGACGCTCCTCGTGGTCGGCGGCGGTGGCGGCTTCGCCCGGGTGCTGCGCGACAGCGGCGTGGCCGACGCGATCGGCCGTTTTGGCGAGCAGCTGCACCTGTCGCCGCTCTTCTACGGCTGGCTGATCTCGGCTTTCATCCGCGTGGCCACGGGCTCGGCCACGGTGGCGATCACCACGGCCTCGGCGCTGCTCGTGCCGGTGATGGCGCTGCACCCGGAGTTCACGCCGTCGCACGTGGCGCTGATCATCGTCGCGATCGGCTGTGGCTCGCTCTTCCTGTCGCATCTCAACGACGCGGGTTTCTGGATCGTGAAGGACTGCCTCGGGCTCACCGTGGCGCAGACGTTCAAGACGTGGACGGTCTGCGAGACGATTGTCGGCCTGATCGGCCTGGTGTTCGCGGCGCTCTGCTTCCACTTCATCTGACCGCCGGCAGATCCGGCTCGCCCCGGCCGGCCGATCGGTCAGGCTCGGGCCATGAATCTGAGACTCAGGCGGATTGCCCCGCTTCAGGCCGGCAAGATGATCGGCGCGCTTTATGCGCTTGGTTCGTTGCTCGTCATTCCGTTCGTGCTGCTCTTCATGACCGTTGGCACGATGGCCGCCCGCAGCCAGGGCGGAAACATGGCCGCGCTGCCGATCCTGTTCGGCATGGGAATGGGATTCGTCGTTTTTGTCCCGGTCATCTACGGGATCCTCGGATTCATTTTCGGCTGCATCGGCGCCCTGATCTACAACCTGCTGGCCAAGCCGCTCGGCGGTTTTGCCGTGGAGTTCGAGTCGGACACGCCGCCGCCCGCGGCCTGAGCCATGCGCGGTTTCCTGCGTTGCGCGGTTTTGGTGCTGCTGGCGGCGACCGGCCTGTGGGCGGCTGACCCGAAGAAACCGGCGAAGCCCGCGCCGCCGCCGGCGGTGGAGAAGGTCGCGTGGCTGGCCGGCAGCTGGCGGCTCGAGAAGTCCGGCCGCGTCGTCGAGGAGCAGTGGATGGCGCCGGCGGGCGGCATCATGTTGGGGATGGGCCGGACCGTCGCCAAGGGCAGGACCCTCGAACATGAGTTCATGCAGATCCGCGAGGGCCCGGGCGGCGTGCTGTTTTTCATCGCGCAGCCTTCCGGCCAGAAGGAGGCGGCATTCCAGGTGCGCTCGCAGGCCGACAACGCCATTGTCTTCGAGAACAAGGAGCACGATTTTCCCCAGACCATCGGCTATCTCCTGCAGGGCGACGGCTCGCTGCTGGCGTTTAGCGAGGGTCTGGCGGCGGACGGCACGACGAAACGGATCGAGTTCGCGTATCAAAAAGTCCGTCCCTGAATTCTTGCATCACGGATCACACCGATGCCCCGGATCGGCTGACAGGTTTTTATCCGTGATATCCGGGCAAGCCGCGGTTAAAAACGGCTCATGAAAACCAAGCAGCGCGTGACGGGCCTCGGCGGTGTCTTTTTCAAGGCGAAGAATCCGGTCAAGCTCGGCGCATGGTACAGGCAGCACCTCGGCCTGCCGGTGGATCCCAACTGGGGCGGCTGCAGCTTTGCCTGGCGCGACGCGAAGCGCCCAAAGCAGAAAGGCTCGACCGTCTGGAGTCCGTTCCCTGGCGACACGAAGTATTTCGGCCCTGGCAGGCAGGGCCACATGGTCAACTACCGCGTCGCCAACCTCGCCAAGGTCATCGCGGCCCTGAAAAAAGAGGGCGTGTGGATCGACCCGAAGGGCATCGAAAAGTCCGAGTACGGCGCTTTCGCCTGGATCAAGGACGGCGAGGGCAACCGCATCGAGCTCTGGCAGCCGCCGAAGGGGATGTGAAGGCGCGGGCTTCGCCCCGCCGCGTCCTGGATTGCCGGCACCAGGCTTAGCGCTTGGCCGCCAGTCGTTCCGCGATTTCCTCGAGGGGATACGTGATGATCTCCGCGAGGGTCGGGTGATACCACGGCGCGCGCAGCATGTCGCGCACGGTGGCGCGCATGGCGAGCGGCGTGGAAAAACAGTGGATGAGTTCGCCGGCATCCTTGCCGACGATCTCGGCGCCGAGGATCCGGCCGCGCTGTGGTTCGGCCAGCACCTTCACGTAGCCATAGTTGGCTTCCATGAGGATCGACTTGCCGTGGTCGTTGAACGGGTAGCTGGCGCTGAGGTATTTCACGCCGCGCTCCTCGAGATCGCGCTCGAGCAGGCCGATGGTGGCGAGCTGCGGGTCGGTGAAGACGACGTTCAGGAGCAGCGAATAGTCGACGGGCTTCAGTTTCTTCACCCCGGCAGCGTGGCGCGCGGCGAGTTCACCCTGGGCGATGGCGACGTGGACGATCTCGTGCGGGCCCGAACAATCACCGCCGGCGTAGATGTGCGGGGCGCTCGTCTGCTGCCAGCGGTTGGTGATGATCTGGCCGTTGGGCCGCGTCTTCACGCCGGCGAGCGCGAGGTCAAGGGTCGCGGTGGCCGGCTCGCGGCCCAGCGCGTTGAAGCCGTGCGCGGCCCGGCGGGTGATCGTGCGGCCGTCGTGCACGAAACGGACCGTGAAGCCCGCGCGATTCTGGCGGACCTCCTTGAGCTCGGTGCCGGCGAAGAGCTCGACGCCGTCGTCGACCAGCGCCTGCTGCACCACGGTCGAGGCCTCCGCGGAATGGTCGCGGAGGATGTGGGGGCTGCGCTGGACGAGCGTGACCTTGGCACCGATGCGCACGAGGAACTGGGTCAGTTCGCACGCCACGATGCCGCCGCCGAGCACAATCACGCTCCTGGGCACAAAATCCAGGTCGAGCACCTCGTCGCTCGTCCAGCACTTCGCGGCGGCGAGGCCGGGCACGGGCGGGACGCTCACCTTGGAGCCGGTGCCAATCAGGAAGTGGCGGCCGCGGAGCTTGCGGCCGTCGGAGAGTTGCAGCGTGTGCGGGTCGAGAAAGGAGGCCTTGGCGCGGTAGAGGTCGAATTTCCCGCCGATGAGCGCCTTCACGCGATAGTCGGCAAAGTCCGCGATGATGCGCTTCTTGCGCGCGTGCACGGCCTTCATGTCAGCGCGGGCATTGGTGACCTTCAGGCCGAACCGCGCGGCATGCTGCGCATGGTGCAGCACCTCGGCGGCGTAGAGCAGCGTCTTGGAGGGCATGCAGCCTCGCAGGATGCATAGGCCGCCGAGCTGGCGCGCGCCGTCGACAACGGCGACCCTTTGTCCGAGTCCGGCGGCCACCCGCGCGGCGTTGAAGCCCGCGCTGCCGCCGCCGATGCAGATGAAGTCGTAGGTTTTCAGGTCGGGCACGGGAATACCGATATGCGAAACCCGGTCGCTGTCCATTTCTCTCGCGCCGAAGGGTATCGGGTTTGACACCCGGTGGCGTGAACGCAGCCTGTCCCGGTTGCCAGATAACGCTTCAACGCCCGGACGCGCCTACCAAATCCTGGGAGGAATCGCCCTCGCCGTCCTTTGGATCTTTGTCCTCTCGCGCACCCGGCCGGCGTTTTTCGACGAAGTTCCGTACCTCGACCTGGCTGCCCGGCTGAAAACGACGCCCTCCTTGCATCATTGGCTTGTGCACGACTACATTTGGCCGGCGGGGCCGCTGCACCCGGTGTTGCACTTTCTCCTTTCGGGTGGGCCCGGTTGGCCGGCGCCGTGGTTGCGATTGCCGAACCTGATTTGCTTCACCGTGCTGGCTTGGTGGCTCGGCCGGCTGGCTTGGCCGCGCGGCGGCAACCTGGCCGTGTTCACCGCGGCATTGACCGTGCCGATGACTTGGGTCATCAGCGGCTTGGCGCTCACGGAGATCCCAGCGATGACCGGCCTCGTGCTGGCGCTGGCGCTGGCCTTGCGCCTGCGGGAAGGCGGGGGCGGGCCGGCCAGCCGGCTGGGGTGGCATTTCCTGCTCGGGCTCGGTCTGGCCATCGCATTGTGCGGGCGACAGACTTACCTGCTGATGGTGCCGCTGGTGGTCTGGCTGGGCCTCGAAGGAGAGAAGCACCCGGCGCGTTCCCTCGTGGCCGTCGGAGCCGGGTTGCTGCCCGCGATCCTGTTATTCATCACCTGGCACGGCTTGCGCGGCCCGGCCGGCGAGTACGCCACCGGCTTCAAATTCGTGCACGGCGTGTACGGCATTTGCTACACGGGAGCCGTCGCGCTGTGGCTGGCGCCGGCGCTGTGGCTCAGGCATTGGCGCTGGACGGCCGCCGGTGCCGGCGTGGCGGCGGTGGCCAATGCGATCGGCGGGTGGGTGGAGATGACGACCTTGAGTTCCGCGCAGCGCTTCCTGCCGGCGGGCGTGGATGGCCGGTGGATCGACCGGGCCGCCACCATCGCGGCGGTCATGGCCGGCGGCAGTTTCGTGGTCGTGGCTGCCCGGGAGGCCTGGCTCCGTCGCGACCGCCCGACTCTCGCTTACACCCTGGGCCTTCTGCTCATCGCCGCGGCTTGCGCCGGCGTGCCCCACCAGTTTTCCAGTCGTTACATCGCCACGGGGTTGCCGCTGCTGCTGTTGTGGCTCGCCCCGCACCTCGACACGGGACGATGGGGCTGCGGGCGTGCGGTGCTCGGCATGCTGGCGGGACTCGCGAGCCTCGTGTCCTATTATCGGTTCGCGCCGTGACCGCGGGCCGGCGCGGTGGAATTCAGCGTCCCTTGCCAAAGAGCATGATGTGAACCGTCTTCAGGACGATGGACGCATCGAGCACGAACGAGAAATAGCGGATGTAGTACAGGTCATACTCCAGCTTGTGCAGCGTGTCATCGAGGTTCGCGCCGTACGGGTAGTTGACCTGTGCCCAGCCGGTGATGCCCGGCTTTACCAGGTGGCGGAAGTGATAGCAGGGAATCTGCTTTTCATATTCATCGACCAGCTTCACCCACTCGGCGCGCGGGCCGATCAGGCTCATGTCGCCGACCAGCACGTTCCAGATCTGCGGCACCTCGTCGAGCCGGGTGGTGCGCAGGAAGCGCCCGATTGGGGTGATGCGGTTGTCCGCGGTGCTAGTGTAGACGGCGCCGTCGTGTTTCACCCGCATGGTGCGAAGCTTGACAATGTCGAACACCACGCGGTTCTTGCCCACGCGGGGCTGGCGGAAGAACACCGGCCCGCGGTCGCCGATCCAGATGGCGACCGCCACCAGCGGCAGGAAGGGCAGCGCCAGCAGCAGGCCGAGGGAGGCCAGCACGATATCGCTCAACCGCTTGAGGCGCTCGAACACCGGCTCGCGCGCGATCTGGAAGCCTTCCTGGAACAGCCACGTCTGGTTGAGCCGGTAGAGCGGAATTTTGCGCCAGTACACCTCGTGGAAGAGCTCGAGCGTGTAGGTGGGGACGCCGGAAAAGTGCAGCGTCATCAGGCGCTGGGCCACGGCCGGAGGGAGCTCGTGGCTGGACTCGCGCAGGATGATGGCATCGAGCTGGCCTTCGTATTCCTCGAGGTAGTGGGCGACGTCGCCCATCGGCGGCGTCGACATGGTGCTCGCGGTCCGGTGGCCGGTGAACGTGCTGTGCGTGGCGTAGAGGACCGCCTGGGTCATGTTATTGCGCCGGCATTCCTCCTTGAAGGAAACGCAGCTTTCCGGGCTGCCCAGGAACATGAAGTAACGCTGCTGCTTGTGGGCCAGCTGGCGCTGGTAGAGCACGCGCCGGTAGACCAGGGTGACCGGGATCAGCAGGACGCACGACGCGACGAGCACGATGCGGCTACTTTGCAGGGTGAAGCCGGCAGGGATGAAAACGAATGTGAGGAGCAGTGTGAGCAGCGCGACGGTGAGCAGCCCGATGGTGTGCAGGCTGGTGTAGGTGACCGACATCATGTCGGTGCGCGAGTTGTACCCGTCGATCAGGTAGACCGCGAGCACGTGCATCAACGCCGGCAGAAGCAAGGCCGTGAAGAGCGGGTGTTCCAGGTGGGAGACGCCGCGCGTCCATGCCACGAAATTGAAGACCACGAACACGCTCAGCGCGTCGAGCGCCGCAAGGAGCAAGGTCATGGATCTTCCTTGGGTCATCAGGAATAATTACCGGCAGGCGGACGGCGGAGGCAACTGACTTATGCCCCGCTCGCGGCGCGGCGGCGTTTCAACTCGGCGGTGGCGTAGCCCTCGTAGCGGGCGAGCAGGCGGCAGTAGCGAAACGCCTCTCGGCCATCGAGGAAGCCGCCGCGCAGGAAATACTGGTAGATGAAGCGCAACAGCGGGCGCGCGGGGAAAAGGTAGCTCAGGTGCTTGAGCGCGCGCCGCCGCTCCAGCGCCGGGCCCGTCGCCACCCGGCGCAGCAGCGTGCCGGTGGTCGCGGTCTCCTGCATGATCTTCTCCGCCTCCTGCCGGGCATAGCGCCGGTGCTTCGCCTCCCATTCCGCCATGTCCGGGACGGAAATGTCGTGGGTGTAGCCCGCCTGCAGGCGGCCCAGGCGCATGCCGGGCGCCTCGCGCTGGCCGTGTCCGCTCTGCACGAAGCGGAAGCTGGCGTGACGGACGAAGCGCGCCTGCCACGCCGGCCAGTCGGTGCAGCGGCGCATCCAGTGGCCGTGAAACATCATGCGTGGCGCGGCATAGAAGCCCTCGAGCGGCGGGTTTTCCGCCACGACACGGGCGCACTCGGCCAGCAATTCGGGGGTCATCTTCTCGTCGGCGTCGAGATGGAAGACCCAGTCGTGCCGGAACCGGCCGTGCGTGTCGGCGAAGTTGCGCTGGTCGCCGAAATTGACGAAAGGATTCACCAGCACGCGGGCGCCATGCGCGCGGGCGACTTCCTGCGTGCGGTCACTGGAGCCGGAGTCGAGCACGACGACATCATCGCAGCCGGCGACGGACGCGAGGCAGGCGGGCAGGCGGGCCTCCTCGTTCAGCGTGAGGATCACCACGGAGAAGGGCAGGTGGTCAGGCATGGGGATCGCGGGTGACCCCGGCGTCGCATTCGGCGTAGCGAATCGCGCCGTAGAAGACGGTGCAAAAGGTGAAGACGACGGCGGGGTTGGCGAAGGGAAACTCGAGCCAGGCGTAGAGCAGGATCAGCCCGCAGGCGGCGAGCAGATAGCGGGGAATGACGGAATTGACGCGCTGCCATTTCACGCCCGCGCACGGGAGGATCCCGAGCAGGACGAGGCAGGCGGTGCCGACGAAACCGGTCTCGGCGAGCGATTGCAGCCAGTCGTTGTGCGCCTCGGCATAAAAAGACGCCCAGGCCCAGATCTCATTGGCGCGATGTGTATTGAAAATGCGGAAAACGCGCGCGTAGCTTTCGAGCCCCCAGCCGAACCAGGGCTTGGCCGCGGCCATGCGCCAGGTGTCGCGGTAGACGATGAGGCGCGAGGCCAGCGGGTTCTCCTCGCGGGCGTGGGCCAGCTGCGCTTCCGTCTGCTGGGAGCGTTCGGCGATGGCGCTGCGGCCCAGGTAGCCGATGCCCGCGATGGCGACGAGCGCCGCCAGGATGATAGCGGTGACGGGTCCGGTCACGGAGACCCGTTGCGCCCGCCGGTGCCGGATCACCCGGAGCAGCAGGTGAACCAGCGCGCCGCCCAGCAGCAGGCCCGCCAGCAGCGTGCACGACCGCGAGGAACTGAGGGGAATCGAGGTGGCGAGCAGGAGGGTGAGCACGGCACCGAGCATCACCGGCGAGTGCCAGACGTCGCGGTGGCCGCCGTGACGCTGGAAGTGGAAAAGCAATCCCAGGCAGGTGCCGATGGCCAGGATGCAGAACGCACCCCAGTGGTTGTGGTAGATAAACGTGGAGAAGAAGCGCAGGTTGGGCGACGGCACCAGGCCGAACCACAGGCCCTGCGAGCCCACGAGTTTCTGGAAGGTGCCGAAGATGGCCAGGGCGACGGCGTTGCCCGCGAGCAGGAAAAGAACCTTGCGGATGTCGGAGCGCCGCTGCAGCACGAGGTACAGGTTGAAGTTCGAGAGCACCAGCGCGTTGAACTGCCAGAGTTCGTGGGCGGCGAGGCGGGGCACGGCCGCCGACGGCAGCCACGCGATCGGATCGCCCATCACCAGCGACAATTCCCCGGCAATTTTGGCCTCGCGGAAGCCGGGGTTGAAACAACTGGCGATCACGAGCGCGTCGTAGAGCCACAGCGGCCAGAGCAGCTTCAGCTCCGGGTGCCCGCGGGCGCCCGCGCGATACCGCCCCAGGACGATCGTGACAAACAGCAGGATGCCCACTCCGCCCCACCAGGCGATGATCTGGCGCGCCCAGGGGGACTGTCCGCCGAAGGCCCAGGTGATGAAGATCGCGAACAGGGCGAAATGCGCCAGCACGAGCTTGGGCGGCACGAACGAGCTGCCGGAGGGCGACCGGGAGCCGGGCTTGGCGTTAGCTTCGGGCATGGCGGAGCTGTTCGTAGAACTGGTGCAGCAGGCCGGCGGCTCGCGCCCAGGAAAAATCCCGTTCCATCCAGTCGCGTCCCTTCCGGCCCATGGCCTGGAGTTCCGCGGGGGCGAGGGCGAGGGCGGCGTCGAGGGTGCCGGCGTATTTTTCCCACGGCACGCACCAGCCGGCGGGCTGTGTCGCGAGCCCGGTCCAGGGCGTGGCGTCGGTCACCAGCGCCGGCACGCCGGCGGCAAGGGCCTCGGCAATCACCAGGCCGAAATTTTCCGAGTGCGAAGGCAGCACGAACAGCGAGGCCACGGCGTAGGGCGGCGGCCGCCCGGCGCCGTCGAAGACGGCGACATTGCCCGGCGCGCCGGCGGCGAGTTCCGGCACGGAATAATCCTCCGCGGTGCCGACGACCAGCAGCAGCCAGTCGCCGCGCGGGGCCGAGCGCCACAGGTCGATCAGCTCGCGCACGCGCTTCTTGCGGTGGAAGCGGGAATAGAAAACGGCCACCGGCCGGGAACGCGTGGCGGGACAGGCTTCGAGCCATGCGAAGCGCGCCGCCGCGAGTTCGGCGCCGCCCGGGATCGGCACGCCGTTCGGCGACACACAGACGGGCTGGCGGAAACCGAGGGCACGGATGTCGTCCGCCTCCTCCCGGCTCGTCGCATGCCAGCCCGCGGCGCGCGAAAAGGCGCCGGGATGGATGAAGAGCCCGGCGAGGATTTTCCGCCAGCGACGGTGCCGCCAAGCCCAGTCGCTCATCATGCCGCGGGGGGAAATGACCAGCGGCCGCCCGGCGCGCCGGGCGGCCGTCGCCGCATAATGCAGCGTGCGCAGCCAGAGCGAGTGGTGATGGACGACGTCGAACGGGATGGTCGCCAGGGCGTCCTGCAAGGCCGGCGAGCGGACGATCCACTCGGGCGCGAGGCGGGGAAAGATCCGGACCCCGGCGCGGTCGGATGCGGTCGCGGCGGCGGTGTCGCCCGGCTCCGCCGTGGCCAGCAGGTCCACCTGGTCGCCACCCAAAGCCAGATGATTGGCGAGCGCGCGGACGGATTTGGACGGACCGCCGTGCCGCGCTTCCAAGCTGGGCACGATGTGGCAGGCGCGCATGGGCAGGGTTGTCAGGCCGGCGAGGAGCGTTCGCGAATGGACCGGCAGGGCGAGCCGGCGCAGACGGTGCGCGGCGGCAGGTCCTTCACCACGACGGACCGCGCGCCGACCACGCACAGTTCGCCGACGGTCACGCCCGGGCCCACGAAGACATCGGCGCCGAGCCAGGCATTGGCGCCGATCACAATGGGGGCGGCCACCAGCGGCATGGACCAGCGGTTGAAGTCGTGGCTGCCGGCGCAGAGATGGGAATACTGGCTGACGTTGGCGCCGTACTCGAGGCGGATGGGCGCGAGATTATAGAGGTGCACGTGCGGCCCGACCATGCTGCGCGGCGCGAGCGAGAGTTTCCACGGATAGATGATGCGCGCGGTGGGGAAGATCACGACGGGGCCGGTGATGTCGGCGCCGAACAGGCGCAGCAGCGCCGCGCGAAAACCGTGCAGCGGACGCGGGCTCCAGCGAAAGACGGTGGATTGCACGACCAGCCAGAGCCACCGGCGCAGGATCTCGCCGCGCGGGGTGGGCGTGCCGCAATTCTGGCCCATGTAGGGCGGAACTTCAGGTTCGGGAGGCATGGAGCAGCGCTTCGAAGTCGGCGAGATGTTGCGTGGCGATGGCGGCGTCGTCCAGCGCCCAGATGGCCTCGCGGCCGCGGGCGGCGAGCGCGACGCGCCCCGCGGCGTCGCGCACCAGCTGTTCCAGCGCACCGGCGAGAGCGGCAACGTTGGCAGGGGGCACCAGCAGGGAGTTGTGGCCGGAGCGCAATTGGTCGGCAAAGCAGGGCAGGT